>CALQCC020000038.1 GCA_943328975.2 Bordetella parapertussis | reverse complement strand
GTTGCTTCTGCCAGTGGCGATCGTCATCATGGCCGCGACGCACTGGAGTCTCTGGGTGGCGACGGCGCTGATCGGCGTGAGCTACTCGCTGGTCCCCGCAGTGATGTGGCCACTGACAAGCAAGCTGGTCTCGCCCGAACGCTACGGCACAGCGCTCGGCCTCATGTTCGTAGTGCAGAATGCGGGCATCGCCGGAGCGAACCTGGTGGCTGGCTGGCTCAACGACAGGGCCGGCGCGAGCGCACTCAACCCCGCGGGCTATCAACCGATGATGACCTTCTTCGGCGTCACAAGCGCGCTGGGCTTCGTGTTTGCATTATTGCTTTGGCTCACTGCGGGCAGAAGACGGCATGAAACTGTTGCGCATGGTCATTGAGAGAAGTCCAAACGACGCCTACCGGAACGTAAACCGGCGCAGCATCTTGCCGGTGCCCGTATCGTGGACCTCAATGGACCCCTCAGGGTTCCCGAACACCGCGATGCCACCGGGCCCGGCAACTACGTTACTTGAGTGTTCTTCCGTCCACGGCACTTCCACTTGAGGCTCCCCCGGATCCTCCCCCGGCGCGAGCAGTTCCAGCGACCCCAGCGACTGCACTGGATGGCGCGACGGCTTGTCATTCGCCACGATCAACCATTGGTCGTCGTGGCTGAAGCGTAAATCGCGCAGGTCGCCCGTCCCTCCGCGAAAGCGCTGCGGCGAATCGGGCTGCGTCTGATCGATAATCCCGATCCAACCGGAAGCCGAGCCCACGGCGATCCAGCGGCCGCCCTTGCTGATCGCAACCCGCTCAATGCGCCACCCAGCCGTCTCATCGACAGGCTTCGACACCGCCCAAGAAAAGACCCCACTGAGAACAGCGGCGAACACAACGAGGATGGGAAGATGGCGGCGAGACACGCAGACCTATATACTTTACCGAAGGAGATCATTGTCATGCGCGCCCGAATCGCAGTCGTCGCACTTGCCGCCTTTTTGTTACCTGCCTTGTTGCCGCAGGCTCGCCGGGATCCAGCAGGCGACTGGCCCATGTGGGCGCACGATCTGAAGGGCACGAAGTTTTCTTCGCTCAAGCAGATCACCCCACAGAACGTCGGCCAATTGAAACAGGCCTGGTCGTATCGTTTTAATCGCGATGGTAAGCCGAACATCACGGGCCCCAGCGGATCAGAACTGTATCAGGAAGTCACGCCCATCGTGGTCAATGGCATCATGTACACGCCCGCCGGAGATCGCGTTGTGGCTCTGGAGCCGGAAACAGGCAAGGAGCTGTGGAGCTACGAACTTTCCGAAGGTCTTGCAAGCTTCCGCGGCGTCGGGTATTGGCCCGGCGATAAAAATAATCCGCCGCGCATCCTCTTTACCAGCCTCAAGAAGATGATCGGCTTGAATGCCAAGACCGGCAAGATCGATCCGGGCTTCGGCAAAGAGGGCTTCGTCAATCTGGAGGTGCCTTACGCTGGCGTTCCGACGGTGGTGGGAAACCTACTGTTCATCGGGACCAACTTCTATGGACCTGGCATGCCGCACATCGGTCCGCAACTGGATGAACGTGGCGGTCAGGTCCCGGTGCAGCACGCCTACGACGCTCGCACGGGCAAAGAACTGTGGGAGTTTCACACGTTCCCGCGTGAAGGCGAAGTCGGCCACGATACCTGGCCGCTGAAGGATTCCGAAAAGAATCGCACGGGCAACAATGTGTGGGCCTTCTCGCTCACGATCGACGAAAAGAACGGACTCATCTATTTTCCAGTGAGCGGTCCAGGCGCGAACTACTATGGCGGAGATCGTCCCGGCGCGAACCTGTTCGGAAACTCCATCGTCGCCGTCGACATGAAGACCGGCAAGTACAAGTGGCACTTCCAGACGGTGCATCACGAACTGTGGGATTACAACCTGCCGCCTTCGCCCAGCTTGATCGACATCCAGAAAGATGGCAAGACGATTCCAGCGCTGGTGCAGGTGGGCAAGACGGCCTACATGTACATTCTCAATCGCCTCACCGGCGAACCCATTTTCCCCATCCCGGAAGTGCCTGTCACGAAGTCGCTGGTGCCGAAGGAAGTCAGCTTCCCGACGCAGCCCATCCCGACGAAGCCGAAGGCGATTGCCCGCGATCGCATGACCAAGGACGACGTGGTGCGCCCCGAAGATACAACTCCGGAACACGCCGCGGCGTGTATGGAGCTGTGGAACAAGATGAACTACTATAGCGACGGTCCGTTTACGTCGTTCACGTACCATGAGGAGGGCGACAACGCCCGGCCCGCCATCATCTTCCCCGGCACCACCGGCGGCGCGAACTGGGGCGGAACAGCGGTCGATCCAAACCTGGGCTACATCTTCGTCAACACCAAGGACGCGCCCTTCATCGGCTGGTTGATCAAGAACCCGAAGTATAAGGGCCCCGGCGACATGCAGAACGTCGAATACATCCGCACCGCTCCGTCAGGCTCGAACTTCTCGGCTCCGCTGCGCGACAAAGATGGCAAGTCGCTGGGTGCGGCGCCCTGCTTCCGTCCGCCATGGGGCCGTCTGGTTGCGGTCAACGCCCGCACGGGCGACTTCGCCTGGGAAGTGCCGCTCGGCCTGACGCCTGGGCTTCCAGTAGAGAAGCAGAACACGGGCTCCAGCAATAGCGCGGGAGGTATCGCCACCGGTGGCGGACTCTTCTTCATCAGCGGGGGCACCTCAGACAAACTGTTCCGTGCCTATGAATCGAAGACCGGCAAGCTGGTGTGGCAGGTGGAACTGCCGTACGTCGCAACCGCGATGCCGATGACGTATCAAGGCAAGAACGGCAAACAGTATGTCGCGATTGTTGCGGCTAGCGGCGGCGCAGGTGGCGGTCGTGGCGGTCCGGCTCCGGCGAACAGCCACGGTGTGTACGTGTTCGCGCTGCCGTAGAAGACTTAGGTCTTCAGCGCTTTAGCGAGCAGCTTATCTTCGAACGTGTAATCGGGCTCCGGGAAATCTTTGTGGCGTAGATACCACTTATAGGTTTCCTTGAGCCCGATTGCGTAATCGGTCATCTTCAGCTTGAGGATGCGCTGCGCCTTCACCGTGACCTGAGTGATGGGCGGCATGTCGTAGTGCATCCCGAAATACAGCTTCGGCCCTAACGGATGCCCGCCTACGCGCTGGATGAATTCGCGCGGGATCCGAACCAATTGCGCTTTCTTGCGGCACACTGCGGCGAACGCTTCCACTGCGTCGGTTTGCGTGATCGGCCGGGCATTCGCAATATTGAACGCGTGGCCCACGGCCGTGGGAGTTTCCATCGCCCTGATAGCGGCGCGAACCAGATCCTTCACGTGGACGAACTGCATCAAGCGCCGACCGTCGCCCGGAATGATGATCTGGCGACCCGCACGCAGGCGGTCCCAGAAGAAGGCTTCGCGGTAAAACGTGTTGCCCAGACCAGGGCCATAGACGAACGGAGGACGCAACGTCACCACAGGCAAGCCGATGCGTTGGTGCAAGCGGAACAGCGCACGCTCGCTCATCGCCTTGTTGCGCACGTAGAGATCGGTGGCGTCGTCGGGAGCGAGAGCGTCGCTCTCAGGATGGTTGAGTCCGTCGCCGTATGCGGCAACGCTCGACATGAAGATATAGCGCTGGAGGTGATCCCCGGCGACTGCACGCGCGGTCGATTCAACATGGCCAGCCGTGGTCCCGCGTTCCCAGTCGTAGACGTTGTCGAATACGATATCGAACTTCTTGCCGGCCAGCGCTGCGCGCATGGAAGCGCCGTCGTTGCGATCCGCTTGAATATTTTTCACACGTCGGCCCAAATCGTGTTTGGGCCGACGATGTAAAAGCGTAACTGAGTGCCCGGCGCGCAGAAGTTCAGCGACCAGAGTGCGGCCGATAAAGCCCGTGCCGCCTATAACAAGACACTCCACAGTTCGATCCGGAGACTTAGTCGTAGTATTCCAAGCCGAGGTGCGTGATCAAATCCTCACCACGCATCCAACGCAAGGTGTTCTTGAGCTTCATCAACTGGATGAAGATGTCATGCTCGGGATAGAGGCCCGGGGCATGCATTGGCGCCTTGAAGTAGAACGACAGCCACTCCTGGATGCCACGCATGTTGGTGCGCTGCGCCAGATCCATCAAAAGCGCCAAGTCGAGCACGATGGGCGCGGCCAGGATGGAATCGCGGCAGAGAAAATTGACCTTGATCTGCATCGGGTAGCCGAGCCAACCGAAGATGTCGATGTTGTCCCAGCCTTCTTTGGCATCGCCGCGGGGCTTGTAGTAATTGATACGAACAACGTGGTGCAGGTCTTTATAGAGATCGGGATAGAGTGTCGGCTGCAGGATCTGATCCAACACGCTGAGCTTGGTCTCTTCCTTGGACTTGAATGACCCTGGATCTTCCAGCACTTCGCCGTCACGGTTGCCGAGGATGTTGGTCGAATACCAACCGGCGATGCCCAACATACGAGCCTTGAGGCCCGGAGCGATCAACGTCTTCATGAACGTCTGACCGGTCTTGAAATCCTTGCCGCAGACGGGCATGTTGCGGTCGCGCGCAAGTTCCAGCAGCGCGGGTGTATCGGTGGTAAGGTTCGGCGCGCCGTTGGCGTAGGGAACACCGCACATCAACGCAGCGTAAGCATAAATCTGGCTGGGAGCGATTTCCGGATCGTTCGCCAACATGCCGGCTTCAAATGCAGCCAGGGTCTGATGACAAGCGGCCGGTTGATGGAACACTTCGGTGGAACCACACCACACCATGACCAAACGCGCGCAGTTGTTCTCTTTACGGAAGCGCTCGATGTCTTCGATCAACATCTGAGCCTTTTCCATCTTGTTGGCGGCTTGCTTGACGTTGGGGCCGTTGATGCGTTTGATGTACTCCGTGTCAAACACAGCCTTCATCGGCTTGATCGCCTGCAGCGGTTCCTTCAACTGCTCTAACTGGGTCTTCTCCAGCACGCCGGCGTTGAGGGCGGATTCGTAAGCCGAATCTTCGAAGATATCCCAACCACCGAACACCAGATCATCCAATTTCGCCAACGGCACGAAATCCTTGATCATCGGCGTACGATTGTCGGTGCGCTTTCCGAGGCGGATAGTGGAGAGCTGCGTGAGCGATCCGATGGGGAGCGCCAAACCACGCTTCACTGCTTCCACACCTGCGATGAACGTGGTGCTGACTGCACCAAGTCCTGGGATCAATACGCCTAGCTTTCCTGTCGCGGGCGCAATCTTGACATTATCCTGGGCCAACTGGGACTCCTTCCGGGGACTTCGCGCGGCGAGCGCGGTGGGTTACTAACGGTATCTACGTTATACTAGCATTTCATGCAGAATCGCGCGACTGCGCCGGTAACCTCCGCCGCGATTTCGGCGGTCTTGGTAGACGATGAGAAGCTCGCCTCCGATGAGCTTGCCTATCAACTGCAACGTTTTACGGACATTGAAGTCCTCGCCACGGCGTCCAACGGTCTTGAAGCAGTAAAACTGATTGAGGACCTGGAACCGGACCTTGTGTTCCTCGACGTGCAGATGCCCGGCCTCGATGGCATGGGCGTCATCCGCGCTCTGCGGGAAAAAGATATTCCGCTCCCCTATATAGTGATGGCGACCGCTTTCGATCAATACGCGGTGGAAGCGTTCCGCATGGAAGCGCTCGACTATCTGCTCAAGCCGATCGAGGCCGAACGCCTGGAAGCCACCATTGAGCGGGCGCGCAGGGTCATCGCGGAACGTACGCGAGCCGCTATGGCGGAAACGGTCGCGGCTCCGAAGCCCAGCCTGCAACGGACCAAGCTCCTGGTGCGCAGCGCGCAACGTAACTTTGTGATCGATGCGCAGGACGTGGTCTACGCGACCATCGACGACGGCTTGATTACGGTCGTCGCATCGCAGCTCGAAGGCCAATCCAACTACCGGACCATCGAAGAGTTGCAATCGAATCTGGACCCGGACGTTTTTTGGCGCGTGCACCGTTCCTTCCTGGTCAACGTGAATCGGATCAAGGAAGTGATTCCCTGGTTCAAGTCCAGCTTCCAACTGCGCATGGACGACAAGAAGCAGACCGAGATCCCCGTCAGCCGGGCACAGGCCAAGCGATTACGTGCGCTGTTGAAACTTTAAAATATGGACCGGTATCTGGAAGATCTATCCGTGGGCGATAAGTTTGAGACGCCCACGATCACCGTGGACGAAGAGGAAGTCCTCGAATTCGCCCGGCGTTTCGATCCTCAGCCGATGCACACGGATCGCGAAGCTGCGGCTCAGGGAGCGTTCAAAGGACTCATCGCCAGCGGATGGCACACCGCCGCACTGGTGATGAAACTGAACGCCGAGGCGCGGATGTTGGGCAACACTCCGATGCTCGGGTTGGGCGTCGACAACCTGGCGTGGCCCTTGCCCGTGCGTCCCGGGGACACCTTGCGCGTGGTCACAGAAGTCACCAAGATCACGCCTTCGCGCTCAAAACCAGACTTCGGTATCGTCAGCCTCACGTCGACCGCTTTCAATCAAAACGGAGAGATCGTGTTCGTGGCCAAGCCGAATTGTTGGGTTCCTCGCAGACCGGCGTAGCATCCAGACCAAAGTGAGTTATTCTGGGGGTGCGAAGGGAGTCACCATGGCCAGAAGATACGCACGTGAAGGCGACGTAATAGTGGAAGAGGACAACAAGCTGGGGTATTTCTTCCTGGGTTTGGGCCTGGGCGTAGCTGTGGGAGTGCTGTTCGCCCCGCAATCTGGCGAAGAGACCCGCCGTTTGTTGAAGGACAAGGCCGAAGAGGGCGCTGAGTATGTGAAACGCCGCACCTCTGACCTGCAAGAAACCGCCGCCGAAGCATTGGAGCGCAGCAAGCAAGGGCTGCAGCGCCGCAAAGAAACCCTCGCCGCGGCCGTTGAAGCGGGTCGTCAAGCCTACCGCGAGGCGGCTGCCACGGAGAGCGACTAGTTTCATGGACCAATCGACGTTGCTGTATATCATGGCCGGCGCAGTGATCGTTTCGGCGGTGGCGCTGGTCATCCAGGCCTGCCTCTTGTTTGGGATGTACAAGGCCACGGTAACGTTGCAGCAGCGCGTGCTCGCGGTGCTGCCCAAGGTGGAATCCTTAATGGATACCTCGCGCGTTGCCATTGAAGAAAGTCGCGTCACCATCGCCGAAATTCGTCAGAAGTCGAATCTGATTCTGGATACCGGGTATCGACAGGTCAAGCAACTGGAATCCATTCTCACCGATGCCGCGGAGCGGACTACCAAGCAATTGGCCTACGCGGAAGCTGTGGTCGAGGACGCTCTATCGCGCGTCGAGGACACGGTGGCCTTGGTCCACAAGGGTGTGTTGAAGCCGATTCGCAGTATCACCGGAATCGCCGCCGGGGTCGGAGCAGCCGTGCAGTACTTGATGCGCCGCCGTCCGAATCCGGAGCGCGCCACGCTCGACGAAGAAATGTTCATCTGACCTGCTGAGGAGCCCTCGATCCGCCGTGAAGCACAGCGCCCTCTTTCTCGCGATGCTTTCCGGCGTTCTGTGGGCTCAGTCCCCTGCCCCCTCTTCAACTCCGGGTGCCGACCTGGCCCGCGCGATTCGTGAAGCACCCCTTGATCCTGAACAGTGTTACTTGGTCCGCGACCTTTCGTTCAATCGCGATGACATCAAGTTGTACTTCAATGACGGGTACCTGATCTTCACCAAACCTGTAGCCGGAGAACGGCTAGCGGCGGTCTTCACCTCAGGTGACGAGGATCCCGCCGACGGTGAACTGCTGCTGCTGCCTCCGCGTCGTGACGAGCGTCAGTCCCTCGCCAAGTTCACCCGAACCCCCAACCTCGACGAGCACTTTGATGCCGCGCTCATGACCTTTACGGATGGCTCGGCCAAGATGCTGTTGGATGAGATCGCCGCAGGAGGCCGCAGCCGACCCGCCTCGGATATCGGGCAGGCTTTGGCAACAAGATGGGACCCGGTCATCGAGAGCCTGAACGAGAGTCTGGCGCAGCGGATTGTCGCCGACATGCTCTCTCCGGTGCGCCCCGGCGGAGGCTTCCTTTTCGTAGCGCTGCAGAACAACCGGCTGGGAAATTTTGACGTCATATTTGATCCGCTGGGAGATGACCAGATCCTGGCCGGCCAACTTTCACAGCATGAAGGAGCCTTCGCCTATGACGTCTGGACGAGCTTCCCGGCGCGCGCAAATCGCCAAGGTTCCGCACGAGCAAGTGAAGTACCGTACAGCATCTCGTCGTATGACATCACGGCCGCACTCGACGATTCGCTGCGTTTGAAAGCAACCACACGCGCACAACTCACCATTGGAAAGACTCCCGGACGAGTTCTGTCGTTTGGCATCTCGCGAGCGGAGCAAGTCACCGCAGCCCGGCTAGATGGTCTGCCCGTGGAGATCGTATTACAGGAGTCGGCACGAACGCGCGCGCTGCGAGCGGATGAAAACGATTTGTTTCTGGTGGTCGCGCCGACGGTACTGGCGCCTGGCAGCATCCACCAATTAGAACTGGAACACGAAGGCGACGTGATCGTGGATAGGGGCAACGGCGTCTATTCCGTGGGTGCGCGTTCCAACTGGTATCCCCGGCTCGCGCTGGAGTTCGCCACCTATCGCCTGGAATTTCGCTATCCCAAAGGACTCACATTAGTCACTGCGGGGGAGGTCCTGGAAGATCGGACCGAAGGTGACTTTCGGATTACGCGCCGTCAAACAGCTGGACCGATTCGCGTGGCCGGATTCAATCTGGGAAACTACGCGCGCATTTCGCACGTGGCGGATGGGATGGCGGTGGACGTCTACGGCAACCGCGGACTGGACCCCGCCTTGGCACCGCGCCCCAAGGCCACGGTGGTTCCGCAACAGGTACGGCCGCTCTATCGTGGAGGACCGCCTCAGACAGGTGCGCAAACGACAACGGTAATTCAAACCGCGCAAGCGCCCGATCCATTGGGACGACTCGAAGCGGTTGCTTCGGACGTAGCGGAATCGTTGCGTTTCTTCTCCGCCACCTTTGGACCCCCGCCGCTCAAGACGCTCACCGTCTCTCCGATTCCCGGCACCACTGGACAAGGTTTCCCAGGCCTGATCTACCTCTCGACTCTCTCTTACCTTGAAGAGGCCCAACGCCCGCAAAGCGCGCAAGACGGCCGACAAAAAACATTCTTCTCCGACCTGATGGCGGCGCACGAGGTGGCACATCAGTGGTGGGGCAATGTCGTTTCTCCGGCTGGCTATCAAGACGAGTGGCTCATGGAAGCGCTAGCCCACTATTCCGCCCTGATGTGGCTGGAGAAGAAACGTGGCACGGCTACCATGCAGGCCGAGTTGAACGATTTCCGGCTGGACCTGCTCGCGTCAAGCATGGATGGGGGGACTATCGATTCCTTTGGTCCGCTCACCTGGGGCTATCGCTTAGAGTCTGCACGCAACACCGACACATGGCGCACGATCACCTACGAAAAAGGCGCTTGGATCCTGCACATGCTGCGCCACCGGATGGGCGACGAACGTTTTCTCGCGATGCTGGGCGAACTGCGACGCCGCTTTGAACTCAAGCCGGTCACCACCCAGAATTTTCAGAACTTGATCAAAGAATTTGCGGCGAAGCGCGCGGCCGCAACGGAACCGCCCGTGGCTACCGCCGAAGCTGTGGATGGATTTTTCGATAGCTGGGTGCGTTCCACGGGAATCCCGGCTGTGCGAATTAAATACAGCACCACTGGGCGCGCACCGTCGGTACGCGTGTCTGGTTCGGTCGCCTATGAGCAATCACCGCAACGCGGCGTATTTTCGGATTTCACAACAGAGATCCCTCTGGAGATCCAACTACCCGGCGGAGCGCGCCGCGTAGAATGGGTTCGCTCGGCCGACCAAACCGAGACGTTCTCCTTCACCCTGCCGCAAGTTCCGTCGCGTATCTCGGTCCCGACGAACCTGATTCTCGCGACCGAACGTTAGATATCGAGATCCCGCCGCAAACTGCGGGCGCGGACCTTCTTCCCGTGAGGATCCAAAATATCGCGGTAATCGGCCCAGTTGACGACCACGACGTAAACCGAGAACAACAGCACACCGAGTGCGATCAAGATGACAAACGCAATCGACCCGAAATGAATCAGCGGGAAACTTCCCATCGGTTCAAACAACGTCTCGGCAAATCCTCGACCGAAGTTCATGCCGAAGAACCCAGTGATCATCGCACCGATGCCGAGGATGAGACTGAGCATCGCGACCCGGTTGATCGCTTCGGTGTTGCGGAACTGATAGTGTTCCTGCACTGAAGCCCCTAACGATTCGACTTCCTGCTCGATCTCTTCCTTCATCGCATTGATGCGATAGAACTGACATTGCAGCTCGAAATGTTCCAACTCCTCTTCTTTGTTGGCCAGTTCGTCGAAGTGCCAGTAGTTGGAAAAGTGTAGAAACTCGCTACGCAGGTGGTTTGCAGCTAGGACATTGTCCGGCGTCAAGTGACGATCCGACTCATAAAGTCGCCGCGAAACCAACGCGGTGCGCTCGCCGAAGTCGAGCAGTGTTGCGCGATAGAAGAGGCCCACCAAGGCCATCAAGTAGTAGCGCGTGTCGAACATGCGATGGATCAGGAAGCCTTCGGATAACTGGTGTCCGCCGCAATCGAACTGTCCAATGGCAGCGGTGACATTGCTGTAACTTGTAAATCCGTAATAGGTCCCCTGATGCGCCCAGCGTCGATATAAGTGTTCCTGCATGCGTTCGCGCAAGAAGTTCACTTCGTAACGGTAAGACTCGCCGTCGTGTTCAACGTAGAGCAAGCGGCTGAGGAGCACCTGATACTCCTCGGAGTCCTTGTAGTTGGCGGCTACGCTGGCAGGATCGATCTCCAGGTACGTGTACACGATCATGCGCTCGTCCAGTACTGGCTCGAATTCTTGTTTGTTGTATTCCGCGAAGTAGATCAGAGACTTGATCGTCCGCGCCAGCGGAGGCTGGAATCCCACCATTACGCCTGTTTCCGCGGTCTCCTCCGCCAGACGGGTCCGAGTTCCCTTCTGGTCGAGAACCAAAGCCGAGCGACTGGGCGACCGCCCTTCACGAATCTGGCGAGCGCTCGACGGGTACACCTTACGCATGGATTCGTTGATCCACAGTGCGTGTTTGACGGGCAAGTTCCAGGCTTCGACGCCCAGCGACAAGATTCCGATTCCGTTGGCGAAAAGGAACAAGCGAAGATCGGTGATCTCCACCGAGGCCTTGCCGCCCTTGTTGTCCTCACACTCGTAATACAGCTTGCCCCCAATCGGAGGATGCATGGTGTAGCAGCGCAACAAGGCCTCGCGACTGCCCTCTTGCCCGGTCGTGTCGAAAAACACGCGGCGCACAATCGGGTGGAAGAAAATCATGTCCTGGTAGGCGCGCGAGTTCAGGTCGAACTGCGTGTAGGGCGTCCGCTTCCACACCATATCCAGATAGGGAGGCTGGTGTGAGCCGATCCACTCGTCCAACCCGTCGATCCAGCGAGTGTCTTCCTTCCAGATGTGACCATGCGTCTCACGCACGCCTTCTTTATCGATGGAAAACGGGAAGAAGAAGTACGTATGAAGGTGCTGCGCGTTCACAGGCATGATTCTCACGATTATATGCTTAGGCGCTAGCCCGCCGCCGGATGCGACAATGGAAAGGAATGGTGTCTTACGGCTACTCCTATGCTGCTGGCTTCTTAATCGGCGCCGCGGCGGTCACATATTTAGAGGGCTGGCCCTGGGCCATTCCGTTCTACATTCTGGCCGTATTTTGTTTGAACTTCTTCCGCGATCCGGAACGTGAACTGCCCCCTGGTCCCGTTGCAATTTCGCCGGCCGACGGCAAAGTCGTGATCGTACGACAGAACGACGCAGGCGGCACCACGATCAGTATCTTCCTCAACATCTTCGACGTTCACGTAAATCGCACCCCGATTCCAGGCAAAATCACCGCCATCGAATACAAGACCGGCGAGTTTCTCAATGCCGCCAACCCGAAGGCGAGTTCGGCGAATGAACAGAACGTGTTCACCGTAGAGGGCACCGTCGGAGGTCGAAAGACGAAAGTCGTATTCAGCCAAATCGCAGGCCTGATCGCCCGCCGCATCATTTGCTACAAGAAGGTTGGCGACATCCTGCAAGCCGGCGAACGCGTCGGCCTGATCAAGTTCGGCTCCCGCGTCGATATCATTTTTGGACCCGAATGGCAGGTCACAGCGACGGTCGGCAGCCGAGTGAAAGCAGGTTCTTCCGTCATTGCCCGCATGCGAGAGACGGCATGAAGAATCTTCGCGAGCATCTGATCGATCCGCAGTCTCCGGATCGTAAACCCCGGCGTGCGGCGTACGCGCTGCCTACGTTCTTCACGGCAGGCAACGTATTCCTGGGTTTCTTCGCCATCATGGAATCGTTCCGCGGCTCCATGGAAACCGCCGCCAACATCTCTACGGCCAGCGAGCATTTTTCTGCCGCCGCACAAGCGGTCGGCTGGGCAGTCGGCCTGGACGGACTCGACGGCCGCATCGCGCGCATGACGAACACCGTCAGTGATTTCGGGCGCGAGATGGATTCGATGGCCGATGTTGTGACCTTTGGCATCGCTCCCGCAGTGATGGCCTACGCCTGGGGACTGGAGTTCACCAGCGCCCCTCCGGCACCGTTTACGATTGAGCAACTGCGCGGCGCCGGCTACCTGCTTTCCTTTATCTACCTGCTCTGTGGTGCCATGCGCCTTGCGCGCTTTAACATTTCCATCAATCCGATTCCCAAGAATCCGGGGCGTCCAGGCCGCAAGTACTTCGTGGGCCTGGCGATTCCAGCCGCAGCGGCCGTGATCGCGTCCATCATCTTCGCTGCGGGCAGCACACCGCTGCGCTCCTGGATCTTCTCTCTCGTTTGGCTGGCCCTGTTGGCTGTGCTTTCGTTTTTGATGGTAAGCACCTGGCGATACCCCAGCTTCAAGGATTTCAATCTGCTCCGACCACAATCGAAGTTCGCGTTCGTCGTGGCGGCCATCTTGATCTATTTGGTCTGGGCCTTTCCTAGACCTGTATTGCTGGCCATCGCCACCGCGTACGTCGGTAGCGGCATCGTCATTCGCATCGGAGGACTGATTCGGCGGCGATTCCGCGGACCCCGTAATCCGACCGATACCCCCAGCCCGGAGGCTCAACTTGGCTAAGGCAACACTGCCGTTTCCGAAACAACAGCAGGTCGCCATCATAGGCGGCGATTCCCTGCTGGCACGTGAAATTCGCGAACTACTCGAAGCCGAAAAGCCGGCTCCCCGCGTGCAATTGATCTCCGCTGCGGCGGAAGACGCTACGGTCTTGACCGCTGACGATGAAGAAGCCGTAGTCATGTTGCCTCTCTCAGCAGCTAGCCTGGAAGGCACTACCGTCGCCTATCTTGCAGGCTCCCCCGCATCGAGCCGACGGACACTGAAGCTGAGCCCGAACGCCGGGGGACGGCTATTGATCGACCTCACCGGATCGCTCGCAGAGCAGCCCAAAGCGCGATTGCGCGCGCCCTCTGCTGAGCCCAAGGCGACCAAGCCGACCGATTCGGCAGTTCAAGTCATCGCCCATCCAGGCGCCATCGCCCTCACGATGTTGCTGACGCGACTGACTGCAGCCGCCAAAATTACAGCTTCCGTCGTTCACGTATTCGAGCCAGCCAGTGAACGCGGCCGGCGCGGCATCGAGGAACTTCGCAAGCAAACGGTGAGCGTCCTCGCGTTCAAGAAACTCGACATCACCGTTTTCGATACACAACTGGCGTTCAACCTACTCGCGCGCTACGGCGACGAGGCGTTGGAACCCCTCGAAGGAATCGAACAGCGCATCCACCAGGACACCGCAGCCCTACTCTCCGCCTGGACCGCGATACCGATGCCGTCCATCCGCTTGGTGCAGGCTCCCGTGTTCCACGGACACAGCATGTCCATTTGGGTCGAGTTTGAAACGAATGTCGATACCAAGCAACTCAGCCGCATCTTGACCGCGGCCGGGATCGATGTACGTCCCGATGAGCCGCCTTCGAATGCGAACATTGCAGGACAGAGCGGTCTCAGTGTCGGCGCGATCCAGGCCGATCGCAACAATCCGCGTGCGTGTTGGATCTGGATGGTCGCCGACAACTTGCGCCTATCCGCCGAGAACGCCATCGCAGTCGCCAAGGAGCGGGTGTGAAAACGCTGCTCGGACTGGTCCTGCTCGCCTCGCTATCTTCTTGCGGCTATCGTGTCGCAGGCAAAGCGGACCTCTTGCCGCCATCGCTGAAAACCGTCGCCATTCCCGCGTTCACTAATTCCACGATCCGGTACAAGCTCAACGATGTGATGCCGCAGGCCTTCGCTCGGGAGTTCATCACGCACACGCGCTATCGTGTTGTCACCGACCCTGGGCAAGCGGACATGGTCTTGAGCGGTACGATCCTGAACTACACCAACAACCCCACGATCTTCGACCCTGTCGCGCAGCGCGCCAACGTGGCCGACCTGCACGTTACCATGCAGGTCACTCTGACCGAACGCGCCACTGGCAAGATCCTGTTTCAGCGCCCCGCCTTCGAGGTCAAAGAGAGCTACCAAATCAGCGCGAACTCCAGCGAATACTTTGAAGAGAGCGACCTTGCGGTGAAACGCGCCAGTGAGCGTGTGGCGCAGCAAGTGGTCACGTCGATTCTGGAGAACTTCTAGTGACCCCGGATCAATTCTTAGCCAAGCTGAAGAAGGACGGTCCGGAACCTGTCTATCTTTTTTTGGGCCCCGAGGCGTTTGAACGGGAACGCTGCCGCAAGGCGATCTTTGCCGCCGCACTTCCGGAAGAAGCACGCGAAGACGGCTTCACGCGGCATGAGTTGGATCAAGTTCCGCTGGCCGCTGCTATTGACGATGCGCGCTCCATGTCACTATTCGCGCAGCAGCGTCTGATCTGGCTGAGTAGCGCGGAAGCCGCCGTCCCCCGCACCCGCGCCGCCGCTAGCGACGACGAAGAATCCGGCGGCAACGACGTCGATGCACTCACTTCGTATCTACGCCAGCCCACGCCGGACACGGTGTTGGTGATCGACTGCTCACGGTACGATTTCGACGGCGAGGACAAAACGAAATTAGAGCGCGTGCAGAAGTTCTTTGCCGCCATTCCCGCCGTAGTGGAGTTCCGTCCCTACACTCCGGAAGCCGCCCGCGCGCTGGCACAGAAGCGAGCCAAGGAACTCCGATTGCAGTTGGGGTTGGCCGAACTGGCCCTCTTGCTGGACGTGACCAGCGGCGACGCTTCACGGCTGACGAACGAAATCGAGAAGCTGAGCCTTTACGCGGGCACCGAACGCAAGGTAACAGCGGAGGACATCGCAGCGCTGGTCGCCGAAGCACACTCATCGACGGTCTTTGCGTTGGTGGCCGCCTTGGGACGCAGCGATCGAACGCGAGCCTTGGAGATCCTGGATGCGTTGTCGCGCGAAGGCGAATACATGCCGCTGGCGCTGACCTTCCTCGCCACGCAGTTTCGTATGGCGCTGGCGGCCAGATCGGCGGGCTTACGCGGAGCAGGCCAGATTCAGGCCCACTTCACCAAGCTCGGCGCACGCATTTGGCCAGCCCGGGCCCAAGAGATCGAACGAACGGTGGAAGCCTTCCCAAAAGCGCGTCTGGAAAAAGCAATCGAGCGGGTCTTCGCGGCAGATCGAGATCTGCGCGATGCCCGCCCGGATGACCGCATCATAATGGAAGAAATGATTCTCGCGTTGACGGCGCGCTAGGCGCCGCCCGCGAAGAATTACTTCGAGATCTTGGTGAGACGAGCCGTCAAACGGCTCTTGTAGCGCGCAGCCGTATTCTTCTTGATGATGCCCCACTTGGCGGCGCGATCGATCAAGGAATGGGTCTGCGGCACGGCGCTAGTGGCGCCTGCCACATCGTTCGCGTCCAACAGACGGCGCATTTTGCGGATCTGGTGACGGAGACGAGTCTTACGAGTCTGATTTACCGCATTGCGGCGCTCTGTGATACGGACGCGCTTCAGCGCGGAAATAGTGTTTGCCATGGGAAAGACTAAGGATATCGCAACCGGTTCCCTCTTGACAACTGCGTTACTCTCTCAATTGAGGAATCCCGCCCTGAAGGCCGCGCTCACCCTACTCATAATAGTATCGCTCACTTTGCGCGCTCAAGTGGGGGACGTTTCCGAACCGACCGTTACCCAGATTCTGCGGCAGGGCATGACCGTCGCCTACGTCGGGACGGCTAGCACTTCTATGCTCGCCTCACTGAGCCAAGCCGTCGGGCCTCGCGGCAAGATCATTGCCCGGGATCTCGTAACTGTTCTCGCCCAAGACGCCGATCCAAAACTAGCTGTCGCGTCCGTCGACGTCGTATTTCTGATCAACGTGTATCGTCAACTGGACCACCCGCACCAACTGTTGGCCCACCTGCGCAGCTCCATCAAGCCCGAAGGCAGGCTGCTCGTAATCGACAACGGGGCAAGCGCTACCGACGTGTCGAGACAAATCGAGGCTAACGGCTTTGAACTGCTCTCCATTCGCGATGCCCCCGGCGGGCAATACATCCTCACCTTTGCCCGACCGTGACCATCCTGTTATTCTGTTCTGCATTATGAGAACGCGATATTTCTTCACTGCCCTGATCTTGTCGACATGCGCCGCGGCAGCATTGATGGCTCAGGCGGCCAAGCAGTGGAGCCTGCAGGAACTCTTCCAGCGCAACATCGGAACCAAGCAGCAGCAGGACACCGCGTTCACACCACACAAGATTATCGGCAACATGTATTACGTGGGGACGCAGAGCTTCGGCACCTTTCTCATAACGACTCCCGCCGGCCATATTCTCATCAACACCGATTACGAGCGCACAGTCCCGGTGATTAAAGATTCCGTCGAGAAGTTAGGCTTCAAACTCACCGACGTCAAAATCATCCTGGGCAGCCACGCCCACGCCGACCACATGGAAGCCGACGCGATGGTGAAGGAAATGACCGGAGCGCAGGTCATGGCGATGGCGGAAGACGTCCCTGCGCTCGAACGCATGACGCCCGGCGGCAAGAAGCACCCCATCGACCGCGTGCTGCATGATGGCGATACTGTGACGCTGGGAGGCACCACGCTCACCGCGCACCTCACGCCTGGGCACACCAAAGGCTGCACCACGTGGACCGCGAAGATCACCGAAGACGGTAAGACCTACGACGTCGTGATCATCGGCAGCGTCGGCGTGAACCCCGGCTTCCAGTTGGTGAACAATGCACAGAACCCCACCATCGCCGCCGAATATTTGCAGGCGTTCAAAGTGCTGCGCGGACTGCACGCTGACGTACCGCTCGGGTCGCACCCCGCCATGTACCGGATGGATGAAAAATTCCCACTGATCGGCAAGGGACCGAATCCCTTCATCGACCCCGCAGGCTACAAAGCCGAACTGGACATCGTCGAGGAAGTTTTCCTGCGCACGCTGAAGGAACAGCAAGCAGCGGCGCAGGCGAAGCAATAGCTACTGTGCGAAGGTGAGGCGGACGCCCGTGCTGTAGAGCACGTCGTTGCTCTTGCGGCCCGGCACCGGATTGCTGAGGTAGCGATCGCTGAAGGTGAACTGAAGCGAGAACCACTTCTTGAGCGCCGTGACAAACGTCGTGTCGAAATTCATGCGGTACTGCCCGCCGTTCGACATACTGGGAAAGAAGCGGAGCCGCTGCTGAACCGATGTGACCTTCGAGAAGTTGTGCGAGTAGTCTTCGCCCAATTGCAGTTCCGCGGAATTGCGGCGGACGTTATTGAAGAAGAATTCGCGATTGCCCGTGACACCCAGCCGGAGATCGAGCTTGGTGTTCTCTTTATTGATGGCGTGGTGGCCAATACCACCCGCCGGGACAAAGCGCAGATCTAACTGCTGGAACTGATCCGATTCCAGATCCACAGCTCCCCAAGCGAAGACTTTCCTGGTGAGATTGACATCATAGAGCACCCCACCGCGTTTGGCGTTTGCCGTGGTGGCCTGGGCGCCGGATGTCTTGTTGGATGCAAATATCGAAGTGTAGTAGACGCTGATCTTGTCGCGATTCGTGGCCCGGTCCGCACGCGATGATAGCGTGAAGGTCTGCGTCTCCGCGTTGCCCCGAGTCGCCGCATAGCCCAGATCGAGGAACCCTGTCCACAGATCAACCATGCGCGGATTCCGGAAGCGTTCGATCTGCGTCTCAAACGCAGTTTGTTCGACTTGATTGCGGAACGTCTTCACCTCCGTCAGTGCCGTCGTAATCACTCCCGCCGCCTGTGTTTGCACGCGCAACTGGCCATTGGTCGTCTGCAGCGAACCCGCGACAGTCTGCCCATCCGAGAGGCCAATATACACCGGACCATCCGCCGCAATCGCAGTAATCGAAGCCCGCGCCACCGTCACGCTGCCTGCCGATGCTGTCGCAACAACGATTTCCTTGGCGTCGCCCTTCACGATCGACCCGGTTATCCGGTCCCCATTATTGAGCGTGATCTGGTCGGCCCAAAGAGCCTGCGTCGCGAGCAGAAACATCGCAACGGAGAGTTGTTTCTTCATACTCGCCAGTATAAAACATCCGATTAGGACGTTGTTTCAAACAACCTCTGGCGAATTGGTTTTGAATGGACCCGAGGCGAACTTCTGTTCCCATCGAATCGCCCCCGTCATTTGCATGGTAATAAACAACGTCACAATTGCCCCGATAGTAACGGTTAGTCCGGTGAATCCCTCGAAAAAGAAGGCGAAAGAAAACAGTACCAGGTACACCAACTGCGCCAGGGCCGCCTCTCGAATCGCGAATTGAGTCCCGACGACAATCCTCAAGTAACTTACCAGGAGGAACACTGAGACAGTTGCGGAGATCCCGAAAGAGACATAAATATCGATGTGATCCACCAAGTAAGCCATCAACAAGTGGAAAGCAAAAAAGGAACACGCCATAAAGAAGTAGTTCATGGGATGCAGGTCTACGCCCCGGCGGGCCGTCAGCATCAACATCACAAAGAAGAAGAACAGCAGCGATACAGGCGCGAAGAAACTGATCTGTGCGGCCAATGGACCCGGTTGCGCACGGGCAGGCATGACGACTGCAATCTCGCGTCCCGCGAACAAATTCTGATAAGTCCAATCTAACTGCCACCCTTGTGCCGACTCGCGCTTTTCCGTGGGCGCCAGGGTGTTCTCCTCGAAATCCACGGCGCGGAAATCGGTATTCACGCGTAAATGAAAGTTAGGTAGCTGCTGTATCTCTGGACCAAAGGCGTAGCGCCACGAATCGAGGCCCTGCGTGCGGTAACGGATTCGCAAACGTCCCGGCTGCCCAGACTCCAGGTTCGCGGTAACCATAGCGCGGTCCTTGAAGATCTGCGGCGAAAGTACTTGGCCGTTCCAACTCACTTGCAGATCGTCGTACACCGCTCCCGTCGCAGGGACAGTCCACCAGAACTGCATTTGCCTGGACTCTGTTTCCGTATTGCGGAAATCATAATCGCCCTGAAAGTCAGCGAGGTACGTCGAGTACCACAGCAGGCCTTTGCGGCGATGTTGCAGGCGAAGACCCACCTGGATATCGCTGGCCTCCGGGTTTGTTTGCCGGCTCCCGCTCACCGCGCTAGGAGCCAACTGAGTTTGCGGCGTCCCCCAAACGCTCGCGACTTTGTCGCGAAGGCGACCATTGCTCGCCTCGCTGCGGGAAGATATCGTCCCTCCCAGAACGAACCAAGCGAGAGACGTGCCGGCAAGGATAGCGGCAATCGAGAAGATGCGGGGAACCATGCACCCATCCTACGGCGATTACTTTGAATTGTAAAGTACTTTTAGAAGACGGCGAGCTATCCAACCAGAACGTTGTCGATCAGCCTCACCTTACCGAGCCACACCGCTGCCGCCACGCGCACTGGACCCCCGATTTTTTCCACCGGCTGCATCGTCGCTGCGTCCGCGACCTCCAGATACTGCACCTGGATTTCCGGCGTCCCCGCGAGCATCGATATCGCTGCCTCGCGAGCCTCTGCCGGACTCCCGCCACCCTGAATCTTGTCCCGAGCCGCCGATAGCGCCCGGTACACCGCCGGAGCCAAACGACGTTGCTCCTCGGTCAACAGGCGATTGCGGGAACTGAGCGCCAGCCCATCGCGCTCCCGCACCGTTGTCACGGGGACAATCTCCGATGGCAGATTCAGATCCAACGCCATCTTCTGGATCACCGCCAATTGCTGCGCATCCTTCTCGCCGAAGTACGCCCGGTCCGCCCCGACGATATTCAGCAGCTTCGCCACCACCGTAGCGACGCCTCTGAAATGGCCGGGACGAAACTCGCCTTCCAGCTTGTCCGATACGCCGGTGACTTCCACCGATGTCATCAGCGTGCCCGGATACATCTCGTTCGCTTCAGGAGCGAACACTGCGTTGGCGCCCATGCGCTCACACAACTTGACGTCCGTTGCCAAGTCGCGTGGATAGCGCGCCAAGTCTTCAGGACGATCAAACTGAATCGGATTCACGAAGACCGTGACGACAACGTATCCTGTCTCCACCCGCGCCTGGCGAATGAGTGACGCGTGGCCTTCATGCAGAGCGCCCATGGTGGGAACTACACCGATCGTCTTGCCCTGCCCTCGAGCCTCGCGAACCGCTGCTCGTAAACCGGCAATCGTCGGATAGACTTTAGTCATTATTTGGGGAACCGTCCGTCACGCACTTCCGCCGCATACTCTGCTGCCGCGCGCACAACTTCTTCGCCCAGCTTAGCGTAGTGCTTCACGAAGGACGGAACAAATTCATCGAACAATCCAAACGCATCGTAGCTCACCAGCACTTGTCCATCGCAGTGCGGACCCGCGCCGATGCCAATCGTCGGGATGCTCAGGGCCTCGGTAATCGTTTTCGCAGCTTCCGTCGGTATCGATTCCAGCACGATGGAAAATGCTCCGGCCTGCTCCAACGCCGTCGCGTCTTCCAGCAAGCGATCCGCTTCACTCATTCCCAACTTACGATGCCCACCCAATCGATGCACGGACTGCGGCGTTACGCCGAGATGCCCCATCACAGGAATCCCGATATCCACCAACCGAGCCACTGTCTCCGCCATCGCGCGTCCGCCTTCCAGCTTCACCGCCGACGCGTGCCCCTCCGCAAGTAGCCGACCCGCATTGCGCACAGCATCCGCAAGCGAGGTCTGGTAACTGAGGAACGGCATGTCCGCGATCACCGCAGCGTGCCGCGTCCCATTCGCGACGGACCTCGTATGATGCACCGCGATATCCATCGTGACTTCCAAGGTGGTCTCGCAGCCCATCACCACCATGCCCAACGAATCGCCCACCAGGATGGCGTCCACCCCAGCCCGATCGATCAACCGAGCCATCGTCGCGTCATACGCGGTCAGGATCGCGATTTTCTCGCCCGCCCGCTTCTTGGCCGCGAAATCCGGGATGCGAACCGGTTTTGCCGTCTCACTCATAGGTTCTAATCAATTGTAACTCAAACACTTACAGATTCTTGACACCAACCCTAGCGATTGGTACTCTTGAACTGGGACCGAAAGAGTCTGACATGCTTAAACTTACCAAGAAAGCCGACTACGGGTTAATCGCCCTCCGCCACTTGTCCCGGCAGTCGGGCACAGCCTCGGCTAAGGATATCGCGGATCAGTACCGAATTCCCCTGCCCCTGCTTTCGAAGGTCCTGCAAACTCTGGTCCGCAACGGATTGCTGAGTTCCGAACAGGGAGCCACCGGCGGCTACCGTTTGGCTCGCGACCCGCACGACATCACGGCGCTCGAAGCCATCCGCGGCATTGACGGCCCCATCATCCTGACCCACTGCTTCACCGAACACGCGAATCACGCCGAGTGCGATCAGAGCCAATCCTGCCCCGTGCGCGAACCCTTGCGCAAGGTGCATGAAGGAATTCTGCGGCTGCTATCGAGCATCACCGTCGCCGACCTATCTTCGGATGACATGGACATCCCAAGCATCCCCGGCATGGTCTCAAGCATCCAACTAGCACCGTCCCCAAGGCCAAGAACATGAAATTCCCCATCTACATGGATTACCACGCCACCACGCCGGTCGACCCGCGCGTGTTTGAGGCGATGAAACCGTACTTCACCGAAATCTTCGGCAATCCCGCCAGCCGCAACCATAGCTTCGGTTGGCAAGCGGAAGACGCAGTCGAAAAGGCTCGCAAGCAGATCGCGAGTTTGATCGGCGCCACCGCCAAGGAAATCGTCTTCACCAGCGGTGCGACGGAATCCAACAACCTGGCCATCAAGGGCGTTGCCGAGATGTACGCCGAAAAGGGCAACCACATTATCACTGCGGCGACCGAGCACAAAGCCACGCTCGACACCTGCAAGCGTCTTGAAAAGGATGGCTTCCGCGTCACTTACCTGCAGGTCCAGGCCAACGGCTTGGTGGACCTCAACCAACTGCGCGACGCCATCACGGACAAGACCATCCTCATCAGCATCATGTACGCCAATAACGAAATTGGCGTGGTGCAACCTATCGCGGAGATCGGCAAGCTTGCCAAGGAACGCGGCGTCCTGTTCCACACCGATGCCGTGCAGGCAGTCGGCAAGATCCCAGTGAACGTAATCGCGGACAACGTGGACCTGCTCTCCATCAGCGGCCACAAAGTTTATGGACCGAAGGGCGTCGGCGTTCTCTACGTTCGCCGCAAAGGTCCGCGCGTGCAACTGACCGCGCAGATTGACGGCGGCGGCCACGAACGCGGCATGCGTTCGGGCACACTGAACGTTCCCGGCATCGTGGGATTAGGCGAAGCCTGCGCCATCGCGCAAGCCGAGATGCCCGTTGAATCGAAGCGCATGGCGTATTTACGCGACAAACTGAAAGATCGTTTGATGGGCGCGCTCGATGAAGTCTATATCAACGGCACCATGGATTCGCGGTTGCCCAACAACCTCAACATCAGTTTTGCGTTCGTCGAAGGCGAATCGCTACTGATGGGCATCAACGATATCGCGGTTTCCAGCGGCTCGGCTTGCACCTCAGCCACGCTAGAACCCAGCTACGTCCTCAAAGCGCTCGGCGCGGGTGACGACATCGCTCACTCCTCCATCCGCTTCGGCATCGGTCGCTTCAATACGGAAGAGGAAGTCGACTACGTAGCCGGTAAAGTTATCGAAGTCGTGCAAAAGCTGCGGGAACTTTCGCCGCTATACGAAATGCACAAAGAAGGTATCGACTTGACCAAGGTCCAATGGACCGCGCACTAAAAGGAAACAACCATGGCCTACTCTGATAAAGTTCTCGACCACTACAATCACCCCCGCAACGTCGGTTCGCTCGACAAGTCCGATCCCACCGTGGGCACCGGCATGGTCGGAGCCCCGGAATGCGGGGACGTGATGAAACTCCAAGTGAAGGTCAATCCTTCCACCGGTATCATCGAAGAAGCCAAGTTCAAAACGTTCGGTTGCGGCAGCGCCATCGCGAGTTCATCGCTCGCCACCGAATGGCTGCGCGGCAAGACCGTCGACGAAGCACTGGCGATCAAGAATACCGACATCGTCAACGAACTCAGCCTGCCGCCGGTGAAGATTCACTGCTCCGTGCTGGCCGAAGACGCCATCAAGGCCGCCATCGACGATTACAAGAAGAAGTCCGCACAAGTCTAAGTTCACAGGCCTAACTTCACAGGGAAGAAATCATGAGTGTCGAAACACTAGCACCGCCCAAACAAGCCGCGATCACCGTAACGCCCAAGGCGGTCGACAAAATCCGCGATGCCTTCAAGAAGCAGGGCGTCACCGGTGGGCTGCGTCTGGGCGTGCTCGGTGGCGGCTGCTCTGGTTTGAGCTATCAATTCAAGTTCGACCCCAAGCCGCGCGCTACCGACACCGTCATGCAGTTCGACGATGTGAGCGTCTTTATTGATCCAAAGAGCCTGGTGTTTCTCGACGGCATGACGCTCGACTGGAAAGATTCGATCATTCAGTCCGGGTTCGTATTTGAGAATCCCCATGCCAAGAAGAGCTGTGGCTGCGGGACATCCTTTTCCGCGTAATGAAGCTGTACGAAGCGCTCGGCATCGCGCCCACCCTGGCGCTCGACATGGAAGAGGTCAAAAAACACTTCTATGAGCGCAGCCGTCAGTGGCACCCCGATCGCTACAGCCGCGCCAGCGCTGCGGAACAAGATCAAGCTTTAGAGATGACCGCTGTACTAAACGACGCCTTCCGCACCTTGCGCGATCCCATCGCTCGCGCCGAGTATTTCCTGACAGAACGCGGCGTGGAACTTTCCAAAGACGCACCGCCTGAATTGTTAGAGGAAATCTTTGAGCTCAACATGGCGCTTGAGGAACTCCGCGAAGGCGATGAATCCGCCCGCGGACAGCTTTCCGAAGCCGCCACCAAATTCCAAGCGATGTTATCGGTGTCAGACACCGAATTGAACGCGCTCTTCGCCCAACACGACGCTTCACCCGAACCTTCAACGCTCGACCAGATCCGTGCGACCCTCAATCGCCGCCGCTATGTAGCGAACCTGGTGCGAGACGTCGAGAAAGAACTCCATGTCCACTCTGCAAATTGATTTCGGCGAATCGAAATCCCACATTGTCGGGATCGACCTCGGCACCACCAATAGTCTGGTGTCGGTGATGGATCTCACTGGCCCCCGCATCCTCTCTGGAATCGTCCCGAGCATCGTCTCTGTCCTGCCGTCGGGAGAAATCATCGCCGGTGGAGAAGCACGCGAACGCCTCGTCACGGATTCCGCCAGCACCGTCTACTCTGTCAAACGCTTGATGGGTCGCGGGCTCGCCGACGTTCAAGACGAACTCAAGCTATTCCCTTTCCACCTCGCACCAGGCAGCGAGTCTGTATTGAAGCTCCAACTGGGCGATAAGATCCTGACCCCGCCCGAAATCTCCGCGCACATCCTACGCAAGCTCAAACTGGACGCGGAAGAAGTCCTCGGTGGACCCGTCGATCAAGCGGTCATCACCGTACCCGCATACTTCAACGACGCCCAGCGCCAGGCCACGAAAGACGCCGGTCGCATCGCGGGACTCGAAGTTCTGCGCTTGGTCAACGAACCGACAGCCGCAGCGCTCGCCTACGGACTCGACAAGCGCAACCAGGGCCTCATCGCAGTCTACGACTTCGGCGGCGGTACCTTCGACATCTCTATCCTGCGCCTGCACGATGGCATCTTCGAAGTGCTCGCAACCAACGGCGACACGCACCTGGGCGGCGACGACATCGACAACTTGCTGCTCCACATCGCGCTCGAAGACATCCAATCGGAATGGGGCGAAGACATCTCCTCCAAGCCTGAGGCCGTTCAACTCCTGCGCCGCGCAGTCATCTTGGCCAAAGAAGCCCTCTCGTTCGCACCCGCTGCGACCATCGATCTCCAATATGGCGATCGCTCCTACCAGCGTAAGATCACCGTCGACCTCTTCAATAAATTGATCGAACCGATCATCGACCGCACGCTCGGCCCCTGCCGCGGCTGCATTCAGGACGCCGGCGTTACCGCCGAACAGATCGATGAAGTCGTGATGGTGGGCGGCTCCACACGCATCCCGTTGGTACGCTCCGCTGTCGAGAAACTCTTCAAGAAGCGTCCGCACACCGAACTCAACCCTGACGAAGTCGTAGCCCTCGGGGCCGCCGTCCAGGCCGGTATCCTCGGAGGCGACGTCCAGGACGCATTGCTCCTCGACGTCACTCCGCTTTCCCTCGGCATCGAAACCATGGGCGGCCTTGTATCGAAGTTGATCCATCGCAACTCAACGATCCCAGCGTCGGAGACCGAACTCTTCACCAACGGCGTCGACGGTCAGACCAACGTTTTGATCCACGTCGTCCAAGGCGAGCGCGAGCTAGTAAAAGACTGCCGCAGCCTTGCCCGCTTCGATCTCAAAGGCATCCCGCCCATGCCCGCTGGCATGGCTCGCGTACAGGTTCGTTTCCTAATCGACGCCAACGGAATCCTCAGCGTCACCGCTAAGGATCTGCGCGCCGGAACAGAACAGACTGTCGAAGTGAAACCTTCTTACGGACTCAACGACGAACAGGTCGAAGCGATGATTCTCGAGTCCTACGCCAACGCCGAAGAAGATCTCAAGGAACGCCAGGTCCGCGAGGCTCGCGTCGAAGCCGATGGCGTCATGGGAGCGACCAACAAGGCCCGCGAAGACGCCGCGTATCAGACGCTCACCGACGAAGATCGAGCCGAGATTGACCGTGCCATCAATGAACTCCTGGTCGTCTACCACGGCGACGACCACTTACTCATCCGCGCCAAGATCGAACAGGTCGACTTCGCAACCCAGAAACTCGCCGAAGCGATCATGAACACCGCCATCGGCAAGGCCCTCGAAGGGACCAACATCCATGACCAATAAACTCACTTGGGACAACTTCGAAGATATCGCCCTGTCGCTCTACGAAAAGTTCCCGGACCTCGACCCAACGCATATCCGCTTCACCGACCTGCACAAATGGATCACCGAGCTCGATGACTTCGGCGACGATCCGCTAAAATCAAACGAAGCTAAGTTAGAACGGATCCAAATGTTATGGCTCGAGGAATTTCAAGACAACTCGTAGTTCTCCTCTGCGCCGTCACCCTCTCGGCGCAGCAAAAACCCACGCGCCAACAGCGCTCCGCCATGGACCGCGTTTCCGTCGAATCGTTACGCGCGAACCTCACCTACCTCGCCTCCGACGAACTGGAAGGCCGCAACACCCCGTCCCGCGGCCTCGACAAAGCCGCGGACTACATCGCGGAGCAGTTTAAAAAAGCAAAACTCGAACCCATCAACGGCAGCTATTTCCAAACAGCATCGCTTTCCGACTTCGGCACGCGCGGCGCGCAAATCGAACGCGGCCTCCCTGAGGGCTCGCCTAAAACCATGCGCAACGTAGCGGGATTACTGCGCGGCTCGGACAGCAAATTACGCGACACCTACATCATTGTGTCGAGCCACTACGATCATGTGGGCCTCGCCTCCACCGGCGACGATCGCATCTTCAACGGAGCGAATGACGACGCGAGCGGCGCCTCCAGCGTCATCGAACTAGCCCGAGCACTCGCAGGTGCCAAACCGAAACGCAGCATTCTCTTCATGACATTCTTTGGAGAAGAGCGTGGGCTTTGGGGTTCACGCTATTACGGACAGCACCCGCTCGTCCCCATCGCCTCGACCATCGCACAGCTCAACTTGGAACAGATCGGCCGCACCGATGCCACGAACGGACCGCAAGTTAAAGGCGCGAATATCACAGGCTTTGACTTCTCCAACATGCCCGCCGTCCTGGCGGATGCGGCCCTGCTGGCTGGTGTTCGTATCTGGAAGGACGCCTCCTCCAGCGATGCATACTTCGGTCGTAGCGATAACCAAACCCTCGCCGACCTCGGCATCCCGGCACACACACTCAGCGTCGCGTACGACTTCCCGGATTATCACAAAGTGACCGACACTGCCGACAAGATCGACTACGACAACATGGCTACCGTCGACCGGGCCCTCGCTCTCGGACTTTTGAAACTAGCGTCCGAACCCGCCCCCCCGAACTGGAACGAATCCTACGCCCCGGCGACACGCTACGCCGAGGCTTACCGAAAACTACACGGGGTGTCATCGGCACCGCGGTGAGCCCTATCGCTCACCGCTACCGCACTGGCTGAGCTATTTTCCCTTCCCACCGCGCTTGCCGCCACCCTTGCCGCCGCCGGTTCCCGGTTCGTGTATCGGTCCTGTACCGTCCTGCGGACCAGTCCGCTTGCCCTTCGCCGCGCCCTTCTGAGTTCCGCCGGTGCCATCTTTACTCTTCTGCTTTTGTTGCTGCTTCTGTTGGTCCTGCGTCTTCTCTTGATCGCCGCCCTGTGCAAAAACAAAAGCGGCCGTGAGGAAACCCACGGCCGCTAATCTAGAAACGTTCTTCATAGAATCTCTCCTTGCCTTGTTACCAGCACGGTTCGTGCCAAAGCTCAGAGAGATTCCTAAGGACTATGCGGTCCGCATCGACTCCGACTTGTCGGACAACGCAGCCTGCGCCGCCGCCAAACGCGCGATCGGCACACGATACGGGGAGCACGAAACATAGTCCATGCCCACGCGATAGCAGAACTCAACCGAGCTCGGATCGCCACCATGCTCACCGCAGATGCCGATTTCAATGTCAGGCCGCGTGCTGCGCCCCAACTTGATCGCGAGTTCGATCATTTTACCAACGCCGCCCTGATCGATCGAGGCGAACGGATCCGCCTTGAAGATCTTCAGGTTTTCGTAGTGACCCGAGAACTTCGTATAATCGTCGCGGGACAGACCCATGGTGGTCTGCGTCAGATCGTTCGTGCCGAAGCTAAAGAACTCCGCCTCGCGTGCGATTTCATCCGCGGTCATTGCTGCGCGCGGAATCTCGATCATCGTGCCCACCATGTAGTGCAATTTCTTGAGACCGGCCTTGCCGAGAACTTCTTCGGCAACCTTGATCACGATCGACTTCTGATGTTCCAGCTCACGAACGCTGCCCACCAGCGGGATCATGACTTCGGGGATGACCTTGATACCCTTCTTGGTCACTTCCACAGCCGCTTCAAAAATCGCGCGTGCCTGCATTTCCGTGATTTCCGGATAGGTGATGCCCAAGCGGCAACCGCGATGACCCAGCATGGGGTTGAACTCGTGCAGTTCTTCGACGCGATGCAGAAGTTCGGGAATGCCCTTCTTCAGTTCGCCGACACTCATGCGGTACTTCTCGGCCATTTCTTTCTTCTGCGCGGCAGTCGCGTGCGGGAAGCGAGCCTGGTCCACCATCAAGTCTTCGCGCTTCGGCAAGAACTCATGCAGAGGAGGATCCAGAGTACGGATCACCACAGGGAAGCCGTCCATCGCCTTGAAGAGGCCCGCGAAATCCTTGCGCTGCATCGGCAACAACTTCGCCAAAGCCTTGCGGCGAGTCTTCTCATCGCGTGCCAGGATCATGGCCTGGACCAGCGGAATGCGACCTTCGGCGAAGAACATGTGCTCCGTGCGGCACAACCCGATGCCTTCGGCGCCGAACAAACGAGCCGCCTTCGCATCGCGCGGAATATCCGCGTTCGCACGCACACCGAACTTGCCACGGAACTCGTCCGCCCACTTCATCAACGTGCCGAAGTGCGCTGAATTCGGATCGGGTTCATTCGTCGACGCCTGGCCCGCGTACACCTTGGCCGTCGCGCCGTCCATCGAAATCCAGTCGCCGGCCTTCACTACGACCTGCTTGCCCTTCGCCTGAACAGTGAACTTCTTGCCGTGTTCGTCAATCGAAATCGAACCCGCGCCCACGATGCAAGGGCGACCCATGCCGCGCGCTACGACAGCAGCGTGTGAGCTCTTGCCGCCGACTGCGGTGAGAATACCCTTCGCCACGTCCATACCGTGAATGTCGTCGGGAGTCGTTTCCTTGCGGACCAGAATCACCGGACCCTTCGCGGACATCACCACTGCGTCGTCCGCGCTGAAAGCCACGCGCCCAACAGCTGCGCCAGGGCTCGCCGAGATGCCCGTCGCGATCTCCATCAACTTCTTCAGTGACGGACCATCGAACACCGGGTGCAACAATTGATCCAACTGCGACGGAGCCACCCGCAACACGGCTTCACGCTTGTCGATCAAGCCTTCGTTTTGGAGGTCCACGGCCACACGCACAGCCGCCGGACCGGTCCGCTTACCATTGCGAGTCTGGAGCATGTACAGCGTGCCCTGCTCGATGGTGAACTCGAAGTCCTGCATGTCACGGTAGTAATGCTCCAAGCTCTCTGTGATCTTGTGCAATTGCGCGTATGCTTCCGGCATCAACTTCTCCAGGTCCGACAACGGTTCCGGCGTACGGATGCCAGCCACCACGTCTTCACCCTGGGCATTGATCAAGAACTCGCCCCAGAATTCCTTCTCGCCCGTCAACGGATTGCGTGTGAAGCCTACGCCCGTTGCGCAATCGTCGCCGATGTTACCGAACACCATCGCCTGCACACTGGCTGCGGTGCCGATATCGTCCGGAATCTTTTCCATCTTGCGATAGTACGAAGCCTTGGGATTCCACCAGCTGCGGAACACCGCGTCGCGGGACATCGCGAGCTGATCGTAGGCGTCCTGCGGGAAGGGCTTCTTGGTTTCCTTCTGCACTAACTTCTTATAGTCCGCAATGATGGCCTGCAAATCATCGGCATTTAGATCGGTGTCCAGCTTGACCTTAGCTTTTTTCTTGCGAGCGTCGAAGATGTGATCGAACTTTTCCATCTCGATATCCAGCGCCACTTCCCCGAACATCTGGATGAAGCGACGATAGCTATCATAAGCAAAACGCGCATTGCCGCTGAGCTTCGCCAAACCCTCAACCGTCTTGTCGTTCAAGCCGAGGTTGAGAATCGTGTTCATCATGCCCGGCATGGAGAACTTCGCGCCGCTGCGCACGCTGACCAGCAGCGGATTCTTCGGATCGCCCAGCTTCTTGCCGATCTGCTTTTCCAGTTTGGCCAAGCCGGCCAAAACCTGTTGGTTGATCTCTTCGGGAACTTTGTTCCCGTTCTCGAAGAAGATGTTGCAGACCTCGGTCGAGATCGTAAAGCCCGGAGGCACCGGCACACCCGCCTTGCTCATCTCCGCCAGGCCAGCACCCTTGCCGCCCAGCACTTCCTTCATCTTCCCGTCGCCGTCGGCCTTGCCGCCGCCAAAGTTATAAACGTAGTTCTTCATGATTTTTATTTCTGGTCTCCTGATGTCACAATTTCCGAGAAATCCGCAATGGTTGAGAATTCAGCCAGTAACTCATGCAATAAGGTGAGCCGGTTCGCCCGCACACGTTCGTCCGGAGCGTTGACCAGCACCTTGTCAAAAAACAAATCCAATTTCGATCGCAGCGTGGCGACCACCTCTAACGTCTGTTGATAGCCCGCATTCCTTGTCGCCGCTCGAACCGTTTCAAACGAGACGTGCAAGTCTGCTTCCGGTCCCGCTTCGAGCAACCCCGTATCCACAGCACCAGCCGGCTTGAAGCTCGATTGCTTGAGAAGATTGCTGATGCGTTTGAAGCTCGCCGCCAACGGTTCAAAGTTCTCCGTGGGTCGCACGGCGGCCAGCGCCGTCAGTCGCGCTTCCACGTCCAGAAGAGTTCCGCATCCCGAGGCCAGCACGGCGTTTACTTCGTCGTACTTGAACCCGCGCACTTCACGGAAGTAATGTTGGATGCGCTCCAACATGAATGCTTTTAGCTCACCCTGAACCAGCGTATCCAACGCGAATTCGAGCTTGCCTTCGATAAGAATCTTCACGACTCCTTGTGCAGCGCGACGCAGCGCAAACGGATCCTTCGACCCGCTCGGGATCAATCCAACGTTGAAGCAGCCGCGTAGCGTATCCAGTTTGTCGGCCAGCGCAACCAGCAACCCATTGTGCGTGGAAGGAATCGAATCCTCCATGCTCAGCGGCTTGTAGTGATCGTAGATCGCCATCGCCACCGCTTCGGATTCACCTTGCGCTCGCGCGTACAATCCGCCGACGATGCCTTGCAGATCGGTGAACTCCTTCACCATGTCGGTTGTCAGATCGCACTTCGCAAGTAAAGCCGCACGTTGTGCATCCGCATCCCCGCCGAGCTCCTTGACGAGGGCCACTGTGCGATTGGTCTTCTCTTTGTAGGATCCCAGCTTGGCCTGGAAAGTGACCTTCGCCAGATCGTCCACGCGATCCACAAGCTTCTTCTGTTGGTCCACATCCCAGAAGAATCGCGCATCGTTGAAGCGAGCCTTGAGTACGCGTTCGTTACCGTGTTTGACCAAACCATCCGGATCACCACTGGTGTTGAGGATGGCCACAAAATGCGGAGCCAGCTTGCCCGGCGCGGTCTCGACGGCAAAATACTTCTGGTGATGCCGCATCACCATAGTCAACACTTCAGCCGGCAAAGACAGATAGTCGGGATGAAAGTCACCGCGAATCGCCGACGGATATTCGGTGATGAACGTAAGCGTCTCGCGCAGGTCGGGGTCGATCGTCGCTCCCAACGCCGTCGCCTCAGTTTCAATCTTGTTGCGCCGTTCCGACGACGACAAGATCACGCAATTCTTACGCAACTCCGCTTCGTAGTTCGCGGTGGTCACGGGAATCGACGACGAGCCCAGAATGCGATGCCCGCGTGTGATGTTCCCCGTCTTCACGCCCGCGAGCTCAAACGGAATAACTTGATCGCCCAACAACGCCACCATCCAGCGGATCGGCCGAATAAAGCGCGGACCAGTCTTGCCCCCAGTCCAATACATCGTCTTCGGCCACTGCAGTCCGAGGATCGCGGCGGGCAAGGTCTCCGCGAGAATGTCGCGCACGGCCCGACCTTCAACACGCTTCACCAGTTCGTAGTAGTTGCCGGCCTTGCGCAACGCCGACACATCGGCGCCCTGCTTCTTCGCGAAGCCTTCGGCCGCCTTGTCGCCCGAGGCCAGCGGCGGACCCTTCACCACCTGCTCCGAATCAGCAGTCCGCTCCGGCAAGCCCGAAGCCCAAATCACCAAGCGCCGCGACGTCGCATCGACGTTCGGTTTTACGCCGAACAAATCGAACTTCGCGAGTTGTTCCAGCGCGCCCGGAATCATCCAGTCCGGAATCTCTTCGGTTCCGATTTCCAACAAGAAGTCGAGGCTCACGCGCTCACCTCCTGCGCTTGCGATTGCTGGTCAGACCAGATCCGCGCTGTACCAACTGCCAGATCGCGTACACGTTTGATTACACCCACGCGCTCCGTCACGGAGATGGCTCCGCGCGCGTCCAGCAAATTAAACAAGTGCGAACACTTCAACACATGGTCATAGGTCGCGAGCACGGGGAAGCGCTTCTTGTTCGGCGTGTCCGGGTACATTGCAAGAAGCTCTTTGCATTCCCCTTCATGCTCCGCCAGCAGCCGCCACAGCCGATCCACGTTCGCCATCTCAAAGTTATAGACCGAGTACTGCAATTCGTCCGCGAAGCGCACATCGCCATACTTCACGCCCGGCGCCCATTCGATGTCGTAGATGCTATCGACGTTTTGCAGGAACGCGACGATGCGCTCCAAGCCATAAGTGATCTCCGCCGGGACCAACTCCAAGTCGATGCCGCCGACCTGCTGGAAGTAGGTAAACTGCGTAATCTCGAGACCATCCAACATCACCTGCCAACCAACGCCCCAAGCTCCGAGGGTGGGAGCTTCCCAGTTGTCCTCTTCGAGCTTGATGTCGTGTTTCGTCAGGTCGATCCCGATCGCCTTCAAGCTGCCTAGGTATTGATCGAGAACATCGTCGGGCGAAGGCTTGAGGATCAACTGAAACTGATGGTGCTTGTAGAGTCGATTCGGATTCTCGCCGTAGCGGCCATCCGCGGTGCGGCGGCTGGGTTGAACGTAACCCACGCGATACGGCTTGCTTCCGAGCACCCGCAAAAAGGTCTCCGGAGAATTCGTGCCGGCGCCGACCTCAATGTCATGCGGTTCCTGAAGCACAGCCCCGCGATCGGACCAGTAGCGCTTCAGCTTAAGAATCGTTTCCTGAAAAGTATCCATAGGTCGAGGTCTACAAGGCCTCCAATAGCGGCACGGTGAGCATTCGGCGTTCCACGTGTTGTTCCATTGCGCGCACCAAACTTCGGCGCAACATGGACATCGTGGATTTGTTCCAATCCTGCGAGGCGATTCCGCTCAGCGGTTTGGTGAACATCTCTTCCACCAGAGCCGCGGTTTCGTCACTGACGCGAATTTCCGGCAACACGCCGGTCAGGCGCACAGCCCACAACGTGAAATAGTCGATGGCGCTCCAGATCTCGCCGCCCGCGCGCAGGTGCTCAATCATGGCCTTGAGTAAGCGGAAAAACTTTTCGTTGGGTTCGTGCGGCGGGAGCAGGTGATCGGAAACTTCGGTGAAGTAGTCGAGCGCAAGCGAACAACCATAATCGGCCTGTACTCCAAAGCCGGATTCCATCGTCTCGCAACTCGAAAGATTCGCCAATTCCGCGTTTTCCCGTAGAAAATACGCCATCCGCACGTGGGACAGCCGCTCCAACCCCGCGCCGAACGGACTCTTCGGCTTGCGGGCCCTACGCGCCACGCCGCGCAACTTGCCTTGCTCCCGGGTGAAAAAGCTGACAATTAAATCCGCTTCCCGGAAGGGGTACGTTCGCAAAATGAACGATTCGCTCACCTGCGCAGGCATAGGTTAGGAACAATATCATAGGTTAGCATGAGCGGGCTGTCTCGCTCGCTCATTTTGCCTTCGTCGAAGCCGGCGAAGTAGGAGGTGCCGGGGGGCCGTCTTTGACCTCGCCGACCCAATAGTTCAGCCCCTGCACAAACACCGTCGCGTTCACAGGTTTCCCAGGCGTTAATTTGGCGAAATCGGCGGCGTCCTTAACAGGAAAATCCATCGTCATCGCGCCCATCCAATCCCCTATCGCCTGATGCTTGATAGTCGCGATCTTGTTCTCGTTGTCGAGCCGCGAGACTTCGCCCGTGAGTTCGTATTTCTTGAGCGGTTCGTCTACGGCACTCTTCGAGATCTTTTCGGCCACCGGCTCAGATTTGGAACATCCCACCAGCCCGAGCAGGAAAACCGCGACGACAGCATACCAACGCATACTTCCAGCATATAGAAAAGCGGGAGAGGGCACAAAAAAATGCGGGGACCCGAAGGCCCCCGCTAGGTGTTCCAAGAGAAGTGTACTGCTTAGAAAGTGAATTTCGCGACCAACTGGATATTGCGGGCGTTGCTCGGGTAGACGCGATCCCAACGTCCGAAGTCCACGTTGCCCGGGGTCAGATACGAAGTCTCGCCGGCGCGCTGCGTTCCCGCGATGTTGTTGATGCGGCCCGGTGTGAACTGGGCATGATTGAGCGCGTTGTAGAGATCAGCACGAATCTCCATCCGAGAACGCTCCCGAATCGAGAAGCTCTTCGCGACGCTCATGTCGAAGTTATTGATACCGCGGCCGCGCAGCACGTTGCGTCCGCTGTTCGCGTAGACGCCAGCCCGAGCCCGCAGGAATTCCGCGTTCGGATTCAAGGCAACATAAGCGACGGTCTGGCCCGAGCTGTTCGTCAGAGCCTTGGTATCGCTGCCCGTACCCTTGATGCCATTCGTGTTGACGACCACGCGATCGGTCGCGCTGTCTCCATTGATGTTCGCATCGAGGACGCTCTGGGGCGTCACGAACTGCGGGGACTCCGCGGTGTAAGTACCCGAGAAGCTGTAACCCGCCACCACGGTCCGCAGGAACCAATTCTGATTCCCCCGGAACCACGGGGTGTCCCACATCCAGGTTGCGGTCAAGCGATGGCGACGATCGAGAGCCGACGACGCCCATTCCGGACGCAGGTTACCGAAGTCCTGCGGGCGCCGAGGCGACAGCGAGGTCGTGTTGATTTCCGCAGTGCTGTCGTCCCGGAGATGGCTCCAGGTGTAACCACCCTTGAACATCAACTGGCCGGAGAAACGTTTCGTCACGTCTACAGCAAGACCGTGATAGATCGAATTGCCTTGCGGAACGTAGGAAGTGATGCCGGCAGAGTTCGTAAAGCCGTACTGTGCTAGCGGATTGATGTTTCCGCTCGAGGCTTGAAGCTGATTCAACGTCAGCGGCAACGCATTGAGCGTGTCCTGCGACGGAGCCGTCAGGTACACCGGCAGCGAATTCGACTGCGTGACTTGCGCCACCCGATTCAACATGGTCTGCAGCAGCAAATGAACGCCGCGCGTGCCGACGTAGCGAACGTCTACAACGTAATCTTTATGGAAGGAATGCTGGACCCCGAAGTTCCAGTTCACCGCGTAGCCCAACTTTTGGTCGGGCAGCCAACCGGTGGTCGCCGCCCGAGCTTGGGTCGGGGTCAATACAGCCGGGAGTGCCGTGTAAGGAATTGCTCCCGAGGCCAAAAAACCCGTCGCCGTGCTCGGAGGCGTATTGACGATCGCGATGGCCTGCGGACCGCGGACATTGTTGCCAACGTTATCGAAGATCTGGTCATACGCCATTCCGAATCCACCACGGATCGAGGTCGATCCGCTGTTGCCCGGCGAGTAGGCAAAACCTACACGGGGGGCGAAATTCTTCATCTGCGGTTTCGGAGCCGCGAACGTCAACACTCCCGGGACGTCGGCCAGGCTGTTCAACGCCTGTTCCTTCATGGATTTCGCGATCCCGTTGTATTCCCAGCGAACGCCCAAGTTGAGCGTCAAGTGGCGCGTGGCTTTCCAGTTGTCGTTGGCGTAGAGATAGTAGGCGAGCGCATTGCCGAGGTACGGCTTGCCCCCCACGTTGCGACGCGCGAGAACGTCCGGCGTTTGATCGATCAGGTAGCGATTCAAACTGGAATAGCGATAATCGCCGCGCACCTGCGAGATGAAATCCATGGACGAGATCGCATCGCGACCGTCGAATCCGACCTTGATATCATGACGACCAACGTTCCACGTCAGATTGTCCACCAATTGATAGGTGTTCTGCGTAGTCGCCTGCGGTGCATCCGTAAAGGGTCCCAGCAATAAGTTCAGATCGTTCGGCAATCCGATAGTCGGAAACACATCCAACCCCGGAAACGTGATGCCAGCGGGAGCCGTACGCCGGTCGTTGAACCGGTTATAGGCGACGCGCACTTCGTTCATCAAAGAAGGACCGAACGTATGGAACTCCGACATCGACAACAGATACGCCGTGGTCGGACGCTGCGTCCAAAACGCCGGCGTCTGCGCAGCTGTATCGATGGCCGAGCTACGATTCTGCACATAGCGTCCACGCAGTTGATCCTTCGACGAAACGTTGTAGTCCAGCGAAGCAATCCCGCGATAGGTGTTTGAGTAGCTCGGAGCCACGATCGGAACGATGCCGAGCGGGATCTGCGCACCCTGCACCGCGACGGCGTAGTCGCCGTCCTGCAACGGTGCGGCACCGATATACTGCTTCAACACGTTCAAATTGGTTTGCGAGATCGTCGGAATGCTCGATAGCGTGGCAAACCCCGCGGCTGTGGGAGCATAGCGGGGAGAACCGCTGGTGCTGCTGCGACCCAAGGGATTGTAGTCGAGGCTTCCGAAATAGAACGCCTTGTCGCGCTTCAACGGACCGCCAAAATTCCCACCCAACAGGTTCTGGTCATAGCGAGTGCGCTGGCTGGTGCCTTGGCGCTTGAACGCCTCATCCTGAGCATTCAGATTACGATTCTGGAAGTATTCGTAAAACTTTCCATGCACTTGGTTCGTACCAGCCAACAGCACCGCGTTAAACTGACCACCGGCTGCATGCCCGAACTCGGCACTGAACTGATTCTGCAGTACCGTGAACTCTTGCACTGCATCGTTCGGAAGCGATACCAGCGGGCCAGTAATGTCTTTACGGTTGTTGTCCGTGCCTTCGATGGTGAAATTGTTGTCGCGCGGACGCTGCCCACCGATGGACGGCCCTGTTCCAGCACCCACCCCGCCGGAGCTGGCAACACCCGCGCCTAGCAAAGAGAGGTTGAGATACCCACCCGTCGAATTCGATGCCGCGGCCAGATCGGTCGACATGCGCGCCGTCGAAAGGTTCGCGATCTGCGCCGTCGTCGCATCGATCAGTGAAGGTGTGTCCACCACCGTGATCGTGTCCGTCTGCGGCCCGACGCTCAATGTGACGTGTGCGGTCGTGGTCTTACTGAGTTCCACTGCGACCGACGCCAGCGTCGTAGTCTGAAAGCCCGCCGCACCGGCCGTCAGCTTATAGCTGCCCACGGGAAGATTGTTGAATCGGTACTTGCCAATAGTGTCCGTGGTGGCGGTCGTCTTCCACCCCGTACCCAGGCTCTCCGCGCCCACGGTCGCATTGACCACGGCGGCACCGCTGGGATCCAGGATCACACCCGTCAAATTCCCGTCTGAGACCTGCCCGAAACTCATCGTTCCGCTCAGAACCAGGACCATCACCAGCATCCCGAGACTGCCAACCAGAGCCTGCAATCTATTCAACATGTATCGTACCTTTATCGTGCCTTCCATAAACCATCCGTCACTGCGAGGAGAGTTCCCTCTCTTCCCTCCTAGTTTCGGCAGTTCAGCGGCACGACATTAGGCACGTATTAGGGGATAGACGTACCAGATTTTAAGGGGGGCCTGAGTTCTCCGCCTCGCATCGCCATCCCTAACATTACAAAGAAGAACACAGCCAGAGCCGGGCGCTGCTGCATTGGATAGTCCACAAAACAGTGCACCAGGACCGCCACAATCCCCAGTCCCCAGACTGAGCGCCAGGCCGGTCTCAGCACCCGAAACGCGACGAATAAAACCAGTAACAGCAAGGGGATACCGCCCTCCACCGCCCACTGTGCCCAGTCATTGTGGGCCTGATTGACGAAGGTTCCATCGTCATAGCGAGCAAACCCCGGATAAACCTCAGACCAGGTCCCCAATCCCCACCCAGTCAGCGGTCGCGCCCGAACCATCTCTATAGAGGACTGCAACAGGTCCCAGCGAAGTCCGTAAGGATTATGCTCCTGGAATCGGCTCCACAACGCCTGCCAACCAGCGACCAGCGTCAACCCGCCCACGGCCGCGACCATCCCGGCCACCACTCGCCAAGCCGACCGACCGCCGATCAACAGCGGCACCAGCAGCAGTTCGACTGAGCACAAGATCGCCCCGGTCCGTGAACCCGCCGCCACAACGCTGGCAAACATCAGACCCGCAGCCGAGATGTAGAGCCAGGCGCGGCGCCGATCCACAAATGCGCGCAGCAGCGCCACGGGCAGCAGAGCCTCCACAAACGCCGCATACTGATTGCGATAGACGAACGGACCAAACGTCGGGACCGACGTGCCGACGTCCGTCCACCAGGCGATCACTCCCGGCGGAGAGGAAAAGGCGGTCAACATCGCCAGGATGCTAAGGCCTGCCGCAAACGCCACCATCCCGGCAAGAAACCGCTCGCGCTGAATCTCCCCGCCAGCAAGTTCCAGCGCTAGCGCGAAGCCCGCCACATTCACGGTCCAATCCAGCATGACTTCCTGCGTCCGGAAGGCATCCACGGTCCATCCCGCCCACAGTTGAACCGCGCCCCAGACGACCACCGCCGCCATCACGAGTCCGCTCGCGTCGAGCCCAATGCCCCGCCCTGCACGCCACCGGACGGCAATCCGAAACCCGACGAGCCCCAGCATCGCCACTTGGAACGCGCTCAGCGCCCAGCGGGCCGGGACCCACATCGTTAAGATCCCCGCCATCAAAATCGCGAGCAGCAGCATGCTTCAGAACCGAGCGCCTATTGTAGCGAATCCCTCCCTCTCTCATCTGCTGCAACAACTAGAAAAGGAGTCACCTACTCAGTCGAGCGGAAATTGAAACACCCCGCAGTGCTTTCGATCACGGAAAGCGCTCGGGAGACGCTGTTGGGCGTAATATGTGGCGCTACGGTTGAAACGCGCGCCATACGCTTGGCATGAAACCGGACTCTCTTGCCGAGATCGTATCGAGTTCTCCGGAGTCGAGCCACAACCCTTGGCAGCCAAAACATTTGTCAATTCGGACCTCGCCCAGGGAAATCTCCTCGAGCTGCATTCCGCATTTGGGACACTTCATGAAGTGCAGAACTCGAGCAGCCTCACGCGCTTCTAGTTCCATCTCCGCTTGACGCTGGATCGAAAGCGAGCGCCGTAGCTCAATCTGCTGCCGGACAAAGTAGTCTTCCTCCAGCTTGCTGGGTTTCGCAAGGGCCAAGGTATTCTTCATTGGTGTTTGCTCCTTCCTGATTGCCGGTCCGTTTGTAGGCACTACGGACACGCATCTGGAGACATCGTCAACGGTCCGGGGTGAGACCTACTGCTAGCGGATTGCCGGGGTGTCGACGTGCCCCGTTCCAAGTAGAACCCCACGAGTTCGCGTTCATAACTCCGCAGTATCCGCTCGGCCTCCCACTGGGAAGGCTGCATCGTAACCTTCCCCCGGACCAACACACGGTACACACGTTTCATTCGATCCCTGAGGCGCGTTGCTATTTGCTCCATGCAAGTAGGATAGGGCTGAACTCGGACTTCGGCAATTAGATAAACTGAATGAAACTCATCGGAATATCCGATGAGTTTCCGCATTGACAACTGGTTCATTCAAGCTAAGATCTGCATATGTGGACAGGGCAAGCGCCCTGTCCACAGGAGCACACATTGAAGATCGCTATCATCGGAGCCGGCAATGTCGGCAGCACCCTGGCCCGCCGCTGGGCCGCATTGGGACACGAGGTCACCATCGGATCCCAGAACCCTACCAGTGAAAAAGCCCGAGCCTTGGCACAGACATTGAGCCTTCCCGTCACCAGCACGACCGCAGCGGCGGCAGCCTCGGACCTGATCCTATTGGCGACGCCCGCAGATGCCACGCTATCCGCCGCGCAATCCTGCGGCGACCTCAGCGGGAAGATCCTGATGGACGCGACCAATCCGCTCAACGCCACTCTCACCGGCCTGGATCACCCCAACGGGGAATCCGGCGCGCAGCGTTTGCAGCAAATTCTGCCGAGCACGCACATCGTGAAAGCATTCAACACGGTCGGCTTCAACATCATGGCCAACCCGGTACTCGAAGGGCGCAAGGCCGTGCTGGTACTCTCCGGTAATGACGCCGAAGCAGTGAGCACCGTTGCGAAACTCGCGCAAGAAACGGGCTTTGAACCGCTTCGCCTGGGCGATATTTCCACCTCGCGAATGCAGGAGGAACAAGCGCTGCTGTGGATTCACCTCGCCGTTCGTGGGGGCCTCGGCCGTAACTTCGCGTTCACTCTAGTGAACAGCGCCTAGCTATCGCATATTCATACTAGGGCGCTATACTGACGCGTATCCCATGCGCCACCGCGAAACACACCGAACCGATAGCGTCGGCTGGCTCCGAGCCGCCGTCCTGGGAGCCAACGACGGCCTCATCTCTACCTCCAGTTTGATCGTCGGCGTCGCCGCCGCGAATCCCGAACGGGCAGCCATTCTTCTCGCAGGAGCAGCCGGCCTGGTCGCCGGAGCCCTCTCCATGGCGGCCGGCGAATACGTCTCCGTCAGCTCCCAATCGGATTCCGAAGACGCCGACCTAGCCAAGGAACGCAAGGAACTCGAGACCACCCCGGAAGCCGAGCTCACCGAGCTCACGGCTATCTACGTCTCCCGCGGCCTGACCAAGGATCTGGCCCATCAGGTCGCCGTCCAGTTCACCGCGCACGACGCACTAGCGGCCCACGCGCGCGACGAACTCGGGATCTTCGACTTCACCCGAGCCCGCCCTGTGCAGGCCGCCTTGACCTCCGCCGCCGCCTTCGCCTGTGGAGCAGCCTTACCCCTGGCCATGGCCGCGTTCGCCCCGCTGTCCAACGTGACCCCCATCATCGGCGCGACGTCGCTGGCCTTACTCTTCGTCTTAGGAGCGCTCGCCGCCAAGCTCGGTGGAGCCAAACCCCAAGCCGGAGCCCTCCGCGTCGCCTTCTGGGGCACCGTCGCCATGGCCGCCACCGCGCTGGTCGGCAGACTCTTCGGCACCGCCGTATAGTTAGGGTGTCAGAGACCTTAACTCCCGAACCTAAGGATTCCCTGTAGGAGTTCTCCTCCCATGCCGACTATCTATATAAATGGCAGACGAGTTCCACCTTGAGCGCATACGCCGCAACGCCCGCAGGCTCAAACGCGAGCGATCTAAGGGGCTTGTCGGAATCCCTTTCTTTGTGGCGATCACGCTAGTCTTCGCCGCCGCCGCGATCTTCGCCGAAACCACGTTGATCCGGATCGGCTGCGCCATCTTCGCCGTGAGCTGGGCCTACTCCGCCTATCGCATCACTTACGCGAACTGGGCGTCCAGCCCCACCGACGTTTGCCTCACACACTATCGAGTCCACTTAATCCGGCAGCGAGACACCTTCCAGGATTTCCACTATTGGAGTACGCTCCCCTCCTCCTGCGGCGTGGCCCTCGCGACGCTCGGCTGGTATCTGGCCGAACCTTCCCGCGCCTATGACGTCTTCATGGTCGTGTTCTTCTGGATCGGCTTCCAGATCGCACTGTGGATGCACCGTAGCGGCGAGCTTGCGCGCTGGAAGAAGGAAATCGACCTGCTCGACGCGGCATGAAGAACCTACCTCTGCCTACTTCGGCGGAGCCCGATGGAAGAAGAAATAGAAATTGCTATCGTATTCGTAACCAGGCTGTAGGGTGTCGCCGGCAATGTTCGAATAATACGATCCCCCCAGCCCCAACTGGACTTTGTCCTTTGGCAGCATGAAGGTGAAGTAGTAATTCGTGGGATCGAAGGTCGTCGACGAAAACGGAATGTCCGTAAACCGAAAGCTGACTTCATAGCGGTACGTACCCAACGTTTCAATCCGGCTTGCCGTGCCATTCATGAGCTTGCTCAACTCTGGATGATCTTCATTCACCACCACCGTGGCACTGACCTTGATCTCTGTCGTCCGGCCATCCGGATCCACGAAGGCGTCATCAACAGTGAAGGTGTCGCCCGCCCAAGTAATCGGCAGGGGTGCCCGACCGGAACCTCGGGGGTCCAGATTGTGGAGGCTTTGCCTGGGGATTCCGGGGCAAGGCGAACGGGATTCCGGGGTGAACGCGAAAACGATTCCGGGGTGAAGACGAACAGGATTCCGGGCTGAACGCGAACAGCGATTCCGGGGGGAAGGCGAACAGTTTTCGCTCGAGCCCGGAATCGTTTTCG
>CALQCC020000037.1 GCA_943328975.2 Bordetella parapertussis | reverse complement strand
TACCGCGAAACCTACGCCGACCAATTCGGCGAGTTCCGCATCGACGGCATCGCCCCCGGCCGCTACACCCTAACGGCCTGGTTCGACGAGCCCACCTGCGACGTCTACGACGAAGACGCCCTCGACCCCTGCCGCGCCACCGGCATGAGCGTGAATATCACCGGACAAACCCAGCACGAAATTGTGCTGCGAGTAAAATCGCTCCCAGCGCGCTAAACGTCGTATAATGGTCCACAGCGGCGCTATCGTCTAACGGTTAGGACAGAGCCCTCTCAAGGCTTAAATACGAGTTCGATTCTCGTTAGCGCTACCATCCCATTCTTACCCCGTCCATCGGTTATCTGGATGTTATGCAAGCATTCAAAAACATCCGCTCTAGATCAGGACGCGACTATTCGAGACGTCGACGGTGAGGTCCAACCAGAAGCTTAGCGATGTGCTGTATGTCCCGCTCGAGGGTGTATGCTGCCTTAGGGCTCTTCGCTTCTTTCGGCAAGAGAACGAAAGGCTCCAAACGAAAGGCGGCCTAGCTCGTGATCAAACTTCTCACTCTCATGGCCCTGCTCGCCATCTCCGTTCTCGCACAGAAGCGTAATGTTGGTACGCTCACAACAAATAGCACCCAGGTGGTCCCGTTGGTGATTATAGGTGAGGGCTGGAGCCAGAAGATTATCCTCAGCAACGTGGATTCGGACACCCCAGCCACCGGTACGATACAGTTCTATACGAAGGATGGCCAGCCGTGGACCGTGGAGACCACAACCGGCTCCGGCTCGACGTTTCTCCTGAACGTGCTACCCGGAGCGGTTCAAACGCTTGAGACAACGGTGAAGCAGACGCCTCAAGTACTCGGCTGGGTGCTCATCACGCAGACTTTGCAAGGCTTGGGTGACATCGTGGGTCAAACAGTGTTCCGGAAACAAGCTGAAGGCCGCGCAGATCTAATGACTTCAATGGTGCTTGGCGACCGAGCGTTCCAGGATATGTCCGTCTTCTTCGACAACACGGGCGGCAACTACACCGGCCTGGGAATCCTCGTGTCCGAGTTCTGCACATTCTCTTCGTGCCAGGGAGATGAGCCGTACACGGTCACAATCAAGGACACTACGGGGGCCGTCATAAGCACCAAGACGATCATGCAGAAACGCGGCAGGTTGTATTGGATGAACCTCGGAGTGGACTTCCCGGAGACGAATGGCAAGAAGGGCACGTTTAGGGTCACGTCGCCGAAGACCAACTACTTGACTGGCTTCAGTCTTCAGTTCGCTGGCAACGGCGCGTTCACTGCAATCACACCGTACGAGAATTAGCCGTGTGCGGCAGTGTCCACTGAGCCATCTGCCCATTCGGTCTCTCTTCCCTCTCATATCGGTGACCGGTAGATCATCAGACCGTGCGGGCCTTCGATTTCTACACCGAAATCCGCTCTGGTAACCAAATTCAGGGAAGAATCCTCCGCCTCTAAGCGTCAGCAGTAATTGAGCTAAGGGCATTTCGAGCAAGTCCGGACCCCCCCCCCTTGAAGCCGAGCTTCAACTGGTGCAAACTATCTAGTGGCTCGGTCCCGGTTCATTCCGCCCCAAATGCCAAGTAGAATCTATGAAAAAAAGTCCTGCGTACGCAGCCACAGTGCTTGTAGCACTCTTCTCTTTCTCCCTCGCCCTGTGGGCCCAATCCGGCGGCGCAAGTAAAGCTGGAGCGAAGTCCGCTCCCAAGGCGAAAGCCGCACCAGTAGGCCTCGCCGCGCAAAACGCGGTGTTAGACAAATACTGCCTGGGCTGCCACAACGACAAAGTGAAGTCCGGCAACCTGAGCCTCACTGGACTTGATCTCACCAAGATCGGCGACCACGCCGAGATCGGCGAAAAAGTTGTGCGCAAACTGCGCGCGGGCATGATGCCTCCTGCGGGCATCCCTCGTCCCGACCCCACGGCCTATAATTTACTGACCGTCTCTTTGGAAAAACAGTTGGATGCGGTGGGTTTGGCCAAGCCCTACTATCCTCCTCCCGGCGCACATCGCCTGAACCGCCGCGAATACGCGAACTCGGTTCGTGATCTTCTGGCCCTCGAAATCGACCCCGCCACTCTATTGCCAGTCGACGACGCGAGCTACGGATTCGACAACATGGCCGGGACCTTGGGAACATCTCCCGCGCTGGTCGAAGCCTACGTCTCCGCAGCCGCCAAAATCAGCCGCGCGGCACTCGGTCACGAAATGAATGTGGCGAACCGCAACTATCTTGCCCCCGCGGATTATTCGCAGAACAACCACTCCGAAGGGACCGCCTTCGGTTCACGCGGCGGCATGGCCATTAAACATTACTTCCCGGTCGACGGTGACTACGTCTTCAATTGGACCCCGGTCCGCGCCAACGCGGGCGGTGTCTTCGGCAACACCACCGGCGAACAACTCGAACTAACCCTGGACGGCGAACGCATCAAAGTGTTCGACGTCGATAAGGACGTCCCGCGCGGTGGCGGAACCGCAGCGGACCATCACGACACCAAGGTCCACGTAAAGGCCGGCATGCGCACGGTAGGCCTCTCTTTTATCGCCACCACCCACGTGCCTCTCGAAGACTTCAATAAACACTTCGAACGCACCACGCTTACCCAGAACATCGGCGGCTTCACCTTCTCCATGCACGTGAACTCGCTCTCGGTCACGGGACCCTTCGATGGCAAGCGTCCCGAGAAGAGCCCCAGCCGCGACAAGATCTTCACTTGCCGTCCCAAGACTGCAGCCGAAGAAACCACCTGCGCCAAGACGATTCTGTCCGCCCTCGCCCGCCAGGCCTTCCGCCGCCCCGTCACTGACCGCGACACTGAAGCCCTGCTCAGCCAGTTCCAAGCCGGCCGCAATGACGGCGATTTCGAAGACGGCATCCAGCGTGGTTTGCAACTGATCCTCTCCGATCCGGAATTCATCTACCGCGCCGAACTGGTTCCCGCCAGCGTGAAGATGGGCAGCTCCTACCAGATCAGCGAACTCGAACTGGCCTCGCGCCTCTCCTATTTCATGTGGAGCAGCGCTCCCGACGAAGAACTGCTCAAGCTCGCGACGCAGAACAAACTGCGCACTCCCGGCATGCTGGCCCAACAGGTCAAGCGCATGTTGGCTGACCCCAAGTCAAAAGAAATGATCAGCAACTTTGTGGGCCAGTGGTTGCAGTTGCGCAACCTGCAAGCCCGCGCCCCTGTCGGCGACCTGTTCCCTAACTTTGACGACAACCTTCGTCAAGCTTTTAAAACAGAAACCGAAATGTTCTTCGAGAGCGTGGTGCGTGAAAACCGCAACGTCGTGGACCTGCTGAACGCCGACTACACCTTCGTGAACGACCGCTTGGCGCGCCACTACGGAATCCCGAACATCTACGGCAGCCAGTTCCGCCGCGTCCAACTCGGCCAGGAATTCGACATTCGCCGTGGCCTGCTGGGCCAGGGCAGTATCCTGATGGTGACCTCCATCGCCGACCGCACCTCACCTGTGCAGCGCGGCAAGTGGGTGATGCTCAACATCCTCGGCGTAATTCCGCCCGACCCGCCGCCGAACGTTCCCACACTGGAAGCCTCCGTGGGTACGCAGAAGGTGACCACCATGCGCCAGCGTATGGAATTGCATCGCGCCAACCCGGCCTGCGCGTCCTGCCACAAAATGTTTGACCCGATCGGCTTCGCCCTCGAAACCTTCGACGCAGTCGGCGGCTACCGGGCCACCGAAGGCGGCGCCAAACTCGACATGACCGGCCAATTGGTGGACGGCACCAAGTTCAACGGCCCCTCGGAATTGCGTCAGGCCATCCTGAAGTATTCCCCCCGTTTCGTCCAAACCATGACCGAGCGTTTGTTCACCTACGGCCTCGGCCGCGGCGTAGAGTACTACGACATGCCGATCATTCGCCAGATTGTGAAGAATGCTTCGGTCAAGAACAACCGATTCTATGACTTAGTGTTGGGCGTGGTCGAAAGTCAGCCCTTCCAGCGTAACCAGGCGGTACCCGAAACCGTCGCTAGTAATCAGCGGTAGAATTTCAGAAGGTCCAATTCAAGGAGATCCGATGTTCATTACGAAGAATCACCTGTCGCGCCGCACCCTCCTCCGTGGAGCCGGTGTCACGCTGGCGCTGCCGCTGCTCGATTCCATGATCCCGGCGCAGACGCCGCTGGCGAAGACCGCCGCGAACGTAGCCCCTCGCTTCCTGGGCGTGTTCTCCGCCCACGGATGGGCGCCTACCTACTGGGCCGACGGACGCCCCGAAATTGGACTCACCGAAGGCCGCAATACCGGCCTCGGCTTCATTCACGCTCCTCTTGAACCCTACAAGGACCAACTGACCATCTGCTCCGGTCTGGACGCGACCTCGTCCATGCCGCCTCCGGGAACCAGCGGTGGCGATCACGCCCGCGCCGCTGCATCGCTCACCGGTGCTCCTCCCAAGAAGACGGGCGGCCCCGACATCTATTGCGGCATCAGCGTTGACCAGCGCATCGCCCAAGTCTACGGCCAAGAAACGTTGCTGCCCTCTCTGCAGGTCGGTATCGAAGATCCGGGCTCCGCGCTCGGTGTCTGCGGTTGGGGATATAGCTGCGCCTACACCAACTCTATCTCGTGGGCCGGTCCGAACAAGCCGCTGCCCCACGAAGTGAATCCGGTCGTCATCTTCGAACGCCTCTTCGGCGACGGTGCGAACCCGGAACAGCGCGCGGCCCGCAAACACGCCAGCGCCAGTGTCCTGGACGCCGTCACTCACAAAGTCGCGGAACTGAACAAGACCCTGCCGCCCAGCGATCGCTCGCGCATGAGCGACTACCTCGAAAACGTCCGCGAAGTGGAACGCCGTCTGCGCCTGGGTGCCGAGCGCGCCAGTGCAGCCCCCGGCGCCGACATGCCCTTCGGCCCCGCCCAATCCATCGACGAACATATTAAGCTGATGTGGGACATGCAGTTGCTGGCCTTCCAGGCCGACATCACCCGCGTCTCCGCGCTGCTGTTCGCGCGCGACGAAAGCTCTACGTCCTACCCGGAATCCGGCGTCCAAACCGCGAACCACGGTTCCTCCCATCACGGCGAAGATCCGAAGCGCCGCGAAGACTACGCCAAGATCAACCGCTACCACATGAAGACGTTCGCGTATTTCCTCAAGAAAATGAAGGAAACCCCGGACGGCGACGGCAGCCTGCTGGATCATTCGCTGGCCTTCTGGACCAGCAACATGGGCAACGCCAACCAACACAGCCACGTCAACGTGGGTTCGCTGCTGGTAGGCGGAGCCAACGGCATGCACAAGCCGAAGCTCAACGTCTCGGCCGACGGCCCCACGTCCAACCTGCTCCTCAGCATCCTCCACATCTACGGATTGCAGGATAAGAGCATCGGTGACAGCTCGCGCCCCGTTTCGCTCGGCTAGAAATTTCATTCGGAGATACATACATGCGCAGACTTTTGTTGACGTGCGGATTCCTTGTGTTTGGGCTCACGGCTTTCGGGGCGGATAGCCCCGTGGCCGACGCCGCGATGAACCGCGATGTAGCGGGTATCAAGGCTTTGATCCTGAAGAAGGCCGACGTGAACGGTCCGCAGGCCGATGGCAGCACTGCTCTGCATTGGGCTGCGCATTGGGATAACGCCGAACTGGCCGACCTGCTGCTCAAGTCCGGTGCCAACGCCAAGGCCGCGACCCGCCTCGGCGCCACGCCCCTGTATCTGGCAGCCGAAAACGGTAGCGCCGCGATGATCAAGCGTCTGCTGACCGCCGGCGCCGACGCCAACGCCACTGTTCTCTCGCAAAACGAAACTCCGTTGATGTTCGCCGCGCGTTCCGGCAATGTCGAAAGCGTCCGCGTGCTGCTCGACGCCGGTGCCAAGATCGACGCGAAAGAGAAATTGCGTGGGACCACCGCTCTCGTGTGGGCCGCGGAACAGGGGCATCCCGAAGTCGCGAAATTGCTGCTCGCTCGTGGAGCGGATCCCCAGGCGGCAACCACCGTCGTAGTTCCCCCGTCGGCCGCTGCTGGTGGTGGACGCCGCGCCGCTGCCCCGAAGCCTGCTGCCGCCAAACCCGGAGCCGCCGGAGCTGCTGCGACCCCTGACGCCGCTCCGCTGGCCGCTGCTCCTAAGCCCGCCGCTCCCAAACCCGCTCCTGCCAAGCCAGCCGCCGACGCCGGAGCCGCCGACCCCGACGTGGAAGGTGGCGCAATCGCCACCGGTACCCGCGGAGGCGTGAGCGCTCTGATGATGGCTACCCGCGAACAAAGCATCGAGACCGTACGAGCGCTGCTCGACGGCGGTGCCAAAGTCGACCAGACCGCCGCCGACGGGACCACCGCATTGATCGTTGCGACCCAGAACGGCCACGCCGATATCGCTAAGCTCCTGATCGAGCGCGGTGCCAACGTGAACCTCGCGAACTCCAAGGGCTGGAATCCTCTCTACATGGCGATCAAGGCCCGCACGATGGAGAAGGGCACCATGCCCAACCCCGTCCTCGATTACCCGGGCCTGTTCGACGTCGTCCGCATGTTGGTGGAACATGGAGCCAATGTGAACGCCCGCTTAAAGGCCAACACCGAAGTCCACAACGGCATCGCCGCCACCTGGTTGCGCGAACAAGGAGCCACCCCGTTCCTGCGCGCCGCCCTCTGCGGCGATCTGCAAGTGATGAAGTACCTGCTGGCCCACGGAGCCGATCCCAAGATCAACACCAATGACGGCACCACGACCTTGATGGCGCTATCGGGCGTCGGTTACGCCGAAGGCTTCATGCATGATTTCGGTACGCCGGAAGAATCCTTGGAAGCCATGAAGCTCCTGATCGATGCCGGTATCGACGTCAACGCCAAGAACACCGATGACGTCACCGCCTTGCACGGAGCCGCTCACAAGAACTTCGTCAAGGGCATCGAAATGCTCGCCGAAAAGGGCGCCGATCTCACCGCCCGCAGCCATCGCGCCAGCCCCTTCGAACGCGTCGGCAACCCCGGTAACACTCCGCTCGATTGGGCCACCGGCGTTCAGATCGGCATGCAGTCCTCGATCTATCATCCCGACTCGGTCGAAATGGTCAAGAAGCTGATGATCGCCCGCGGCATCGCTCCCGAAGGTCTCTCGCAGACCAAGGGCGGACTCGCGGTTCAGAAGTAACATCCGATGCTTGTTCGTGTCTGCGGCTCTGCGGCCGCGCTTCTCGCCGTAACTCTTCTCGTACGCGCGCAGGGAGCAGGGAAGACCGTCCTCGACAAAGTCTATACCGAGCAGCAGGCCGGCCGCGGAGCCGACGCCTACGAAGCCAACTGCGCCATGTGCCACGAAGGCGAGGAGCCGGACGCTCTGCCTCCGCGTGACAAAGACTTCCTCGATCACTGGCGCGAGGCCCCGCTGAGCTACCTGTTCACCCACATCCGAACCAAGATGCCGGGTGATGCTCCAGGCAAGTTGCCCGAAGCAACCTACGTCGACATCATCGCCCACATTCTCAACGACAACGGCTTTCCCGCCGGCACCACCGAGCTGACAGCGGACCAAGTCGGCGCCATCTTAATGGTCGGTCTCGACGGCCCCAAGCCCTTGCCCACCGGAGCGCTAGTGCGCGTCGTAGGATGCCTGGTCCCCGTCTCCGCCGACGTCTGGAGTCTCACCTCGGCATCCGCAACCACCCGCGTCCGCGTCAGCGATGAGACCACGCCCGAAGAACTCGCCCAGTCCACCGCGACCCCGCCGGGTGCAGTAGTCTACCGCCTCCGCAACGCCGAGGACTTCAAGGCCGAATCGCTAAAAGGCCAGCGCGTGCAAGCCAAAGGCTCGCTCTCCACCCAGGCCAACGCATCGATCATCAATGTCCATTCCATGGAACGCACTGGCACAAACTGTGACAAGTAAAATCATCTTGGCCTCGGTCGCGACCGCCGTACTGGCGTGCGCCCAGCAACCTCGCACTGTCCTCGATGGCGTCTACACAGCCGCCCAAGCCGAACGCGGTCAGGCCCAGTACAACCGCTACTGCTCCGGCTGCCACGGCGGGACCCTCGATGGCGGTGGCGCCGCCCCGCCGCTCCACACCGACGTCTTCCTCGATAACTGGCGCGAAGACTTCGTCAGCAGCCTGTTCCACCAAATCCAGACCCGCATGCCACCCAGCAAAGTGGCTGCCAGCATTCGCGAAGAGCAGTACGTCGATATCGTGGCGCACATTCTCGCCATAAACGAATTCCCTGCTGGCGCTAAGGAACTGACGCGGGCCGACCTCGACGCCACATTCCTCATAGGCCTGGATGGCCCCAAGCCGATGCCTCAGAGCGCCACAGTGCTAGTGGCCGGCTGTGTGGTTCAATCCGGCACCAACTGGACGCTAACCCGTTCTAGCGCGCCTACACGCGTGCGCGACGGCGCAGAGACGGACCCAGCGGAACTAGAGCGATCCAAACAAGCCGCGCTGGGCACCAACACCTTCCGCCTGACCAACCTCGACGAAGACCACACCCCCGCCCAACTGCTCACCTACGTAGGCAAGAAGGCCCAGGTAAAAGGCGTCCTAAGCGGCCAGCCCGCAGCGGCCAGGATCTACGTCCTGAACTTCCAAACCCTAGCCCAAGATTGCCAGTAGTCCCGCTCCCGTGCGCGGCCGTCCACACGATTCACACAGAACCGCGACCGTAAGGGAGTGGACAGACAACGCCCCCCAAATAAAAAAAGGCGGACCCGAAGGCCCGCCCTTTTCTTGAAGCACTACTACCCAGTTAAAACTGCAACCGAGCCACGATCGTACCCTGCCGAGGCAGGCTCGCCGTACCACCCGTGTTAATGAACCCGAAGCCGTTGGTGTAAACACCCAACGCATTCTTCGTCGCGGCCGTAGTCGCGTTTGCGGAACTCGCATTGTTCATCTGCGTCCGGTTGAAGACGTTGCTGAACTCCGCGCGAACGTTGAACGTGGCGCGCTCGGTGATGCGGAACGTACGGCCCACGTTGAAGCTCTCCGTGGGACGGCGTTGCAGACGGTAGTCGTCGTAGTAAGCCGCCGAGCCGCCGAACTGGCCAGCCGGCGGATCCACCCAAGCCGCAGGATTCAAATACAACGTGCGGGCCGGGTCTACACTGTGATCGTTGAGATCGGCCAGAAACAGCGGCTGACCCGATACGCGATTGGCGTAACTGTTGCCGCGGAACAAGAGGCCGTTCAAGTTGCTGTTGGCAGCCGGAACGCGCAGCGGTTGACCGCTACGGTAGGCGAGGAAGGTGCCAAGGGTCCAGTCACGTGCCACCCAAGAAAGAGCCCGTGCGCCCATGTTGCCGTTCCAACCCATCTTCGGAACCACGTAGTTCACCGTGATCTGGCTCACCAGTGGTTGATTGTAGCCCGACAGATTCTTGTTGATGCCACGATTGAAGACGTCGTTGACTTGTTCGGCCGAACCGCCCGAAACGATGCCGGTCGCGTTTTCCGCGCCGTTCGTCAGGCTCTTCTGCCAGGTGAAGCTATAGGTGAAGTCCAGACCATGCGAGAAGCGCTTGGTAACTGTCGACTGGAACGCGTTGTACCAGGTGGCACCCAGCGGAGCATACATCGATCCGATGTCCCCAAACTGCGGGAACGGCCGCAAAGACTGCGCCAGGGTGAGCGTGCTGGGGAATTGCCCATACGGCAACCCGAAGCCACGATTGACCGCGCCCACTGCACGAACGCCGCCGCGTAGCAGAGCCTGGTCTGCGGCGCTATTGATGTCCAATCCCGCTGCGGCCAGAGCCTTGTTCTGAATCGCGTTGTAGGTGATCAGGCCCGGTGCCTGCCACCACGCTCCACGGTTACCCACGTAGCTGGCTTCGACTACCAGGTTACGCACGATCTCGCGTTGCAGACCCACACTCCACTGCATCTGGCGAGCCGGACGTCCTACGCCCGGATCCACCAAGCCATAACCGGCCGGGGTCGAACCCTGCGTGCTGGGGAAGACGCTCGGGCTAAGATTAGGCCACGGCGTGATCGCCGTCTTGATACCGTCGCGCAGATAGAACGACGGGATAAACTGTCCCGGCGAAGCCAGCGCCGTATCGTTACCCAGAACCGTGAGGTTGTTGAGCGCCGCGGTCTTGTTATAGACCACGCCGAAGCCGCCGCGCAGAACGGTCTTGGACGTCAGCTGGTAAGCGACACCCAGGCGCGGTCCGATCGCGAACGGATAGTTCTTGCCGAAGTTGCACTGGCAACGGCCCGGCAGCGAGCCGTCGTAAATGGTCGCGCCCAGGCGGCCGTAGGTCGGGTCGACTGTGGTCTGAGAGAAGCTCGGCATGCGGCCCGCGCCTTCCCGCAGGTAGGTCTGGAAGTCGTAGCGCAACCCGTAGTCCACCGTCAGTTTGCGCGTCACCTTCCAGGTATCCTGCGCGAAGCCGGCGAATGCTTTCTCACGCATATGTTGGTTGGTCGCGGGTCCAATTTGGTAGTTGTCGGTCGCGCCCAGCAGGAAGCTGGCATACGGGAAGCCCACCGTCACGCCTCCGGCGATGGCCTGACCGAACAATGCGGAATCCGACGTCGAACTCGCGGTGTAGTTGAAAGTGCCGCGATTGCTGGAAAGGTTGCCATACGTGTAGTGGCCGATGATCGTCTCAGCGCCAAACTTAAAGGTATGGTTGTCCTTGGTCCAGGTCAGGCTGAGGTTGCCGCTAGGCCGCCAGCTCTTAAAGCCGCTGCCCGCCGTCGCTTGACCCAAGGCCGCCAAGCCGCCTGTGTTGTTGGCGCCCGTCAGTCCGTTGATGCGCGGGAACACGCCGGTGTAAGGCATCCCCGTGAGTCCCAGGCTCGCCACGTCAAAGTCGTTGCGGCCAGGAACGTAAGACGACGGACCGCGCTGGTTCACGTATCCAACGCCAATGTGTAACAGCATCGCCGGCGTCAGCGTGTAGTCGTAGTTGATACGAACCGTGTGTACCCAGTCAAAGTTGCCGCGTGCCTGCGAAATCGGATCAGGCAGACCGTCCGCGCCCAACACCACCGAAGTGTTTGAAATCGTACGCGTCATCGAATAAAAACCCGACAGCTTACCCTTGCTGCCCATGTTCTGGTCCAGCTTGAGCGACGTAATATCGGTGCGGCGGTCCGCGGCGAAAGAAGGCAGGTAGTTCTGGAACAGCGCGTTTGCATCGGTCGGATTCGGAACCATCTTCTGAATCGCCAACGCAACCGGGTCGAAGCGAGCCACCGGAATCGTGTTGTTCACGAAGGCCGTACGAGAAGTCCGGCCAGCCACCGTAGCCTGCGTGGCCGGATCGAAGATCGTGCCTTCGCGGTACGTCACGCCGCCTACAGTAGCGTTGCGCGCGGTCAATGCTTGCGCGAAGTTACCCACGCGGTATCCCGCCGTCGGCACCGTGATCGGCGAATTGTTCACAACCGCCTTTTCACGGAACTGTTCAAAGTTGAAAAAGTAGAACGTCTTGTCGTGACCGTCGTAAACCTTCGGGATGTCCGCCGGTCCGCCAAACGTGAAGCCGTAGTCATTACGGCGCGCGCGCGGCTTAACGTTCACGAACGGCGTGGAAGCATTGAGCCCTTCGTTCACGAAGTAGTCGTACACGCTGCCGTGATACTTATTGGTGCCCGACTTCATCGTCACCAGGAACACGCCGCCACCCGCCTTGCCGAATTCAGCTGAGTAGTTGCTGGTCTGTACCGCGAACTCTTCGATCGAGTCCACGCTGGGTTGATTCTGCGATACCGCGTTTACCCATGTGTAGTTCGTCGAATCCTGCCCTTCGACGCGCACCGACTGCGTGTTGCTCGGCGTACCGTTCAAGCGGATCACGTTGTCGCCGACAAAGATTCCGCCGGGGACCAACGCCGTCACCGCCAAAGGCTGCCGCACGCCGCTGTTGCTCGCGAACGCCGACCCAATGCCCAGCACCGGGAGCTTGTTCAAGTTGGCCGACGTCACGTTCTTCGACAGTTCGCCACTCTCCGTATTGAGCAGCGGAGCTTCCGCCGTTACGGTCACCGAATCCGTCGTCGCACCGACTTCCAGCGGCACGTCGATACGATAGGTCTGCGCCGCTTGCACTGAGAACCCATCGCGCACAAACGACTTGAAGCCAGGGGCTGTGACGTTCAGTTGGTAACGGCCGACGGGTAATTCGTTCAAAGTATAGTTGCCAGTCGTGGTGCTGACAGCGTCATATTCGCCGCCCGTATCCAAGTTGCGCGCATGTACGGGAGCGTTCGCTACCACTGCGCCAGCCGGATCAAAAATCGTGCCAGTGATTTGGCTGCGATCGCTCTGTGCGAACGCGAGACCCATCACAAATGGGAAAACCGCAAGGAACTTCAAAGAACGCATAGACCCCTCTCAAAATACAGTGCTCCACCGACTATATTGCAGTGGAGTTGCAGGGGCAAGCTAGTGAAAATAAGCCGTTTGGCAGGGCTAACGACTAGCTGGTGAGCCGCGCTCGCTTCAACCTCAAGCTATTGCCGACCACGCTAACTGAGCTGGCCGCCATCGCCGCGCTGGCAATGATCGGATTCAGCAACCCCAACGCCGCAGCCGGGATCGCGATCACGTTGTACGCCAGTGCCCAAAACAGATTCTGCCGGATGATCCGCCACGTCGCCCGCGACAGCCGAATCGCCTGCGCCACCGCCAGCAGGTCCGCGCGCAGCAAAGTGATATCCGACGCCTCAATCGCGACGCCCGTGCCCGAGCCCATCGCGATCCCAACATCGGCCTGCGCCAGCGCCGGACCATCGTTCATTCCGTCCCCCACCATCGCAACTTTGCGACCCTCGCCTTGTAACCGGCGAATCTCCGCCACCTTGCCGTCCGGCAACACTTCTGCGATCACGCGCTCAATGCCCACTGTGTCCGCCACCAGCTGAGCGTTCTTCTTACGATCGCCGCTGAGCAATACCACCTGGATACCGAGCTGACCAAGCTCCTCCACCGCAGTCCGGCTAGTGGGCCGAATCGGATCGCTCACCGTCAACCACCCAACCACCGCTCCATCCACGCTGACCAACAGTCCGTCGCCATCCCCACCGACGAACGCGGCATTGCCGGCCTTCACCCGGTGCCCGCCCACAAGTCCACTCACGCCCCGACCAGCCGTCGCCTCCACTTCAAGAACGTCCGCCCCATCCAGTCCGCGCGACTCCGCATACCCGACCACCGCCCGAGCCAGTGGATGTTCGCTGCGCCGCTCCAACGCCGCCGCCCAACCCAGCGCTTCATCGGGGATCGTAGCTTCCGTCACCCGCGGATGCCCTTCGGTAATCGTGCCGGTCTTGTCGAACACCACCACATCCACCTGATGCAGCTTCTCCAACGCCTCGCCGCCCTTGACCAACAGACCCACTTCAGCCGCCCGACCCGCCGCCACCATCACAGCAGTCGGCACCGCAAGTCCCATCGCACACGGGCACGCGATGATCAACACCGCCACAGCGGCCACCGCTGCCTCTACCCACGTATGTCCCGTCAGCACCCAACCCGCCATCGTCACCGCCGCGATCCCCATCACCGTCGGCACGAAGATTCCGCTGATCCGATCCGCCACCCGTTCAATCGGAGCCCGCGAGGTCTGCGCCTGCCGCATCAGCGTCACGATGCGAGCCAGCACACTCGCCTCGCCCAACGTCGTCGCGCGATACCGGAACGAACCCGTCGTGTTCAGCGTTCCACCCACCACCGTGCTGCCCGCATGCTTCTCCACTGGTTCGGGCTCGCCCGTCAGCATGGATTCGTCCACGTAACTCGTGCCGTCCACCACCTCGCCATCCACGGGAAGCTTCTCGCCCGGCCGCACGATCACGATCTCGCCCGCTTGAACGGTCTTGACCGGGACGTCAACTTCTGCGCCGTCCCGCACCACGCGGGCCATCGGAGCCTGCAGTCCCATCAACTGCCGCAGCGCACTGGTAGTCTGCCGCTTGGCGCGTTCTTCGAGCGCGCGCCCCGCAATCACGAATCCAATAATAAAGATGGCCGCCTCGAAGTAAACATCGTGCCCGATGCCGCGCGCCGTGAAGAACTCCGGGACCACCGTCACCGCCGCCGAATACAGGAACGCAGCGCCCGTGCCCAGAGCCACCAGCGTATTCATGTCGGTCGACCGGTGCAGCGCTCCTCGCCACGCCGCGACGAAAATCTTGCCCCCCGCCCACGTCATCACCACCAGCGTCATCGCGAACAACACCCAGTTCGCCCACTGATCATGCATGAATTGCATCGAGAGCCACATTGCCACCGCGCCCAACGCGAGGCTCACCGCAGCCTTCACCGTCAGTCCGCCGTCGCTCTTAGGAGCCGCGTCTTTGCTCAGTTCCGGGTTCGGTAACTCCGCATCGTAGCCCGTATCGCGAATCGCTTCCAGCAGCGCCGCCGGAGCCACCTGCTCCGGATCGAACACCACCGTCGCCTCGCCGCTCATGAGATTCACTGCCGCTTGCGACACTCCGGGTGTCTGCTCCAGCGCCTTGCGAACGTGCGTCTGGCAAGCGGAGCAAGTCATGCCCCCCACTTCGATGCTAAGCGTCTGCGCGCGGCTCATGGCTAATCTCGTAACCGGCTTTAACGATCGCGTTAAGAATTGCCGCCTTCTGCGATTCCTCCGCCGCAATCAGCGCCGATCCCGCCGCCACGTCCTGCACGTGTACGCCCGGAACATTCTCCAGTGCCTTCCGCACGCGCCGCACACATGCGTCGCAATGCATCCCCTCAATCGCGATCTTCATGTCTTTATTATGATGCCGCCTAGCAACTTTGAGTTTGCAGCGGGGTTAGTATGGGGCAGGGAGTCCTCATCCATGCGCGCACTCGTTTCACTGCTTTTCGCCGCTTCCGCCTTTGCCGCCGATATTCCCACCGGCTCGCATGTCCTGCTCCGCATGCAGAACACCATCAATTCCCGAACCGCCAAGTCCGGCGACTACGTGTACCTGCAAACTGTCACCCCCATCGCAGCCGGTGGAGCCATCGTGGTTCCCAGCGGTAGTCACGTGCAAGGTGTCGTAGTAGAAGTGAACCGTGCGGGACGAGTCAAAGGCCGCGCCGATCTCTCCATCCGCCTGGAGACACTAACCCTGGCCAGCGGTCAGCAATTCAAATTCGAGCCGCGTGTAGCGTCGCTAGAAGGCGATGCCGGTGGCCAGCAAGTTGTAGGCAGCGAGAACAAAGTGAAGCAAGGTTCCGGCAATGGCAAAGACGCCGGCCAAGTAGCGATCCTAGCGGGTAGCGGCGCAGCCCTAGGAGCCATGATCAGTCGCACCGGTGGTTCAGCGATACGCGGAGCAGGCATCGGTAGCGGAGCCGGAGCAGCGGTCGGCCTAGCCAGCATCCTACTAACTCGAGGCCGCGACGTAGAACTGCGCCAGGGCTCGTCCCTGGACGTAGTCTTCGACCAACCTGTCGCGCTGCAATAACACTTATAGTGTGAGCACTTGATGATCCGGACACTCCGGCTTCACCTGCTCATACAACCGCTCCACCAAATCCATCCCGTACTTCGCCAAGAACGGCAGTATCGCGTGCAGACGTTCTTGCAAGTGATCCTCTGGATAAAGCAGCCCGCGCAGATACTCCGTATCCGCCGTTGCCCGAGCGTCCCGCCGCAGCGTCTCCCGCTCCGTCTTGCCCCGCAACTTCTCAATCTGATACAACACCTTCGCCCGGCTCTTCGCCATAGCCGCCGCAAGTGTTGGATCGAACCCCTGCAGCCGAGCGCTCAATTCGTCCAGCCCCCGCGCCGTCTCCGCCGCAGTCTTCTCGAACTCCGCACCCAACTCCGCAGGAACCAATTGCCGTGCGATCCGCGACCGCAGCACGTCCTGCTTCACCATTACGTCCGCTAGTCCGAGTCCGAACTTCTTCAGCAGCTTCTCTGACCGTGCGTCCAGCAATGTGAAACAAGCGCGCGGCAACACCACCGGCATGCGTCCCAACAGTCGCGCATATAAGACAGCCGACTGCGCGAAGTACGCCAGTTCGCCCGGCCCGCCCACATACGCTACGGTCGGCAACAGGAAGTCCTGCCACACCGGACGCAACAAGGCGTTCGGCGAAATATCCACCGCGCGATCCGCCAGCGTCGCGCACTCCGAATCCTTCAACCGCAGCGTCTTGCGTTCGCTCTTGTCGAGCAAGAAGAACAACGACGTCTTCTCTTCCACTAAAACCTGCGAATGGTAACCCGCCACCGTCAGTTCCTTGCCGCGAGCCAGCAGTGCCGCCTTCAACTCCGGCGCAGCCTTCACCGCATCCGACAACAGCGGAGCTCCGATAGCGCGAATCGCCGGGTCCAACGGATCCAGCACCAGCACGCCCACACGCTCCAATAGTTTCAGCACCAGCGCGCGGAAGCCCGCACCCATCGTCACGCCGGGTTGGTAGGCATCCTTCACCGCCGCGATCACCGCATCGGTATGCTCAAACCCGCCCATCGCCGCGCGCAACTCCTCAATCGGAGGATGCGGCACAGGGTAGCCGCCCGCAGGCCGCTGTTCCTTAACATCCGACTCCACCCCGATGCGCGCCGTCCGTCCATCCCCGTCGAACACCCAGGTATGATTCACCTCGGCGAAATCGTGATCCTCGGTCGCCATCCAGAAAATCGGCACTGCAGCGATCCCGCGCGCCGTAAGATTCTTCGCCAGCTTGGCCGCCGTCAGCGCCTTATAGATGGTATATGCCGGGCCGCCGAACAAGCCAACCTGTTGCCCCGTGACCACCGCCACAGTGCCCGGTTGCGCGAATCGCGTCAGCAACTCACTAGGCGCGTTCTGCCCGGCCAGAGCCTTGGCCATCGCGGCCCGCCGCTCATCGGGATATTGGATTTGCTTCGCCGCAGCATCAAAGGACGCAGCCTGAAACGGATCGTGGCTGTAGAACCCCGCTACGCGCGCGAAGTCGTACAGCAGATCCGCAAACAGCTTGGAAGTGCCGGGAAGGTCGGTGTGCCGGATACAGTCGCTCAAACCGTCCAAGCGTAACAAAAACACAGGTCTTCATGCTACAGTAGCCCGAGAGTGTCATCCCCCCGCCCATCCTCTAACGGTGTTATGGACGCGGAGGCGCAGGCGATTCTAGCCGCCTCCCAACGCATCGAAACCACCCTTCCCGCCGCCGTCGATCTCATTCTTTCTCGCCTCGGCAAACTCATCCTCACCGGCATCGGAAAGTCCGGCCACATCGCCCGGCAACTCGCCGCTACCCTGCAAAGCACCGGCACGCCCGCTGTTTTTCTCCACCCATCGGAGGCAAACCACGGCGACCTCGGCATCTGCCAACCCGGCGACACCGTCCTGCTGATCTCTAAAAGCGGTTCCACCTCTGAACTGCTCCAGCTCATCCCCTCGCTGCGCCAATTCGACACCCCGTTGATCGGAATCCTCGGCAATATTCACTCGCCGCTCGCCCGTCAGATGCAGGTCGTTCTCGATGGAACCGTCGCCCGCGAAGCCGACCCCGAAGGCTTCATGCCCTCCGCCAGTTCCGCCGTCGCGCTCGCCATCGGACACGCGCTTGCCGTCGCCCTCATGCAAGCCCGAGGTTTCACTGCCAACGATTTCGCCCATCTCCACGCCGGTGGACAACTCGGTCGCAGCCTACGCCTGCGCGTCGAGGCCGTCATGCACTCCGGCGCCGAAGTGGCCTGGGTCGCCCCCGGCGATTCGCTGAAAGACGTGGTTATCGCGATGTCGCGCAAACCCCTCGGAGCCGCCTGCGTTCTACTCCCCGACGGCTCGCTCACCGGCCTTGTCACCGATGGAGACGTCCGCCGCGCCTTCGAATCCCATGACGACATTCGCACTCTGCGCGTCGCGGAAGTCATGACCAAGTCTCCGCTCACCATCGCCCCCACCGCGCTGCTCAACGAAGCGCTGCTCGTCATGGAAGACCGTCCGTCGCAGATCTCCGTGTTGCCCGTAGTCGAAGCTTCCGGCAAATGCCTCGGCCTGCTGCGCCTCCACGACATCTACCGCCCAACCGTTGCCGAAGACTAACGGCTCACGCAGTCGTTCCCTGCTACAAAGAACCGTAGCGGCCAATCCACGTTATGCCGTATTCCGATGCGCGGAGAAATACCGACCTCAAACGCCTCACCCGTTCCCTCATGCACCGTAAGCGACCCCTTGGTCACATCCACTCCGTTGTGCTTCCGCGTGATTCCCATCGCGATCGTCAGCTTCCCCGGACCATTTGCCAAATCCTGATCGCGCTTCGCCGCACCCCGCCGTTTCCGCATCGTCGCGATCCCCGTCAGCGGTTCCAGCGCGCGGATCAACACGCATCCCGGACTGCCCTCGCCCTCCGCCGAAATGTTCAAGCACTCATACATGCCGTAGATCAGATACACGTAGGCGTGCCCCGGCGGTCCAAATAAGATTTTTGTGCGAGGAGTTAGACCGCGCCATGCATGCGCGGCGCGGTCTCTTAATCCGAGGTAGGCTTCGGTTTCCACGATGCGAGCAGAGACCCGAGCCGACGCCGCACCGTGAACCAGTATCTTTCCCAACAGCGCCCGAGCCACTTCTTCCGCCGGGCGATCATAAAACTCGCGGCCTAACACCGCGCCTGCACTACATTTCAAGCTTGCCGTTGTACACCATTTCCTTCAGCTTGAACTTCTTGCGGATCGACATCTTCCCAACTTTCGTATTGAACTCCAGCTCCTTGTCGTCCACCGTTAGGCCCGCATTCTTCGGGAAGATCATGATCAGGTCGAAGTTGCCGCCGCCACCGCCGCCCTTAGCACCGCCCTTGCCGCCCCCCGGACCACCAGGTCCACCAGGACCGCCCTTGCCCGCAGGAGCCGCGCCACCCGTCAGTTGGATCTCCGTCGGATGAATGTCCGGCTTGCCCTTTACCTTGAGCGTCGTGTCCGCAAGCAACTTCGTTGTATCCGCCGCGTCCCCCCGGAACATGCCCGGGAACCCACTCACCAACACCACTGAGACGGCCTGCTCATTCTCCAGCAGCGCTTTCCCCGCGGGATTCGTCGCCGCTTCCGCACCGTACTGCAAGCGAGCCAGAGCCTGCCGAATGGGCAGCGCCGTGCGCCACACCACAGTGATCGGAGTGGTCAAATTCCCTTGCATCGGGCCGCCTTTGTCGTCGGGATTGCCGATGGCACCGCGTTGTCCGGTCTCAACCGCCATCCGATCCGCCCACGGCGAACCAGAAATCATTTCTTGGATTTCTTTGTCGGCCCAGTCCGTATAAGGTTTGGCCCAAAAATCGGCGGCCACAAGGCCAGCCGTCAGGCTGAGGGAGAGAAGAGCGAGTTTCTTGATCATGAGGTGCCTCCGCAACAGTTTACAATAACGATCCCTGTAATGCGATAGCGCCTTTTCCCCAACTCGTCTGGCGCCCCACTCCGGTCCATTGCGCCCCGACCAGATAGGGCATGAACTCAGTAAGATCCCCCGCATAATCCGCCTCGCCCACGAACCCGCCCAACGAATGCGTCTGCCCCGTCCTCCCACTGCGACGCTCTGCTTCCACCCTCTGAATCTCGCACCGCGTCATCTCGATCCGCGCCGCACGTTCCCCAAACGCTGCGAAGTCGATCGGCAGCGGACCATCACCATAGAGCTGACTCAGCGTACTGATGCGATCCCGCACCCGTGCCGCTAGAATCCCAAACTCCGGCTTCTCCGCCAGCCCGCCCCGCGTCTTCAGTTCCATCGGCGTCAGGAAGCGAGCACTGGCCTTGCGAACTTCCTCCTGAGGTCGATCCAACTCAATCGCGAATGGCTCTCTCACTGTCACCTCTTCCAGCGTTGCAACCACCATCAACTTCAGTGCCTCCGCCAGTACGTCCGTCCAGGATCTTCGTAGGTCGAACAGATGCAAGTCGAAATGAAAAGCGCCCCCTTCAGGAACGTGGAGCCCGTCCAAATGAGCCGCCCGCAACACAAATGGTCGAGGTGGATCACTCAGTCCGCTGGGTCCGTTCGCTTGGCTCGGCATGAAAAAGCGTCCATAGGTATCGTCCCCCCGATCCCATAGATTCTTTCCGATCAAGCCACGCAACTTGTTCGACGCCGGGAGCGGGAACGTAAAAGGACGTTTGGCCACGAAGGAAAATCGCAAGACTTGAAGCCGAAGGCGCACGCTCCATTCTAGTCCGGCAGCCTTCCTCCGAGGCGTTATTATGAGGCATGAAAACTTGGTCACTCATGATCCTTTCATGGAGTGCTGTCGCGCTCTGGTCGCAGACCGCCCCCGTTTCGCATGTCGTCAAAATCAGAGGCAACAGCCACCAACTAGCACTCTTCTCCGATGGATCCGTCGGAGGTTGGGGCGCCATGGACTCTGGCCAACTGGGTCCGGTATCCGCGATCCCCGCGACCGGTCGTCAATCCCTCAAAATGGTTCCCATCCGCCTGCCCGGCAAGGCCGCCGACATCGCGGCGTCCGGATACACCTCGTATGCTCTGCTCGAAGACGGGACCGTCGTCGCCTGGGGCAGAGGCGACGTCGGGCAGCTGGGAATCGGCGGCGCAGGCACCAAGGGTTCCGAAACACCAGTACGCGTCTCCGGGCTCGCCAACGTAACGCAAATAGCGGCCAGTGGAGGCATGGCTCTCGCGCTCCTCAAAGACGGAACAGTGCGCGCCTGGGGCTCGCGACAAAGCGGGATGCTCGGCGACGGGCTCGATCCGAAACGTTATCTTGAGACCGGACCACCCGCCCTCAGTCCCGTTCCGGTGCCAAACGTCAGCAACATAACGCAGATCTCTGCGGGGGGCGGACACGTGTTGGCACTCACCGCCTCCGGTCATGTGATCGCGTGGGGCTCCAATTACAACGGAGCGCTCGGCCGCCCTCCCCGACGGGAACTGCCCATGGACGAAGCCGCCGAAGTGCCCGGGCTTACCGGAGTCGTCTCCGTCGCCGCCGGCAATGTCCTTTCCACCGTACTCAAGAAAGATGGCACCGTGTGGGCGTGGGGATCCAATGAGGCTGGTCAATTCGGCAACGGCCAACGCAGCGACTCGGTCGGCGTCAACAGCGGATGGGAACTCATCCCCCAACAAGTACCCGGTGTCTCCAATGTCATCGCCATCTCACTAGGCGGTCGGCACACCTTGGCTCTCTTGAAAGACGGGACGCTGCGGGGTTGGGGCAATACCGACTGGGGCCAACTGGGCGGTGGCGTGAGTGGAGCATTCCAGGAAAAGCCCATGACCCCCAAGATCACCGGCGTGAAAGCCGTCTTCGGGGTAGGGAACAACTCTTACGCGATTCGCACCGATGACACTCTATGGGCCTGGGGCTCCGGCGGTCGCGATGAACCGCTCTTGCCCACAAACACGAAGTTGCCCGTGAAACTGGACCTCAAATAGAAGTCATCGCTTGCGCGGGGCTTTTCCCGCGCTTCCTAACTCTGCCTCGATCTCCTCAATCGTCGGCAACGTTCCCCGGAGTTGCTTGGGAAGGTTTTCCAGGTGCCGGAATTCCGAGACGCCCAGCGGCTTGCCGATATCGCGCAGTGCATACTCCGCCACCACTCCATTTTTCGCTTTGCACAGAACCAAGCCCATGCTGGGCCGATCTTCGGGATGACGAAGAAGTTCGTCAACAGCGGAGAGATAGAAGTTCAACTTGCCCGCGTACTCGGGTTTGAAGACACCCATCTTCAGGTCGATCACAATGTAGCAACGTAGCTTGAGGTGATAGAACAGCAGGTCGATGCGGAACTCATCTCCTCCCACCTCTAGCGGATATTGACTGCCTACAAATGCGAACCCCACGCCGAGCTCCAGCAAGAATTTGCGAATATGCTGGACCAGCCCTGACTCAAGGCCCTTCTCCTGGGCCTCCTGCGATAGCGTCAGAAAATCAAAGTTATACGGATCCTTGAGCAGTTGCTGCGCGAGGTCCGATTGCGGCTTCGGAAGTGTTGCTCGAAAGTTTGTGATCGCCTTCCCCTGACGTCGATAGAGTCGGCTCTCAATCTGCAACACGAGTACATTCCGGCTCCACCCATGTTGGATCGCCTGCTCGGTATACCAAAGGCGTTCCGCCGGTTTCTTCACCATGTCAAGCAGTCTGACATTGTGCCCCCACGGCAATTGTGCAACAGCTTGTTGCACAATTGACTCTTCCGGCCAAGCTTCCGCAAACGCCCGCATATACTTAATATTCCGTGGCGAAAGTCCACGCATCTCAGGGAACGCGCGGCGCAGATCCGTGCCGAGTTGTTCGATGATTTTCGCGCCCCATCCATGCTTCTCCTGCCTCGTCAAAATCTCCTTTCCGATACCCCAATACAGCTGGACCAGTTCCTGATTCACGGCCACCGCCGCCCGGATCTGTGCAGTCCGAATCCTGGTCTTCAACTGAACCAGCAGGTCTCGGTACGTCTTGGAACTGGAAATGAGTTTCGCCATGCGTGTTCATTTGGTGCCGTGCAACACTGGAGATTCTCATGCGTCTTTTCACCGGCATCGCGCTCCCACCCGAAGCTCGCGCGCCACTCCTGGCCTTAGTCGATCACCTGCGTCCCCTGGCCGCCCTCGCCTGGACCCCCGAGGCCAAGCTCCACATCACCACCAAATTCATCGGAGAGTGGCCTGAGTCCCGCCTCGCCGAATTGCAGCAGGTCCTCTCCGCCGTCACGATCTCTGAACCCGTTGACATTCACATCTGCCGCCTGGGCTGGATGCCGAATCCCCGCTCTCCTTTAACTCTGTTCGCGGGCGTCGAGATGTCGACCCATCTCCCCCAACTCACCGAAGAAATCCTCGAAGGCTTGGGCATCCTCAAAGAGAAACGCATCTACCGTCCCCACGTAACCCTCGGTCGCATCCGCCGCGCTGGTCGCGATCCCATCGAAGCCCTACAAGCCGAACTCCACCACACCGACCTCGACCTCGCTCCCTTCCGCGCCACCGCCTTCCATCTATACTTATCCTCCGGTGGAACGTACACTAAATTGAGCGAATATCCGCTCCCGAACCCATGACCGGACTGCTCTCCATCGTCATCGCCTACCTGCTCGGTTCCATCCCCTTTGGCTACGTCCTGACGCGCCTCACCACCGGCCGCGATGTGCGCGCCTCCGGCAGCGGCAACATCGGGGCCACCAACGTCATGCGGACCGCCGGCAAGAAACTTGGCATCGCCACCCTGGCCCTGGACATCCTCAAGGGCGTCCTAGCCGTCGCCCTAGCCGACTGGCTCACCACCTCTGACCCGATGTGGATGGCGCTCTCCGCCCTGGCGGTTTCCGCTGGCCACGTCTTCCCCGTCTTCCTGAACTTCCAGGGCGGCAAAGCAGTCGCCACCTTCGCCGGAGCCTTCGGCTACCTCATGCCTCTCCCCCTGCTCGCGACCATGATCGTCTTCATCATCGGCGTCGCCGCGACGAAACATATCTCCGCCGGTTCGGTACTCGGCGCCGGGACCTTCCCTCTGGGCGCCTGGATTATCCTGCACCCCTCGGCTGTGGAAATGTTGGCCGCGCTGGCCGCCTGCGCACTTGTCATCTACCGCCACAAATCCAACCTGGAGCGAATCCGCCTGGGCACAGAATCCGTCTTCCGCTGGAGCAAAAAATGAAGCTCGCCGTCATCGGTGGAGGCAGTTGGGGCACGGCTCTAGCCATCGTCCTCGCCCCCCGGTTTGAATCCGTGAACCTGTGGGTCTTTGAAGAAGACCTCGCCGCGCGAATGCAGGCAACTCGCGAGAACGAGACCTTCCTTCCTGGATTCACCTTGCCAGCCCAAATAGAAGCAACTTCAGAACTTGAGGTTGCTCTGTCCGGGGCCGATATCGTCCTCGGGGTGATGCCGTCGAAGCATGCGCGCCGCATGTATCATGAGATGCTGCCGCATCTGCATCCGCGTATGACCTTTGTAAGTGCTACAAAGGGTATCGAAATCAAGAGCTTGCTGCGGATGTCTGAAGTGATTGACTCGGTCTTGCGGGCCAAGTTTGAGCCCAAGATTGCGGTGCTGTCTGGACCCTCCTTCGCACGCGAAGTAGCCCGTGGGGACCCTGCGGCGATCGTGGTTTCTTCCATGGATGGTCAGGTTGCAAGTTACGTGCAATCATCATGTTCCGGTCGTGTGTTGAGGCTGTACACGAATACTGATCCCGTGGGCGTTGAGGTCGGTGCAGCGCTGAAGAACGTCATCGCGATCAGCGCCGGAATCTGTCACGGGCTGGGCCTCGGAAGTAATACTCAGGCCGCGCTGATTACACGTGGGTTAGCCGAGATCACGCGCCTCGCAGTCGCTATGGGCGGCCAGCCGAAGACCCTCGCCGGACTCGCCGGACTGGGCGATCTCGTCCTAACTTGTTCCGGAGGCTTGAGTCGCAATCGCAAGGTAGGCATGGAGTTAGCCGAAGGAAAATCGCTAGCTCAAATCGTTGGTGCCATGCGCATGGTAGCCGAGGGTGTGGAAACCTGCGACGCGGCCGTCGCCCTGGGCGAAAAGTTCAACGTGGATCTGCCGATCATCCAACAGATGCACGCGGTTCTTCACGGCTCGAAAACGCCCCAAGCGGCGCTCCGCGACTTGATGGATCGCTCGCTCAAAAGCGAATAAAATGCCGCAACCTTCTCCCCGTCTTGGTGTTCAAGAAGACATGGAGGCTGCTGCAACTCTGGAACGGGACGCCCAGTTAATGCTCCTCGTCCGCGACGGAGACGAGGCTAGCTTCGCCCTGTTGCTGGAGCGTCATCGCGGACCCGTAGTTCACTTCTTGTACCGGATGGTCGGAAATCAGGCCGTATCGGAAGAGCTGGCACAAGAGGTCTTTTTCCGGGTTTACAAGAGCCGCGCCAGCTATGAGCCGACCGCCAAGTTCACCACCTGGCTGTTCCGCATCGCCACCCATTTGGCGCTGAACGCGATCCGCGACGGGAAGAAAGAGAAGGGCCAGCAGAGCCTGGACGAAGCCCTCCCCGACGGCCGCGAGCGGCAGGTCGCCGACCGAACCCGAACGACGGAGCAGGCCATGGTGGATCAGGTCCGGGTGCGCGAAGTGCGCTCGGCCATCGAGGCGCTGCCGGGCAATCAGCGGGCGGCGGTCTTGATGCACAAGTATCAGGGACTGGGTTATGCCCAGATCTCGAAGGCATTGGAGTGTTCGGAATCGGCGACCAAGTCGCTGCTGTTTCGGGCCTATGAAACGTTGCGAGTTCGGCTAGTGCATTTGGCGTGAGGATGAAAATGATGACGTGCTTGCGGGAAAACAATCAGGGCGCGGAGCTGTTGATCGGATACCTGGAAGGGAGCCTTCCAGAGACCGACCGGCAGCAGCTAGACAACCATGCGGCGGAATGCGCCGACTGCCGGGGCTTGCTGGCTGTCCAGGCGGAGTTGGATGTGGCGGTGCCCGAAGTGTCCACGGACTTCGACGCCAAGCTGTACGCCCGAATCGCCGCCGACCAAGCTCGGCGTCCGTGGTGGAAGTTCTCTTGGAAAGTTATGGCTCCCATGGCCGCAGCGGTGGCGATGTTGGCGGTCGCGGTATTTGTGCAGCAGCCTGCTGCACAATTGAACCCCGACCCCACCGTTTCGCAGCAAGATGTCCAGCAGCTCGAACAAGCCTTGGAAGATTTAGAATTGTTGTCTGCTCCGGAGTCTATCTAGGCATGAAATTGCTGCTCACAATTGCGATGCTCGCACTCTTCGCGGTGGCCCCCGCGGACGCCCAGATCCGTGCCAAGGCCAAGCAGCGCATCCTCAATCAAAAACAACAGAAGCAGCAGAAACAAGCCGACGCAGTCGAGCGCTTCCTCGCCATGTCCCCCGAGGAACGCCGCAAGGCTCTGGCCCAGTTGCCCCCCGCCCGACAACGCCAAATCCTGCAGCGCCTGAACACGCTGGACCTGCTCTCCGAAGACGAGCGCGGTTTGTTGCGCGGCCGATTACAGACATTCAGCGGCATGCAGCCGGACCGCCGTCGAGCCGTCCGGGCCGAGTTACAGAACCTGCGCAAGCTCCCCCGCGAAGACCGCCAGCGCCGCCTTGGCAGCGACGAAATCCGGCAGAGCTTCTCAGAAGACGAGCGCCAACTTCTCTACGACGTCTTCGGCCCGCCAGCGGGGCAAGAAGAGTAAGTTCCTTTCACTAAGAGTTGCTAGACTACCGTAGATGTCCTTGCCGAACCTTTCGCGCCGTGGATTTCTTGTTCTAGGAACGGGCGCGCTCATGGCGCAAGGTCAGGAGCCGCTAGCGCTGCGCTTGGCTCGGGTGTTTCACGCCGCGCGCTTCCCCGATCTGCCGCCCAACGCCGTCAAACACGCTAAAATGATCCTGGCCAGCACCCTAGCCAGCGCGGCGTCCGGCACCAAGATCGAATCGGCCCGCATCATCCGAAACTTGGCGATAGAGCAGGGCGGGGCGGCGCAGTGTTCGGTGTGGTTCGATACGGCCCGGCTGCCGCTGGCTCAGGCGGTGCGGGTCAACGCGATGTTGAGCGATGCCGCAGCCTCCGACGACAGCGACCTTCGCAACGTCGCTCATACAGGCACGCTGGTCAGCGCCATCGGGTTGGGGATCGGCGAGTTCCGAAACATATTACCAAAAGATGTTTTATTGGCCATGGCGGTGGGGTATGAGGCGGCGGGTCGTTTCGGAGACATGGTCCGCGGCGGGCGACCCGGCCTGCATGCGTCCTTCATCGTCGCCTTCGGGGGAACGGTGGCCGCGGCTCGGTTGCTGGGGCTGACGGTGGAGCAGATGGCGCACGCAATTTCGCTCACTGCGTCTTCGATGGGAGGCATTCTCATCGGGACCGACAGCTGGGATCGGGAGTACATGGCAGGCAACGCCGCGCTGGCCGCAGTGCAAGCCGCGCTCGCGGCACAACGAGGCTTCACCGCGAATCCCGACCTGCTCGAAGCCAAGGGAGGTTTCCTCGACACCTTCGGCAACAACAACGTGGACCTCGCCGCCGTCACGCGCCCGTTGAGCGCGCCTTGGGATGTCGAACGCTATCTCGCGATCAAGTTGGTGCCCGGGGCGCACGCACTGCACTCCTCGCTCGATGCCGCGATCCAAGCGTCCAAGCAGGCCAACGTTCCCGCCATCGACATCGCGCGCATCATTCATTCGGGACCACCGAAGACCAGCATCACCTACGAACCTGTGGTGCCGAAGGACATGGTGGAGGCGATCCACAGCTTGCCGTACTTCCTGGCCACGGGCGTCGCGGATCGGACGTTTGACTGGAGCCACATCACGCTAGAGAAGATGCGGCGTCCCGAGATCGCGCGCTTGATCGGAGTGGTGGAATATGAACCCGTCCCAGCCAGTGCCCACTACGACTGGAACTGGGGCGGCACGGTGACGTTGGTGACCAAGGCGGGTGCTCGCTTCAGCAGTACAGTGGATGCTCCGCGAGGGTCCGGCCCGCGCGGCATCGAGTGGGCCGACGTGGATACAAAGTATCGCGCGCTGATCGGCGATTCCGGATTGCCCCGGTCGCGGCAAGATCGGATTCTGTCAGCGGTGCATGGCTTCGAACAAGCCAAGAGCACAAGCGACTTAGTGCGTCTGCTGCGGCGCTAGCTACGGAAGCTTGTGTCCGTCGGCGTCCCACTCTTCGATAGTCCCGAACTTCGCCAGCACGCTGCGGATCTTGGTGCCGTCGCCCACCGCGATGATCTGGATGTTGTCCAGCGGAATGTACTTGCGCGCGACGCGCTGCACGTCCTCCGCAGTCACTGCGGCGATCTTCTCCGGATACGTATCCCAATAATCCGCGGGGAAGCCATACTCCTTGATCTGCGTCGCGTTGGACATCGCGGTGCCGGGGCTCTCGGTGTTGAGCGCGAAGCTCGCCACCAGCGCTCGCTTCGCCCCATCCAATTCGTCGGCCGGCACGGCGCGGTCGCGGATGTCGGCGAACTCCTTCAGAATCTCCGTCAACGCTTCACCCGTTACCTCAGTGCGTACCGAAGACTGCATCGCGAAGTGATTCATGTAGCGGCTGGCCGTGAAGCCGCTGCTGATGCCGTACGTGTAGCCTTTCTCTTCCCGGATGTTGCGGAAGAGTCGCGACGCGGGACCGCCTCCCAGGACGCGATTCAGAACCTGCACCGCAATGTAGTCCGGGCTGAGCCGGTCAATGGCGTGATCGCCGATGTACAACGCGGTCTGTACGGAGTTTGCACGATGCACCAGGATCACTTTCCGGCTGGATGCCGGACCCGGCATCGGCAACTCCGGCGGCTTGGGAGCCGCACCCTTCCACGTCCCTAGGAACTTCTCCACCTTGGGCGTGATCTGCCGCGCGTTGGTGTCGCCTAGAACGGTGACGCGTCCTCCTTCTGGACGGAACACGCTGTTGTAGTGTGCCACCACCATGTCGCGTGTGATCTTGTTAATGCCTTCAGCGCTGGGGAACACCAGCGAGCGCTGATCGTTCGGATACATGAGTTGGGCAAACCGTTCCGTGGACAAGAAGTCCGGGATGGCGCGGATCTGTTGCAACTGGGCCAACTGCTGGTTCTTGAATTTGTCCAATTCGTCTTGAGGAAAGACGGGATTGAACAACATGTCCGACGCCAGGGCCAGCACTGCATCCAGATTTTCGGTCAAAGTGGAAAAGCTCACGATGGCATTACGATCGCCGATTCCGAAGTTGATGTTGGCTCCCAAGTCGGCGAGTGTTTCCGCGATCTGCTTCGCGCTACGTGTCTTGGTCCCCAGGCGCATCAGCGATGTTGTCGCGCTGCTGATGGGCACGCCTTCGGGATCGTTCATACTCGACGCGGGCATGGAGATTTGAATCTGAATGGTGGGCGAGCGATGGTCTTCCAGCACCATCAGTTCCATGCCGTTCTTCAGCTTGCTTTCGGCGGGCTTGGGGAACTTAACCTTCAGGATCTCGTTCGAGATGGGCGCCTTGTTCTTGAGAACGACGCCCTTGAAATCGGTGGCCTGCTGCGGGCGGGGAGCCTCTTGAGCCAGCAGTGGAACCAACGCGAGCAATGAGAGAAGTAGCGATGTGCGATGCATGGTTGGTCTCCTTTACTGCCCCTTCGGTTTCGCGGCGGCGGGTGGCTTGGCCGCGGCCGGTGGTGCCGGCATGGTCTGCATCACCACTTCGTTATCGAGCCGCAAGTACGCCTTGGCTACACGTTGGATATCGGCGGGAGTTACCGCCGCCAGCTTCTCCGGGGTGCTGTTGATGCGGTTGGGATCGTTGTACATAACCGCGTCATTCGCCAGTTGCAGCGCGCGCGCCATGGCGCTCTCGCGGATGCTCACCGCTTGGCGGCGTGCGGACGTTCGTACGCGCTTGAGCTCTTCTGCGGTCACCGGAGCCGAGTGCAGCTTCGCGATCTCCTCGGAGATGAGCGCTTCGGCCTCCTGAATATTCTTGCCGGGCCGCACCGAGCAGGTGATGTTGAACATCCCCGGGCCCATGCGCGCTCCGCTGCCGGCGTTGATGCTGGAGCACAGCTCCTTCTCTTTCACCAGCTTTTGATAAAGGCGGGAACTCTCGCCTCCACCGAAGATCTGTCCCAACGCGGTGAGCGCCGGAGCGTCCGCATTGGTCGCAGGCGGAATCTTGAATCCCATGTTCAGTTGCGCTACGCGAGCCAGACCGTCTTCCATGCTCTCGCGACGCACCCCCTTCATTTCAGGCTCGGAGAGATCCACCGGCTTGGGGCTCTCCTGCCGAGCGATGTTGCCGAAGTACTTCTCCACCTTCGCCAGTGTTGCTTTGGTGTCGAGGTCTCCCACCAGCGCGATGACCGCATTGTTGGGCGCGTAGTAGGTTTTGAAGAACGCAGACACGTCGTCGACCGTGGCGGCGTTCAAATCGTCCATCGAGCCGATGACCGAGTGCTTGTAGGCGAAGTTGTCATACGTCATCTCGTTGAAGCGTTCGCGGCTCTTGCCATACGCCTGGTTGTCCAGGCTCAGGCGACGCTCTTCCTGCACCGCCTGGCGTTGATTGTCGAGGTTCTCTTTGGTAATGACGAGGGAGCGCATACGGTCGGCTTCCAGGAACAGGCCGAGATCGAGTTGGTTCTTCGGCAGGGCCTCGTAATACACGGTGCGGTCGGTGTTCGTCGTACCGTTCATGTTGCCGCCGTAGTTGAAGATCAGGAAAAAGTGCTCGCCGGGGCCGACGTTTTCCGAGCCCTTGAACATCATGTGCTCGAACAAGTGGGCGAAGCCGGTGCGTCCGGGGCGCTCATCCTTGGAGCCGACGCCGTAGCTCACTGCGACCGCGAACACGGGAGCGTAGTGATCTTCAGAGATGATCACGCGCAGTCCGTTGCTGAGGCGGGTGTCACTGAACTTGATGGGTTGAAGCTTGGACTGAGCGAAGGCAGACAGGGCCAGGAGTGAGCTCAGGAGAAAAATGGAGCGAGAGCGTTGCATAAGGTAGCGCCTCCGGGTTTTGGAATGTGATCAATCTAACCGATTTGCCTAACAGTGTCAAGGTTATTGGGATGCGATCAATTGCAGGATCTGTTCGCCGAAGCGTTCGGCTTTCTTTTCGCCGATGCCGGGCACTTCCAGGAGCTCTTCTACGCTACTGGGGCGGCGTTCGCACAAGGCCTCGATGGTGGTGTCATGCAGGATGACGTAAGCGGGTTTGCCGGTGGATTTTGCAAGCTCTCTGCGCCATTCGCGGAGGGCGGTGTGGAGATCGCTGGTGCCGAAGGGGGCTCCGGCGACCAACGCGGGCTTCTCGGATTCGGCCTGCGCGACACGCTTCTTCGGTTTGCGGGTGCGGGCCGGTTCGGTCCAAGGGAGCGTGACGCCGCAGTGGTCGCAGGCGTCGCAGGATTCCCAGGACGGAGTTTCGCCGAAGTGGAGACAGATGGCCCGGTGACGGCAGGCGGGCGTTTCCACGAAGTCGCGCATGACGTGATAGCGCTCCCACGCGCGCTGACGTTCGGCGGGGTCTTCAGTCTGTTGAATGAAATGGGCCAGCAGGCCGAGGTCTTTCTTCTGCCACAGGAGCACGCAATCAGCGGGTTGGCCGTCGCGGCCTGCTCGGCCGGCTTCCTGATAATACTGTTCGAGGGACTTCGGCAGAGACAGATGAATGACGGCGCGGACGTCGGGCTTGTTGATGCCCAGGCCGAACGCGAGCGTGCCGACTAAGACCCGGTTGTCGCCGGTCATCCAGGATTCCTGATTGCGGGCGCGCGTGGCCGTGTCCATGCGGCCGTGATAGGCGATGGCCGGGACGTCTTGCGAGCAGAGCCAATCGGTGGTGGCCTCGACGCTCTTGATGGTCGGCGCGTAGATGATGATGTTGCCTTCGGTGTAGTGGTCGACGGCGGCCAGCAGGATGTTCTGCTGCTGGATGGAATCCTTCTTCTCGGGCTGGTGCACGACGTAGCGCAAGTTGGGGCGATGGAAGCTCATCACTACGCGGGCGGGGTCGTGCAAGCGGAGTTGCGCGAGGATGTCGTGACGGACCAGACGTGTCGCGCTGGCGGTGAAGGCCGCGATGGGGATGTCGGGGAAGCGGTCGCGCAGGGTGCTGAGTTGGCGATACTCGGGTCGGAATTCGTGGCCCCATTCGGAGATGCAGTGCGCTTCGTCGATAGCGAAGAAGCCGATGTCGAGGCGGCGGAGCCAGTTCAACGTGTCTTCGCGGACGATGCGTTCGGGCGAGAGATAGAGAAGCTGGAGTGCGCCTTGTTCGGCCCGGCGCATGGTGTCGTGCAAGTCGCGCGGTGTGGCGGAGGAGTTGAGGAACGCGGCTTCGACGCCGATCTCGCGGAGGCCGGCGGTTTGGTCCTGCATCAGCGCGATGAGCGGGCTGATGACGACGCAGGTCCGCTGCATGGCGACGGCGGGGAGTTGGTAGCAGAGCGATTTGCCTCCGCCGGTGGGCATGACGACGGCGGCGTCGCGACCGGCGAGGATGGCTTGGACGATGGATTCCTGCTTGGGGCGAAATTCGGAGTAGCCCCAGTGACGGCGCAGGAGGGCGTGCAGGTCGGGTGGGGGCACTAGTCTTTGATCGTAGCGCATGGGTGACTGGAAAAACTTGATTTGGCCGCTGATGAATGCGGATGGACGCGGATTGGGCCAAAAGTGGACGTGGGGGTGTTTTTTGGAGGTAACATTTATGTGGTTGAGGGCGGGGGATGAGGGGCCGGGTGGCGGGTGACTTGGCGGCTGCTAGGCTGTGGACTCAATTACTCCCAAAGATGACTCCTCCGGGTGCGCCGTAATACATTCCCTATCCCCTTCTTTGATGATGTAACCTGAGTGGAGTCTTTGACATGCCCCTTTCACCCGGCGACAAACTCGGACAGTTCGACGTGCTTTCCTTGCTGGGCAAAGGCGGGATGGGCGAGGTGTATCGCGGGCGCGATACGCAATTGAAGCGTGAGGTTGCGTTGAAGGTGCTGCCCGCGGCGTTCTCTTCGGACCCTGATCGGCTGGCGCGGTTCCAGCGCGAGGCGGAGTTGCTGGCGTCGCTGGATCATCCGAACATTGGGCACATTTACGGAATGGTGCAGTCGGAGCGCAATTGGGCGTTGGTGCTCGCGCTCATCGAGGGGCCCACGCTGGATGACCGTATCAAGCAGGGGCCGCTGCCGCCCGACGAAGCCATCGCGATTTCGAAGCAGATTATAGACGCGCTGGAATACGCGCATGAGCACGGCGTCATTCATCGCGACTTGAAGCCCGCCAACATTAAGGTCACTCCCGAAGGCGTGGTGAAAGTGCTGGATTTTGGATTGGCGAAGGCGCTCGACCAGCGCGCAGCAACCTCGCTCGATCCTGAAAATTCTCCTACGCTCACTATGGGGGCCACGCAAGCGGGCGTGATTATGGGCACAGCCGCCTACATGTCGCCCGAGCAGGCGGTGGGGAAAGCGGCGGATCGCCGCTCGGATATTTTCTCCTTCGGCGTGGTGCTGTACGAGATGCTGACCGGCAAGCGCCCGTTCCGTGGTGACTCCATGGGCGACACGCTGGCTGCTGTCGTGAAGGATGCGCCCGATTGGACGGCTCTGCCGGCGGAGACGCCGTCGTATTTACGGAAACTCCTGGAACGGATGCTGGCGAAGGATCGCAAGGAGCGGTTGCAGGCCATCGGCGAAGCGCGGATTGCGCTGGCCCGGCCTCAAACCGATGACGTCCCCAAACAGGCGGAAGCGCCTGCCCCACACACGCGTCCGTGGGGGATTACGGCGGCGGCCGCTGCGTTCGCACTGGCGCTCGCCGCGCTCGCCTTCATCCACTTCCAGGAAACGCCGACGGCCGATCTGGCGATGCACCTCTCTGTGCCACTTCCCGAGACCAGAACGCCGGGCTTCGTGGCGCTATCGCCGGATGGACGGCGTCTGGTCGTAGGGCTCACCACCGAGGGCACGGGCCAACTCTGGCTCCGCTCGTTGGATTCGCCTCAGCTCAAAGTTCTGCCCGGCACCGAAGGTGCCCGCGGCCCGTTCTGGTCGCCGGATGGCAAGTCCATCGGATTCGTCGCCGAAGGAAAGCTCAAGATCATGCCAGCGGCCGGCGGTCCTACGCAGGTATTGTGCGGTGGAATGGGACAAAACGGGCACGGGACCTGGAACCGCGATGGAGTGATTCTCTTCAGCACAAGCGGCGTGGGCGAGTCCCTTCAGCGCGTGAGTGCGGCTGGCGGGGCGTGTACCGCCGTCACCAAGCCGGAAGAGGGCACTAGCCATTATTATCCTGAGTTCCTTCCCGACGGACAGCATTTCGTTTACGTTGTCCTTGGTGTAGACGATGCCAAGAGAGGCCTATACGTGTCCTCGCTTAGTTCGGGGCTCAATGCCGGGCTCGAAAAGTCCGCCCCGCGCCGTCTTGTCGCGGATGGATCTAGCGCAGTATTCGCTCCCTCCGCGACTGGAAAGAATCACGGCTATCTCTTGTTTCTGCGGGAGAACGCGCTCATGGCTCAGCCGTTCAACGCGGAGACGCTCCAACTTGTGGGTGATGTGTTCCCCGTCGGCGTGGAAGCGTCTAACGAGCCAGGCGGCCGGGTTGCGGCGTCGGCCTCAGCCAGCGGCACTTTGATATACGGAAGCAGCCTGGAAGGTGGAAAAAACCAGCTCACCTGGCTGGACCGTTCCGGGAAAGAACTCGACAAAGTCGGCAGTATCCAGAGGCAGATGCATGTGGGGCTATCCCCGGATGGAAAGAGCGCAGCTACCGTTCGCTCGGGGCAGATTATATCGGACCAGAGCAGCTTAAACATCTGGCTTCTGGATATGCAGCGCGGCGCGGAAACCCGTTTTACATTGCCACCGCTACCCGGCACCGCGCCGGTGTGGTCGCCGGATGGGAACCTGATCGCCTTTGGCTCCGGAAAAGGCCTGTACTTGAAGGAGGCCAGCGGGGGCGCCAAGGAGGAACTTGTCTCGGAAGTGGAAAATGGGAACGACAAAGTTCCCTCGGACTGGTCCCGTGACGGACGCTATTTGATCTATACCGAAATTGATCCAAAGGACCGAGGCGATATCTGGTATGTAGAGAACCCGCGGAACAAATCCGGCGGCGGGAAGCCGGTGAAGTTCCAGGGGACAACGGCGATTGAAAGCCAGGGTCAGCTCTCGCCGGATGGTCACTGGCTCGCCTACACTTCCGACGAATCCGGTCAAAGCGGCGTTTACGTTCGTCCCTTTCCTTCCGGTCCGGGCCGATGGAAGGTCTCGGGCGACAGAGTGAGCCGCGAGCCACGCTGGAGGCGCGACGGCAAGGAGCTGTTTTTCTTGGAAGACTCAACGGGCAACAGGCGGCTGATAACGGCTGCGGTGCAGTCCGGGCCACGCGGCGATTTCCAGGCTGGCGCTCCCCAGAAGCTGTTTGAATTGCGCGCCAACGCCTCGGGGTCGGAGCGTAACCGTTTCATTTATAGTCCCAGTGCCGATGGCCAACGGTTCTTGTTTGGCGTGTCGCATACCGAGCTTCCCACCGTGAACGTGATCAGCAACTGGGAGAAAGCCGCGCTCACGGGCAAATGAGGCTGCTGAACCGCCAGACTTGCCCGATCCGTGCCTTGGCTTATCTGCGACTTGCGGCCGAACAGCGTCTATTGAGGTGGGTTGACCGAATTGACGCACTGAGAGGGCGTGCCTACTTCAGACGGCCCTGGGCGGTGACGGTGACATGCTGGATCGGCGTAGAATATAACGGTTGTCCGCAGTCATACCAATTTCCCGAGGAGAAGAACCGATGAAGTACATGATCACGTGGAATGAGCGCCCGCAGGGTACTCCGATGGAGTACGAGAATGCCCAGAAGCGCATCCTGGAAGTATTCACGCAGTGGACGGCGCCGGCCAATTTCAAGATCGAAGTATTCGTGGTGCGGGTGGGCGATTGGGGCGGATATATGCTCGTGGAGTGCGACGATCCGTTGACGGTTCACAAGATTTGTTCGATGCTCCCCGCATTTACCTTCGAGGCTCGGCCGGTGGTGCCGGTGATGGATGCCGTGCGGGTCGAGTTGGAAGCGATCGCTTGGCGGGATTCGCTGCCAGCCAAGTAGAGCGCGAGCGGAATCGATTCCTGCTGCCAAAATAAAAGCCCCGCCAGCTGTCCTTCAATGGAGCTGGCGGGGCTTTTTGCGCTCTTGTGACTTGGCGTGGAGTCGGGCGCGAGTCACGGCTGGATCAATCGTCTTGCCGCGATCGAGCGATGCGAGACGACGGTCGAGTTCCCGGTTGAATTCCTTCAACTGCGCGGCGCGGGCATGGTCAGTTTCTTCGAGCAGACGGAATGAGTCGGTCTTCATCATTTTAAATCCCTGCGTCTATGACTATCCAGGTGGGTCTGGGATAGAAAGCTTGCGGCAAATTCTTTTTGCCAGGAGATTGGCGATTTCAGAATGCCGGGGCACGGCTTCCGCGTGGCCTGTTTGTGGGTTTTCCCAGAGACTGTGTTCTTTGCCTTCTCGCCGCAGGACGCAACCATACTGGCGGATGTGGCGGAGGAGCCGTTCGCGCTTCATGCAGCGGGTTTCATCCAACTACGACGAGTTCTTGTTTGGCTTCTGGAGGCAGGGATCGCAGGGAGTCTTCACGACGCTGGTCGAGGATCAAGGCGATGGCTTCACGGAGATTCGCGATGCACTCCTCGCGTGACTTGCCTTGGCCATTCGCGCCGGGGACCTCGGCGCAATAGGCTACGTACCAGGGGCCGGCCTGTTCGACGATGGCGGTGAATTCGTTGCGCATGGTTCTATTCTAACGCGGGGTGTTTATTGCTTTTGCTTCAAGGTCCGGGTTCAGTCTGGTTACCTTAACTTCGGCTACAAAGGTATCAACACTTAGAATGCGAATCTCGAAACCTTCGTAGACGATTGAGAATCCCGGGTCAACACCAGAGCCGCCAAAGTCCTTATTTGATCTACCCGTTTTGCCAACGGAGCCATAAACTCGATGACGAAGGGGGTCCCCTTCAAACTTGATGCCATGAAGCGTTACCAGGACTTCTCCATCGAATGGCTGCGCAGTTTGCCCTTCCGATAGTCGCACGACTTGACTGACTCTCCCGGTCGCATCTGCGCGCTGTTCGGATGATGGCACTCCACTTACAGTTCCCGTAGCCACTACGCGATCACCATTTCCCCGGCTCTTGATCTACATCTTCAATACTTCGTTTTCTGCTCGGAGCGACTTTGCGGAATCCTCCACCGTTACGTTCTTCTCTCGAAGAAACGCCGCAAGACCCTCGTTTGAGTCTTTACCGAGCACGTATCCAAAGCCAATGATCGTAATCACGACCGCTGTTACGCTAAGGCGTTCACCAAGTTTTCCGATTGTCGGGCTCTGCATGCGATCCTTCTTGCTCCCCTACGGCAGTGCGTACATGACGACCGCGCCGCCAGCTACTCCGCCGATGTATTGTTTGCCGGACTTGCCGGCGAAGGTCATGGGGTTGGCTCCCATGTTGGCTGGCAGCTTGGTGGACCACAGTTCCTTGCCGGTTTTGGAATCGAGGGCGTGGAAGAAGCCGTCGCTGGTGGGGAAGAAGAGCAGGCCGCTGGCGGTGGTGGTGGGGCCGGGGCTGCCGACGGCTCCTACGTTTTGCTTGCCTTCGGGCAGGCGGGGGTTGGTGCCGATGACGACCTTCCATGCGATCTCGCCGGTGTTGGCGTTGATGGCGTAGAGGCGTCCCCAGGGCGGGCGGTTGCAGGGCATGCCACCCGCAGTGAATCCACTATAAGGACCGGGGCCGGTGTAGGCGCCGCGATCGTAGGGCAGGGGCGAGCCATCGGTCAGGCTGCCGTAGTTGCCGCCGGGAACCTTCTTCTCGATCCAACCGGAGAGGGCGGAGTCAGAGGTCGCGACGAAGACGTAGCCGTTGGTGGGGTCGGCGGAGGTGCCTCCCCAGTTGGGGCTGCCGACGCCGGGGAACTGCACGTAGCTCTTGGGCGGCGCGCCGGCTTCGTGAAAGCCGAACGGGGTGAAGGGTCCAAGGTTGATGAAGCCGCCGGCTTTGTCCCACATGTCTTCGCAAGCTTTATAGTGCTCGGGTGTGGTGTCGGAGGGGCGGATAAAGTCTTCGGCTTTGTTGAAGCTCATGCGAACGAGCGGGCCGGGCTTCACGGGGAAGGGCTGGGTGGGCGAATACCATTCGCCGGGGGCGTCGCCCTTGGGGACGGAGCGTTCTTCGACGCCGTGGATAGGCTCGCCGGTTTCGCGATTGAGGATGAACATCAGCGCGTTCTTGCTGATGATGGCGAGCGCGGGGATGGTCTTGCCGTCCTTCTTCACGTCGAAGAGGCTGGGGGCTGCGGGCAGATCGTTATCCCACAGATCGTGATGGACCAACTGGAAGTGCCACACGTATTTGCCGGTGATGGCGTTCACGGCGACGATGGAATTCGCGTAGAGATTGTTGCCCGGGCGATCGCCGCCCCAGTAGTTGCCGGCGGGTCCGCCGACGGGCATGAACAACAGGTCGCGGGCTTCGTCGACGCTGAAATACCAGCCCCAGACGTTGACGCCGGCGCGCGGTTGTTTCCACGAGTCATTGAGCCACTGCTTATCGTCGTAGCCGGGATCGCCGGGGTGGGCGATGGTGCGGAAGCTCCACAGTTGGGCGCCGGTGCGGGCGTCGTAGACCTTGGTGTCGCCAACGGGGCCGTCGCTGCGTTCCCCATTGTTGTTGCCCATAATGATGAGGTTCTTATAGATGTAGGGCGCTCCGCCCCATTGGATCTGGATGTCGACGGAGCCTTCCTTGCCGAAGCCGGGGTCGATGGTCCCGGTGGTGGCATTGAGGGCCATCATCTTAGTGTCGACCGAGAAGAGGATGCGCGAGGGGTTGGAGCCGTCGCCGGGCCAGAAGCCGACGCTGCGGTTGGCAACCGGTCCGGGGGCCTGGTAATTCCAGATTTCCTTGCCTGTGTCGGCGTCGAGGGCGATGACTCGGTTGCCAGCGGGGACATACATGATGCCGGCGATTACGATGGGCGTGGCTTCGGGGTTGACGGCCGGCGCTCCTCCGCCACCACCTTTGCCTTTTGCTTTGCCACCACCCTTCGCGTTGTCAGCTGCGGCTGCCGCTGCGGGCGCGGCGGGGCGATAGCTCCAGGCCTGTTTCAGTTTTCCGACGTTGAGGGCAGTGATCTGCTTGAGAGGCGAGTAGCGCGTGCTCGAACTGTCGCGGCTGTACATGGGCCAGTCCGCGGCGGGGACTGCGGTGGTCGCCTTCGCGGCGGCCTTCGCGGGAGCTTTCCCTTTCGTCTGTTGAGCGGGGCCGACCTGGGCCAGGAACGCGGCGATAGCGGCCGCTCCGGCGAGCGTGAAAGTGAGGGTTTTGCGCATGGTGCCTCTTGAGGATTCGGATGATTTCCGATCAAGTATAGCGCAGGGATTCGCTGTGTTAGGTTTGTGGGACGGCTTGCCCCAAGTACCGGGGGTGTTCCGTCAAGGGACGACGCTTGCGGAGTTGGAAAAGAACATCCGTGAGGCCCACCAATGGATGTTGGAAGAGCAGGGAACCGCTCCACTTCCTGTTGGAGTGGAGACGAAGGACATCGAAGTCTCCGCGTGAAGCGCCGGGAGTTTGTACGGCGAACATCCTTACTTGCCTTCCAGCGGGAGATCACGCCGAGCGGGATCGGAAGCTGGAGGAGTCGAGAAAGCAGCGGAAGATACGCAGCCAGCAGGCGGCGTGAATTGCCAAAAAACACATCGGTCTCACGTTGTCACGAACGATCTGTTATCCCACGCTGGCCGACCGCGTTCTCGGTGCCCATCCCGCACAGATGCAATGCACGAACATGGCCGCCCCGGAGGGTAGCTCCAGAAGCGGTACCGGTACGAGACCGGTTGATGAGGACCTCCGGGCTATTCTACCGGACCTTGGCGCGCGGTATCATCGTGATACCCTGCCGGTCAGGAAGCGATCCGCGTAAGGACGAGGGGCAATGGGAGAAGAAGGGGAGAATGATTAAGTGAGAAAAATTTGCGTACTGCTTCTCGTGGGAGCCTTGAGTGCAGTATGTTCCGCGACCCCGGTCTTCTATACTGGCACCTCAACGCTAACGGCGGGATCCCCAAACATTACGTCCGCACAGTTTACCTACGACGGGGAGTTGGCGCTTGGAAGTCGCTACAGCCAGTTTTGGATCCAATGGTCTGGGTAATTATTTGATTGGACGTCCACGGTAAACGATTTTGATACAAACTATGGCCCATACGACCCGACTGGCGTTGGCTGGGCATCTGATTGGGCGTTGCAGGGGTCGGATCCGGTCGGAACCCTGCGCCTGTATTTCTTCGCTCATCCTTGGGCGTCAGAGACGGTGGGGTATATGCTGCTGGAGATCAGCGCACCAGTAAAGCAGCGTGATCAGGTGTCTGGGTCGCTCATTTTCACTGCCGACTCCTCGCCCGTCCCAGAACCCAGTTCGATCCTGCTCAGTGTCGTGGGCGGAGCATTCCTGATGCTGGGCAAGCGCCGGGTGGATCGAAATCGGAAGGCCACACAAACGCCGAACCAAATCCGTTGACGCCACTCACTACCCACCGCTTCCAACGCCGAACGTACAACTCAACGCCCTGCCGGATCTTCTCCAGCGGGGCGTTTTGCTCATAAAGCCGAGCCACACGTTCTTGAAATGCATCCCATGTTGAGGGCGCAACGCCGGTCACGCCTTTTTCTGTAATCCAATACCCGAGAAACGTAAATCCCAGCTTGATCCATCCGACGAAGGTTTTGTCGGGGTGCTGCTCGACGCGCAGTTCGCGGAGCGTCTCGTTGCCGATCACAACAGCCCGCCGCAGCGCCCACCTCGTGGGAGCCAGGATCACCCAGTCATCCATAAACCGGGCATAGGTTAACCCGGTGGCCTCCATGCGGCGATCCAGAGGCTCCAGATAGATCGCCGCCATCACCGGCGACAGCGGACAGCCCAGGCTGATGACGACTTCTGTGGAGACACTGTGCCACCAGATCCATCACGCGCCGGTCGTCGATGCGGTCCCACACCAGAGCCAGCAGCACGGCATGATCGTTGCTGGCGTAGTAGCTTTTGACATCACTGCGGAAGACGAACTGGCTTTCCTGCAACTGGGCGAAGATGTGCCGCAAGGCGGCTTTGGCCCCGCGCTTCGCTTCCCCTTCCTTCTCGACTGCGCGCACAACGGAAACGAACAGCCTGTGCGCTTTGCCTGGCACGTGGTAACAACTGCGCGGGAAATCGAGCCTGCGGTTGAGCACCATCGCCAGAGCCTTCAACACCAGGGCGTCGAGTGCCGTCCATAGCTCCATGCACTCGCAGTCGGCGGTTTGGGTTCGCCGCAGGGGCTGCAACCGATACTGGCCAGCAGGCAGATCGCGTTGAACTTGCGGCTTGATCTCGGCCCAGCGGAAACGCACATTCCAGACATCGGCGCTACCGCAGTAATCGACGCGGCGTTTGCACAGCCACTCAAAAGCGGTTCCAGCACGGCGCCGGAAGCCACCTCGCTCATCCAGTCCGACGAATTCTCCGGCGGTGTTCATGTCGATAGTGGAAGGTGGCGGCACTGATCGCGCTACAAGCATTTTGCCCGGCGAAACGGAAGCGGGCAATGCTGGGACGCAACCATGCCGAGGGATAGTCCGGTGGGCTCATCGAGACGATGAACGGGGGCGCGGCGGCTTCGCTCCTCAAGAAGACCACATCGGATCGGTAGACCCCAATGCCTTGAAAATCCCCCCGCAGCCGCCGTCCCCCGCGCATCAATCCCCGCCGCCGCCAAATCGCAACCAACGCCTTACAAATTGCGAATTCCCTTACTTCAACCCAATCCCTGGGCCTCGGCGCACTCCTCCGAGCCGCCGCTCTCATCACCAATGCGGTCATAATCACCTACAAACCCCAGCTTTCAGGGTACTTACGCCAGAGCGGGGAAGGGAACGGGAACTCTGAAGGCAGCATCCAGCTCCACGACGCTAAAGAAAATCAACCATAAGAGGTCCAGAGCCAGTGCTTAGCCGATAAAAAGAACCAAACAACCATCCACGATGACCGATATTGTGCAAAACCGACGTTAGACAGTCATGCGAATCACAGCGAACCCCTGATCTCACAAAGTGCACCAAACCCAAGCAGGAGGCCATTTTAAGTGCTTCTTCCTCCGCGTTGAATCGCATTCTTCGGAGGCCCCCTAAAACTTTTTTAAACTTTTCTTTACGATTGGTTGACATAGATCCTAGGACTAGCTATTCTGAATGAGTCGCAGCAAGCAGCCGCTCCTGAGTAACGGAGACCGAGCCGAAAGTCAAGGCAGCAAGTTAGAGGAAACGAAAAAAACTTTTCGATTCCCCCTTGCGAAACGGAAAAAGGTTTGCTAGAGTAGACAATGTTGCACAAGAGAGCAAGAAATGCTAAGCTCTAACGGTGTAGCAAGGGTAAGGCAGGCAGTACAAAAGACGCGAGGCGAAAGCCTTGTCGCCGCCTTCTGAATCAGTTCTTTCAGGTCCCCCGTATAACCCAGAGAAGGGTAAAGCTGTCGGAATCCGACGGTTTAAACGCTTGAAAAAGCGAAAAGTTTTGGGATGGGAAATCAGATGTAAGGATTTCTTGTCTCGAACGGCTTTCGAGGCCGGCAAAGTAGGGTCCTTCGCAAGATCGATCTTACGGCGCGCAGATCTTTGAAAATCTGGTTGGACGCGATTTGAACACTCGTTAGTGATAACGATCGGTTCAAATCCATGAAGTAATCGTCAGTACTTGAGTTTAAGATCAAAGCGATCAAAAACATCGGTGATGATCGATTAGTAACCTGAACGGTCCCGCAAGGGTGTCCGTAGGGTGAATGTCGGTTGTCCCAAACGGTTCAAACGAGAGTTTGATCCCGGCTCAGAATCAACGCTGGCGGCGCGCTTAACACATGCAAGTCGCACGAGAAAGGGAGCAATCCTAAGTAAAGTGGCGTACGGGTGAGTAACACGTGGATCATCTACCTTTTGGCGGGGAATACCTCTTGGAAACGGGAGACAATACCGCATAAGCTCGAAAGAGGAAAGCAGCAATGCACCGAAAGAGGAGTCCGCGGTCGATTAGCTAGATGGTGAGGTAATGGCTCACCATGGCGAAGATCGATAGCCGGCCTGAGAGGGCTCACGGCCACACTGGCACTGAAACACGGGCCAGACTCCTACGGGAGGCAGCAGTGGGGAATCTTGCACAATGGAGGAAACTCTGATGCAGCGACGCCGCGTGAGTGATGAAGCCCTTCGGGGTGTAAAGCTCTTTCGACAGGAACGATAATGACGGTACCTGAAGAAGAAGCTGCGGCTAACTACGTGCCAGCAGCCGCGGTAATACGTAGGCAGCAAGCGTTGTTCGGAATTACTGGGCGTAAAGAGTGTGTAGGCGGTGCTCTAAGTTTGGTGTGAAATCTCCCGGCTCAACCGGGAGGCTGCATCGAATACTGGAATGCTAGAGGGTGGGAGAGGTAAGCGGAATTCCTGGTGTAGCGGTGAAATGCGTAGATATCAGGAGGAACACCTGCGGTGTAGACGGCTTTCTGGACCATTACTGACACTGAGACACGAAAGCGTGGGTAGCAAACAGGATTAGATACCCTGGTAGTCCACGCCCTAAACGATGCATACTTGGTGTGAGCCATTCAGTTGGTTCGTGCCGGAGCTAACGCGTTAAGTATGCCGCCTGGGGAGTACGGTCGCAAGGCTGAAACTCAAAGGAATTGACGGGGGCCCGCACAAGCGGTGGAGCATGTGGTTCAATTCGACGCAACGCGAAGAACCTTACCTGGGCTCGAACGGCACTTCAACGTTCATGGAAACATGGATATCCCGCAAGGGAGTAATGTCGAGGTGCTGCATGGCTGTCGTCAGCTCGTGTCGTGAGATGTTGGGTTAAGTCCCGCAACGAGCGCAACCCTTTTCCTTATTTGCCAGCGGGTTAAGCCGGGAACTTTAAGGATACTGCCAGTGACAAACTGGAGGAAGGCGGGGACGACGTCAAGTCATCATGGCCCTTACGACCAGGGCTACACACGTGCTACAATGGTAGGTACAGAGGGTTGCTACACAGCGATGTGATGCTAATCTCAAAAAGCCTATCGTAGTCCGGATTGGAGTCTGCAACTCGACTCCATGAAGTCGGAATCGCTAGTAATCGCGGATCAGAATGCCGCGGTGAATACGTTCCCGGGCCTTGTACACACCGCCCGTCACACCATGGGAGTCTATTGCACCAGAAGTAGGTAGCCTAACGAAAGAGGGCGCTTACCACGGTGTGGTCGATGACTGGGGTGAAGTCGTAACAAGGTAGCCGTAGGGGAACCTGCGGCTGGATCACCTCCTTAACTAAAGCACTAAGTGAGAATTCACAGCAAGTTGTTCTTGTGTATAAATAAGCTAATAATCGTTAATGTACAGCAGCGCAAATAGCAAGGCTAAGACTAAAATCCTTAGCAAAGGATTTTAGCTCGAACCTAAAATTGCGATGCAATTTTTTAACGGTTCTCGGGGTCTATAGCTCAGTTGGTTAGAGCACTGCCTTGATAAGGCAGGGGTCATAAGTTCAAGTCTTATTAGACCCACCACCTCTTACTTAGGGGCCATAGCTCAGTTGGTAGAGCGCCTGCCTTGCACGCAGGAGGTCAGGAGTTCGACTCTCCTTGGCTCCACCATAATTAGCTTAACGTTATAAAGCAGACAGAGTAATTTAGTAAG
>CALQCC020000036.1 GCA_943328975.2 Bordetella parapertussis | reverse complement strand
AGGTATCGAAAAAGTTCTGCGCTACCCCGCGCGCGAAGTCACTGTCCATCTTCCCGTCCTCCTTGACGATGGACGTATCGAAATCTTCACCGGCTACCGAGTCCAGCATTCGCTCGCACGCGGACCAGCCAAAGGCGGCATCCGCTATGCTCCCGACGTCAACATAGAAGAAGTCCGCGCGCTCGCGTCATGGATGACCTGGAAATGCGCCGTAGTCGATCTCCCCTTCGGGGGCGCCAAAGGTGGCGTGATCTGTGACCCTTCCATCCTGTCTGAAGTCGAACTGGAGCGCATCACCCGCCGCTACACCGCAGAGTTGTTTGATTTCATCGGCCCGGAACTCGACGTCCCTGCGCCGGACATGAACACCAACGAACAGACGATGGCATGGGTCATGGACACGTATTCAATGCACGCGCGCCATACGGAGACTGCGGTCGTTACAGGTAAACCCATTTCCTTAGGCGGCTCGCGTGGACGCAGCGAAGCAACAGGTCGAGGCTGTATGATCGCCACCGAACAGGCGCTCAAGAAACTAGGCATCGATCGCAACAACTGCCGCGTGGTCATCCAAGGCTTCGGCAACGTCGGAGGCATGTCCGCCAAGCTGATGTCGCAAGCCGGCTTCAAGATTATCTGCATCGTGGAATATGACGGAGCGGTCTACAACGCCAAGGGCCTGGACATCGCCGCACTCGCTCGGCATCGCAAGGAGACCGGCTCGATCACCGACTTCCCCGGCGGCGAGAACATCGACCGCGAAGAAGCCATGTTCCTCGAAACCGAAGTCCTACTACCCGCCGCCAAAGAAAACGTCATTACCTCAATGAATGCGCACAAGTTGAATTGCCGGATCCTGTGCGAGGGCGCCAACGGCCCCACGACGTATCTTGCGGACAAAACCATCGATGACAAGGGCATCTTCGTCGTCCCGGACATCCTGGCCAACTCCGGCGGGGTCACTGTCTCGTACTTCGAGTGGGTGCAGGACCGCCAAGGCTATTTCTGGAGCGAGGCAATGGTCAATGAGCGTCTGGCTGAAGTCATGACAAATGCCTTCAATTCAGTGGTTTCCTTCGCCGAAAAACACAAAGTGAACAACCGCATCGCCGCCTACATGCTGGCCATGGAACGTGTGGCCGCCGCTATAAAGCTGCGCGGTATTTACGGTTAGTGTTATTATCACTTTGTACCGACGCACGACCCATCGATGTAAACATGGAGAGGTGGCTGAGTGGTCGAAAGCAGCGGTTTGCTAAACCGTCGTAGCCCTTTAAAGGCTACCGGGGGTTCGAATCCCCCCCTCTCCGCCAGAATTACAACCTGCTGAATTCTTCAGCGATCCCCAAAGCATTTATTGGGCATTTGTTTTTGTGCCTGCGCCCACGCTGCTAGATCTACAGCCTCTATACTGGTTGCGTGCTCGAGGACCTTGAGAAACATTCGGGATTGCTCACGGCTTTTGCTCGTCATGTCCCGGCTACCGTGGCGATGCTGGATCGGGACATGCGTTACCTCTACGTGAGTGATCGCTCGCGCCGATTATCGGCTGGGTCAATCCGAACTGTTGGGGCGCTCACACTATGAAATCCTCCCGGATATCCCGGAACGTTGGAAGGAATTGCATCAGCGTTGTTTGGCCGGCGAAGTACTGCGATCCGAAGAAGATCTATTTGAACGGGCTGACGGGAGCCGCCTTTGGCGGCGATGGGAACTCCGCCCATGGGGGGATCGCGGGGGGCTTCCCGAAGGCCTGTTTATCTTTACCGAAGACATCACAGAGCGCAAGAACGCGGAAGAACAACTAAGGGACCAGCATGATCGCCTGGAGAAGATCATCGCCACGGCGCCAGGCGCAATCTGTTCCTTTCGGCTCCATCCAAACGGAGAGACATCGTTCCCCTATATGAGTCCGGGCTTCCATGGAATGTTCCCTGGACTGCCGGACTTGACCTACGACGCCGCAGCCTTCTTTGCTGCGATGCATCCCGATGATGTAGAGCGTGTGCGGTCCGGTATCGAGAAATCCGCCCGGGACATGACGCCTTGGCGTTACGATTATCGGATCTGCCTTCCCTCAAAGGGAACGATATGGGTCGATGGCAATTCTGTCCCGAAGTCCGAGCCCGATGGCAGCGTTCTCTGGTACGGCTTTCTCAGCGATATCACCGAACGTAAGCGTGTGGAACAATCCCTTCTGCAGTCCAAGGAAGAATACAGAGCGCTGGTGGACAATAGCCCCGACGCGATTGCCCGCTTTGACCGTGAGGGTCGTTTCTTGCTTGTGAACTCTCGTTTCCTCGAGATCACGGGACGTTCAGAAGAAACCGTGATTGGTCGGGGGCCCGACGAGGCCGGCTTCCCCGCCGACGTTGTGGAGATGGGGATGCAAGCCGTCAACCACGTCTTCACCACGGGGACCGCTGCAACGTTTGAAGTAACGTATCCATCTCCGGATGGGGACACGATCTGGCAAGCACGCATAATTCCTGAATTCAGTCTTTCAGGAGCTCTACAATCTGCAATCTTAATCGCCCTCGATATTACGGAACGCAAGCGGTCAGAGCAGGCACTGCTCCAAGCGAAGGCGGCTTATAGAGCGCTGGCCGATAACAGTCCAGACACCATCACACGCTTGGATAGCGATTGCCGCTACACCTTCGTCAATGCCCGCACTCAACAGTTGGCTGGCTTGCCGGAAGAAGCCTTCATCGGCAAACGCGTGGATGCAATTGTTCTTACTCCAGGGCAGGCGGATCGGTGGATGGCCCAAATACGTCGTGTCTTTTCCACCGGACAACCGGAACAGTCCGAGGTGACGTACAAGGCCGCGGGCGGGGATACGCATTGGAACATTCGATTGATTCCCGAATTCCGCGAAGACGGGTCGGTCCAATCTGTTCTCAGAATTGGGCTGGATATCACGGAACGGCGGCGTGCTGAGGCCCTTGCGCACAAGAATGCACAGGCAGCCAGCGAGCGGGAAGCCATCATCACCACGCTATTCGACACTGCAGGTCAAGGGATCATCGGTGTTGGCGCTGCCGGAAATATTCAACTTGCGAACCGAATGGCGGAAGAACTCTTCGGCTACAAGCGGGATGAATTATTTGGCCTGTGTCTCGAAGAACTTCTTCCTGTCCCTCTGCGCCATAAACACGTCGGGCTTCGCGAGTCATTTATGTCGATGCCCAGAACCCGGTCCATGTTGCGGGAGCTCGACTTGTTGGGCCGTCATAAAGATGGTTCGATCTTCCCGATTGAAGTGAACTTGAGCCACGTATCGGGAAGCGACGGTGTTCTGGCGGTGGCCTTCATCAGCGACATTACCGAGCGAAAGCAAAATGAGTTGGCGCTCCGCAAGAGCGAAGAAGAGATGCGCGAACTCAACGACGCACTGATCGCTGCAGAGGATGAAACCGGCCGCCGGATCGCGCGGGAACTTCACGACGACATTTGTCAGCGGCTTGCGGCGTTGTCCATGGAGTTCCGACGATCCTCAGTCAGTACAGCCGCACCTGAAGAATTCATTCAACAATTGCAGGCCTTTCAGGCGAAGATCCAAGGCATCTCAGAAAGCGTCCGTCAGGTTTCTCGTCAGATGCACCCTTCCATTCTGGACGACTTGGGTATAGAAGCGGCGTTGCAGTCCATGTGTGCTGAAGTGCAACAAATCGAGCAGACGCCCATTCATTTCGCCGCGATCAATGTGGATGACGATATCGAATATCGTGTTGCCTTCTGTTTGTATCGAGTCTGCCAGGAGAGTCTACGCAATGTGGCTAAGCATGCGCAAGCTCAAGAGGTGAGCGTGGTGCTGTCGCGCCAGGATGATTCTATTCAACTTGCTGTGATGGATTCGGGAATCGGTTTCGATCCGGCGAGGCAAGAGGTTGGACTGGGAACAAAAAGCATGAAGGAACGCGTCCGTTTAGTCGGCGGTAGTTTGTCTATCGAATCACAACCGGGTGAGGGTACTTCCGTGATCGTTCGAATCCCGCTGGCGCGGTAGAATGAAAGTTCTCATGCAATCCCGTGTAGCCCTTGCTCTCGCCGTTCTTCCTATTGTTTTCCTGACCGGTTGCGGGCGCTCGGCTTCCGCGAATGTCGCCGCCACGGTGAACGGGCGCGCGATCACGTACGAGGAACTCGACAAGCAGTTTCAAGTCGCTCAGTTCGGCGCTCCGGGGGAGAAACCCAGTGACGATCAAGTCCTGATTCAACGCATGGAAATCCTGCGCGCCATGATCGACAACGAAATCATGTTGCAGCGCGCAGAACGCGAAGGGTTGCTGGCGGTCGACTCCGACGTCGAGGCGCGCTTTAGTGAAATGCGCACGCCATACACGGAAGAAGAATTCCAGAAGCAGCTCAACGATCGCAAGATGACGGCGGATGAATTGAAGGCGCAGTTGCGCCGTGACCTCAGCGCGCAAAAGTTGCTCAACAAAGAAACCACAGCCAAGATCAGCATCGCCGACAAAGACATCACCGATTTTTACGAATCCAACAAGGCCAGCTTCAATCGCGTGGAGCCGCAATTGCACTTGGCGCAGATCCTGGTGACACCCACGGCGGATCAAACGATCCGGAATCTAAAGGGCGATAACGCTCTGGATGAGCAGGACGCGCGCAAGAAGATCACTGGACTGGAAGCTCGTCTGAAAAAGGGCGAGGACTTTGGCGAACTGGCCCAGAACTATTCTGAAGATCCAGAATCTGCCGCAGCGGGCGGGGATCTCGGCTTTGTCCCTGAGTCCGCACTGGAGCAGGCCAACGCGGAACTGCGCAAGACCATCCTGGCGCTGCGACCTGGACAAGTCACTCCTGTAATGAAGACGGCGGAAGGCTACCGTTTGCTGAAACTGATCACGCGCGAACCGGCAGGGCAGCGCGGTCTCAACGATCCAAACGTGCAGCAGACCATTCGCGAGACACTCATCACGCGCAAGGAGCAATTGCTGCGGTCGGCCTTCTATGAAGTTGCGCGCAACGAAGCCGACGTCGTGAACTACTTCGCTCAGAGCGTGGTGTCCGGGAGCGCCTCGGTCGCAGCCGCTACGCCGAAGAAGTAACTACTCTGCTAGTCTCTTAAGCGCCTCGATCCACTCGGGAACACGCCCGAGGTAGCGCGAGGAATCAACAACCGTCCACGTCCCTTTGGATTCGAGCGCGAACGTTGGGAACCCGGCTCCGCCCACGGCATGCAGTAGATCCCGGCTCTGCTGGACGTGTTTTTGCGTCGCCCAGCCCGCCTGCTGCTCGAACGCCGTCGCGAACTGGAGCCGATCCAGTCCGATGTCTGCGGCCATGGACTCGAGTACCTCGCGCTCAGCGATCCTGCGCCCCTCAATGAAATGCGCCCGCTGGATTCGCTCCAGCAGGGCCAGTCCTGACGATTCTGCTGCCAGCACTGCGGTAATCGGAGGCTCAGAATCAAATACTGCCTCTGTATCGTTCAGGAGCCCGTCCCGATACGGCTCTCCGAACGTTTGACCGCTCAGCTCTGCAATCCGCCGATCATGCGGCAGTACAAACTGGCGCAGGGCCGGCGTCACGGGTTGCCGCCGCGCACCCATCATCATCCCGCCTGCATGCAATTCGATTTGCAGGCCGTCTTGCTCGGCCGCCGCCCGCAGCAACGGAGCCGCCCCGTAACACCAGCCGCACAGAGGATCGTAAATGTAGTGCAATGTTCGCAGGAACATACAGGTGCCCAGTTTACCAAAGCGGGGTTTCCAGCCGACTTGCATCGTCTCCCGAACCCCCTTATACTTAACGATTGGTTGCCCGGATAAACGGCATGTCCGGCAGCTTAGTTCCTATACAGCAAAAGGAGTTCCATGAAGACTTCCCGTCCAAAGATAACTACCGCCATATTCGCGGCAGCGCTCGTGTGCCTGCTCGCCGTATTCGCGACATTCAAAACCAGCGCGCAAGCGCCCCAAGGCAAGGGTAAAGGCGCGCCCAAGGCTGCGGCTGCTCCCGCGGCACCCGCTTCAAAGATCGTATTTAATGGAACGATCAGCGGTGTTGTGACGGGCGAACGCGGTCCTGAAGCCGGCGTGTGGGTTATCGCCGAGACCAAGGAAACCTTGACGCCTTTCATCAAGATCGTGGTCACCGATGACCAAGGCCGCTTCTTGCTGCCTGAACTCCCGACTGCGACCTTCCAAGTGTTTGTGCGCGGCTACGGGCTGGTTGATTCCGCCCGGCAGAACGTGAAGACCGGTGCGGAGAATCTCGCACTGCGCGCCACCACCGCCAAGACCCCGCAGGAAGCTGCGAAGGTTTATCCGGGCAACTACTGGCTCTCCATGTTGGAAGTACCGCCGGCGAGCATGTTCCCCGGAACCGGTGCGGACGGCAACAAGATCCCCACCAACCTGCTGACGCAGAATCACTGGCTGAACGGCTTGAAGTCGCAGTGCAACTTCTGCCACCAGTTGGGTAACGAAATCACGCGCAACTTGGACCACGTCTTCAAGGGCAAACCCGAACTGAAGACGCATGAAGAAGCTTGGGATTGGCGCTTAGGCGTCGGCGTGCGCGGCACCAATATGTATAGCGTGCTGCAATCGCAGGGCAAGGACCCCACACTGAAGGCGTTGGCCGATTGGAGCCGCGCGATCGCCGCTGGCGCGGTACCGGCGGAAAAGCCGGCCCGTCCGACCGGTGTTGAGCGCAACATCGTAACCACCCTCTGGGACGTCGGCGACGATCACTCCTTCGTCCACGATCAGGTCGCCACCGCGAAGTACAGCCCGACCACCAACGGTGGTGGCCGCGTTTATGCCGTCAGCGCTGGTCATGGCCAGTTGCTCTGGATCGATCCTCGCGAGAACAACTCAGTCGCGATCGACATTCCGACCCGCGCTGCGAAGGCCGACGTTCCGTCGCGCTTCCCAGCTCCGGGCCGTCCGTCGTTCTTCTTCGGCAACGAACACTTGTGGTCCAACCCCCCGTACGATCCGGCCGATCCGCACAACGCGATGATCGCCAACGATGGTAAGGTCTGGATGACCACCAAGATCCGTCCCAATCGGGATCCGGCGTGGTGCAGTGATGGCAAGCTGAATCCCAGTGCCACCCTGTATCCGTTGACCAACAGTGGCCGTCAGTCCGGTTACTACGATCCGGCCAATGGTCAGTTCACTCTGATCGACACCTGCTACTCCACCCATCACATTCAGTTCGACAACGATGCCAACCAGACCGTGTACTTTAACGAACTGAGCGGCCCGATCGTCGGCTGGATCGACACCAAAGTCTACGCCGAGACGAAAGACGAAGTGAAGGCGGTCGGCTGGTGCGGACAGGTTCTCGACACCAACGGCGACGGCAAGATCTCGCAGCCGTGGAATCAGGTTGCCGTGGCTCGTGGCGGTGAAGAATCCGTCCTCTATGCCAGCGACACCGAAGGTGGTGCAGCAAAGGGCAAGGGCAAGGCAGCCCCGTTCGATCCGAAGTTGGATTCGCAGGTCCGCTATGCACTGTACTCTGTGATTCCCAGCCCCGTGGATGACACGGTCTGGGGAGTCAGCGAATCTTACCCCGGCATGTTGATCCGCATGATGCGCGGTAACAATGCTCCCGCCAGCTGCAAGACCCAGATCTTTATGGTCCCGCAGCCTGGCTTCGATCCCCGCGGTGTCGACGTCGACACCAACGGTGTGGTGTGGACGGCTCTGGCCGGCAGTAGCCACTTGGCTAGCTTCGACGTTCGCAAGTGCAAGGACCTCAACGGTCCGGCGAAGATCGATGGTAGCCAGTGCCGCGAAGGCTGGACACTGTACCAGACCACCGGTCCGAAGTTGAAGAACTCCAACGTGCCGGCGGACTTCCACTATTACAACTGGGTCGACCAAAACAACATCATTGGTTTGGGCGCAAACACGCCGATCGCAACCGGGTCCAACTCGGATGCGCTCTTGGCGCTGAATCCCCAGACCAGCCAGTGGACCACGTTCCGCGTCCCCTATCCGATGGGCTTCTACTCCCGCGGCTTGGACGGACGTATCGATGATCCGAACGCTGGTTGGAAGGGCAAGGCGCTCTACTCCAACTACGGCACCCACTTCGTGTGGCATATCGAAGGCGGCAAGGGAACCAAGGGCAAGATCGTGAAATTCCAGGTCCGCCCCGACCCTCTGGCGCGTTAAACTAAAGCAGTGAAACTCTACCAGGCCCCGGCTTTCATCTTATTGATGACAGCCGGGGTTTGTGTTTTTGGACAGAACACCGTTGCTGAAATTGCAGGTTCGGTGAAAGGGCAGGATCAGCTCCCCTTACCGCGCGCGATCCTGACGGTTACGAATGAAGCAACGGGCCTGGAACGTCAGGTGCAAGCTGACGATCAGGGTAACTACGTTGTTCCCGCATTGCTTGTAGGTCCTTACCGCGTCCGAGCAGAACTCACGGACTTTCGTCCGGAAATCCGCGGCGGCATCACTCTTCAAGTAGCCGAGCAGGTCCGCCTCGATTTTGTTTTAGTCCTAGGCGACGTGCGCCAGGAGATCACGGTCATCGAAGCTTACACCGCTCTTCGGACGACGACAGCCGAAATCGGAGAAGTGATCGACAATCGCCGTGTGGCAAGCCTGCCGTTGAACGGACGCCGTTTCACCGATCTGATGCTGCTGAGCGACAACGTTGTTAGCGAGCCTCGGGGCACGCGCGGCGCAGCGCTAGGCCAGACCGGAGCCACGGTCGCCATCGCAGGCCAGCGCGGTGGCCACAACATGTATTTCCTCGATGGCGTTTCCATCACCGACCAATATTTCAATAACCTAGGCGTGTCGGTTTCGGTAGACGCAATTCAAGAGTTCAATATCCAGAAGTCGATTTATCCAGCGGAGTATGGCGGCAAGGCCTCGGCCGCGATCAGTGCGGCCACCAAGTCCGGCGGCAACACTGTGCACGGATCCGCGTTTGAATTCTTTCGGAACTCCGCGCTCGACGCGCGCAACTATTTCAACGGAGCAACGAAGCCTCCTCTACGCCAGAACCAGTTCGGCGGGACACTGGGCAGTCCTATCCGCAAGGACAAGACTTTCATCTTCGTCAATGCTGAAGCCTTACGCGAGCGACGTTCGCTGACAGGTACCTTCTCGCTGCCGCCAGCCGCGGTCCGGGCAGGGAACTTCTCGGGCCTGGCTCCCATCTTCGATCCGCTCAGCACTACGCCTGCGGGAAGCCGTCTGACGTTCTCCGGCAATCAAATTCCACTCACGCGCCTGGATCCCATCGCGCGTGCGTTCCTCGAAAAAGTTCCACTCCCGAGCGGGGCGGGGAATGTGCAAAACTTCTCTGCGACGCCGGTTTCATCCAACGACAACACGCAGTTCACCAGCCGCTTGGATCACAACTTCGGAGCGGATGACGCTCTGCTGGTACGCTACACCCATTCCAATTCTGGAACCTTCCGTCCCTTCGGTAGCTCGGACCTCAATGAAACACTGGTCCCGGGCTTCGGTACCACCATCCACACCTATACGCGCAATCTCGCGCTGGGGCACACTCACATCTTCTCCCCGACGATGATTCACGAACTACGCCTCGGAGTCTTGCGCGTGACCGGTGGCCAGCGTTTGCAGAATCAAGGGGACAACTTCGCGCAGGCCAACGGACTTCTGGGAGTGTCTACGGACCCAACGAAGACCGGCTACCCTTCTATTAACTTCTCTGGAGCCTATAGCAGCCTCGGTGACCCATCGCGGGTTGTCAGCCGGGAAAATACCAGCTTCGATCTTTTCAGTAACACCAGTTGGGTCCACGGCTCACACACAGTGAAGTTCGGCGGCTATTTCTATAGGCTGCTGTTCAATCCCAAGGATTCGCCCAACGCACGCGGAGCTTTCACCTTCACCCCGCGCTTCACATCGTCCGCCGCTGGACTCTCCGACGGCAATGCCTTCGCCGACTTTCTTCTCAGTGCTCCATCTTCTGGACAAGCGGGCATCGGTCGAGGCGAAGAGAACGCTCGCTCCAATTGGATCCACTCTTACATCCAAGACGATTGGCGCGCGCGTAGCGATCTTACCTTCAACATCGGCCTGCGCTACGAATTCAACGGGCATCTTACCGAAACCGGCAACCGCCTTTCAAACGTCCAGCAGGATCGCATCGTCATCGCGAGCGATGACCAGGGTCGCATCAATCCTGAGGCCCAGGCGCTGCTCCCGCTCATCCCCGTCCCCTGGATCACCTCGAAGGACGCGGGCTACAGCCGATCTTTGCTGCGCCCCGGATACGTTCGCCTCGCTCCACGTTTCGGCCTCGCCTGGTCGCCCGGCGGTTCCAGCAAGACTGTCGTCCGCGCTGGCTTTGGACTCTTCTTCAACCAGTGGGCGTACAGCGTCCAGACGGCGTTGATGCAGAACCTGCCCTTTTACTTCAATAAGAACGTCACCACGGCGTCCGACACGCAGCGTCCCACGCTGGGTATGAGCAACATCCTACAAGCTCCCGCAAACGGCACCATCGGCGGGGGAGGCATGGACCAGAACTACCGCAGTGAGTACGCGGAAAGCTGGACCCTCAGCCTCCAGCGTGCCATCCGCAAAGACTGGGTGGTCGAGGCCAACTACTTCGGCTCCAAGATCGTAGGTGCCGATGACAGCACGTTCTACAACATTCCAACACCGGGTCCCGGGGCCATCGCGGCCCGCCGTCCCAATCCGAACTTGAGCGCACTCCAGATCATTCATTGGGGAGGCTACTCGTTCTATCATGCGCTCAGCCTCAAGCTTGAGAAGCGCCTCTCGAACCGTCTCAGCGCCAATGTAAACTACGCGTGGTCGAAATCGATCGACGTTGCCTCTAGCCCCGGCCCCACGTTCTCTGAGACGAATTTCCCGCAAGACGTTCGCTTTCGACAAGCCGAGAAAGCGCTCTCCAGTTTCAACCATACCCATCGCTTGGCCTTGAGCTTCAACTACGATCTGCCCGGCGGCATCTCGATCTTAGGCTTCGGAACCTTCCAGAGCGGCGCCCCGTTCACTGTGAACATCCCGTCTGATAATGCGAACATAGGCACCGGTCCCTCGCAACGTCCCGACGTTCTGCGCAATCCCAACATCCAGAACCAGACCCCCGAGCATTGGTTCGACACGACAGCTTTTGCTACTCCACGACCGTTCACCTTCGGCAACGCCGGTCGCAATATTGTGTTCGGCGACGGTTTGACGAACATCGATCTCTCGGCCGTGAAGCAGTTCAAACTGCGCGAGCGCTTCACGCTGCAGTTGCGCGGGGAGTTCTTCAACGCCTTCAACAATACGAACTTCGCCGACTCCCCTGGTCGCATCGCCTTTACGCCCAGCTTCGGCCGCTACTTCGCTGCGGAGAACCCCCGCCAAATTCAAACTGCGCTGAAGTTGTTATTCTAGTCGGCATGCGTAAGGTATTTTCATTGTTGCTAGCGGCCACCGCGCTGTTGCTTCCCACGCGAGCCGCCGAACCAGATCCGAAAGCGATCACCTACACGCTCCCCGACAAGATTGAATGGAAGAAGGGCACTGCCAGCGATAGTGCAATTCTGCTGGGCGATCCCGCCAAGCCCGGGCTCTACATCCAACTCACCAAGTGGCATCCGGGCAATATGAGCCGTCCCCACACCCACCCGAATGATCGTTACATCACTGTGCTGTCGGGAACGTGGTGGATGGGCACAGGCTCCACCTATGACCCCGTGAGTACCTTCCCCGTGAAGGCCGGATCGTATGTGGTGCATCATGCGAATGAGCTCCACTATGATGGCGCTAAAGATGAGGATTGCGTCCTCTACATCGTGGGAATGGGCCCGGCGACATCAACTGCCGCGCGTTAGTGCGACAGTGCGCGGATGAAGGAAATCATCCGGCCAGCACGCTCGGCTTCTCTGCGATAGGAGAAGAACTGGTCCGCCTCGCAGAAGGTGCAGGGCGAGACGATCTCAATGTGCGAGGTCGATAGTCCTGCGACTTCCAGCTGGCGGCGATTGTGCTCCGCCAAATCTACACGGCCAGCCGTTGTTTGGCCCAACTGCTGCGCCACTTCGATCCCGACTTCGTAGCAGCACTTCCCAATGCCGGGTCCGATGGCAGCGAGGACGTCTTCCGGCTTGCTCCCGAACTCCGCGCGCATTCGAGCCAGCGCTCCTCCGACGATTCCCGCAGCCGTCCCGCGCCATCCAGCATGGACAGCGGCGACTGCGCCTGTTCGAGGGTCGGCCAGCAAGATGGGCAGACAATCCGCAGTGCGAATCGAGACCGTTGTCCCGCGTTCGCCGGAGAGCAGGGCATCGCCTTCGCCAACGCATCCGCTGCGTCGATCGGCCACCAGTGTGATGTTGGAGTGGACCTGCTGCAGGCTCGCCATTGCGTCCTGAGTGAGCCCGGAATGCCGCGTACCGAAGCCATGCTCGATACCTGGGAGTGAGGAGAGTAAGGGTGAAGTGAGGACGCTCACGGAACTACTTGAGCGCCTCGTCCAGCAGAATAGAAAACTCGCGTGACTTACCGTCCACGCGAGTCCTTAGTTCGTTGAGTTCGTGCTCCATGCCACGGACCTGATCGGCCAGTTGAAGACACGCCAGCACAGCGACCTTCATGCCATCGACATTCCCGGCCCGCTGCGCGATGCCAGTCATGAGCGTGTCTACGGAGTGCGCCAGCGCCTCAACTTCGCCCGGGTCTCCGGACGCAGTCAGGTTGAACGCCTGATTGTAGATCGTAACGCGGACGCTCTTTTTTTCCCCTCGAGATTCCATGCTGTCCCTGGGTTATTGTAGCGCCTATTGCAGCAGCTAGGATCCGCTCAGCTGGTCCATCTGACCGAGCAGCTTCTCAATGCGCACACGAACCTGCTTGCGTTCGCCCTTGAGGCTCTCGAGTTCAGACTGCAGCTTCGCGGCTGATTCTCCAGCAGCCGTGCGCATTGTGGCGAGTTCTTCAAGCGCGGCATCCCGCTCCGCTCGCAGTGTTGCGACCAGATCGACAGCCCGCCGAATACGCTCTTCTAGTTGAAAGAGTTCGTCGACTTCGGATTCCATATTGTTGTGACTTATGCGAGCGCGGCTTTGGCTTTCGCGATCAGAGTGCTGAAAGCACCCGGCTCGTTCAACGCCATATCGGCTAGAACCTTGCGGTTCAATTCAATGCCGGCCTTCTTGAGACCGTTCATGAACTTGCTGTAGGAAAGGTCGGCCATGCGGCAAGAGGCGCCGATACGGACGATCCACAGCGAGCGGTATTCGCGTTTCTTGAGCTTGCGGCCAGTGTAGCCGTACAGCAAAGACTTCTCGACCGCTTCTTGCGCGGCGCGATACAGTTTGCTCTTGGTGAGGAAGAAACCCTTTGCGAGGGTTAATGTCTTGCGCCGACTATCACGGCGCTTGGTACCACGTTTGACTCTAGGCACGTTTCGTCTCCTTTATTCGATTGCATCTATACGGCCCAGCAGGCACGTGCAGCGCCCGTCTGGGTTCGTGGGCTCACAGGATCTTTGTCCCGGCCCCTAGCCATCTTGTGGATGGCTAGTACGGCAACATGCGTTTGATTTCGGGCGAGTTCGTGTCATCAGCCATGACACCCTGCCCCAAACGCCGTTTCCGCGCACGCGACTTTGAGGTCAAGATGTGGCGGGCAAAAGCGTGGTTGCGCTTGATTTTGCCGGTACCGGTCTTCTTGAACCGTTTAGACGCGCCCTTGTGGGTCTTCAGCTTTGGCATAATTTCCTTTGATTTTGTCCCTGCGGCGCTTGCAGAGGTGCAGGCGTGCAATGACTTTATTGAGGATAACACACGTCTTACTTCCGGCGCAGTGGGACGAAATCCCTTTTCCCCGGTAGTCTCTATAGTAATAGTAGATGACCACTGGACGACCAGCACCTTCCTTCGATCCCGGATTAACACAGCAATATACTGGCGCACTGCTCCGAGCCATCAATAAAGATGGCAGCTTCAACGTCCGCCGACCCCAGGGCTTGCGCAGTTTCGCGGGAAGTATCTACATGCTTCTGGTGACCATGTCCTGGCCACGCTTTCTGGCGCTGGTGGTTCTGGCGTACCTTGTCGTAAATACCTTGTTCGCGGGTATGTATGCCGCCTTAGGACCAGTAGCGATCCGGGCGAGCGTTCCCGAATTGGACCTGGGTGATTTTGCGCGCGCTTTCTTCTTTAGCGTGCACACCCTGACCACCGTCGGGTATGGGGATCTTTACCCCGTGGGTCTGGCGGCGAACATTATTTCGTCCGTAGAAGCCGCGCTCGGATTGATGGGCTTCGCTCTGGCGACCGGACTCTTGTTCGCGCGCTTCTCGCGACCGTCCCCGAGGTTGGCATTCGGCGAGCGGGCGATTGTGTCGCCGTATGGGGATGGCCACAGCTTGCAGTTCCGGCTCGCGAACCGGCGATCGAACGTCTTGATGGACGTGCAGGCGGACGTCATGCTCATGACCGTGGAACAAGACGCCGCAGGCAATCTCAAACGCAATTACAAGGAACTGCGGTTAGAGCGAAAAGGGATCTTCTTCCTTGCTCTTACTTGGACAGTGGTGCATCCCATTGATGAGACCAGTCCGCTATTCGGAAAGACGGCTGCGGATCTGGAGCGGCTACAAGCCGAGGTGTTGATCTTGCTGCGCAGCTTCGATGATTCCTTCAGCCAAATCGTTCACTCCCGGCATTCTTACCGGTGGGACGAAGTGGAATGGTCGGCGCAGTTTGTTCCGGCCTTTGAAGTGTCGCCCGAAGGACACATGTTCTTGGACGTAGATCGCGTGGGCGAGACCCGGCGGCTCTAGATTTCTTACACTCGAAGAAGCGACATGCGAACGATCCCCACCACGCCCTTTGCAGGACAGAAGCCCGGTACATCCGGACTCAGAAAAAAGACGCGCGACTTCATGCAGCCGCGCTATCTGGAAAATTTCATTCAGGCGACGCTCGACGCTACCGGGCTTGCCGGTCAGACGCTGGTAGTCGGAGGCGATGGTCGGTACTTCAACCGCGAGGCCATCCAAACGATCCTCCAACTCGCGGCGGGGAACGGCGTGGGCCGAGTGCTGGTCGCGAAAGACGGGATTCTCTCGACTCCGGCTGTGTCGTGCGTGATTCGTGCTCACGGTGCTGCGGGTGGCTTCGTGCTTTCGGCGAGCCACAATCCCGGTGGCATTGATGCCGACTTTGGCGTGAAGTACAACGCGTCGAATGGAGGCCCGGCTCCGGAAGACATCACCGAGCGAATCTATCAGCGAACGCTGGAGATCAGCGAATACCGGATGGTCGACGGTAAGGTGGATATCGGAGTGTTGGGCACAACGCGGCTCGGCGACACGGAAGTGGTCGTGATCGATCCACTGGAAGACTACGTCGCGTTGATGCAGAAGATCTTCGACTTCGACCGGCTGCGCGAGTTTCTCCTTGGTGGCTTCCGCATGCGGTTCGATGCGATGAACGGCGTTACGGGTCCGTTTGCGAAACGGATCTTTGAGAATTTGCTGGGAGCTCCGGCTGGGTCGGTGATTCGCGCGACTCCATTGGAAGACTTCGGCGGGGAACACCCGGATCCAAATCTTACGTACGCAGCCGAGTTGGTCGAGCAGCTCGCATCCGCGAACGCTCCAGACTTTGGAGCGGCGTGTGATGGAGACGGTGACCGCAACCTGATCCTAGGCCGCAAGTGTTTCGTGAGCCCCGGCGATTCGCTGGCGATCATCGCGGACATGGCGCCCAGCTGCATCCCCGCGTATCGCGACGGCCTCGCAGGAATCGCGCGTTCCATGCCGACCAGCATGGCGGCGGATCGTGTGGCTGCGGCGTTGGGCATCCCGTGTTACGAAACGCCGACAGGTTGGAAGTTCTTCGGCAGCTTGCTCGATGCCGGTCGCATCACGATCTGCGGAGAAGAGAGCTTCGGGACAGGCTCCAATCACGTGCGCGAGAAAGATGGACTTTGGGCCGTACTCGCGTGGCTATCGATCCTGGCGCATACGCGCCAATCGGTAAGCGATGTAATGCAAGCGCATTGGCAGCGCTTTGGCCGTAGCTACTATCAGCGTCACGATTACGAAAATATCGCATCGGAAGCGGCGGACGCGATGATGTCCGGGCTGCGCGCGCAATTGGGGACGTTGCCCGGAACGCCCATGGCTGGATCGCGCATTCGCGTGGCAGATGATTTCAGTTACACCGATCCGGTGAACGGCTCCGTGACCAACAACCAGGGGACGCGCCTATTGTTAGAAGATGGTTCGCGCGCGATTATTCGGCTCTCGGGAACGGGCACCGAAGGCGCCACGCTACGGCTCTACTTCGAGGCCTACTCGAAAGACGACATCGCGCAAGATTCGGCGGAACGCATCCGACCGTTGTCCGATGCCGTGGGCGCGCTACTGGAATTGAAGACCCGAGCGGGCCGGGCCGCACCGGACGTCATCACGTAAATGGCCCCAGTTCCGTACAAGGGTCGATTCGCACCATCGCCCACGGGGCCGCTACACTTCGGGTCCTTGGTAACAGCCACGGCCAGTTACCTGGACGCTCGCACGCATGGCGGCGAGTGGTTGGTGCGCATCGAAGATGTCGACAGGCCGCGCGAGATGCCAGGCGCCGCGGATTCGATTCTCTCCGATCTGGAGTTCTTCGGATTTCAGTGGAACAGTCCGGTGCTGTATCAGAGCCAGCGGACCGAGGCATATGGCGAGGCACTCGAGCGACTGAAGACGGTCGCGCTGGTCTATCCGTGCGGATGTTCGCGTAAGGAAATCGAGGGCGAGCGATACCCAGGTACATGCGCGAACGGACTGCCGCAGGGCAAAGTAGCCCGCGCGTGGCGCGTACGGGGTGAGGGAGACTTCGTGTTGCTCCGCGCGGATGGGTTCTTCGCCTATCAACTTGCGGTTGTTGTGGACGACGCAGCACAAGGCATCACGGATGTAGTGCGTGGAGCGGACCTGCTCGATTCAACTCCGAGGCAGATCCATTTGCAGCACTTGCTCGGGTATCCGACGCCCAGATACGTGCATGTGCCGGTGGTGCTTGCTCCCGACGGCCAGAAGCTCAGTAAACAGACAGGAGCCGTCGCACTGGATCGCACGCGGGCAGGGGAACTGCTGTGGGCCGCGCTACACTTCCTGGGCCATCCACCACCGCACGAGTTGCGGCGAGCCGGCGTAGCGGAGATCTGGGCTACGGCTTTCGCAGCACCCAGGTTGTCATGGAGCGTAGATTCTGGACCACGGTCGTCTTGATCGGGTCCACCAGTTGCGCGCCCAACTCAGCTGTCCACTGCATCAGCGAAGTGTCGTCGACCAGATATCGTTCGGTGCCATCCCCCATCAGAAAGCGTTTTCCGCCGAGCGGCTTTAAGAGTCGTTCGCTACCGATGCTGGATGCGAGGCGACTGAAGAATAGGCCACCGGGCTTGAGTGTACGCCAGCAACCGTTCAGCATGGCTCGGAAGTGATCGTCGTCGCGAGCGAAGTGGAGAACAGTGTTGCAGATGACGACGTCGGCAAAGGCGTCGGGGAACGAGTTGGCCTCTACTGACTCCACTCGGAAGTTTTCCGCTGGAAGGTTCGGCGCAAGGCGGCGCACGGCTTCAACAGCGCTGGGATCAGGATCTGCTCCGAAGACTTGGTAGCCTTCCCGTAGCAAGTAGACAATGTTCCGGCCTGTGCCGCAGCCCGCGTCGAAAATCTTCATCCCAGGTGAAATGTTTCCACGCAGCAGTTGGTCAAAGAGGTAGATGTCGATGGCGCCGAACTGTTCTTGCAGAGTAGGCATAAGGTGGGCTTCAGCGTAACGAAAAATGGCGCTATAGTAAAGCTCATGCTCTCTAGACGAACTGTCCTCCTGGCCCCTTTGGCGGCCCCGTTGGCGCAAGTGCTGACCGCACAATCTACCGCGATTCCTGCCGGCAAGATGGTGCTTTCCATCCACCAGAACACGTCGCGCAACGCGGGATTCCGCGGCTCGCTCGAAGGCTGGGCCAAGGCCGGCGTCAAATACGTAGAACTGGCCGATACCGCGCTGGACGAATGGCTGAAGACCGAAACGCTGACCACCGCGAAACGCTTGGTCGGCGACTTGGGGCTGACGCCCGTATCCTCGGCTGCCGTGATCGGCGACGTTTGGATTCCCGGCCCGGCCCGGGCGATGGGGCTCGAAACCTGGAAGAAGCGTTGCGAACAGTTCTCCACCGTCGGTCTCACGAAGATCTATTGCCCGTCGATCACCAATCGAAAGGTGACAGCGGACGATTTCAAAGCGACTCCAGCCGCCATCCGCGAAGCAGGGGACATTGCCAAGAGTTTCGGGCTGACTTCGATGATCGAGTTTGCGCGCACCTCGACGCACCTGTCCACGCTCGCGTCCGCTCTGACCATGATCCGCGAAGCCAACCATCCCAACGTCCGGCCGATGTTGGATTGCTTCCACTTCTGGTCGGGCATGAGTAAGTTTGAAGATCTGGATATGCTCAAGCCGGGCGAACTCGCGCATGTGCACTACCAGGACATTCTCGACACGCCGCGCGAATTGATCGACAACAACGGTCGCGTGATTCCGGGCGACGGCATGGCGCCGATTGTGAAGATCCTGCAGAAGCTGAAGGAAAAGCAGTATTCCGGTGCCCTCTCCGTGGAGTTGTTCCTGACACGGTTGACCACGGGCGATCCGCAGGCTGTGGGCGCGGAGATCAAACAAAAGGGCGAGAAGGTCATGCAAACGGCAGGAGTGTTATGAAGCCAGTCTTGTTGACGTTCCTCTTCGCTTCGACGTTGGCCTTGGCGCAGAAGCCGGCCGATCCGAAATACTTCATCCAGCAGGAAGCGCCGTTGCTCGATTACGTCAACGTGCCGAACGGGTTGCAGATTCCCGAGGGGTTCACCTTCGGGTTCCCCGGCAACGTCACCTTCGATAACAAGGGCCACCTGTGGGTATTGAACCGCGGTCCGGTGCCGGTGACCGAGTTTGACGAAAACGGCAAGATGCTCCGCGCGTTCGGCGAAGGGCTGTTTGGGAATCGTCCGCATGCAGTGCGGATCGATCCCGAGGGCAATATCTGGGTCGCGGACGGCAGCACGCATATTCTGGTGAAGTTCAGTCCAGAGGGCAAGGTGCTGATGACGCTCGGGACCAAGGGCAAGGCCGGGGTTTGGGACGAAGCTGCGGGAACGCGCCTACTGAATCAACCCAACGAAGTCGCATTTGGGCGAAATGGCGATGTCTTCCTGGTACAAGGTCATACTCCGGGCGCGATGGGCGATCCTCGGGTGATCAAGTTCGATAAGAACGGAAACTTCGTGAAGACTTGGGGCGGGAAGGGAACGGCTCCGGGCAAGTTCGAAGTAGCGCACGGGGTCGTGATCGATCCGAAAGGGCTGCTGTGGATCACGGATCGCGAAAATCAGCGCATCCAGGTGTTTGACCAGGATGGCAACTACGTTCGCGAAATGAAGTACGCCGGGCTGCCGTGTGCGCTGGAGTTCGGGAAGGACGTCATCTGGATGGTGAACGGCTTTACCGGACAGATCCTGAAGCTCGATATGGACGGCAAGGTTCTGGCCGTCATGGGCAAGCCGGGTGACGGTCCAGGGGAATTTGGCGAAGCGCACTACATCACGGTGAGTCCGAAGGGTGACCTGTATGTTGCGGACGTCACCAAGGGCGTGCAGAAGTTTGTAAAGAAGTAACGAATCGCAACGCTAGAAACACAAAGGGCGCGGTCACAAAGAATTCTGTGAACCGCGCCCTTCGTCGTTAGTGCTGAGGCTTAAGCTGCGCTGACGAGCAAGTCGTCGAACTGCTCTTCACCGTTGGCCTGGTTACGATCGGCGAGTTCCTGGCACTGGATGCAGTAAGCCGTCCACGGCACAGCGGCCAGACGCTTCGGGGAGATTTCCTCTTCGCAATGCATGCAGGTACCGAAGCTGCCATCGCCGATGCGACGCAGGGCACCGCGCACGTTGCGCAGCAGGTTGGACTCACGGTCCAGATTGCGGATGGCGAGCTCGCGCTCAGCGGCGTGCTGCACTTCGTCCAACGCGTCCGGGCTCTTCTCAATGGCGATGCCCTCGCGGTTGCTTACGAAGTGGATCAACTCGCTCTGCTTGGCCTCCAAGGTATTTTTGAATTTGTTCAGCTCTGTTTTTGTCATGTCTGCCGTCTCCTGTCTCTCTGTATTTTTTATTTTTTCTTTTTACGTTTACTGTCTCTGCAGCTACGGGATTAGACGCAGCTGAATGCGAAAAGGTTCATGCTTTTTACAACTATGTATTCGCGAACTACTTGCTCCACTGTGAGCTTGTTAGCAGGGGCTTTACTCAAGCCATCTTTGCTTCAAACAAGGAGCATTGCCCGGGGACCGGGAAGAAGGGTAGCTCGAAATTGCGGGTCAATCACGCGCCATCCGGTGGCGCTCTGATCGGGCCAAACCCGCGGAGTCTGGTCGTCAACTCTGACTACCGACCCAATTACTCAACTCAGATATCAAAGAACGATAACACACGAACGGGAAGAATGCAAGCAATCCGAGTGCCACTTCCTGAAAAGCCCTCCGGCGGCTTCCTCCTGCCCGCCAATGAGCTTACTTATCGGTGCGCCCACTCCAAAACATTACGCTTGGGACAAAAAACTCCTAGATTGACCGGTAAGTTCTTCCGGCTAAACGCAGCCACTGCCGTATACTGTTTCCATAACCGCCCATAACTCTCATACGAAACTGCCTGGCGATGTGGATTCTATCACGCCCCGTCAAGTTATCCCGGCCAAGTTGCCGTGGGTCCCGCTCTGGGTCGCGGCCTGTGGTCTATTTCTCACACTGAGTGTGCTGCTCATCCCTTTGGCCGGCATCCAGTCCGATGAGGCGCTCTTCAGTTCGCCGCTTTACCCCAACATAAATCAGTACTTATGGACGCGGCCTTGGCGAATCAACGTGCCTGTGATGGAGATGAGTTACCTGGGTTCGCTGAAATCCTTCCTCTACATTCCCATCCTGCAAATTCTGGGCGCCAATGTCTGGACGATCCGCCTGCCGATGGTTCTGGTAGGCGCGGTTACGGTTTCTGTTTTCTACAAGTTGACTCTATCTTCCCTCGGCCGGAAGGCGGCCCTTCTGGGAGTCTTTCTGTTGGCAACCGATCCGCTCTTTGTCTTAACGAATACCTTTGACTGGGGGCCGGTCGCCCTGGAACACCTTTTTCTTGTGACTGGTTGCTGGGCTCTATTCCAATTCGGGACCCAGACTGAGAAAACCGGGCCGATTCGGCACGGGCGTGCGCGCTATTTGGCGCTGGGCTTCTTCTGTTTCGGGCTCGCGCTGTGGAACAAGGCGATCTTTCTATGGGCTTTAGCCGGGCTGTCCGTAGGGACGGTGACCGTTTTATGGCCGTGGCTGCGTCGCGAGTTCAACGGACGCAACGTGAAGCTCGCGGCCTCGGCGTTCCTTCTGGGTGCGTTTCCTTTCATTTACTACAATCTGAGCCATCCGCTTGCAACCTTTAGGGAAAACGCTCATCTGGAGCCGCAAGCCGTAGCCGCCAAATGGGTTCAACTGGAAGCCGGGCTCCAGGGCAATTCCGTGTTCGGCTACATCGCCGCCGAGGAATGGATGGAGCCCGCAAAGCAGCCCGCAGGTCCGGTGGGACGGCTGTCCGCCAGCATTCGGGACATGGTCGGAGAACGCCGCAATACCGGGTTCTACTACGTATTGGGCGGGCTGCTGCTACTGGTCCCGCTGTGGTGGCGATCCCGCGTCGCGTGGTTCTCCCTGGTGTTCAGCGGGGTGGCGTGGATCTGGATGGCTTTGACCCACGACGCAGGTGCTTCCGCCCACCACGTAGTGCTGCTATGGCCGTTCCCGATCTTGTTCGCCGTGGCAGCGATGCGCCGGTTTCCGGGCTGGCTGCTGCTGCTTGTGGGCGTGGGAATGGTGGGATCGAACCTACTGGTAGTCAACCAGTATCTGGTTCAGTTTCATCGCAATGGAGCCTACAGCACCTTCACCGACGCGATCTATCCGCTTTCGGAAGCGCTCGACGGAGCCGAGCAAAACACGCTCTACATCACAGACTGGGGCCTCTTCGATTCGTTGAATCTGCTGCATCGGGGGCACTTGCAACTGCGCCTAGCAAGCGGACCTTTGACGCCCGAGGCACCATCCCCAGCCGAGGTTGAAGATGTCCGGCAGATGTTAATCGATCCAAAGGGTTTGTTCGTCGGTCACGTCAAGGGCCAGGAGGTCTACCCGAACGTCGGTGCCCACCTGGACGCCTTGGCGCAGGCCTCGGGCCTGCGGCGCGAGATTGTCCGGACCATCGCTGATTCCAACGGCCGCCCCATGTTCGAAATTTCCCGCGTGGTCGCCGCTCGATAAACCCCGACTGGGACATAGTGTCCCAAGGGCGTGTCGCAGGTCCACACTCTCCTCTGTGAACAACGTGTAACTCCTTATGTTACAGCGGGAAAATTAGGCCCCCTACGTGCTTTTCCACATCTGGATCGACCTATGCTTGCACGACACATTCTGGCTGGTTTACTGCTCCTGGCGAGTTCCGCCTGGGCCACCACGCTGGAAAAGCTGAGCGTAGAGCAGATGATCCAGCAATCCAGCGCCATCGTACGTGCCAAGGTCGCCGGGTCGTTCACCGCCAACCGGAACGGCACGATTTACACCTACTATCACCTGCAGGTCACCGAGAATCTGAAATCGTCGACGCCCTCTACGGTGGATGTGGCGGTGCCCGGCGGTTCGGTGGGACGTGTGATGCAGAGCGTGGCGGGCGCGCCGGAACTGAAGCAGGGCGGGGAATACGTCCTGTTCCTGTGGACCAGCCGGTCAGGATTGACGCAGATTATCGGCCTCTCTCAGGGGGCGTTTGACGTACGGGCGAACGCGGCTGGCGTCGTCGTATCGCGACCGGCAGCGAGTGACCAGATGCTGGATGCCCGGGGCCATGTTGTGGTCGACAGCGGAGTCACCTTGAACCTGAGCGACCTGCGGGCGCGCATCGATGCCTTGGTTGGAGGTGTCCGCTAAATGCGCCGCCTGCTGCCCTTGATCGCCGCGTTCGTAAGCTTGTCTTCGGTGGCATCGGCGTATTATCACTGGACATTTTTCGCGCAGCGCAGCGGGCCGTTTCAGGCCATGCGCCTGAAATTCGATGTGGATAAGCTGCCGGATTCCACAGTTTCCTTCTTCGTGGCCCAGCAGGGTCCGGCGAAGATGGTGGACGGCGATAACTTCCCTGCTCTGGTCAGCCAGATCCGCCGCGCTGCGGAATCCTGGAACGTTCCCGGTTCGGCGCTGAAGGTGAAGTTTGGCGGGCTGCAAGCGAAGGCTTTCTCAGACGTTCTGGCCGAGCAAGTGACGCCGGGCATCGATGTCGTATTCGACGACGATCTGCCGCCCGGCGTGCTGGCTCTGAGCGAACCGCAGACTTATACCGATCTGGCCTACTTGGGTGGTCCGAGCAGCCCCGGTTTCGCGCCGATTCTCCGCTCACGGCTGCAATTGGCCTCGGACTTGGCCGTCCGTTCGCAAGCCAGCTACTCAGACGCGTTCTTCCTGACCATGGTGCACGAATTCGGTCACACGCTGGGGTTGCAACATTCCATGACGGCGGGCGTGATGTCGACCTCGATTACGCGCGGCACCACCAAGGCTTCGCCGCTGGCGGCGGATGACGTTGCGGGGATCGGGGTGCTTTATCCGAACGCGCAGTTCAAGGCGTCGACGGGTGCGATTTCGGGGCACGTGAATGCCGCTCGGAATGGCGCGAACCTGGCGAGCGTCGTGGCGCTATCGGCGGATGGCACGGCAATCGGAACGATGAGCCTCCCGGATGGTACCTATCGTATCGAGGGCCTGCCCACGGGCGACTACATGGTTTATGCGCACCCGTTGCCTCCCGCGCAACCCGGAGAAGCGGAACCGGCAGGAATCATTCCGCCGCAGGACTTGCAACATGTCCCGTTCGTCGCCGCGGCAGAATTTCAAACCCGTTTTTATCCCGGCACCAAGGATTGGAAGGAAGCTGCGCACATCCACGTGCAAGCCGGGAAGACGGCCAGCGTGATCAATTTTGAGTTGGACCTGATGTCTGGGAACGGGATCTACAACTTGCGGATGTTCGCTTACCTGGGCGCGAAGCGTGACACGGTGGTGCATGCTCCGCCGCTGGTACCCGGATTCTCCGATTGGCTGGCCTTCCAAGCATCTGGAACACTGGTTCCCGGAGGCACGACGATCGTCCCTGGTTTGCAGGTGAGCGCGATCGGGGATGCCGCGGTCCTGAACCAACAAAGCCTGCGCAATTTCCCGGGAGCCGAACAGTTCTTGCTGATTGCTGCCAAGGCAGGTGCAACCAACCGTTCGACTCCGGTGGCGGTGGCCATGACCACCAACGATAATCTCTATGTTCTTCCGGGCGCATTCTACGTAGTCCCATCGCAACACCCGTTGCTCACTTCGGTGACGGCATCTCAGGATGCCCAGGGCCGGCGTCTTGCTACGATTACCGGTGAGAATCTGGACTCTTTGACGCGAGTTAGCTTTGACGGGGCCGATGCGCTCAGCGTAAAAGCGAAAGACGACGGATCCTTGGTGGCGGTTGCCCCTGCTGCCTCCGGCAACCAGCAAGCGGTCGTGGAAGTATTCGGAGCCGACGGGCAGACCTCCTGGCAGTTGCAGGGGACTGCACCGCCCAGCGTCTTCCTTTACGATGCGCCAGCGGACCCGGCGGTTTACCTGTCTCCTGCATCGGTGATTGCCGGAACGAGTGTGATGCTCCAGGTCGACGGTGCGTTCACCGACTTCCTCTCGGGGAAGACGGCGGTCGGGTTTGGCACCAGCGATATCGTGGTCCGGCAGATGTGGGTGTTAGGTCCGGACCGGATGCTGCTGAATATATCCGTCAATCCCAACGCCAAGCTGGGCAACACGCCCGTGACCGTCTCTACTGGAATTCAGCTGGCGACGTTGGGAACGCAATTGCAGGTTCTTCCAGCGGACCCCAAGCAGATGAGTTTGCTCCTGCCGATCGTGAACGAGGCCACGGGTTTGGCCGGAGCGCCCGGTGGCGGCACGATCTCGATCCGGGCGACGGACGTACCCGCGGATATTCGGGGTTGGTTGGTGACGATCAATGGGATCCGCACGCCGCTGACGCGTACGGCCGATGGACGTTTGCTCGCTCCGATCGCGTTAGGCATAGAAGTCGGTCCACAGCCGATTCAATTAATTCCGGCGAGCGGCTTGCCGGTTCCTCCGGTGCTGTTCCAAATCGATAGCCAGCCGCCCGCGATCCTCACCGTTTCGGGTTCGCAGAATCTCGCCATCGGCGCGCAACAGCGTGTTCGTGGGGGCGACCGTATCACGCTGGTAGTCGGAAATTTGGGTGCCGGTGCTGCCCCCGTCAAGGAAGACATCGAGATCCGCGTGGCTGGCGTCGCGCAGCGCTTGGAATTCCTGGAGTCCCAGCCGACTTCCGGTACGTTCAGGCTGGAGTTTTTGGTTCCGCTGGACGCGCCCGCCGGGGATACACAGAATCTCACAGTCGGTGTCGGCACTCGGGTATCGGCTCCTGTGACTATCGCGATTGCTGCGGCTCCCGACCTGCCTAAGACTGCTGCCGAAGTTATCGAATAGTACCCGCGGCCAAACGCTCCACAAAAGCCACGTCGCCTTCCAGAAAATCGTAGCTTGCAAGGGCTCCAACGGCCGTCCACAGAATCTGTTCAAAATCCAGATTTTGGGGTGTCCCGCTGAATTCCGTGACGCGGAAAAACAGCAGCCACGTCGAACGCGCGCTACCCGGATAGAAGAATTCGTAAGATTCGATCTGCGGTCCAATGCTCGCTTCAATCGCGAGTTCTTCGCGCAACTCTCTCGCCAAGGCCGCTTCAGGAGTTTCGCCAGTCTCCACTTTGCCGCCCGGAAATTCCCATTTCAACGGATGCTTCTTCGCGTTGCGTTTGCGCTGACCGATGAGGACCTGCCCGTCGCGTTCGATGACGGCGGCGACAACCAATAGGGGAGATATGGGATGGAGCGGGGAAGAGGACGTCACAAAGTTCACCCTTTTATAGCACAGGCTTCTATTGCAGATACAAAGAGCACACGCAGCGCTGGCAGATTAGGTTTGCCGCCACACCAAGGGAATCGCGGAATTGCGCGGCCCGGGGAGAGGCAACGATTTGGGTCAAGGGCGCTGTGGCGACGGAATCCATGGGTGGGTCGAAGAAGCAGGGTTGCAGCGTGCCGTCTGTCGTGAGCAGCGCGGAGACCCACGGCGTGAGTGGTGCGGATGGAACGCTGCCGTCGCCTAGAGCAACGACGATGAGATGGCGGAGGAAGAGGGATTCGAACCCCCGGTACCCTTTCGAGTACAACGGTTTTCAAGACCGAATTGCAGCGGAGCACGGGGTAGCGTCCTATGCTATGTTGTTGAACCTTCAAGGGGTCGATGGGGGCCGCAGTGCATCTAGTGTCAGCGTGTTTCGCTGTGGTGTTTGCACGTTGTTTGCACGGTCCCCTCTCGCATCCGGCCCGCGATGGGCTTCCAAGGGGGACATGACGCAGGCCACAAATCGTCAGCTTGTAGCAGTTAAGTGGCCGGACGTTAACAGGCCCGGCCACCGGCCCACGCATAGCAGCAGGGCCAAGGGTCCAAGAGTGCGGCCCCACAGAGGCCATCCTGGCTATCTGTACAGTAGGGGTTGGAGTAAGATAAGCAGAATGCCACGAGATATTGTCGGGAAGGGAAGCGCATGACACTAGAAGTCAAATGCGCTTGTGCTAATTGCAATACACCCCAGACGATCACCATTCCCGAGACCGGAACATCACAATTCCCTTGTCCAAATTGTGGCGAAGAATTTCTGGCGATACGCCGCATCGCCGGTTACCTGTACATACTGACAAACCCGTCCATGCCCGGTTTAGTGAAGATCGGCATCACCACTCGCCCAGTTTCCGAGCGCGTAGCCGAGTTGAACTCAGCTACTGGGGTTCCCGAGAAATTCAAAGTGGCAGCTTACTTTGAGAGTTCAGAGCCAAGTAGGCATGAAAGCACAGTTCATAAATCCCTTGGTCACACAAGAAAAGCGGGAAAGGAATTCTTTGCGGTGGACTTGATGGATGCTATTGATGCGGTTCGTAAGATAACAGGGAGTGCGCCATGTGATGACTCAGCGGTCCGGGACCAGAGCGGCGGGAGGATTCGCGAGCTTCGGAAAAAGTTGGGCCTTCCTCCATCATGAAGATAAAAGTCCTTCTGGAACGCGCAGAAAACGCGCTCGCAGCGCCTCGATTGCAGTGATTCGATGAAGTGGCGGGACGTTAGGAGGCCCGGCCACCGGCCCACGCATAGCAGCAGGGCCAAGGGTCCAAGAGTGCGGCCCCGTAGTGTAGTTCGGAAAGTTCCTCGGCCAATTTTACTTCGTGGGCTTCCACTCTCGGCTGAGCTTCTGGGCTTCCGCGATTTGGGTCGGAGACATCCTCTTTTCTAGATCATCTCTTACCGTCTTGGCAACTTTGCCGCTTTCCTGCGCCGCTGCAAGGCTTGCCCACATATAGGCAGCGACATAATCCCTCGTAACTCCTTCACCTCTGGCATAGACCCTTCCCAGGTTGAACTGTCCATCTTTATCACCCGATTCAGCCGCTTTGCGAAACCAATCGACCGCCTGAGCCGTATCCTTAGGGACACCGTCACCTCCGGCGTACATCACGCCCAGATTATTTTGTGCTCTCGCATCGCCTTGCGCAGCAGCTTTGCGAAACCAAGCTACGGCCTGAGCCGCATCTTTCCGAACTCCGGTACCGTAGGCGTACATCTCTCCCAAATTTGCCTGTGCATGTGTGTTGCCCTGTTCAGCCGCTTTGCGAAACCAATCGACCGCCTGAACAGCATCCTTCTTCACACCCTTACCGTCGTCATACATCACGCCCAGATTATTTTGTGCTCTCGCATCGCCTTGCGCAGCAGCTTTGCGAAACCAAGCTACGGCCTGAGCCGCATCCGTTGGAACACCAGCGCGGTGTTCATACTCGTCTCGATACCATTCCACCGCCTGTGCTGCTTCCTGTCGCATGCCCGCACCGTACATCGCGCCCAAATAGAACTGGGCATCGGCACTGCCGGAGCCCGCCAGTGCCGTCAGTTGCCCGAGCGAAAGGTTGTCACCTTGGATCGCCGACTGAGACAATTCAACGGGGGTTCGCTGAACAGGTGCGGTCTTACTCTGCTGAGCCTGAGCCACGCCCAGCGTCAACACCATCACCGCCGCCAGACCTAACAGTCTTTTCATGATTGCCTCCGCCTGCCGATGAGGGAAGTATAGCGAGTCCAGTCGAACGGAGCCACCCTGATACATTGACACGCGCCGCAACGTGGTCTAATTGAGGACGATTCACGGTCGGGAGGCCGAACAAATGAAAAAGACAATCGCAATCACCCTCTGTATCCTCATACCGATGACCGTATTCGCGGCTGATGATACCGGCTACAAGGTCAAGTACGACGGTGGATCGATCCTGAATGTGAAGTCCGGGAACGATGTGAAATTGTATATCGAACCCACCAACATCCGGTTGGTGAAGGACAAGAAAGAAGTTGCAGCGATCCCTGCCTCTTCAGTGACAGAGATCAGCTATGGACAAGACGTTCATCGCCGAGTTGGCGCGGCTATCGGCCTTGCTGTCGTCTCATTCGGCATTGGTGCGTTGATGGCGTTGTCCAAATCAAAGAAGCACTACATCGGTCTTACCTGGGACGATGCTGGCAAGAAAGGCGGCGCGGCGTTTAAGGTAGACAAGGATGAATATCGAGGTGTCTTGACTGGCTTGGAGGGAGTGACCGGAAAGAAAGCTATCGACTCCGACGCCCTAACCGTCAAGAACTGAATCGACAGGCCGCGCTGAGGCCACCCATGCAAAGAATCTGCACATCTGCCGATAGACCAAGTAAGCCGGGAGGCTGTCGGAGGAAACGTGAGAGTGTCGCGTTGTCGAATGCGCTCACGCTGACACCGCTCCCGGTCCACATCCGAACGCGCCCCCGGATTTTCCCGCGCCGCTAGGTAGAAACGCGAGCAAACCTGTTTGCCTCAAAAAAAGGGGGAGCCGAGACTTAGTCGGTCTTCCCCCGGCAGGAGGCCGGGAGCCTGCTTTAGGAGCCCCCGGATTGCCGCGATGCTTGGCGCGGCAAACTTGGTTAGCGCGCTTGCAAGGTGATGAACGGCGAAGTCGTAGCCGTTCCCTTGTATGGCGTCAGGGCGGTCTTTTGGGCAGGCTGGCCGTCGCAACGATAGATGAACCGGAAAGCGGTTTCGTCGTAGTCGAACCGAACGTGGATGCTCGACGCGCCCTGCATGGCCCGGTCGATCATCAGGTACTCGCCTAGGTCACACAACACCAAATCGCCCTCGTCACCCAGCGCCTCAGCGTACTCAACAAACAGGACCGGCAAGCCCAGGAGCTTGCGCTCTGTCGGGTTGTAAATCAGGCCCGTTCCCGAGCCGCCGACGTTTTCAGTGCCCGCGATATTCGTGATCGGCACGGACATTTTGAGCAACTGGGGCAGGGTCGAGATATTGGCAAGCCAAACCGCGTTCGGAATGGACCCAGGATTGAGGCGTGCCATCATCCCCGCCACGTTGTTAAACGTGATTGTGTCCGCCGCTTGTGATCCTTCCTTGGCGACAGTGATCTTGCACGCGCTGTTCATGAAGCCCATCGGACGACCGGCACCAGTTCCACGGAAGATTGCATCCTCCACGGAGAAAGTCATTTCCTTGACGAAGCTGTCCGTAATAATAGCGCCCAGTTGCGCAGCATCCTGGAGCAATTCGCCCGTGGCGTAACAAAGGCCGGTGAGCTTGCAGAGCTTCATTTCCAACTTGCCGATCTTCGGTTTGGAGCCGGTCAATTGCTCCGCTTCATTGCCCCAGTACATTTGAACACCACCCAAACGGGAGCCCGTCGCACGGCTAGTTTCGTCAATGTACGGCATGGTCAATCCGTTGGTGCCGGGACTCAACGGGGGCAAGCGCCGCACGCGGGAAGCCATGAGGCCCATGCTGTAGACGCGTTGCAGCAAGTCGCTGCTCTGAGTAGTGCCGACAAGGAAGCCGCCATCTCCACCGATAGCCTCGCCCATGCCCGTTATGGAGCGCTGGGAGAGTTCCGCCGATGCTTGCCCGCCAGGTACACCCGCTTGGGCGACTTGCTGGAGGAAGCCGCCGAACTCCCGCGTCGAGGTCATCGGTCCGCCGCTATCCGGCCTGCCGATTGTGGGAGCTCCGCCCCAACCACTACGCTGCATTTCTTCGCGCGTCGGCCCTGCTTCGTCATACTGCCCCGCGTCAATTTTCAGTCGGCACTCCTGCGCGCCTTCCAGCTCTGCCCGATACTCTTCGCGCTGCGCGGTGTTCATTGCGCCGCCGCGCGTTTCCTTGGTGATTGCATCGCAACGCAGTATATGCGCTGCGCGTTTCTGTTCCAATTCATGCTTGGTCATAACAGTTCCGCCTTTTTCACGCTCACGCGTGTAATTTTGAGATTTGAAGTCGGCGTTTTTGGAAGCAAGGTATCACGGGCCGCTAGACGCGGGTGTGACTGCGATGCTTGCCGGGTGGCTCCCAAGCTGCGCTAGTTGACCGGGCCGAATCTATGCCGTGTGTTCCTTGTTGCTTGAAACGGGACGGCGTAGGTCCAGGTGGGCATGCAAAGCGCGGCGCTGAAACCGACGCGGCGAAAAGCCTACAAACATTATACACCACAAATGTTTTAAGGCTTACTATCCGCACTCAATTCATCTCAGCCCGCCGCCGCATTTTCCCGCGCTGCTTCACTTCGGCCTGGGTTAAGCGCAAAGTGAGATGGCAGAATAGTCGCGATACTGGATCGCCCATGCGGGGCTCCACAACGCGAGCGCCCCAAAAGAGCTTTTCCGCCGCGATTACGCTCGCCAGCATCGCACCACACAGGCCAGGAATGTCCACGTCCACGTCCTGCCCTTCGGCGAGTTCCAGCGCGTCTACCAGTGCCGCGTACAGATCCAGGTGCCCGGTTTCCTCGCCCCGTGCTTGGAACGCGCTCGCCACTAGCGCCCTTTCCCCTGCGTCGAGCATCGCTGCGTATTCGCTAAAAACTGGATTGCTCATGTCTGTTCCTCTTTCCTAGACTCGGTTGTGTAAACTTCGAGCGCCCAAGATGGGCTACCCATTCGCTGCAATTCCCAAAGGCGGGAGCGCCGCCGCTGATATTCTGGGTCCGGCAACCGTTCAACACCGCCATTTTCCACGAGGTAGCTGGCCATCACTTCGAGCACTACGGAATCGTCTAGCTGCCCAGCGCGCCGTCTCGGTCTTGCCCTAGCCATGCTTCTCACTCGACGCTGGCCGACCAACCGGACGCGGTGCCGGATCGGCAAAACCGCAGACCTTCCACAGCGCCGTGAATTGCCCCAGCAGTTTAATTTCGGTGTCAGCCAACGGATGCCGTTTTGTGCCCGACATGAGGCCGGAGGTCTTCAGGACAGCCCGCACCTCTGCCAGCCTGTCGGCAACCTTAGCCAACTCGACGGCAGCGGGCATCACACCGCCGTCAAGATCGAAGTCGCTCTCCAGTGTCGCCAGCAGCGCCGCGCCAGCCTTGCCTAAACCGTTCTGAACCTTCATTCCCAAACCCCCTCAAAAGTTATAAATGCCCGATTTGATATACCTGAGCACCCCGGCGGTGTTGGCCTTGCCGCTCCAGACTCCTGGAGCCGCCCTATGTCATTCATTCAAGGGTACTTATGCTATCGTCTCCACTTGACCGCGTCGAGAGCATTTTGTCTCGAACCTTCCACGGCTGCGACGCGTGCTGCTCCATCGCGCGTAACACGCTCATCGGAACCGGATCGCCCGCCGCCGCCCCCGTGGTGTTAAGTAACTATCACTGCGAGGATGTCGTCGATGTCTACAATTACCTTGGACACTTTTTTCATCCGCGCGTATGTAGAAAGTGTTGTAGGTAATCCACGACATTGACGACATCACCCGCTATCCCTTGTCCGCAAGCCGACACCTACATACCGGGGACTTTCCCTGGCGTCCTGTTTTGTAACTCCATCACGCTCAAGGAGTTTTCGTCCAAACATGTTTGCTGTGATGACGAACTCGGAACCCTCATCAGCCCACGACTTGTATGCCGCGTACAGATCGCGTGCCCGCGCTTGGAATACTGAGCCGATGATGCACTGCTCCTCAATAAACCGTCCGATCTGGTCCATCTCGGTCCGATAGCTCTGAACAGCTTCGTCCACAATTGCCGGACGCTCTAGGCCATGTAGGTACCACTGGTGCGCACCAGCCACAGCCCAGGCGAGAATACCCTCAGCCTCAGCCATCAGCTTCGTCTGCAACTCCCGGTCGATCTCCTCTTTCGGGATGGTGACTGTGAACGGGATGGTGAACATGCGGTTCCAGATGGCTGCGTCTGTTCCCCGGATGATTGGCTTATGGTTCGCGTCGATGAACAGCTTGTGAGTCTCCGAGAACTCGATGGGGTTCTCGTATTTGCGCACGGCCTTAATGCGGCCCATTCCTTGCGTGATGCGCTTGAGTTTGCCCTCGGCGAGCCGCTGGCCTTCCTCTGTTTCAGAAGTCATCACGAACCGCGCCCCGCGTAAGTCAGCTAGGTCTGCTTGGCTATTGTTGGATTCTTGCCGAACCATTAAACTATCGATTTGAAGGAGCACCGCATAGGGTCCCAGCAGCCGGAGAAACAGACTTAGGATTGTCGTCTTGCCGTTGTTGCCGCTGCCGAACAAAATGAAAACGACCTTCTCGGAGGTGTGTCCCGTGAGGGCGTAGCCGAATGCACGTTGCAAGGCTGAAACCAACTCATAGGCTCGGGTGATCTCCGCTTCGCTAGCATCGGCAGTGCGGCCCATTAGCCGCGCCAACGTCGCGAGAAACAGCGGACATCCGGCTTCCGGGTTGTAGTCGAAGGCCACGCGCTTAGTGATGAAGTGTCCGGGGTTGTGAGGTTCCGCCGTCTTGGTGCGCAGATTGACCGTGATGTTGTTGAACACCAGTAGGTCCGGGTGTTGGTCCATCTCATCTGGAGAAATTGCTAGGTCAACCTGAGCCTCTTTCAAGGTGTTGCTAATCTGCTTGGAATCGAGCGACCGCCGCGCGAACTTTTCCGATGCGTTATCGTTCGCGTTGGTCGCCTGCTTCAAAAACTCAACCATCACCTGCTTGACGAGACGGCGTATCCTGTCACTGCTGTCCCTAACCCAGATGCGCCCGTCGAAAATAAACCACGCCTTGACCGCATGGCAATAGCGGGCATCATTGCGATGGACTAAAACGAACCGCTCAGAATTTCCAGTATCGGTGTGTGATTGACCCAATAGCCAAGGTTGTTCCACGGACTTTGGGACGACCTTCAGTGACGAATCCTGTAGCAACATCTTCCGCGCCACTTGCTCGTAGTCAGCCGCCGCCATCATGCCGCCCTCCGGCTTTCCTGTGACACCGCCAACAGGTCAATGACGGCGTGCGCGATGGCCTCCGCGTGCTCGCGATCTTCCCTGCCGATGCGCTCCACGGCCTCGCGTTGCTCCGGCGTCATTCGCCACAATTCGGCGATTTGCGTTGGCGTTGCGATGCTCAGTAAATGCGCCTGTTCGTGCCAGTTCCTAACCAACCCAGGATCAAACCCAAGCAATTGTGCGAGATCGAGCTGCCGATGAACCGCAACTCGTAATCCGCCGGCGAAGTCGGCCAGCCGTTGAGCTAGTGCCGGAGCCTGTGCGCGTGCAACTCGTTCGGTAGCAGTTAGCGGCCCGCGTGAATCCAGTCCGCAGTTTTGTTCGAGCCATCGCAGCACCGCCGCCCTGTCACAGCCGAGCACCAGTTGAACCAGGTCGAGAACACCGCCGCCGCGCACATCGCGATGATCGAACCAAGCGTTTTTCTCTGCGTCTAGGGCGATGTTCCAGCCATCTCCGCCACGCCAGAACGCCCGCCCGCGATTGCCGCGAAGCTTGCCGCCGCCCAGTGCGGCCCAGACATCCAGGATGGGAAGCGCTGCCAGGGTCATGCCGCCCGCTCCATCAGGTGCAGACGGGCCAGCACAAGCGCCGCCCAACGTGCCGCCAGTGACTCAGGAGGATACTGTGCGGGGTCAGCCGCGATTACGCGCGCCGCTTCTGCGTTGGAGGTGTCGTAGCTCGCTGGATCGAACGCAGGCTTCACTTCGTCGCGGCCTCGCCGCTCAACATGCGTTCCAGCGCCGCCCTTGGCACCAGCAACCGCTTGCCGATCCGAACAGTGGGTATTTGACCGCGCCCCGCCGCCGCATATGCGCTTCCGCGACTGATACCGAGCCGCTTCGCCGCCTCAGGCAGATTCAGCGTTGCTCTTCGTCCTGACGTTTGATTATTCCGTGTTGTGCTCACAACGGAATCATGCCATAATGTCCCCAGGTGTACAAAGGCGTTAGACATGGACAATTACGGGACAGCCGAAACAGTCAAATTGACCGAATCCTGGCCAACAGATGTGCCGGATGCGGGATTTGAATGGATTGAGGGCTTCCGATCTTTAGGCCCGAAGTTGAAGCCAGTGGGCACCTATCTAGTCTCCCGGCAGGGTCCGACGCACCCCATAGCGTTCCCGGATGACCTTTACGAAACTTTCGCCAATCTCTCTCGTGACATGAGCGCCGTGGAAAGATTCGCAAGTAAATTTGGCAATTTGCGATTGGTAGGCGAGCACTTCCACCGTATAGGGACGCATTCCGCTCTCACCGGTGAGAGATGGGATGAATGGAAAATACAGCTAGAGCGATTCCAAACTGCTGTCGAGATGTGGTTCCGGTTGCAAGAGCGCGACACAATCTGGGTCAAGCGCTTTCTAGCTCCACTCCAGGGGACTGGTTCTCCATGGATATTGCAGCCGCCTATGCGCGGAGATATTAGGAAGCCGCTGGAATTTGGCCGAACGATGGTGCTAAAGACGATCAACTTCGAGCTGGCCGGGGGCCTGTATGCGGGACAAAGGTGCCTGGAGTGCGATTTTACTTCGGAGATCAATTGCGTGAGCCAAACGAGGGCAGTCGTTCGTTCTAAGAACTCAGGTCCGCTTGAGTTGGCAATCGTTTCAACGGATCTGCAAAAAACTGTCTGGCTGCAGTTCGCTGCGCTAGTGTGCGGACAGCGACTTATGAAGAAATGTGAGGCCAAAGATTGTGGCCAGTACATGGACGTGACTGATTCCGCGCGTCCTGGCGCTCGCAGAATGCACTCCCGCTGCGAAGAACGAATCCGAAAACAGAATTATCGAGACAGACAAAAAAGGAAGACTACACAATGAACGGCTGCACATTCAAACGCACGCTACCGTCAGGCCGAATCACCTGGGGCTACAGCATAGACGCGGGCAAGGATGCGAGCGGCAAGCGCAAACAGATATTCAAATCCGGCTTCGAGAAAAAGAGTGAAGCCGCCGCCGCGATGCGCGTGCTTCTCTCAGAGAAAGACAACGGCGATCTAGTCGCGCCCGATCCGCAGACGTTCGCAGCGTTCGTGAATCTGTGGTTTCAGGACTACGGCCCCCGCAGGTGTTCACTGAAAACGCTGGAGCGGTACCGATCCCTTGGCGCTTACGTGACGCAGCATCTAGGGTCCACTCGCTTGCAGGACTTAAGCGCGCTGGCCCTGGAGCGTGTCTTTAATCAACTCAAAGACTCCGGCGGATTCAACCGCTACACCAAGACATCCCGGCCACTCTCGGCAATGACGATACACCACGTTGGGGCCGTGGTCAGCGTGATCTTGAAGAAGGCCGTCAAGCTCAAGCTGCTCAAGTCGAATCCGATGGAAGGCGTCGAGCTTCCAGCCGTCCCGCGCACTGAGGCTCGCGTGCTCGATCCCGACAAAATGAACGTGTTCCTGAACGCAGCCCGCGCGCACTACGGCCTCTATGAAGTGCTGACATTCGCTGCCGCTACGGGCTGCCGCCGCGGTGAAGCACTCGCGCTTACATGGGCCGACGTGGATCTAGTGCATGGTGCCGTCTGTATCGCAAAGAGCGTCGAACAAACCAAGGCAGGGCTTCGCATCAAGACCACCAAGACGGAGCGCGCCCGCACGATTTCGCTACCGGCTTCGCTGCTGACACTTCTGAGATTCCAACGCGAAAGGCAGGAGGAGAACCGGCGATTGTTCGGAGCCGACTACCGGGCCGACTTGAATCTTGTGTTCTGCTATCCGCATGGCGACTACATGAAGCCGAACTTAGTTTCCTCGAAGGCGTGTTTCATCGCGCGTCGGGTTGGACTGCCCAAAGGGGTGAGTATGCACACGCTGAGGCACTCCCACGCATCGCAGTTGCTCTCTGCTGGAGTGAGCCTGCCTACGGTCAGCAAACGCCTAGGACACACGGACCCGAGTGTTACGGCTCGCATCTACAGTCATCCGATGCCGAAGGATGACGTGAAGGCAGCGGAGCTATGGGATGCGAATTTCCAAAACGCGACGCCCATGAACCCCACCGCGAAAGTATCCTGACACGGACGGGATGTTTGCATATGTTTGCACGTTCACGCAAGGCAGGGAACGCGCAAACTATAAGTTATTGATTCTGGCGGAGGAAGAGGGATTCGAACCCCCGGTACCCTTTCGAGTACAACGGTTTTCAAGACCGGCGCCTTCAACCACTCGGCCATTCCTCCACTCACTATCGTAAACGATTTGAGCAGCCACGAGGCGCATTTATGCAGTCCTGGAGCCGATCTCACTTCATCAGCGCCATGGAATGCCCGGATACAACCGAAGCTGCCTCAGGCGCGACCCGAAAACTCTCGCGTTTCCGTAGTGATCTTCACTTTTTCGCCCTCTTTAATAAAGAGCGGAACGCGGATCTTGAGGCCCGTCTCCAGCTTGGCTAGCTTCGTGCCGCTACCGCTCGACGTATCCCCGCGGACCGCGTGTTCGGCTTCGGCAACCGTCAGCTCGACAAACATCGGCAGTTGGAGCGCGATCGGATTGCCGTTGTACTTCTGCAGTTGCAGCAGGGTGCCCTCGATCAAGAGCTCCAACGAATTGCCGACGACTTCAGAGGGAAGTGTGAGCGTTTCGAAGTTGTCCTGGTCCAGGAAATAAGAGCCGTCGCTATCGCTATACAGGTAGCTGACCGGAACGAACTGCAGATCCGGCTCCTTGAATTTCTCGCCCGCTTTGAAGGTCTTGTCCAGCACAGCGCTGGTGAGAAGGTTGCGCATCTTCAAGCGCACCAGTGTCTGCCCGCCACGGGCGGTAGGGGTGCTGATCTCCGAATCCATGCAGTAGTACGGAGTGTTTTCAAACTCGAAGAGTGTCTTGCGCTTTACGTCGATAGCGTCAATGAGTGAGGCCAATTGAATCAGGTTCCTTAGCTTTCAAGTATACCTAGGCTCCACCCCCTTGACCCAGCGCGAAGATGCGAAGAAGATACCTAGTATGTCCCTTCGCAGCCGCATCTTTGTCGTCGTCGCGCTCGCCTGCCTTCCCTGTGCGGCTCAGTCTTCCAAGCCGACTCCCCGAACCCGTGAGGGCAAACCGGACCTGTCGGGATTCTGGCAAGGCCCGCTCATGCGGAATTTCTTTCAAAGCGTCGGAGGTCCGCCCTTCACGGCTGAAGGCAAGAAGGCCTACGACTACAACCTGACGCAGTCCATCAATCCCGAGGGCTTGTGTATCTTCGCTGGAATCCCGCGCGCCAGTATTAGCGGCGTGCCTTTCGAGATCATTCAGAATTCCCAGCGCGTCGGATTCCTCTACGAACTTATGACCACCTGGCGCTCCATCCCCATCAACGGAGGGACGCACCCCAAGACGATGGACCCGTTTTACTTCGGCAACGGGGCCGCGAAATGGGATGGCGACACTCTGGTGATCGACATTGTGAGCTTCAAGGACACAAAGTCCTGGATCGACGACGATGCCCATCCGCACAGCGATGCGATGCACGTCATCGAACGCTGGCGACGTCCCGACTTCGATCATCTGGAACATGAGACCTGGGTAGAAGATCCCAAGTTCTACACCAAGCCGTGGACCTTCAAACGCGTCTTCACGCACATGCCGACGGGCCAGCAACCGATGGAATACGCTTGCGATGAGAACAATAAGAATCGCGATGAAGGGAAGCTGCGGCCGGGTCCCAACGGCACGCCTGAGTATTAAACGTAAATGAGAAACCCCGCCAGCGTTCCTCAAGGCAGCACTGGCGGGGTCGGGTTCTATCGGATGTAGAGCAGGGAACTACGGCAGCTTCGCAGTGCCGTCGAGCGCGTACACCAACAACCGCGGTTTCACGGGAGCGGGGGCGTTCGGATTCGGCGGGGGAGCGTTGCCTCCCGCACCAGGACCGGCCGCGCCTTGTCCAACCTGCAAGGCAACATACTGTTTGCCATCCACCATGAAGGTGATGGGCGGAGCCATGCCGCCAGAAATGCCGACCTTGAGCTCCAGTAGCTTTTCGCCCTTGTCAGCCGAATAGGCGTAGAGTGTTCCCGCAGTGGCTTGGAACACGATGCCCCCACCGGTTGCAACAGTGCCGCCACCGATGGCGGAGCCGCCGGGGACACGCCAGCGTTCGGTGCCCGTGGCCGGATCATAGGCCATCAGGAAGCCGCCGTTGAAGTCGGGTCCGATCGAAGCGAGCGGTTCCCGCAGCTTGGCCGCAGGTGCAGCGGGAGCGGGCGGGGCAGTGGCCGCGGCAGCCGCCGCAGCGGCGCGTGCCGCAGCCACTTCAGGCGATACGTTTTCCGCAGCAGCCCCGGCAGCAGGAGCAGCGCCACCTCGACCACCACCCGCCGCAGCAGGTGCGGGAGCAGGAGCAGGACCACGGCCAAATACGATGCCCATGTTTTGTCCCTGGGGATTCAATTGGAAGTTCGGCTGCACGGCGTAGGTAAAGCCGCCGCCCGATTGGCCGCTGAGATACAGCAATCCAAGATTCGGATTGAAGCTCATCGGCGACCAATTATGCGCTCCACCGGGACCTGGGGTGATATTCACCGATTCGGTCTCGGAATATTTAGCCTGCGGGTTGACGATCGGCCGGCCTGTCAATTCGTCCAGGCCCAGCGCCCAGTTGATCTTGGCGAACGGAACGCCGCGGATAAACTTGCCGTTGGTGCGATCAATCGTATACAGGAAGCCGTTCTTGTTTGCCTGCATCAGCACCTTGCGCTTCACACCCTTGATGGTGACGTCGGCCTGCAGCAGATGCTGCACGCTATCGAAGTCCCATTCATCGCCGGGGACGTTCTGGTAATGCCACCGATACAGACCGGTGTTGACGTCAACCGCCACGATGGAGGCCGCATACAAAAGATCGAAGCCCTTGGACATGCGCGTATCTTCCGACCACGGGCCTGCGTTGCCGGTGCCGATGTAGACCAGTTCGAGTTCAGGATCGTATGAGATCGCATCCCAAACCGTGGCGCCGCCGCCGCCGACAATGTTCTTCGGCCACGTAGCCGCCGCTTTGATCAAGCCAGGGTCCTTATCGCCCGGGCCAGGCACCGTATAGAACTTCCAGGCCTGCGCTCCCGTCTTGGCGTCGAAGGCAGCGATGAAACCACGCACCGGATACTCCGCCCCGGAAACGCCGATGATCACCTTGCCCTTGGCGACGCGAGGGGCCATCGTGAGGGTGTGGTTTTCCTGAGAATAGGCGACGCGCGCTTCCCACACAGGCTTGCCGGTCTCTTCGTCCAGCCCGAACAACCGACCGTCGATGGACGGCGCGATGATCTTGCCGTCATACAGGGCAATGCCGCGCTGCACGACGCCGCAGCAGATCTTCGGACGGAGTGCCGTCTGGTTCACTTCCGGATCCCAGCGCCACTTCTCTTTTCCGGTTCGGGCGTCGATCGCAAACACGACGCTCCATTGCGTGGTGGAGAAGATCACTCCGTTATGGACCAGCGGTGTGGCCTCCTGGCCGCCGCCACCGGGTCCCACTTCAGCGGACCAGGCCAAGCCTAGACGCGAAACGTTGGTTGCGTTGATCTGGTTGAGCGGAGAGTAGCGCGTTTCCTGCGGCGTGAACCCGTAGCTGAGCCAATCTTCGCCCTTACTTTGGGCGGCGTTGCGCAGCGCAAGGTCATCCACCTTGGCGGGCCGTTGCGCCTGCATGTAGACGGCGCCCGCAGCGAGCGCGAACACTGGAATCAATAAAGTTGAACTACGAAAGGACATGAATAAACCCCTCATGGCAGCATATGGCTGAGCACTATGCGTGAAAATACGCAACACTACGCTATCACTGCAAGGACCGCTTCGGCAACCAAACGGTCGTGCTGGACCACGGGTGCCTAGCGCGCGGTTAGGTCCTCTGAGCAACTGAATACGTCTACTAAGCGTGAAGCGCTCGGGCAATGGTCCTGGGCTTGCCAGCCCAGCACTATCGCGAATATCAAAACCACGGCGAAGGGAGCTGCGCTCGAGCGTATCACCGCAAGCATCCAATCCGGTTTCCGATTTGTCATTCGCCGCAGACCCCCGGCAAGCGCAGCCTGCCACGCCGCCTCTGGTAGGAATTGGGGCGCCGCGTAAATCAAGTAGCCTCCGGCGCAGAGAATCGACAGGACCAGAAGCGCCAGCAGAAGCAGAATCCACCAATCGTCGCCGTCGATGTCGCCAAGACCGGAAAACCAACTGCTGGATTTCCCGCCTCTTGCCGCCGATGAGGCGGACGCTCGTCCCGGTGAGACCAGGCCGCGAGCCTCTCCTTCAGTCCACGAATTGGTGGCCCCACCGCCTCCGGACGAGCCGCCTCCGAAACTTGCCGGACCTGCGTTACTAGAACTGGAACTGGATGAACCGCCAGGGCCCCAACCGTCGAGCCGGCTCAAATCGAGCACCAGCTTGGCGCTGGTGACCCACCAGATCCAGATGCGGACCATCCCGAGGAACACTGCGTACGACAGCAGCACTGCGATCGAGTAGCGCAGTGCCATCGAATGGATCCCCATATTGAGGAGGAGCTTGCTACCCAAAACTCCAGACGTTACGACCGACGTGAGAATGAGTCCCATGTGGAACCTGACAAAGTACGTCTTCAGAATTCGCTTACGGAACGTCTGTTCTTGCGCCTCAATTTCCGGACTGTCCATCGCCTCAGCGGGTTCGTCGATGGTTATTTAGAAGCGTCGCGCTTGACCGGTTTCCCGTAGACTTCGATCCAACCAACGTCGGAGAATCCGCCCAGGCCGTGGCCGCTACCCGGAGTAAGATCGGCGAACCCGATCGCATCGACCTTGCTCAGGTCCACCTTGTCCAACAGGGTGCCTTTGGTCTGTACCTTGGGCATGTCGAGCTTGAGCCAGTGCACTTCGGACAAGAAGAATTCGCTTTCGTGATAGTCGAACACGTTCGCGTCCGCATGATCACCAATCAACCACGTTCCGTCGGCGAGCTTCAGCACCGGATGGATTTGGTGGAATCCCGAGGTCTTGGTGTACCAACGAATTCTCCCCTTGCCGGTGAGATCGACGAAGTTGTCTTTGTGACTCAGCGTGAGCGCGCAGGAGGACGCGCAGAGTCCCGTCCAGATGTGCGGCACGTTGCCTTCGCTGGTGACGCCGAAATCTTCCTTGCCCCCGCCGTAGATATTCAGCTGCAGGTTCGGGTTTACTACGAAGTCCTGCGTCACCGGCACATTGCCGGGAGCTTCCTTCCACGTTTCTTTAAAGAACAGTGGAGTCGGTTGCGGCGCGCCTCGGCCGCCGGGCGCTGCGGGCGGCTGCGCGAACGCGCTTGTGGCCGCGCACGCAAGGATCAAGACCAAATAGTGTCGTTTCATGAAAGCTCCTTTTACTTAACAGCCGATAGTCCTTCGCTCAACTCCACCAGCGTGCCGAACGGATCCTGGAATACCGCGAACGCCGCCTGCATCGCATCATTCTTCCGGTACGGACTATCGAACTTAATCCCGGCTTCCTCTAACTTCTTAGAGAACGCCTCCAGACCGACCACTTCCAGACCGATGCGATCAAACGCGCGGCCCTTCGTGATCGCCACCGGACCCTTGGCCTGTTCGAACAAGATGCTGGAGCCCGGGATGTTCGCCACCGTCTCGCCTCCGCGCTTCACTAATTCCGCGCCGAAGTATTTTGCGTACCAAGCTTGCGCTTCCGCCACATTCGGGACCACCATCTTAATGGTGTCCGCTGCGACCGGCACCGACAGCGACTTGTCTTCTGTGACTCGCACTTTGATCTTGTCCGGCGTCATCACGAACACTTGCTTCGCCGATCCGCCCGCCACCGGCTTGATCCCCGCCTCGGCCCATTTCGCCAGCGAACCCTTCAGGTCCTTCACCGACAATCCAATGAAGTCGAGCGACGAACCTTCCGATCCCGCCAGATCCACAGGAGGCGCCGGAGGAGCGCCCTTGGCTTGCGCCGGTCCGCCGCCGATTTCGAGCAGCAGCACGCCCGGGAACTTGATCAAGTTCAGCCGGCCCGCGAACTGCACGGGTTGTCCGCCCAGCGCCTGCCAGAACTTATTCGCGGCCTCCACATCTTTCGCGCGCAACACGTCGTGCCCCGCGGCAACACCAGCTTTGTTCGGGGCAGGGAGCTGAGCCATCATCGGTAGCGCGGCCAGAATTAGGGTCGAAACGATTTGTGCTCTCATAGACTTTCGCCGATGATATCACGCTGATCTTCCGATTGCCGGGGAAGCGACCTACTTCTTCCGAGGCCGCTTCGGCACGAATGCCAAGAACCGGCGCGGATTGTCCACCATGATCTTGTGCAGCACCTCATCGCTGGCGCCAGCAGCCTTCAGCTTCGGCAAGAACACGGTCACTGTCTTCGAATACCCGCTCGACCCGTCGGCCGCAAACATGAGATGGTCGGCAAAGCCGGCCTCAATCAACCCCATCACCATAGGCACCTGCTGCGTATCATTGTTACCCTGGCGGTCAAATCCCACGAAGCCCCCGCGCCTGCAGATCGCCTTGTGTACATACAGCGCCGGATCCACCAGATTGCCCAAGTGTCCGATGATCACCCGCTCCGGCTTCACGCCTTGATCCTCCAAAATATCGAGCTGCTCCAGTGCCGACTTCCCCGGAATCCCCGTGTGCGTGAAGATCGGGAGGTTGGTCGCCATGTGCGCCCGCCCCACCGCACGAAACACCTTGCGCTCATCCCGAGTAATGTCATCCCACGACCCGATCTCGCCAAACGCTCCCAGCGTATCGTCATCCGCTTGCTTCAGCAGCGCCTGGTAGATCTGATCCTCGCTCATGGTAGAGATCTCTTTCGGATAAAACGGTTGCGAATAAAACCCGCCGCCCGCCACAATCGGCACCCCCGACTTCATCGCGACCTGCCGCAAGAAGTTAATGTCGCGCCCCATGTCCGCATGCCCCGCGTCCACGATACAAGCGATCCCGGCCGCCTTCACCTTCGCGACCTCCGCCGCCATCAAGTCCGCATCGCGCATGATGTCCGGACCCTTGGCCGCCGCCGGGCCACCTTTCCCAGCAGCAGCCGGAGGCAACCCATTCGCCGCCCGCACCGCCGCCCCCGCCGCGTTGAACCGAGCATTAAAGTCCAGCCCCAGCTGCATGTGTTCGTGAAACAGCGTCGCCCCGCCCGCCAGTTCCTCGGGAGCATAGTCCTTGAGCAGAGTGCGAATGATCGCGCCCTTCGCGAACGTGGGTGCCTGCGCGAGCGCAGCGCTCGGGACCGCAGCGACGGCCGCTCCGAGCCCCAAGAGCTCCAGTGCCTCCCGGCGCGTCAGGCGAGATGAAAGAAAGTTGGACATGGTTGGTCCATTGTATTCGCATACTTGCAGGCTTGTCAGTCTGGCGCTTGGATTCAATTGTTCGGTCGGTGTAGACTAAAGCACTTCAACGAGGAACTCCAAGATGGCATCTTATTTGTCTGCCCCGTGGCCCTGGTACATCGCCGGTCCGGTGATCGGTTTGTTTGTCCCCGCGCTGCTGGTTATCGGTAACCGGATGTTTGGCGTATCCAGCAACCTGCGGCACATGTGTTCTGCCTTGCTGCCCAGCCGATTGGAGCATTTCGGTTACGACTGGAAAGGCGCCGGCTTGTGGAATTTGCTCTTCGTGGCAGGCACAGGCTTGGGTGGCTTGTTGGCGTGGCAATGGGGAGGAACGCACACCGTTGAGATCTCGGAACAGACCAGGCTTGCTTTGAGTCATCTAGGGATTCACGATTTCGCCGGCCTCGCGCCGAGTGAACTCTTCACCTGGTCCGCTCTGTTCACGCTCAAGGGATTCGCCTCCGTCGTGATTGGCGGTTTTCTCGTCGGCTTCGGGACAGCGTATGCCGGTGGGTGCACATCCGGTCACGCGATTTCAGGCCTTGCGAACTTCGAGGTATCGTCTCTGGTCGCCGTCATTGGCTTCTTCGCCGGCGGTCTGCTCGCCACGCACTTCCTTCTTCCTTTGATTTTTTGAGGACCTATGGCTCCTACGAACCAACAAACCAGTATGAATTCCGTCCGAACCCCATCCCTCATCCACTGGGCGCTGTACCTTCTGCTCGGAATTTGTTTCGGATTCACTCTGACTCAGGCTGAGGTACTTTCTTGGTTCCGCATCCAAGAGATGTTCCGGTTTCAGTCTCCTCGCATGTACGAAATCATCGCGTCGGCGATCGTCGTAGCCGCCACTTCCGTTGCGTTGATCAAGAAGTTGCACGTGAAGACCATCTCCGGCGAACCGATCACGATTCCTCCCAAGACCCTCGGCAGTGGCGTTCGTTATGCGGCGGGCGGCACCATTTTCGGATTGGGCTGGGCTCTTGTCGGGGCGTGCCCGGGACCCCTATTCGCTCTGGTGGGCAATGGCGTGAGCGTGATGCTCGTCGCCATAGCCAGCGCGCTGCTGGGAACGTGGCTGTATGGATACTTGAAACCGCGACTCCCGCATTGATTGTGGACGATCACTAAGGAGAATGAAAATGCCCCGCATCCCCATCCACCCCGGCGAAGTGCTCGCCGAAGATTTGACCGCCCTCGGCCTCGCCCACTTTCTCGGCACCAGCGCCGCCTTCTGGCTCAATCTCCAAAGCCTCTACGAACTGCGCTTGGCCGAGCAGAAGGCAGGCAAGGCGATTAAGGCTCTGCCGACTCTCCAAGATTCTGGTCTTGTTCACGTCTAAGGTCCGGCACGCGCATGGTCAACCCCGTTTATCCGGACTTGTTTCTTCGAACTGAGGTGAGGCGCAGGGTTTGTTCGTCACCGAAATGGCAGAAGATACTGCGGGACCTTGCCAAGTTGCACGGGGTGCCCAATTGAACCCTTCATCCTCTGAGGCGCTCCGTATCTCTTTGGATACTTCGCGTGTGCGCTGGCTGTCTTTCCTTGTGATACCTACACTCATGGTCATGCTGAGGGAGCGTTGGGAGGGCTTGGTCTTCGGCGCGCTTTTCGGTGTTGCTTCTTCGGGGTCCATGTTTTTGTTGTTTTCCACTCCGGATGTCTATTTGCTGCCTGGTTCCTTAAGAGTTCTGAAGGATGGCAAAGAGCGGATCATTCCCTTCACCTCGATTCAAGAGGTCCGAGAAACCTACTGGCGGCATGGGCAATGGATCACTTTCGAATTCGACGTCTCAAAGAGTCTTAGTGAGAAGATCAAGTTCATACCGAAACTGCCAATGGACTGGCCTTTCATTGAACAGTCTGTTGCTCAGCGCTTGCGAATCCTCGCGGGATTGAAGCTAAATCCTACCGACTGACGATCGAACACTGAGGGTACTCAAGGTATCATCAAAAGAACACCCTCATGCCCGAACGCGTCTACGAACACCAAGAAATCGAAGCCAAGTGGCAGCAACGTTGGGAGGCCACGCCCGGTCTCTACAAGGCCGACGAGGACTCCTCGCGCCCCAAGTATTACGTGCTCGAAATGCTGCCCTATCCTAGCGGCTCGCTCCACATTGGGCACATCCGCAACTACGCCATCGGCGATGCGCTGGCTCGCTATAAGTGGATGCAGGGGTACAACGTGCTCCATCCGATGGGCTGGGATGCGTTCGGTTTGCCGGCGGAGAACGCGGCGATCAAGAACAACCGGCATCCTTATGAATGGACGCACGCCAACATCGCGGAGATGAAGCGGCAGCATCGGCGCATGGGCTTCAGCTACGACTGGGATCGCGAGGTCACCACCTGCGAGCCGGAATATTATCGCTGGAACCAGTGGTTCTTCCTCAAGATGATGGAGCGCGGGCTGGCGTATCGCAAGCTCGCGAACGTGAACTGGTGTCCCGAGTGCGCTACTGTGCTCGCGAATGAGCAGGTGGTGGACGGCTGCTGCTGGCGGCACGACACGACGCGCGTGGAGCAGAAGGCTCTTTCGCAGTGGTTCTGGAAGACGACGGCGTACGCCGACGAGTTGTTGCGCGACATCGACGACAAGCTCGAAGGCGGCTGGCCGGATCGCGTGCTCGCGATGCAGCGCAATTGGATCGGCCGCAGCGAAGGCACCGAGGTCGACTTCACTCTCGAAGGCACTGGTGAAAAAATCCGCGTGTTCACGACGCGCGTCGACACCATCTACGGCGCGACGTGCGTGATCCTCGCACCCGAGCATCCCATCGCGCAGAAGTTTCTCGACGCCGCAGGCCGCGAACGAGCCAAGGACATGATCGACGTCCGCAAGCACAAGGACCCCAGCGACATCCTGAAAGACGGCCACTTCACCGGTGGCTACGCGATCAATCCTTATAACAACCAGCGCGTGCCGGTGTGGATCGGCAACTTCGTGTTGATGGACTACGGCACCGGCGCGATCATGGCCGTCCCCGCGCACGACGAGCGCGACTTCGAGTTCTGCACCACCTACAAGATCCCGATCATCCCGGTGATCCGTCCCGTCGATGGCCCGCTCGCCGTCAACCCGACCGCCCCCTTCACCGAATACGGCATCGCCGAAATCGCCGGAGAATTCTCAGGCCTCACCAGCGCCGAAGCCCGCCGAGCCATGAGCGCCCACGCCGACAAACACGGCTTCGGCAAAATGTCGATCACGTATCGCATCAAGGACTGGGGCATCTCGCGCCAACGTTATTGGGGCACGCCGATCCCCGTCATCCATTGCGAAGCCTGCGGCGTCGTTCCAGTGCCGGACGATCAACTCCCCGTAGTGCTGCCAGTGGACGTGAAGTTCACCGGCCGCGGCAAGTCACCGCTCGAAGAAGTCGAATCGTTCGTCAACGTGAACTGCCCCAAGTGCGGCAAAGCGGCCCGCCGCGAAACCGACACCATGGACACGTTCGTCGACTCGAGTTGGTACTTCTACCGCTACTGCGATTCGAAGAACAGCACCGCTCCGTTCGATTCCAAGAAGGTCGCCTACTGGTTCCCCATCGACCAATATATCGGCGGCGTCGAGCATGCGATTCTGCACCTCATCTACTCGCGCTTCTTCACCAAAGTAATGCGCGACCTGGGCTTGATCTCCAACGACGAACCCGCCGCCCGCCTCTTCACGCAAGGCATGGTGATCCGCGAAGGCGCGAAGATGTCCAAGTCCAAGGGCAACGTAGTCAGCGCCGACGACATGATCAACAGGTTCGGAGCCGACACCGGCCGTGTCTTCGAACTGTTCGCCGCGCCCCCCGAGCGAGACATGGATTGGACCGACGCGGGAGCCGAGGGCGCCTATCGCTTCTTGAGCCGCGTGTTCCGCTTCGTGAGCCGCAATGCCGATCGCACAGGCGACGGAGATCCCGCCGCCGATCGCAAGGCGCTGCGTAAATTGCATCAAGCAATCCACCGCCTGACCGACGACTTCGATTCCCGTTGGCACTTCAATACCTCCATCGCTGGCTTGATGGAGTTGCTCAACGTCCTCTGTGACGAAGAGCCCAACTTGTCGAAAACCGCCCTCGACCAAATCCTGCCCGCGTTCGTGCTGTTGCTGGGCCCCTTCGCCCCCTTCGCCGCCGAAGAGATGTGGGAGATCCTCGGCCGCACCGGCCCCGTCTTCCGCCAGTCCTGGCCGAAGTACGATCCCGCCTTAGAAAAGGAAGACGCCGCGGAAGTCATCCTGCAAGTCAACGGCAAGCTCCGCGGGCGCTTGTCGGTGCCCTTCGGCTCGGATCAGGCCGCTCTCGAAAAGGCCGCCCTGGCCGACCCCAAAGTCCAGCCGTTCCTCGAAGGCAAGCAGGTCAAGAAGGTGATCGTAGTCCCCGACAAGTTGGTGAATATCGTAGTCGGGTAAAGGTAAACACGACCAGGTGGACAGTCGGAGTAGCCCCGGTCGTACGGAAGGTAGTTTTCTCGAATGAGGTATTCTGGAGCTAAATGTCGAGCCTTCATCGCTCTAGGAAATGTCAATGTTGTCAGACTGAACCCATCGCGGGCGAGGACGGTATCGTCAGGTGTAGGTGTAAGGATGCAGTATGGACAACAAGAGACTTCCCTTCGAGTTACGAGGGGACCGCAGCAGAGATGGTGAGTCTCAAGGAAGTCGGGTTCGTGCGGGTCGATCAACTGGGTGTTTACTACTATTTGCCGCGACATAATCGGGTGATTACGCTGGAAATCTTCACGGACGGCACTTGGTATTGCGGTGAATGCGAGGCCGGCACGCCACTCGAAAGTTTCCTGGAACATATTCGCATTAGCCTCAGCGCTGCATAGAACACTGGCCTATGTGCTTCTGACCTGATCCCCATTTTCCGTCCGAAGTTAGATACGATTTCGGACGAAGAAAGAGGAAAACAGATGCCCAAGCAGAGGCTCAGCGATGAGCAGATCCTGACAGTGGTGAAGCAGATGGAAGCGGGCCGCACAGCGGCGGAGT
>CALQCC020000035.1 GCA_943328975.2 Bordetella parapertussis | reverse complement strand
TCGGCCGCAGCGGATGGTCCGACGGCACCCGCTGTTCCGGCATCAAGTAACTGAACATCGCAGCTTGCTGAGTGTCGTCTCCACGCATGTTGTCAAGGCGATTCTCACGCCATCAAAATTACCAGCCGCTTACTTTTTCCGCACCCTGTTACGCATGGCGGTTCCGTGTCGGGATGCTGGCACGGAACCGCGTTACAACGGCTATCGGGCTAACGCCGTTCGAACACCCGCACCGTAGGCTGGGTCGATCTTATCGAAGAGCGCTGTCTGGCGATCGACAATCGACTGCGGTACACCCTGCATCGCCGCGGCGATGTTGCTGAACAAACGCTGGCGCTGCGCTGCGTTGAACAATTTGAACAGTGCCCGAGGCTGGCTGAAATCGTCATTGCCTTCGCGATGGTCGTAGCGAGCGGCGTCGCCTGAAATCCGCAATGGGGGTTCCGCTACTGACGGGTCCTGCTTGGGGCCGTCGAAGCTGTTCGGCTCGTAGTAAGCATCCGGGTTACCGCTGTCATTGCGCGTGAAGCGCATCTGGCCGTCCTTGTGATAGTGATGGACGGGGCACTTGGGCGTGTTCACCGGTAAGGCTTCATAGTGCGTCCCTAAGCGATGCCGATGCGCGTCGGCGTAAGAGAAGATTCTAGCTTGCAGCATCTTGTCGGGGCTGAAACCGATGCCGGGCACTACGTTGGACGGACTGAAGGCCGCGTTCTCGATCTCGGCGAAATAATTGTCCGGGTTGCGATTCAACTCGAAGGTGCCCACCTCGATCAACGGATAGTCTTTGTGCGGCCAAACCTTGGTGAGATCGAACGGATTGTACGGGGTCTTCTCGGCGTTGAGTTCGGGCATGATCTGGACCTGCATGGTCCACTTTGGGAAGTCGCCGCGCTCGATGGAGCCGTACAGGTCCTCCTGATAGCTCTCGCGCGTCTGGCCGATGACCTGCGCCGATTCGGCGTTGGTGAGGTGCTTGTGGCCTTGCTGCGTTTTGAAGTGGAACTTCACCCAGAAACGCTCGCCGTTGTGGTTCCACAGGCTGAAGGTGTGGGTGCCGTAACCGTTCATGAAGCGCGGGCTGGGCGGGATGCCACGATCGGACATCAGGATCGTGATCTGATGCAGGCTTTCGGGGCTGAGGCTCCAGAAGTCCCACATGGCGGTGGTCGAACGCAGGTTGGTCTTCGGATGCCGCTTCTGGGTGTGGATGAAATCGGGGAACTTGAGCGGGTCGCGCACGAAGAAGACGGGCGTGTTGTTGCCCACCAAGTCCCAGTTGCCTTCTTCGGTGTAGAACTTCATCGCGAAACCGCGCACATCGCGCTCGGCATCGGCGGCTCCTGCCTCACCGGCGACTGTGGAAAACCGGATCAACATGTCGGTCTTCTTGCCGGGGGTGAAGACCTTGGCGCGGGTGTACTTGGTGATGTCGCCGGTGATGGTGAGGGTTCCGAACGCTCCCCAGCCTTTGGCGTGGACGACGCGCTCGGGGATGCGCTCACGGTTTTGGTGGGCCAGTTTTTCGAGCAACTGGTAGTCCTGCAACAGCACCGGACCGCGGGGTCCTGCGGTCAGGCTATTTTGATTGTCGGCGATGGGCGCGCCGGCTGTGGTGGTGAGGCGTTGGCTCATGGGTGAAAGTTCCTTTCTGAACTGCAAGTTCAGAGTACGCGTGGATGGCCACATGTGTAAAAGCGATTGTATCGATGTGAACGATAGGCGTGAACGATAATAAGTTCATGGAGATCAACCTTCAGGAGCTTGGGTACTTCGTCGCGGTGGCGGAGTTCCTGCACTTCGGGCGGGCGGCGGAGTCGTGCCATGTCAGCCAACCGACGCTCAGTGGTCAGTTAAAGAAGTTGGAACTGCGGTTGGGCGTTGCGCTGTTTGAGCGGACCAACAAGCGGGTGGCTCTGACTCCGGCGGGGGCTGCGCTGCTGGGACATGCCAAGCGAGCGATCGAAGAGGCGCGGCTGGTGGAATCGATCGCCAGGGCGTCGAGCGATCCGTTGCAAGGGCCGCTCAAGGTCGGCGTGATTCCGACGCTGGCACCTTATTTACTGCCGCGGATTTTGGGCCCACTACAGAAGACGTATCCGCAGATGGTGGTGGAGCCGTGGGAGGACATGACGGGCTCGCTGGTGGAGATGTTGCGGACCTCGAAGTTGGATGCTGCGCTGATTGCCACAGAGGTGGAGGGGGATTTGACGTCGGTCGCGTTGTTTGAAGATCCGTTCCTGGCGGCATTGCCGAAGGGGCATCGGTTGGCAAGGGAAACTACGGTGAAGGAATCCGACCTGGCTTCGGACTTGCTGGTTCTGGCGGAGGGGCACTGTTTGGCGATGCAGGCTCTGATGGCATGTAAGCATTCCGCAGGGCAGGGAGCGCTTCGGGCGGTGAGTCTGGATACTTTGGTGAACCTGGTCGCCGCCGGTTACGGGACCACGCTGATCCCGAAACTGGCGAAGGATACGTTGGCGGGGCGAGGTGTGGTGTTGCGACCGTTAGCGGGTGGGGCGTCGCGGACCATTCGCTTGGCGAGCCGGGCAAGTTTTCCACGGCCACAGGCGCTGCGAGCATTGGAAAAGGTTATCCGGCAGTCGTTCTCGCGTTTGTGATCCAACGTTGCAGGTATGCGGGGCAGTTCTCAAAGCGGATCAAGGGGCCCGCGACGGAGTTCAGGAAGTCGGCACTGACACGGTCCAGCAGGGTGACCTCTGCCAGGTCCATGTGGACGGGTTTTCGACGACGGTGGGCGTCGTCAATCTCGCGGCGCAATTCGCCGATTCCGTTGGCGGTCATGCGGCCTGCCAGGGTCAGCCGGATGCCTTCGGTCGTTTCGGTGCGGCTTGTGATAGAGAGCGATTCCATTCGCTTGTTTCCGTTTGTTGTGATCCTGAGAACGGGTGACTTTTGCTCCTGGTAAGAGTTCTCTCCATAGATGACGAAGGCTGGCGGCAAAAGGTCACACCCGGAATGAGCCTCTTGGCAAATGAACGGGAGTGGTGGGCGGCTGCGCGACTTCGTCGTCGATGATGTGGGACGTTGCATACAAGCGTGCCATCGCGGCGCTACAGATCAGCATTATGACTTGACAGCCGGGTGAATACATCCTATTCTCGATATAGAATGTATAGTTTGATTCGCGGGCTTTGTGGTTGTCGTCTCTCCTCGTCGCGCTAAACCTCCCGTTCACCGCAACCTTCTAGGAGAAGACTATGAATCGAATCAATGCTTTGGCTGTATTTCTTGTCGTTTCTATCGCCGCTTTTGGACAGGGCGGCAGCTCCATTTCAGGCATCGTGCGTGACCCCGCCGGTGCACCTATCCCCGCCGTACAGCTTCAGGTGACAAACCAGGACACCGGGGTTGCCTTCGAATTGACTACCAATGACGAGGGAGCTTATCGGACGATCCCTTTGGCCCCCGGTGCTTACCGGATAGATGCGCGCAAAGATGGCTTTGAGCGGCTGGTACGCGGGCCGTTGACGCTGCAAGTGGGTCAGGCGCTCGGTCTTGATCTGGAACTGAGCCTGGGCCGGCAATCGGACACGATCACGGTGACCGAAGAAGCTCCGGTGGTGGAGACGCAGACGTCAAACGTTACGCAGACAGTCAGCCGTCAGATGTTGGCGGGGCTGCCACTACCCAATCGAGCAGCGTCCTCTCTCGCACTGCTCTCACCCGGGGTGGTGATGGTGGATAGCGGCGTGGGCACGGCGGAGAACTATCCGATTTTCAGCATTGCGGGCGGTCGCGTTCGCAATCAGAGCTTTGTTCTGGATGGTGGCAACGTTACCAACGCAACGGGCCTCACACGACCGCAGCAGTTGGTCAGCCTGCCGGTGGATGCGATGCAGGAGTTCACGGTCATCAGCAACAACTATTCCGCCGAATATGGACACTCTACTGGCGGCGTGGTTTCGATGTCCACGCGTTCGGGGACTAATCAGTATCACGGCAGCGTTTTTGAATCTCTGAAGAACAATGCCTTCGATGCACGCAACTATTTCGCCGCCGCGAAGCCGCCTATCCGGTTGAATCAGTTTGGGGGCTCGTTTGGTGGCCCGGTGCAAAAAGACAAGACGCACTTTTTCGCTACGTGGGAACGTACGGAGCAGTTGACCAGCGAGACGGTCGCCTCCACTGTGCCGACCCTCGCGAACCGCGCGGGCAACTTCGGTAGTGTGGCGATCTATGATCCGGCCACGACAGTGGGAACTTCACGACAACTGTTCCCCGGCAACGTGATTCCGATCACTCGCTTCGATCCAGTGGCTTTGCGGGTGCTTGACTACTATCCTCTGCCGAACCGGGTCGGGACCGCCGCGGGAGCCCGGAACTATTCGGGCAACAGCGCCAACCGGCTCAACCGAGACATCGTGATGGGCCGGCTGGATCATCAGTTGGATGCCAACAACGTGTTGACTGCCCGGTATTACATCAATGACAGCGCCACCCATGACGGTGGCACTTACGGCATCCCTGTTGCCGACCCCACTTCGAACATTACAGACGTCCGGGTGCAAAGCTTCCTAGGTTCGTACACGCACATCTTTGGTCCGACGCTGATCAACGACTTGAAGTTCACGCACCTGCAGCGCAAGTTCATCAACACGCGCCCGGGCTATCTAGACAATCTGGCGAAGCAACTCGGTCTGCAGGGCGTGACCGATGCGGCGTTCCCGGCCTTCACGGTGCCGGGGTACGCGACGCTGGGCAATCCGGCTGGTGCTTACCGGATTCAGACTCCGATTCTAGACCGCCAGGTCCTCGATTCTATCGCTTGGTTCCGGGGCAAGCATTCCTTCAAATTTGGTGCTGAGTTCCGCGCGGGAGCTAACGATGAAGTTCGCGATCGCGGCTCGGCTGGCAACTTCACCATCTCGCCCCTGATCACGAGTTTGCCGGGTGTGGCGGGAACCGGAAACGCGGTTGCCAGTTTGCTGCTGGGCGAGGTGAATGCGGCCAGCATTCAGGTGTCGGACAAGATCCGTTCACGGTCTTCTTACATTGGAGTCTATGCGCAAGACGACTTCCGCGTCACCAGCCGGCTCACGCTCAACATTGGGTTGCGCTGGGAGACGGAACTGCCGCGCCGCGAGGCCGACAACAAGATGAACTCCTTCGATCCGTTGGCGATCAATCCGGTTTCGGGAACACTTGGGGTGGTGACGTTTGCGGGCTTGAACAGTACTCCCGTGCGAGCCTTCCGGACCGACAAAAATAACGTGGGACCGCGGGCAGGTTTCGCCTACCGGCTGCGGGGCAAACGCGAGACCGTGATTCGCGGTGGTGCGGGAATTTTCTATGCGTCGACTGTGAGCAATAGCATTGGGGATTCGGCGGCGCTGGGATTCTCTACGCAGGCGAGTCTGGTGGTACCGCAAGCGGATCTCCAAAGTGCCATGCGGTTGCGCGATGGATTTCCCGCAGTGACGCGATTGGCACTGACACCGGGTTTCGCAGCGGTTCCGTTCGGCGCGCGCCCCACTACTGCTGTGTCCTTCTTTAATCCGGGGCAGGTCTCGCCGATCTCCTATCAATACAACTTGAGCGTGCAGCAGGAGGCTTCTCAGGGGTTGCTTGTGGAGGCCGGCTACATTGGCAATGTTTCGCACAATCTGACCGCCAATGATTTCAGCCTGAACCAAGTCCGGCCGGAACTCATGGGAGCAGGCAACGCCCAAACGCGCCGCCCCTTCCCGCAGTTCAGCAACGTTACGTGGATCAATCCCTCGATAGGTAACTCCAGTTATCACGGCGGCTTCCTGCGCACGGAGCGTCGCTTCCGCACGGGCTTGTCGTTTCTGGCGCACTATACGTTCTCGAAGTTCCTGGACGATGTGGCGTCTTCGGACGAATACGGCGATCCGGGCAGCTATCAAGATGCCTACAACCGGCGGTTGGACAAGGCTCGCAGCGGGAGCGACGTGCCGCACCGGTTCCTGCTAACGGTGCTGTATGAAACTCCGCAGGTTCGGGGACATCGCTTCGTGAGCGGAGCGATCGGCGGATGGAAGGTCGGGGTGCTGGAGACGGCGCAGTCGGGATCGGTTTTCACGGTGACGAATCTGTCGAACACAACCAATGCCTTCCCGGCTGGATCCTTGCGACCGAACATCCTGAGGGATGCGTCGCTCAGTGCCGATCAGCGTTCGGTCAACCGCTGGTTCGACACTGCTGCGTTTGTCGCGCCGGACTTTTTCACGTTCGGCAATTCGCCGCGCTCCGGTTTACGAGGCGCGCCAGTGCTCACTACGGATGTCACGCTGGAGAAGTCATTGCGGGTGCACGAACGGTGGAAGTTTGACTTGCGGGGCGAGTTCTACAACGTGTTGAATCATGCTAATTTCAATGCTCCGGGGCATGTGCTGGGGGCGCCGGAATTTGGGGTGGTTACGAGCGCGCGACCGGGAAGGACCGCGCAGTTGTCTGGGAGGCTCAGTTTTTAGGGGCGAGGAAGCGTCTGTCCGCTTCCTTACGGTCGCGGTTCTGTGTCGGACACGAACCGCGATTCGCCTAGAAATCCAGGTGGAGGATGCCGCGTTCCAGGGCTATGGTTACGGCGTGGGTGCGGTCAGAGGCACCCAGTTTGGCCAGGATGTTCTGGACGTGCATCTTGACCGTGCCGCTGGCGGTGCCCAGGTGGTGGGCGATTTCTTTGTTGGCCATGCCTTTGGCCACGTATTTCAGTACTTCGATCTCGCGCGGGGTGAGGGCCACTTGCGGGAAGTATTCGCTGAGGCGCTCGGCCACTTCGGTGGGCATGAGGCGCTTGCCGGAGTGGACGGTGTGGATGGCGTCGATGACCTTGGTGTGGACCATCTCCTTCAAGATGTAGCCGCGGACGCCGGCTTCGATGGCCTTGTAGATATCCTGGTCGCCGTCGTAGCTGGTGAGGGCGATGATTTTGGCTTCCGGATTGATCTTGCGGATTTGTTTGGTGGCTTCGATGCCGTCCATGTCGGGCATGCGCAGGTCCATCAATACGACGTCGGGGTGGAGGTCGCGGAACATTTCTACGGCTTCGTGTCCGTTGCCGGCCTCGCCCACGAGCTTCAGTGTGGGTTCGTTGGCCAGGATGGAGGCTATGCCTTTGCGGACCAGCGGATGGTCGTCTACGCAAAGGATGGTGATGATGGGTTCGCTCATACGGTTGTGGGCAGTCTCAGTGTAATGGTGGTTCCGGACCCCGGTTTGGTTACAAGATCGAGCGTTGCGCCGATCTGCGAGGCGCGCTCTTTCATACCGATGATGCCATAGTGGCCGGGTCCGGGGGCAGCGGCGTCGTCGCTGGAGAAGCCGGATCCGTCGTCTTTGACGGCGATGCTGATGGCTTCGGGAGTGGAGCGGAGGGTTACCTCAATGAGATTCGCGTTGGCGTGTTTGACGGAGTTGTTCACGGCTTCGCGGACAATGCGTAACAGGTTGTATTCGACCTCTGGGGGCAACTGCCGCGAAACGTCGTCGAGGTTGAACTTGGTGCGGACGGATTTGGTTTCGGTGATGTCGCGTACGGCGCGGCCCACGGCGGCTGCCAGCCCGGTCTCGGGTCCGCGGCTGGCACCGGGCATGGAGCGGAGTCCGGAAACCGACTGGCGAGTTTCGCGCAAGCAAGTGGCGGCGTCGGCAATGATGTCTTTGAGCGTGTCGCGTTCGGCTGGAGTTTGAACGCGGGTAGTGAGCGCTTGCAGCGCCATGGTGATGCCGGAGAAGCCCTGGATCAGCGTGTCATGCAGTTCGCGGGCGATGCGGCTGCGTTCGGACACGATCAAATCGTAGCGTTCGCGGAGGCGGCGAATGTGGAGCTGGTAGGAGAGCCAGGCGATTCCTCCTAGCAGCAGCAGGATTAGCGGCCAAAACCAGAGGCGTTGATAGACAAACGGGCTCAAGGTGAAGGCGATGGAGGCACCGGTTTCATTGCAGGGTCCGTCGAAGTTACAGCCGGTGACTTGGAACGTATAGTCGCCAGGGGGCAGGTTGGTGTAGAACGCTTCACGCCGGGTGCCGGCGTCGATCCAATCTTTGTCGTAGCCTTGCAGGCGGTAGCGGAAACGGATGAGTTCGGGGAGCAGGTAGCTAAGGCCGGCGTAGTTGAATTCGATGTTCTTCTGGCCGGCGGGGAGCTGTGAGACTAGAGCTGGCGAGGTGGGTTCACCATTGACTACGGGGGATTCGATGACGATGGGCGGAGCGCCTTCGCGCGAGGGCTGAGCGGGGTCTAGTGCGATTAAGCCGCGCACGGTGGAGAACCACATGCGGCCGTCTTGCATGCGCCACAAGGCGGGCTGTACGCCGGGGCGGCTTTCGATTACGCGCTGCGCGTCGGTGGGGCTATAGGAGATGCTGGTGACGTGGTCGATCTCGCCGGCGGCGAAGCGGCGAAGATCGGCGCGCGAAACCCAGAAGATGCCGCGGCTGCAGGCGATCCACATACGATCCTGATCGTCGACGCTGATGCCGTAGAGTTCGGCGTCATAGAGTCCGTCGCGGGTATAGAAGGCCGTGACCTTGCCCCCGTCGATCAGGCGCAACCCTGCGCCGTTCAGGCCGACCCAAAGCAGGCCGTCGCGATCGAGGAAAAAGGCATTGGCGTTGCGCATGTAGACGCCGCCTTGGGTGAGCGGACGGAAGAGGTCGCCTTCTGCGATGTAGAGGCCTGCATCGGTGCCCAGCACGATGTGACCGTCGCGATCCTGGCCGATGCTGCGGATTTCGCGTTGAGGCGCCTGGAGTATCGAGGTTAGCCGTCCATGGTTCAGGGACGCGAGGCCTTGCGTTGTACCGATCCAGAGAACGCCATCACGGTCGCGGAACAGACTGCGGATGTCACTGGAGGGCAGTCCGTTTGCCTTGGTGTAGGTGGACGTGACGCTGCCGGCTACGATGTGGGCGAGTCCGTTCTCAGTGCCGACCCATAGCGACTTGTCCGGATCCTCGGCCAAAGCCCGCACGACCTTGGACTGCAATCCGTTGACCCCGACTTTGGTGAAGCGCCGTCCGTCGAAGCGGGCCAATCCCGCGTCGAGCGTACCGGCCCAAATGGTGCCGGTGGAATCTTGCAGCACCGGACCCGTCTCATTGCTGGGCAAGCCTTCGGTGGCGGTGAAGGGAACGCTGCGGCCGTCGACAAATTGATTCAGACCGCGTTTGGTGCCGACCCACAAGCTGCCTTCGCGGTCCTCGAGGACGGTGTGGACGGTGCTTTGAGAAAGTCCGTCTTCAGGACGGAAGCTATCCCAAATCTGGTTGCGCAGGCGGCTGAAGCCACTGCGCGTGCCCACCCACAAGGTGTCGCCCGCGCCGCGGACAATCGAAAAGATGAAGTCGTCGACCAGGCCATCTTTCGTGGTGAAGAGGCGCTGCTGGTCACCTTGCATGCGAATCAATCCGAAGGTGGTGCCGATCCAAAGGGTGTCACCGTCGCAGAAGAGGGCACGGACGGAGGCAGACGGGGGCAATCCGTTGAGAGGGTGAATTTTGAAACCGGACTCGGTGTGCTCGGTTACGTTGGTGGTGTCGCCTCCGATCCACAACGTCCCATTGGGAGCTTCGCAGGCGGCGCGAGTGTTATCGCTGGCCAAGCCATCGGTGGAGCGGAAGATCTGGATCGGGTGAAGCGTGTTCTTGGGGTCGAGGCGGGCTAGGCCACGTTCCAGGCAGGACCACACGACGCCGGAACGATCGGGGAGCATGCACTGGATCAGCCCGGTGGGCAGGCCCTGTTCCGTGGAGTATTTGGTGGTACCCGAGGGACGGAGCGCGTAGATGTTGCTATCGTTGCCGCCGAGCCACACGGTTCCCGAAGCATCCTGGGCGGCGGCGCGGATATACAGGTTGGGGGGAGCGCCGGGCAGGAGGCGTTCGGAGGGCGTGAAGCGAACTCCGTCGAAGCGATAAAGGCCGGCCTCGGTGGCAAGCCAGAGGTAGCCGGAGGGGTCCTGGATGATGCGGACGATGGCTCCATCGGGGAGGCCTTGTTGGGTTTGCCAGATGCGGTGGACGTATTGGGTGAGTTCGCGGTCGGGCGTGAGGGCGAGGGCGGGGAGGGCGCAGAGGAATGCCGCGATGGATAGGACGCGTAGCAGGCGTGGCATCGCCTAATATGATCGCACCGAAGGCGGACGTGGTGGAAAGATTTCACGCGAAGGCGCAAAGGCCGCGAAGGATTCTTCACGGCTTTTGCGCGTGCGTTGTTAGAACACGATGCCGATGCCGGCGGAGACTTCGTTGAAGTGGACCCAGCCGCTGGCTAGCGGCAGATTGAAGGGCTTGGGAGCGCTGTATTGGCGGACGTCGAAGCGCATGGCGTAGGGTCCGGCGACGCGGACTTTCACGCCGCCACCGTAGTTGAAGCCGAACTTGTTGCTGCCGCCGCCCTGGGATGCGCTGCTGCCGGGGGGCGTGAAGTTGTTGAAGCCGATGCCGCCGGTGGCGAAGGGGCGCACGCGGGTGCCTTCGTGGTTGGCGTAGACCAGGTAGTTATAGCCTCCCATGTGGACGGCCATACCTTGACTGCTGGCGGTGCTGCCGGTTCCGATTTGGAGATGGGTGCGATTGTACGCGTATTGGATTTCGTGTCCGAAAAGAGAGTCGCCGTTGAAGGCGATACGGAAGCCGAAGCGGAATCCATTGGTGAGGGTCACGTCGTCCTGGCTGCCGCCGATGGTGGCGAGGGTGCCGAGGCCTTTGTTGGTGAGGAAGTTCTGGCCGGCGCTGAACCAAATTTCGCCATACTGGGCCCAGGCGGCGGGGGTGGTGCAAGCGAGCAGGCAAAACAGTGCGAGTTTCTTCATATTCTCCTCTGACGGGGCTGGTAGGGATTGAGTTACATTGTCTCGCGGAAGGGAGGGGGGATTCAAGGGATGCGGATTTCTGAAGCGTTCAACCACATCGCTCCCCCACCCTTGCCGAAGCCTGTTATCCTCAAGCTAGAGGCTCTATGAACCGCCGTTTCCATTACGCTGTAGTGGCTGGATCGACCTGCATTGTCGGCATCCTGTTGTTCGGGACCATGGCTGTGCGGAGCGCGACGCCTGACGATTCTCCGTACACGCAACTGGGAGTATTTAGCGACGTCCTGACGAAGATCAAGCTCGAGTATGTCGAAGAGCCGGATCTGAAGGCAGTGACGATGGGCGCTGTGAATGGGCTCCTGGAGTCGTTGGACCCGTTTGCGAGTTACTTGAACGCCGCGCAGTACAAGCAGTATCAGGCGGAGCACGGCAAGGGTAAAGCGGACCTGGGGTTGACGATATCGCGCGGGCCTGGGTACATCCGGATTGTGGATGCGCTGCCGGGGTCGGCTGCGGATGGCGCGGGATTGACCACGGGTGACGTGATCGAATCGATCAACAAGATTTCTACGCGGGACATGCCGGTGGCTTCGGCGGAACTGCTGTTGCAGGGCGATCCAGGAACTAAGGTCGAGTTGAGCGTGTTGACCGCACGGCAAGCCGATCCGCAGACGCTGAACTTGACGCGGGCTCCGCTGGCGTATCCGGCGGTGACGGCGAAGTTGGTTACCGACAAGGGTCCGGACGCGGTGGGCGTGATTACGGTGGGCGCGTTGCTCGAAGGGCGTTCGAAAGAGATCGCCCAGAAGATTCAAGATTTGCAGAAGCAGGGCGCGAAGAAGCTGATGCTCGATTTGCGGTGGTGTGCGCTGGGTCCGGTGGAAGAAGGCATTGCTGTGGCGAACCTCTTCATGGATAGCGGGCTGATCACGTACTCGCAGGGACAGAAGGTTCGCCGGACGGATAGCACGGCTGTGGCGTCCAAGGCAGTTACTAAGTTGCCGTTGGTTGTGTTGACGAATCGTGGCACGGTGGGCGCGGCCGAAGTGGCTGCTGCGGCGTTGCAGGAATCGAAGCGCGCGACCTTGGTGGGCGAGCCCACGTTCGGCGATGCGGCGATTCGTCGGGCGGTAGCTTTGCCGGATGGCGGCGCTGTGATCCTGGCGGTGGCGAAGTATTATGCTCCGAGCGGCAAGGCGATTCAGGAGACCCGTGTGACACCGAGCGTGTTGCAGGCGCAGTACGACCCCCCGGCTCCAGTGGAGGGCGAAGCTCCGGCTGCTGCTCCGGTGAAGTCGACTACGGATTTGATCTACAATCGCGGACTTGATCCGAAGGCACTGCCGCCGTTAGTTACGTCGCCGCCAACGGTTGTGAAATAGGTTTCGAAAATATCATTCATGCCTCTGTACGAATATCAGTGTTCCAAGTGTGAGAAGGTTTTTGAAGTACGCCAGAAGTTCTCCGATGAGCCGGTGACGGTGCACGAAGACTGTGGTGGTGCGGTGGTAAAATTGATGTCCGCGCCGGCGTTTTCCTTCAAGGGGAGCGGCTGGTACGTGACCGACTACGGCAAGGGCGGGTCCCACGGCGGGGCGATCAAGAGCGAATCGAGCTCGAGCTCAGACGCGAAGCCCACGGAATCGAAATCGGATTCCAAACCAGCTGAAACCAAGACCGAATCCAAACCAGCGGCACCTGCGGCACCGGCCGCGACCACCACCAAGAGTGACTAAACGCGGTCGCAAATCGGGGCGTCGAATCCCCTGGTGGATTCGGGTTCCGATTCTGCTATTGGTCGGGCTGCATGCGCTGTGGGCGGTGGCGCTGGTGGGCCTGCGGTTTATCAATCCCATCACTACGGGTGTTCAAATCCAACGGCGCGTGGAGTCGTGGATTTCGTGGACTGAGTATCACAAGCGGTCCGCCTTTGTGCCCTTGGAAAAGATCTCGCCACACCTACAACATGCAGTGATTGCGGCTGAGGACGGTCGTTTCTATCAGACCTACGGCATCGACTGGCAGCAGGTCGAGTTGGTGATGCAGGAGAGTCTGGAAGAGGGTGAGATTCCTCGTGGGGCTTCGACAATTACGCAGCAGTTGGTGAAGAATTTGTTCTTCACGACGCATCGGAATCCGGCGCGGAAGGTGTTCGAATACACGCTGGCTCCGATGGCGAGTCTGATCCTCGGTCGGCGGCGTGTGTTGGAGTTGTACTTGAACATCGTCGAGTGGGGGCCGGGGGTGTGGGGCGCGGAGGCTGCGGCGGCGTATCACTACGGGTCGCATGCGGCGCGGTTGACACGCGATCAATCGTCCAGGTTGGCGGCGTGTCTGCCGAGTCCTCGGCGTCGGCGTCCAGCGGCGATGAACCGGTACAGCGGGATCATCGAGGGTCGGATGGACCAACTGGGGTGGTGACGCGGCTGCTCTTGGTGCTCGCGCTGGCGGCTCGGGCGGAGACGGTCACGGAGGCTCCGTTTGCCGGGGTCACTCATGTTCATCATATGGAAGTGGGCTCGCGTAACGCGGATGCGCATGTGGTGGTGATCGATTTGGCGCAGCCGGGACTTCGCTTTCATGTGAGTCCTCCGGGTGGGACGCGCGAGACGATACGGCAGACAACGCTGGAGTTTCTGCGTGAAGAGCATGCGCAGGTGGCGATCAATGCTCATTTCTTTGTGCCTTATCCTTCTGAAGAGAGGGACGTGTTCCTGGTCGGTCTGGCGGCTTCCGATGGAAATGTCTTTTCCGATTTCGAGACGCCTGCGCAATCTTATGCTCTGCTGGCGAATGCTGCTGGGCTCAATATCGACGCTGCGAATCGTGCGCGGATCGTGAAGCAGGGCGACGTAGGGGAGTTGTTCAATGCGGTCTCGGGATCGGCGCAGATTGTTACGGCGGGCGTGAAGACGATTCCGGTTTATGGCGACGCTGGGCTCACGCCGGGCGGCCCCAATAACTACTCGAACGCGGATTCCTGGTATGAGCGCGTGAATGCGCGCACGGTGATCGGGCTCACGCGCGATGCGCGGAGGTTGATCCTCCTCGTGGTGGATCGCGCGACGGTGGGTGAAGCGGCGGAGTTCTTGATTGCGAACTACGCGGTGTGGGATGCGTTGAATCTGGACGGTGGCGGGTCGACCAGTTTGGCGATGGAAGACCCGGAGACGCATATTGCTCGGCTGTTGAACGCGCCTCCGGAGGGTGCGCAGGGACGTTCGGTGGGGAGCAGTTTGGTCGTGTTTGCGCCTGCAAATGCTAGACTGAATTAGTGTCTCAACAGCAAGCCCGTCTCGCTGGGCTGCTGGTTTTGGTGTCCTTCAATGCGTGGGGTCAAACTCCCCCTCCGGCTGCTCCCACGAAGGCGGAAGCTTCCACTCCGGCGGCTGGCGAACAGCGCACGCAGTTAAACCTTGCAGGCCAAACCAACACCGCAACCGGCGAAAGTCAGCGTAACGAAAACGTTCGCATTAATCCGATCGATACCAACACAGAGCGCGAGTTGTCGCGCCGGATTGGAGCGACGGCCACACTTGTCCGCGAGTTCCAGGCGGATCGAAATTATTTCGCGAGCGAATATGGGCGGAGTCCGGATGCTCCGCTGCATTTGCCTGGGGGCGCGAATGGCGGACGGCGCGTACATGGGACGTTCTGGGAGAACCACCAGAACAGCGTGACCAGTGCGCGGTCGTTTTTTCAAGTGGGCGGAGTGTTGCCTGCGCGTGAGAACGAATACGGGTTCCGCCTGAGCAGTCCGTTGTGGCGCAACATTAACTTGTCGCTGGATGGCAATCAGCAGAAATCGCGCGGGATGGTGAACGGCAACGTGCTGGTGCCGCGCGCGGATGAGCGCACGCCGCTGACGACGGATCCTCGCACGTATAGTCTGGTGGCGAGTTGGCTGGCCGGGTATCCGACGCTGGCGCCAAACTTGCCCGAGTTGGATGCGCGAGCGCTGAATACGAACGCTCCGCAGCGAATCGATACCAATGCTCTGGGCGGTCGAGTGGATGCGCCTGTGGGGAAGAATGATTCGTTGGCGTTGCGGTATCAAGTTACGGCGCAACATGTGAAGGCATTTCAGTTGGTGGCGGGGCAGAATCCGGATTCGGATCTTCACAACCATCGCGCGACCGCGACTTGGCGGCACGTGTTTAGTCCGACGTTGCTGGCGACGTTCTCGACTTCGTTCGATCGTACGACGACGTCCATTCGTCCGGATGCAACTTCGCCCTCAACGCGCGTGAATGTGACGAACGTGATTCAGACGCTGGGGAATGATACGGACGTGCCTGTGCTGCGGACGCAGAATCTATTCCGCGAGGCCGCGGCGCTGGAAGGATCGTACGGGAACCATCGTTGGCACGCGGGCGGGGAAGTCATGCGTACGCAGATGAACAGCCTGGAGCAAGATGCGTTACGCCCCGTCTTTACGTTCCAGAATGCGTTCGGCAATGATGCGGTGACCAATCTACGCAAAGGGTTGGCCAGTAGCTTCAATCAACTTTTGGGGGATACGTATCGCGGGTACCGGACCTGGAAGCTCATCGGATATGTCGATGATTCCTGGCGTATCACGAGCCGGCTGAACATGCAGATCGGGCTGCGCTATGAGCCGCTGCTGAAGCCGACGGAAGTGAACAACCGGGAGACAATGCCGTTCGGTTGCAGCTGCGGCGCGCTGGCTCCACGGTTCGCGTTGTCGTATCGCTTGCCGGGTAAATGGGGCGTGCTGCGTAGTGCCTATGCGATGGACTACGGGCAGATGTTCGTGGCGACGTTTGGGCAGATTCGCATGAACTTGCCGAACGCGGCGCGCGTGACGGTGAACACTCCGAATCTCTTGAATCCTCTGAATGGGTTGACGATTAAGGATCTGGCTCCGGGGTTCCGTTCTGCTTACTATCAACTGGCGGACAACTTGGGGCTGCCGTACGAACACACGTACAACGCAAGCTGGGAATGGCGCAGCACGCGAGGGATGCAGTTGCAGGTGGGCTACGTCGGCAGCCGCGCGCATCGTCTATTTGAAACGCTGTACAACAATCGTGGCGGCAAGGTGGCGGACATTAGCCAGATCACGCCGGCAACGGTGAACGCTCGGCGGGCGGATCAGACGAAGTTCGACGTGTTCCGCATTCATAACGGATCGAAGAGTTACTTCGATGCGGCGCGCGTCACGGTGACGGTGCCATCGGCGCACGGGTTCAGCGGCGAGGTGTCGTATTGGTTCAGCAAGGGTATCGACTACGGGACGGATTACACCAGCACGGTGGCGGGTCCGAATACGCGGCAGGGGCGGGCTCCGGCCGAGTTCTTCGTGCACGATTCCATGAAGGGCCTAGCGAGCTTCGATCAGCCGCATGCATTCCTGCTGCGCGCGAGCTACCAGACGCCGCAGTTGGGAGAGCGTTGGGCTCGGGCGGTGGTGGGGCGGTGGAGCATGAACGGAGTGTGGCTGCTGAAGAGCGGGACACCGTTCACGTTGGAGACGGGCTCGGATGGTCCGGGGTTCGGCAATGTGGATGGGCAGAATAGTGATCGTCCGAATGTTCTCGATCCGCGTGTGTTGGGGCGGACGATTGGGAATCCGGATACTGCTACTGCGTTGCTGCCGGCTTCGGCGTTTGGTTTCCTGACGCCTGCGGAATCTACGGGCAACTTAGGACGGAACACGTTCCGGCGGGGCAAGATCACGAACGTAAATTCTTCGGTGGAACGCAACTGGGCGTTGCCTCGGGATTGGGCGCTGCAGTTGCGCGCGGAGGCGGTCAACCTTTTCAATACGCCGCAGTTCGATCAGCCGGTGTTCTTGTTATCGAGTCCGACGTTTGGGAAGATCACGAACACGCTGAACGGCGGACGGGTGTTTCACTTCCGACTTCAGTTGCAGTTTTAGGCGAGTAATCGGATCCACTCTTCGGTGCGGCGGCGGAGGTTGCCGTCTTCGGGGAAGAGGTCGGCTACGATGGCTAGCGAATCGGCACCAGCTTCACGGACGCTGAGGGCGGTGGCTCGGGTGATGCCACCGATGGCTACCAACGGCCGTTGCGTGAGCGGGCGCAGACGGCGGAGTTCCTCTAATCCCACGGTCGCGTCGGGATTCTCTTTCGTGGACGTACCGAAGATGGGGCCTATGGCAACGTAATCCACTGGCTCGCTCGCAGAGGCGCGGAGTTGCGCTTCGTTGTGCGTGGAGAATCCGAGGATGGCCTGCGGTCCAGTGACGATGCGGGCTGCTGCGGGGGGTAGATCGTCTTGACCCAAGTGGAGCGCGGCACCGAAGAGGCGCGCGAGGTCGGCTCGATCATTCACGACTAGGGTGGTTCCGGCTTGGCGCGTGAAGCCTGCGATGGCTTCGAGCCAGGTGAAGGCCTGGCGTGAAAGAAATCCTTTATGCCGGAATTGCAGGATGCGTGCGCCGCCATCGATGATGTCTTGCGCGGCGTGGACTGGATCCAGGTCGCGCGCGAGCACGGCAGCGGTATCGAGAATCGGATAGAAAACGGGTACGATCATGCGGCAGAGGCGAGGACTTCGGTCGGCAGCGGCTTGCCACGGCTGGCGTAGCGAATGATGCCGTCGGGTCCAATCAAGTAGACGGTGCGGCGAGGGGCGAAGCTGAAGGCGCTGTTGTAGGCGCGGGCGATCTTCTGGCTCTCGTCGAACAACAGCGGGAAGGGTAGATTGTACTTCTTGCGGAACTTGTCGTGTCGAGCAGGCTGCGCGGGGTTGACTCCGAAGACGACTGCGTTCTTGGAACCGACCGCGGCCCAGCTATCGCGAAACTCGCATAGCTGCTTGGTGCAGACGGCGGTGTCGTCGGCTGGGTAGAACACAAGAATTACGTTACGACCCCGCAGGGAAGTTAGCGTCACGCGCTTGCCGTCCTGGTCCGTCGCCGAAAATTCCGGCGCCGGAGTTCCGACGGCAAGGGGTGCGCCTAGCAACCAATCAAGCACGTGGTTTGCCCCTGGGCGGGCCGCCACGGCTGGGGCCGGACGGACGCTTCGGTCCGCCGGAGCGGCTGGGACCAGATGAACGCTCGGGTCTGTCGCCACGGGGCGGGCCCGAAGGGCGACTAGGTCTGTCGCCGCGGGGCGGACCAGACGGGCGGTCGCCTCTGTCGAAGCGCGGCGGTCCTGAAGGACGGCTCGGACGGTCACCGCGGGGTGGTCCGGAAGCACGGTCGGGCCTGTCGCCACGGGGCGGACCAGACGGACGGTCGCCTCTGTCGAAGCGTGGCGGGCCTGAGGGACGGCTCGGACGGTCAGAGCGGGGTGGTCCGGAAGCGCGGTCGGGTCTGTCGCCACGGGGCGGACCAGACGGGCGGTCGCCTCTGTCAAAACGAGGTGGGCCTGAAGGACGGCTCGGACGGTCACCGCGGGGTGGTCCGGAAGCGCGGTCGGGTCTGTCGCCACGGGGCGGGCCGGATGGACGGTCGCCTCTGTCGAAACGAGGTGGGCCTGAGGGACGGCTCGGACGGTCACCGCGGGGTGGTCCGGAAGCGCGGTCGGGTCTGTCGCCACGGGGCGGACCGGACGGACGGTCGCCTCTGTCGAAGCGTGGCGGGCCTGAGGGACGGCTCGGACGGTCACCGCGGCTCGGGCTGCCAAAGCGACTGGGGCCCGTGGGACGGCTGGGCCGGTCGGAACGGGTTGGACGGCTGGGCGCGGATTCTTCGGGGGCTTCGTTGGACTCCGAGGCGGGAGGCGGGGCAAGGCGCCGGGGGCGCCGAATGAGGAGGGCCGGTTTCGCAGAGCGAGCGGGGCGAACCTTGGCCACTACTGCTTCGGTCTCAGCATCGGGCTCAGCTGCGTCCTTCTTCTCTGCCTTCTCCGCGGGTTGGTCGAGTTTGAGGATATGGCGGAACTTCTGGATCTCAGAAGCGGTTAGAGTCCGATAGCGGCCGGGGGCAAGGTCGAGTTCGAGGAAGCCGATCTTCACGCGGCGGAGCTTTTCCACCAGCTTGCCGAAATGCTTGAACATCATGCGGATCTGGTTCTGGCGGCCTTCGGAGAGGCGGACCTCATACCAGGGATTCTCGCCGGTCTTGATGAGTTTGATGTGCGCGGGGGCGGTGCGGCGGCCGTGGAGCGGGATGCCGTTGGCGAACGCCGTAACTTGTTCGTCGGTCAGATTGCCGTTCACTTTTACGACATACGTTTTGACAACGTGGCTGGCGGGCGCGGTGATACGGTGCGCGAACTCGCCGTCATTGGTGAGTAGGAGCAGGCCTTCGCTGGAATAATCGAGCCGGCCGACGGGGAACACGCGTTCCTTCACGCCGCGCAGCAGGTGCATAACGGTCTGGCGTCCTTCGGGATCGGAGACGGTGGTGACGCATTCGCGCGGTTTGTGAAGCGCGATGTAGACGTGGGTGCGCGGGGCTTTTAATAACGTGCCGTCCACTTTGATGTGGTCGGTTTCGAGATCGGCTTTGGAGCCGAGTTCAGTGATGACTTCGCCGTTCACCGTCACGCGGCCTTGAAGAATCATGTCTTCGGCCTTGCGACGGCTGGTTACGCCGGTCTGGGATAAAATCTTTTGGAGCCGTTCTTCAGCCATTTTCCTTCATTTCTTCCGCGCTAGGCGGAACACTTTCCGTTGCGAGCTCGGTTGCGGCTTCATCCGCAGCGGGCTCTATAGTGGGTTCCTCGGCAGACACGGTTGTGGCCTCGGCGGCCTCCGGTTCTGTTACTGCTTCCGAGGTGTCCGATTCCGGTGCAGCTTCTGCTGCACTGGGTTTGGTTGCATCTTCGGATGCCGGGGATTCTGTTACTACTTCTACAGTAGTGGGTTCTGTCGTGGCTTCCGAGGTGTCCGATTCCGGCGTGGCTTCCGCCGCACTGGGTTCGGTTGCATCTTCCGTCGCAGCGGATGCTGTTGCTGCTTCGGCTGCGGCTTCCATGGCCTGGGGTTCGGTCGCGGCTTCTGCTGCTTCGGCGACTTCTTCCACCAGTTCCATACGACCGAGTTCTTCGAATTCCTTCAGAGTGGGCAATTCGGTGAGATCTTTCAATCCGAACTGGACCAGGAAGTCCTTCGTGGTCTTGTAGAGAATGGGCTGGCCGATGACTTTCTTACGGCCACCCTCATGGATCAGTTTGCGATCCAGCAAGGTTTTTAAAACGCCCGCGCCTTGCACGCCGCGGATATCCATGATCTCCGGCGCGGTCACGGGTTGTTTGTAGGCGATTACGGCCAGCGTCTCCAGCGCGGCTAGCGACAGCTTCAGCGGCGGTGTGAGCTTCTTGACGAAGGCGCGGACGGCTTCGTGATGCTCGGCTTTGGTGGCCATCTTGTAGCCACCCGCGACTTCGCGGATGCTCAGGCCTTTTCCCGGTTTGTCGTATTCGGCAACTAAGTCATCGAGCAGGCGTTTGATCTTGTCGATGGGCTCCGCAAGGGCGGCGCAGATTTGCTGCAGCGTGAGCGGCTCATCGGTGATGTAGATGACGGCTTCCAGCATGGCGCGCAGGTGCGCGGTGTCTTCTGCTAGCTCCGGGGATGGCTCGGGTTGATCGGGATCGCCCAGAATTTCTTCAATCGCAAGTTCAGAAAGCTGGTCGGCTTCCTGAGGAGCCTGCTCTGCTTCCTGAGCCACTTGGGGTGGTGCTTCCGGAGTCTCAATCTCCGGGGTCTGCGTAACTTCGATTTCTTCCATCACTTGTATCCTTCTTCGATCGCAGATACGACATCGGTACCGGCGAAGGCGGTCTCAAACCCCTTGAGTTTCTTCAGCGCAATTTCGCCGAAGATTTCGGATTGGGTGAGACCCAGAGCTTGTAGCTTAACCAGTTCCAGCATGGCGAGGAACATACAGATCATTCCTCGGCGGCTTTTCTGTCCTTCAAAGAGTTCGCGGGCGGAGACGGTACCGCGTTCGCGGTCGAAGACCTTGCGCAGGTATTTGATCATGTCCGGCACGGACACTTCTTCCCCGGTGATTTCGTAGGTGGGGCGCTTCTTGGCGCGCTCGATGACCGATTGCAGCGTCTTGACCAGATCGAACAGCGTGACGGCCAGGCCGGGGTCGTCGCCTTCGGCGCGGAATTGCGCGATCTGCGGGTTAGACCAGACGGCTTCCTCGATAACGCGCTTCTGCTGCAGCATCTCCGCAGCGGACTTGAAACGTTCGTGTTCCAGCAAGCGGTCGACAAGTTCTTTGCGTGGATCGTCATCTTCGGGCGAGAGCTTGGCGAGTTCGGGGTCCTTGGGCAGCAACAGCTTGGACTTGATGTGGATCAGCGTGGCTGCCATGTAGACGAATTCGGCCGAGAGTTCCATGCTGGTTTCGGCAGCCTTCTGCATGTACTCCAGGTACTGGGCGGTGATGCGCGCGATTGGAATGTCGTAGATGTTGATCTCCTGCTTGCGGATCAGATCCAGCAGCAGGTCGAGCGGGCCATCGTACTGTTCCAGGTGAAAATTCAGAGGGGACGACACAGTCCTTTAGGATAGCAAGTGGCGCAAGTCCACCGCGATTCGGCGGTAGAATGGAGGCGTCATGCAGACTGTCGAAGAGATTGTTACGAATCGTGAAGAGGTCCTTCGCGTGGCGGCGAAGCATGGGGCTGGGAATGTTGCCGTATTTGGCTCCGTGGCTCGTGGGGATGCGACTCCAGAGAGCGACATCGACTTTCTGATCGACATCGTGGGGGAGACCACACCTTGGTTTCCAGGCAGTTTGGTCGCGGAACTGGAAGAGTTGTTAGGCCGGAGAGTTCAGATCGTGCTGCGGCGGTCCATGAGTCCGCTCATCCGCGAGTCTGTGCTGAAGGATGCTCGACCGTTGTGAAGTCTGAGCCTGCGTATCTGGTACACATTCTCTACTGTATGGCTCGCATTCAAGAAGACTGTGCAGGCGGGCGCGACGCTGTCTTCGCCTCCTCCACGTTGCAGGATGCGATTCTCCGGAATCTCCAAATTCTGTGCGAATCCACGCAGCGTCTGAGTGATGAAACGAAGAGGCTGCATCCTGGTATCGATTGGAAGGGCGTCGCGGGCATGCGAAATGTATTGGTTCATGACTACTTTGGGGTTGATTTCGAGTTTGTCTGGAGTGTGATTGAGCGTGACCTTCCGAAGTTGGAGCAGATGGTTCGAGATACACTTGATGAAGTCGAGAACGCGGACTAAATGGGGAGAGGCATGAGCATGATGCATCCGCCGCATCCCGGGCAATTCATCCGGAAGTACGTGGCACATAGGCATTGATCGGGGACTCCAGATGAAACAGACCCGTGTCGTGGCACTATTCACCGGACTCCTACTGCAACCGGTCGGACATACTGCAATTGCGCAGGATACGACTGTTCTCGATGAGCGGGTTAAGATTTATAGCTTCGTGCCATTAGACTACCCCCAGGTAGCTCGGTTACAACAAACTCAGGGGGTAGTTGTGATTCGGGTAACGATTGATAGCGCCGGGAAGGTAACTAAGTCAGTGGCTCTTTCTGGGCCTGAGAAGCTGATGGCGGCAGCGGTGGAAAACGCAAAAAGGTGGCGTTTTCAGACGACCTCCGAGAAAAACGCGATCCTCGTCTACCAGTTCACGATTCGTGGCCTGTGTCAGGCACCTTGCCCATCGCAGTTTCTATTCACTCCGCCGAACGTTGCGACGATTGTCATAGGTGCGGCGGTCATCGACCACCCTCCAGATCAATAGTCGCTTTCAGCGTGGCTAGCGGCGTTTGCGATCTACTTCGGCGGCGGCTTTGGCGCCTAGGAATGTTAGGGTTACGTCGACTGCGTGGGTGTCTTCGTGGAGGTCGGCCTCGGCTCCGGTGCGGGCGAGGTTGTCGAAGTAGCCTTCCGCTTGGATCATGCGGAGGAATTCATCGGGGTAGTCTTCCTTGTACGGATCGCCCGGGTTCATGCGCCAGAGCTTACGGATGGTGGGCTCGCTGAGGATGTCCAGGCCTTTGATGGTCAGCTTGCCCATCGAGAAGCGCGGGCCGGGGTTGATGGCGATGGTTAGGTCGACTGTTCGATTGGGAACGTCGTGGATCTCGCGGGTGACGGGCGTTTCAACGCGCAGGTATCCGTCTGCTCGGTAGTTCTTGCGGATGCGGGACGTGCCCGCGTCCACGTCGGCGAAATTCACGATTTGGCCTTTGCTCCAGTTACCCAGCTTGTTCAGTTCCGCCTCTTCGCGGGAGGGGACGCCTTTGTAGTTCACTTCGCCCAGTTTGTAAGGCTCACTTTCATCGACCGTGACGGTGACCACCAGCCCGTCGTTGTCAGTGGACTTTACGGTTTCGATTTTGGGGAATGCCACGCGGATGCGGCCGCGCTCTTCGTAGGCCAGGCGGACGCTGGAATCGAGCATCTGGCGGAAGAGGGGCTCGCTATAGGGCGCGCCGATGGCGACCACGTTGATGATGCGCCACAGTTCGGTGTTGGGCAGGACCACGTTACCAATGAAGTTGACCTCCGATATGTTGAGGCGCGTGCCCAGCGGGCGGAAGACGATCATGAGTTCACCGGGGGTGTCGGAGTTCACTTCACCGATCACCTGCGTGCCGTTGTTCAGGAAGCGTGCGAGGGCGCTGGAGTAGCGATTCATCACCTGCGGCGTGGGCGGTATCGCGTCAGTGAATATGGGCTCCTGTTTGCGGAGGGCTTCGCGCAGGGCGGCTTCGGTGGACGGGAGTTCTTCGAAGCGGTAGTGATAGAGCGGCGTGGTCTCGGTGACTTGGAAGGTGGCATCGAAGCCGGTATTGGCGGCGCTGGCTTTGTATGTGAAGCCGACGCTTTCAAAGGCTCCGGTGGCTAGCAATCGGTCGCGGGCTTCGTTGAATTCGGGGCGGGTGATGGGGGCTCCGATCTTGAGTCCTGTGGCGGCGATGATGCGTTCGGCGGGGATGGCGTCGTTGCCGAGGATGCGTACGGATTCGAGGGGGAAGTTCGCTTTCTCTTGCGAGAACGACAGAGGCGCGGCCAGGAGGACCGCGCCGATGAGGTTTAGAAGCCGGGTGCGCACGCTTCCATTATGATGCGGCGGCGCGGCGGGCGGTTACTCTTCTTTCAAGGGGCGGGTGAACACGGCGGCTTCATGGATGGTGTAGCCAGGCGGTACTTCAAACAGCGACCGGACTTGCTCGATGCGCTGAATGCCGGTGAGCTTGAAGGTCGTCTCGCCGGTGCGCGGGTCGGCGTGGCGGGTGAGGATGGTGAGTTGCAGGTCGGGCGAATACCAACGCTCATCGGTGATGTCGATGGCTCGGTCATTGCCGATCTCGCCGGCTGGAATCGTCACGGTGCTGCGAGTGCCTTTGGCTTCGACGCCCTCGATCATGCGGGTGCCGAGGTCTTCTTCTTTCGCGTTTGTCGAGGTTGTCGCGACTCTGGTGGCGAGGGCGAAGGCAACGTTGCCTGGGGCGGCGATGGTGACGTTGGGCTGCGGGACCGTTGCAAGGTTGAATCTCGCGGCTCCTGAGAAGGACGTGACATTCGGGCCTCCCAACGTCATCTTTTCCGCAGTCTTGGAATCGGGATGCAAGGTGTAGCTGACCTTGGCGACGGGATCGGTGATGAAGACGGCGTTCATTGGAGAGCCCTCTTCGCGACGTTCGCGGCCTTCGCTATCTCGGTATTTCTTGGCGGAGGTCTTCTGGACGATTCGATTGCCGTCGTACAGGGTCTGGATGGACTCGGAGACGACCTCCGCTGAGTACGGCGATTTGGTCACCGTAGGGCCGACGCCCATGCCGGAGATGAGTTCCATCGACTGCGGGCCATTGACGTAGAAAAAACTTTGCCGTTCCACGGTGGTACCGGGCGCGACGGCACTGATTCCGCCGGCCTGAACCGTTTCGTTCACAATGATGCGCCTAGTGGGCTTAGGGTCTTGGGCTAGCAGGGTCGTCGACAAGGCCACTGCGATGAGGATGATTTTCATGATTGTCTACCTTTCGTAACTCACAAATCGAATGGCGCGGGCCATGCCTTCTTCGCCGACCAGGACGTCGGCTTGGACGTGTTCGGACCAGCGCTCCGGGCTGATGGGGAGGCCAACGGAACGCATCGTGGAAGCGGGGACCATGACGCGTAGGAGTTGACCGCGCTCGAAGGGCGGGGGAGCGTCCATCAGCGGGAAAAAGTCGGTGACCACTTCGTGCGGGGCGGGCGCGGCGCTGCGCTTTGCGCGTCGGACCGGTTTCGGAGCGGGCGCTGTGGCGACTACGTCGGGAACTGCGGGCTGAGCCTCGCTGACGACGACTGGTTGCGGCGCTCGAATCGGCGCAGGCGGAGGCTGCAGGAAGAGCATGAGCGCCGCGGCGGCTGCCAGGGTTACAGCCGACACCGCAGCGCCCAATTTCCATCGTTGGACGGGGCGATGGTGCTGGAAGATCGCGTGAGCCGGCGTGTGCGACTCCTGCCCGCGATCGTGATCGGCGAGAGCTTTGAGTGCTTTCTGGATTTGAACTTCGGGGTTCATCCGTTGCTCCTAACTATATTGGCGGCACCGCATAGTTTGCGGGCGAGCATTCCCCGCGCGCGGCTCAATCGTGATCGCACGGTCCCGATGGGACAATCGAGCGCGGAGGCGGCATCCTCGTACGTGGTCTCTTGCAGGTCGCACAGGACCACCACCTCGCGATAGACGGGAGGCAAGTTGAGCACTGCTTGGCGCACGAGTTCGATGGATTCGGTGCGGGTTAAATCTTCCAGTAGGTCACCGTCGGCGGTGCAGTCTTCTTGTTCAGGTTGATAGCGCCGGTCGCGCTCCAAGCGGCGCATGACCAAGTTGCGCGCGATGCCGTAGAGGAACGCCGCAACCGAGCCCCGGGCGCTGTCATAGCGGTGACCGCTTTGCAGTAGCGCGATAAAGGTTTCCTGGGTGATGTCTTCGGCGAGCGTCGCGCTGCCGCTCATTTGGAGTGCGAAGCGATACACGCCACCTTGGCGCCGCTGGTAGAGCAACGTGAACTGCTCCTCGCGGCCGTTGAGGGCCTGGAGGAGCAGTTCAGGATCGCTCGGGTTGAGATCTGCGCTCATGGAATCGGCGTCGGTAAGAACGCTCGTTAATGATTCCACTCGCGCGGCCATATAGTTCCCGAAAGTAACTTCGGAAGACTACTTGTCGGTAGCCGGGATAGAGGTGAACGCCGAGCCGAAGAAGCGAAGTCCCAGGACGGCGACGTTTCCCGTGGGGACCGTGAAGGTGGCAACGCCACGGGTGTTGGCTACGCCGCTCAGGCCGGTGAGGCCGCGGAGTGCGACAGCGGTCTTACTCTTGGCCGCGAGCGGGATGGTTGCGGTTCCAAGTAATCCACCGTTGGCGCTCTTGACCGTTACGGTGACGGTAGTGGCCACGCTGCTGGGATTGACGATGGCCGCGGCGGTGGTGAAGTCCGTGTCATCGAACGTGATGGAGGCGGAGGTGGAAGCGCCGTTGGCCAAGGGGACCACGGCTTCTTGATCCGGCGTGCCGGTCACGCTCTGACGGAAGACGCCATAGCCCGTGACGCCCTCCGGAAGCGACAAAGATGCGTAGCCTTGCACCAGCGTGCCTGTATTGGGCGCTTCCAGTCTCACTGAGCCTCCCGCGGGAATGGTCACGGTCGAGGACGAGCCGCCCAGGGCGGGGACGTTCAGAGGGGTTCCGTTGTCAGAGAGAAAATTAACCTGAAAGGTCACCGGGCTGGCGAGCGAGTTACTGAAGTACAGCGCTGTGTACCAGCCTCCGCCGAAGACGAATTGCGGAAGTACCCTTTGGCCAAAGCTCAAGGTGCCGGTCCCTGAGATCGATATCGTCGCCGTTGTAAAGCCGGTGGCGGTACCGGACCCGGTCAGCGATCCGAACACGCCGCGAGCTCCCTCAAATCTGCCTGTTCCGCCGGTGATGGTCACCGAACCAGTGGAGGACGCGGATCCGCCGACCTGAGGGATCAGGATGCCCGAGGGAACAGCGCGCCATAGAGAATGGCACCGTCGGAGAATATCAACGTAAAGTTCCCCGGAATGGAGCCGGAGCTTTGCCCGGTCAGCAGGCTGTTATCGATTTGTCCGGAGCCGGACAGAATTGCGGTGCCCAATCCAGTAATAGTGGTAGTTCCATTCAGGCCATAGCCTGTACCACCTGTCAAAAAGGCATTTCCAGAGATCGAGATCGTTGACGGGGTTTGCGCGAAGGCCCCCACCGTTAGTGCTGCCACACATCCAAGAACTCTCAAAGTACGCATCATCAGCCTCCGTAGATTCTGATTGTAGCGTGGGCGCGAGTTCGCTATTTTTCGGTTGCGGGGATGGAGGTGAACGCCGAGCCGTAGAAGCGGAGGCCCAGCACTGCGACGCTTCCTGAGGTGACCGTGAAGGTGGCCGAGCCGCGACTGTTCGCGATCGCACCCAGGCCGGCGACGCTGCGCAACGAGACGGCGGTCTTGCTCTTGGCGGCGAGTGGCACGCTGGCTGTCCCCAGCAAGCCTCCGTTGGCACTCTTCGCTGTGATGGTTACAGAGGTGGCTACATCGCTCGCATTTACGATGGCTGCGGCGGTGATGGAGTTGGTGTCGTCAAAAGTGAGGGAATTGGCGGTGGTGCCTGCGTTAGATAGCGGCACAACGGCCTCTTGATCGGCGATCCCCGGGACGCTTTGCCGAAAAATGCCGTAGCCGGTCACGTTGGGTGGCAGCGTTGCGGAGACGTAGCCTTGGTTCAAGGTGCCCGTATTCGGAGCCTCGATGCGTGCGGAGCCTCCTGCGGGGATGGACACAGTGGTGGATGATCCGCCCAGCGCCGGGATGTTGAGCGGCGTTCCGTTGTCGGCGATGAAATTCACGGGAAACGAGACGGGCGCCGTGCCGGAGTTCGCGAAGTAGAGGGCGGTGTACCACCCGCCACCAGACACGAACTGCGGGAGTAGCTTTTGACCGTAATTCAGCGTGCCGTTGCCTGCGATGGAGAATGACGAAGTGGTGGAACTGGTGACGGTGCCGGTTCCCGTGATGGGGTCAATCCTGCCACGCGCACCTTCAAAGCGATCCGTTCCGCCGGTGATCGTGATGACGCCCGTGGCTGAGATGGCGCCCCCAATTTGCGGGATCAGGATGACCGAGGGAATGAAGAAGGAGCCGAACAAAATAGCGCCGTCGGGGAAGATCAGCGAGAAGCTGCCAGGAATCGGCTCCGTATTCTGTCCGTCGATCAGGGCCTGCGTCAGAACGCCGGCTCCGGATAGGACAGCGCTCCCCAAACCCGTGATCGAGGCGCTTCCGGACATGGAAAAGCCCGTGCCTGAGGTTCGAGCGGCATTTCCGGTAAAGGTGAGGCCCACGTTCTGGGCGAATCCGGCGGAACAGAGCAACTGCAAGCTCGCGGCGACTTTCAGTGAATTCATTTCGTGTTTCCTCCTGGAGCCCAAGCGGGGCAGCGGAACAAATGCCCCAGAAGCTCATTCCTCAACTAGCAAGTTCAGTGCCAACGGGAAGGCGGTTGCTGGCCCGCATCCTTGCCAAACGGCATTCCGCGGCGCTGCGCTCCCCTGCTAAACTAAAAGTTCACTCATGACATACGACGTAATCATCATCGGGAGCGGGCCCGGTGGATATTCTGCCGCTATTCGTGCGGGCCAATACGGCCTCAAAACCGCGCTGATTGAGAAAGACCCCAAGTTGGGTGGAACGTGCCTGCACGTAGGCTGCATTCCGACCAAGTCGCTGTTGCATACAGCGGAGGTTTGGGAACGCGTGGTGCACGCGGAAGCCGAAGGGATTCACTGCGAAAACGCACGCTTGAATTACCCCAAGGTGATCGAGCGCAAGAACGGGATCGTTGGCAAACACGCCAAGGGCATCGAGTTCCTGCTCAAGAAGAACAAGGTCGATTGGATCAAGGGCTATGGCCGCTTGGCTGGTCCGGGCAAGGTCGAAGTGCAGGGCGAAGGCGGCCGGCAGATTCTGGAAGCCAAGAACATTGTGCTCGCCACCGGTTCGGTTGCGCGCATGCTGCCGGGGTTGACGCCCGATCCGCAGAAGATCCTGACCAATATTGAGATCCTGAATCTCACCGAAGTTCCGAAGACCCTGGCGGTATTGGGCGCGGGCGCGGTGGGTGTGGAATTTGCATCCTGCTTCAACCGGTTCGGCACGAAGGTCTCGGTGTTTGAGATGCTGCCGCGGTTGGTGCCGGTCGAAGACGAAGAAGTCTCCAAGGAATTGGGACGCGTCTTCAAGAAGCAAGGCATTCGCGTGGAGACGGGTGCTCGCGTGGAGAACGTCGAGCGGACTGCCACGGGTGTGAAGTTCCAAGCGGTGCTGGCCAACGGTCAGACCGAGACGGTCGAAGCCGACGCGTTGTTGGTCGCCGTGGGTCGCAAGCCGAATACCGAGAACATCGGCATCGAGGGCACGAAGATCGAAACCGACCGCGGCTTCATCAAGGTGGATCCGTACCAACGCACGGGTGAGCCGGGCGTTTATGCGATCGGCGACATCGTGGCGGGAACGCCGCAGTTGGCGCACGTTGCGACGGCCGAAGGCATGGTCGCCATCGCGCACATCGCGGGCGTAGAAGCCACGCCGATCCGCAAGGATCGCATTCCCGGCGCGACCTACACCGATCCGGGCATTGGCAGCGTCGGCATGACCGAAGCGCAGGCTCGTGCAAAGGGTTACCAGGTCCGCATCGGCAAGTTCCCGTTTGCGGGCAACAGCAAGGCCACGATTCTGGGCAGCCATGACGGCTTCGTCAAGATCGTCTCCGACGAGAAGCATGGCGAGGTCTTGGGCGTCCACATTATCGGCCCGCAGGCATACGAATTGATCGGGGAAGGTGTGCTGGCGATGGAAGCGGAAGCGACGGTCGATACGTTGATCCACACCATCCACGCGCATCCGACGATTTACGAAGCTGTAGGCGAAGCGTTCAACGCGGTTTACGGTCAGGCGATTAATGCTTAGTTGCCCCGCTATCGATCCGAGTGCGGAAGTCACCCTTCCCGGCGCAGTCGCGTCTGGATTGTGTGAGGTCCGCGATCTAGGTCGATTGGGGTACGCTGCCGCGTTTGCGTTACAGCAGCAGTTGGTGAGTCAGCGGAAGCTGGGCGAAATTTCCGACCAGTTGTTGTTCGTCGAGCATCCCCACGTGGTAACGATGGGCCGCAACGGGCATGGTGAGAATTTGCTGGCGTCTCCGGAAGTGCTGGAGCGTTCGGGAATTGAGTTTCATCCGACGGACCGGGGCGGGGATGTCACCTACCACGGGCCGGGGCAGATCGTGGGGTATCCGATTATGGATCTTCGCGAATGGCAACGGGACGTGGTGGCGTATGTACGGGCCATCGAGGCTGTTTTGATCGGCACGCTGGCGGAGTTTGGCATCGAGGGCGGCCGTGTGGCGGGCGCTAGCGGTGTGTGGGTGGGTGATGCAAAAGTGGCGGCGATCGGAGTTCATATCAGCCGCTGGGTCACGTCGCACGGGTTTGCTCTGAACGTGGATACGGACCTCGACTATTTCCGGTACATCGTCCCCTGTGGATTGACGAAGCCGGTAACTTCCATGCGGGCCTTGGGCTGTGACGCCGGTCGCGCGGATGTGGTGGGCGCGCTGACCCATCACTTTGGGAAAATATTTGGACGCAGTCTGAAATTATTGGAGAGATCATGATTGATGTCGTAATGCCCCAGATGGGCGAGAGCATTGTAGAAGGTACTCTGACGAAGTGGCTGAAGAAGCCGGGTGAGCGAGTGGAGCGGGACGAACCGCTCTTCGAGATCTCCACCGACAAGGTCGACACTGAAATCCCGTCGCCCGCTGCCGGTACTTTGGCCGACGTGCTTGTGGCCGAAGGCCAGACCGTTGGGATCAACACCGTTGTGGCTCGTATCAATGACGGAGCGGCTGTGGCTGCTCCTGCCGCGCCCGTTATCGAGGCTGCTCCGGTGGCACAAGTTGCTGCTCCTGCTCCCGCTCCGGTTGCTGCTCCTGTTCCGGTGGCTGCACCTGCAGCCGCGGCCCTTGTGGAAGACGCGGGTCCGCTGTCACCGCTGGTGCGCAAGATGGCGCGCGAAAACAATGTTGATTTGAATCAGGTCCGCGGAACGGGTGCGGGTGGCCGCATCACCAAGCAGGATCTGGAAGCGTTCATCGCTGGTGGCGCTGCTCCGGCCGCTGCTCCTACTCCGGTGGCTGCGTATGCACCTCCTCCGGTGCAGGCCGCGCCGCCCCCGCCGCCTCCTCCGGTCCAGATGGCCGTGACGACGCAGCCTGTGAATGTGCCGCCTCCGCCTCCTCCGGCTCCTGCTCGCGAACCGATGCAGATGCCGGGCGCAGCAGCGTCGCACAAGGTCGAACCGATGAGCATGATGCGGCAGAAGATCGCCGAGCACATGGTGTTCTCCAAGCGCACGTCAGCGCACGTCACTACCGTCCACAAGGCGGACATGACGACCATCGTGAAGATCCGCAACAAGATGAAGGGTCAGTTCCAGGCGCAGTACGGCTTTGGTCTTACCTTCCTGCCGTTCATCGCTCGCGCGGTGTGCTCGGCTTTGCGTGAGTTCCCGATTGTGAACGCCTCCATCGATGGCACCAACGTCGTGTATCATCGCGACATCAATCTGGGCATCGCAGTGGCGCTCGAAGGCGGTTTGATTGTTCCGGTCATCCGTAACGCGGACGAAAAGAACATCGTCGGCCTGCAGCGCTCGATTGTAGATCTGGCGGCACGCGCCCGGTCGCGGCAGCTGCGTCCCGATGAAATCCAGGCGGGTACGTTCACCATCACGAACTTCGGCAGCTTCGGCAGCTTGTTCGCAACCCCGGTAATAAATCAACCGCAGGTAGCGATCCTGGGCGTCGGCGCCGTGGTGAAGGAACCTGTGGTCATCGACGACGCCATCGCGATCCGCAGCGTGGCGTACCTCGGTCTGACGTTCGATCATCGCTTGATCGACGGCGCGCTGGGCGATCAATTTACGCAGAAGGTCAAGTCGGTGCTCGAGAACTGGACCGAAGAAGTCGCGTAATTGTTTACAAGTAGGTTGAGAGAGGGCGGGCTTCGTGCTCGCCCTTTTTCTATTGGGGGGGAAGATCGCGACGGCGCTATTCTTAGGACATGGGCAAGAGAGCCGCTATTTCGGTCGACGAGTATCTGCACACCGCATTTCCTGATCTCGATAAAGAGTACCTGGATGGCGAGATTGTGGAGCGTGGCTTGCCCGATAATCTCCACTCAACGACACAGGCTCTGTTAATCTCCTTCTTCATGGCGCTCCGCAAAACGCTGAAGGTCTATCCGCGGCCGGAACTGCGCCTTCGAGTGCGGGACAGGCTCTACTTCATTGCCGATGTGTCCATCATTCATCCGGATGCCCCCACTGAGGCTGTGCGGTCCTCCCCGCCGTTCATCGTCATCGAGATACTTTCGACGGATGACCGGATGTCGAAAGTCCGGGCTAAGTTGGAGGAGTATCGCGCTTGGGAAGTGCCCCACGTGTGGTTGGTGGACCCGAACTCCAAGAGAATGTATCAGTGCGAGAATGGGCTCGCGGAAGTGCCCACGTTGCGCGTGCCGGAACTGTCGCTGGAAGTTCGATCCGAAGATATCTTCGAGTAACGGCGCGCCGACACCAATAGAAAAAGGGGCGGGCACAAGGCCCGCCCCTTTGAACTACTGGTTAGATCTTATTGCTTGCCAGCGGCAGGCTTCGCGGGAGCTGCCGGCTTTACCGGAGCAGGGGTCGCGGCCGGTTTGGAGGCTGCCGGAGCCGGGGCTGTCCCGCCGGTTGCCGGGTGGGCCTTGTCGTAGGCGTCGATGACGGCTTGCGTGATGTCGATGGCGGTGGACGCCCAGACCAAGCCTGAAGTGTCTCGGTTGCCGGTATCGAAGATTACGGCGTAACCGTTGGCTTGGGTGTAATCAGCGATCACGGCCTGCATCTTGCTGCTGAAATCGGCCAGGAGTTCGCGCTGGCGGTCGTCGCTATCGGCCTGGTAGTCTTCCACTTCACGGTTGAAGTCTTTGGTCTTGCGGTTGATGACCGCGGTTTGGTCATCCTTGGCTGTCTGCGAAAGGGTGTTGCCTCCGCGTTGCAGCTTGTCCTGCAAGTCGCGGATTTCCGCTTGCTTTGCTTCGAGGGCCTTGGTGCGGGGCTCGACGAATTCCCGTTGCAACCTGGCCGTGGAGGCCTTGGCTTCCTGGGTGTTGGGAACGGCCGCCTGCAGGTTGATGGTCCCGATCTTGGTCGGTGTCTGGGCCACCAGAACGCCACTGGCAAGTCCGAGACACACGGTGAGTGCGGTCAATAATTTAGTCACAGCGAAACTCCTCATTGGTTTGTACCATCCTAACATGCGGTCGGGGATGCCTAGAACGTGCGTCCGATTGTGAAACGGAAGATAGATTTGCGCTCAAACATCGGAATAGGCTGGCCGAAGGTGGCCACGGAATTGATGAATGACGGATAGTTCGGGAAGTAGCTACGGTCGGCCACGATGGGCGGCTGAATGTAGTCCCGGACCCGGGTTGGATTGTAGGCCCAGTAGATGCGGAACGGCTGGTTAAAGACCGGCATCAGAACCTGGAGCTCCAAGCCAGTGGAACTGCGGATAAGTTGTGTGTTGTAGGCCACCACGGCGCGGTTTTTAAATGCCGCTTCCGGGAATTGATTGTTCAAGTCCAAGATCCGGCTGGGGTTCAGCGTTAGCTGGCTTTGGTTGGACAGCCGGTTCATACCCGCGTCGAAGAAGGCCGCCAGCGTGACCGGTCCAAAGATGGGGACGCGGTATTCGAAGTTGGCCACCATTTTGGTGTCGCCGCCCGGGAACACCATTTGATAAGCCGGCATTTGTTGCGTCGCGTTGACTAGGCCGACTGCGCCTGTCGCAGTGTCCACGATCCCTTTTTGCTGCCGCGGAGTGCCGTCGTTATTAAGTTGGTTGACGGTGGCCGCGATGGGGATGAAGGCGATCGGACTGACGGTGTAGAGCTGGAAGCCGCGAACGTCGTTTTCGCCACCCATGAAGAAGCGGTTGAAGGGCGGGGCGGTCTTGCCGCCAAAGCCGGTTACGTAGCTGCCCAGGAAATGCATTCCGATCACGTGCTTGGGTTTGAGGCCCGGACGGAAGTGCGCGACGTCGATCTGGGGCTGAATCTGGTTCACACTGCCGCCGAGGAATCCGCCCGCAAACTGCAGGCTGGCCGAGGCGCGGGTGCCGCGTGTCGGGATCATCGGGCTGTCGGTGGAGTTATAGGAATACGTCGGCTGGATATAGGAGGTCGTGATGCCATCCAACTGGTTCGGTCCGTTGATCTGCTGGAAGTTCAAGTAGTTGTAATACTGCTTGGCCGATTCCGTGAGCGTCTCTACGTTTTGGATGTTGAAGCCGTAACTGATACCCACGCGGGCAAAGCTGCGCTTCAACTGGTAGCTGGAGAAGACCGAGAAACCCTTCGTGTTGGTGTTGTAGTTGAGCAGGTTCTGCGCGCCCACGGAGTTATACAAGGGAATCAGGTTGGCGCCAGCCAGCACCGAGGCTTCGCGGCCTTGGTTGTAACTGAAGCGGCTCATGGTCACCGACACGCCGAACTGAATGGGGCGGTCGAGGAAATAGGGTTCGGTGAAGCTGACCTGGACGTCCTTGTAACGCGTGCCGGCGCTGGAGGACAGGCTTAGTGTTTCGCCCAAGCCCAGGAAGTTGTTGGTGGAGTATTGGAAGCCCAGGAAGCTGCCTTGGATACCCGAAACGCCACCGCTCATCTGCACCGAGTTCTTACCTTGTTCGCGAACCTTCAGGGTCAGGTCGACCGTGTTGGTGCGCGTGTCGGTCTTCATGTCCACGGCATCTTCTTTTTTCAGCGTCTGGAAGTATCCGAGCTGGTTGAGGCGCAGCAGGCTGAGTTCCCACAGGTTCTCGCTGTAGAAGTTGCCTTCGTCGATCATGAGTTCGCGGCGGATGACTTTGTCGCGGGTGGTCGTGTTGCCGGAGAAATCGATGCGGCGGACAAAGAACTGACTGCCTTCGTCGAAGTTGAGGGTCAGGTTGACCAAGTCGGTGTTGGGGACGATTTCCGGGATGGGGTCGGCTAGGAAGTTGATGTAGCCGTAGTTGCCATAGAGTTTGCGGAGTTCGTCCAGGCCCTTCTGCAGCTTCTCGGTGGAGAAGTATTGGCCCTGGTCCATTTGGAAAACGGGGCGCATCAGAGCTTCGGGAGCACTGAAGAGTTTGACGCCGACGAAGTTCACGTTGTTGAGTTTGTAGCGGCGGCCTTCTTCAATCGTCAAAGTGACGTCGGCTTTCTTGCCGGGCTTGTTGGGGTGAATCACGGGCAGACGGAACTGGCCGTTGCCGCCGTCGCCCAATTCTACCTTCTGATCCACAACGCGGGCCATGAAGTAGCCGTTCTTTTGATAGAACTGCGAGATCAACTGGCCGTCGACCTCAAGTTTGGTGGAATCGAACGTTTTGGCGAAGAGGCTTTCCGCGAAGATCGAGTACGGGATGCCAGTGGGCTTCAGAACGCGCATGGCGCGCTTCACGAGGCGATCGCTATAGACCGTGTTGCCCTCGATATTGATTTTGCCAACCTTGACCTTGGGGCCTTCGTCGACGCGCAAAGTGATGGCCAGCGAGGCGGGGGGTAGCTGTTGGATGTCAGGGGTGACTTTGGCGAACTGGCGACCCCGCTCTGCTAGCAGTTCTTGTAGAACAACCACGGCGCGTTGAAGGCGGTTGGGATCGAATTGCGATTCGACGCTGAGGCCGACGCGGCGGTCGCGGAAGCGTTCCAGAATGTCGGAGGTGGTGACGGTCTTGGCCCCCTCAAATTCTAAGGTGCGGACCACGGGGCGTTCGACGACGATGAAGCGAACGATCCAGCCACCGGTATCGGCGCGCTCGCGTTCCAGACGGATATCGTCGAAACGGCCTTGGTTCCACAGCGTGATGAGATCGCGGTGCAGGGACTGGTCATTATAAACGTCGCCCCGTTTGGTGAAGATCATGGCGCGCAGGGTGTCTTGGGGGACACGGCGCGATCCTCGAAATTCGATACTGTCGATGACGTCGGTTGCCTCGGCGGCGACGCGGGGAGCAACGGGGGCCTCGGTTACGGTTTCAAACGGGTTCCCTGGCTTGGGAGGCGCGGGGGCCTGCTGTGCCATCAACGAACACGATCCGAGAAGAGACAATACGAGCGTGCGCAGGCAATGGTGCCTGGAGTGCGGCATCTAGTCCGGGTTCCTTTCCACTCTGCGCATTACTTAAGACGTAGGTCGCCGCCGGGACGTTTCCAATATTGAGAACAAACAATATTCCAGATCAGTGGTTCTGAATCCAGCGAGGCGGTAAGACCAAATCCCGATAGGTCATTCTACCGCATTGCGCTCCCTTATTGGAATGGCGTGGCGCGGGCTAATCGGGCCATGTAGGATTCTTCGGCCTGTTGTTCGACTTCGCGGGCGGCGGCGGAGCGCCACTGCGTGAGGCGGCTGTCGCGTAATCGCTCCAGTAAGTGGGCGTCGCGGCGGCGTTGGATGACGACCTGGGTCTGCAGGGCGATCTTCTTTTCCAGGGCCACGCGGGATATCGCGAAGTGACGGCATTGGGCGTTGGCGGAGACGCGAAAGTGCTCTAATGCTCCGATTTCAGAGGGAAATGCGAAGCCGGCGGAGGTCAGCTTCACGCCGGCTTCCCGCACGGAGCGTTGCAGCGCCGCGTCGCGGAGTTCAAGTGAGCGAAATTCCGCAGTGAGGCGTTCGAGGTTCGCTTCCTCCAGCCGAGTCTGCGTTTGCCGCCAGGAAAGGACCCGGTCTAAGGGGAATGAAAATTTCTTCATGAGCGGGTGAGGGCGTAGAGGCTACTGAGTGTTTTCTCGATGGGCTCACTCACCTCGGGGGGTTGTTTGAGGAATTCGAGCAAGCGAGGCCGCAACTGGATGGCAGAATCGAGACCCGGATTGGAGCCAGCCGCGTAGGCTCCCAGATTGATGAGGTCCTCGGATTGGCGGAAAGTTGCTAACGCCTCCCGCATCTTGGCGGCCGCACTGCGCTGTTCGGGCGGGGCGACTTTGCTAGCCAGGCGACTAACTGAATTGAGGATGTCGATGGCCGGGTAGTGGTTCATGGCTCCCAGTTCGCGCGAGAGGATGACGTGACCGTCCAGGATGGCGCGCGCTGCATCGCAGATCGGTTCGTTGAAATCGTCGCCTTCGACCAGGACGGTGAAGAAGCCGGTGATCGAGCCTTTCTGAAAGTTGCCCGCTCGTTCAAACATTTTAGGGAGCAGGTTGAAGACGCTGGGTGTGTAGCCTTTCTGACTGGGCGGTTCGCCGGCCGCCAGGCCGATTTCTCGTTGGGCCATGGCGAGGCGAGTGACCGAGTCCATGACGAGCAGCACGCTCTTGCCTTGGTCGCGAAAGTATTCGGAGACTGCGAGCGCGACAAAACCGGCGCGGATGCGCAGCGGGGCGGGCATGTCAGAGGTGGCAATGACCAGCACGCCACGGGCTAGGCCTGCGGGTCCTAGATCATGTTCGATGAATTCCCGGACTTCGCGGTTGCGCTCGCCGATGAGGGCGATCACGCTGACGTCGGCGGAGTGATGGCTGGCCATGGCGCCCAGGAGGGTGCTTTTGCCGACGCCGGAGCCGCCGAAGATGCCGATGCGTTGGCCTTTCCCGAACGGCAGTAGGCTGTCAATGGCTCGGACGCCGGTGACTAAGCGCTCGGTGATGGGCTCGCGTTCAAGGGGGCCGGGCGGGGCAGCATAGAGGTCGTAGGATTCGTTGGATTCGATGGGTGGTCCACCGTCCATGGGTTGGCCGAAGCCGTCGAGGACGCGACCGAGAAGTCCGGGACCGGTGTTGACGCGGGCGGCTTCGGGACGGGCGACGACCGTGTCGCCGGCTTGCAGGCCACCAGTGTCTTCCAGAGGCATCAGCAAGACGCGTCCATCGCGGAAGCCTACGACTTGTGCGCGGATCTTGCGATCCTGCGAGGCGCGAATTTCACACAGGTCGCCTACGGCCGCGGCGGGACCGTCGGCGGTGACCAGGAGGCCAGTGAGTTCTCGCACGCGGCCTGAGTACCGGGCGGTGTCCATTTTTTGCAGGGCTGCGAAATACTCGCTAAGCCGCGGTGAGGGAGCGCTCATTTTTTCCTCTGAACAACTAGGTCGGTGAAGCCTCGCTCGATTTCTTCGAGCTGGGTTTGTATCGAGAGGTCGAGTTCGCCTCGGGAGGTATCGAAGATCGCGCTCCCTGGGGGAAGTCCCCCGTCGGGAACGATCGCGACTGCATCGGGAATGGCCAGGTCGGTTCTGTTGTCGATCACGATCTGAGCGTCGCCAGGGGAGAGGCGCAGCTTGTGAATCTCGCGGGCGTTCAAGCGATCAAAACCGGAACGGATCAACCCCAAGATCGCGTCTGGATCGGTGGCCATTTCGCGGTGCAGAACGCGGCGTGCGATGGCCAGAGCCAGCTTGACCATCGACTCCTCGGCTTCCTGGCGCGCATGTTTTCGGGCTGCGGAGAGTTCCTTCACGATGGAGCCGAAGCTAGAGAGAACCGGCGCAGCCAAGCTTCCTGCGCGTTGTTGCGCGGTGGCCTCGCCGTCCGCGACGCCCCGGTTGTAGGCGGCTTGCACGCGCGCTTCGATCGCGGCCTCGGAAATGGGTGGGGCTCCGTAGCGCGGGACGCTCGCCGTTGCTGTGGGTCCGGTCTGCGCCGAGGGCCCTCCCGCTCCACCGCCGGCTTGTCGCCAGACGATGGGGCGTATCTCGCCGCTGTCGCTCCCGCCACCCTCGATTCCGCCAGGGAAGAGCCTAGACGACATACTGTTCTCCTGTGGCTCCCTTCAGGCTGACCACGCCCTCGGTTTCGAGTTGCCGCACCACGGAGATAATCTGTTGCTGGGCCGATTCCACTTCTTTGATCTTGATGGGACCCATGGCGTCCATGTCCTCGCGCATCATGTCGGCGCCGCGCTGGCTCATGGCTTGCAGGATGTGGGTCTTCATTTTCTCCGAAGTGCCCTTGAGCGCGACGGTGAGAATCTTGCGGTCCACTTTGGCCAGAACTTCTTTGATCGCATTGGCGTCCAGCAGCATTAGGTCCTCGAAGACGAACATCAAATGGCGGATCTGTTCGGCTAGTGGAGGGTTGGCGGTCTCCATGACTTCGAGGATGTCTTTGGTCGCGTTCGAGTCTAAACGATTCAGCATTTCCGCGACGGCATCCACGCCTCCATAGGATTCGCGGCTCATCTCGCCGAGGGCTCGGAGCTTCAGGCCGATCACGTTGGCGATCTTGGAAATGATGTCGGGTGAAATTTGATCCAGGCTGGCCATGCGGGTGGCCACGTCCCCGCGCATTTCTTTCGGCAGCTGCGCCAAGAGCGCGGCGGCTTGCGAGGGATTGAGATGGGAAATTATGAGGGCTATGGTTTGCGGGTGCTCGCTGTGGATGAACTTGGAGAGTTGCTGGGGGTCGGTCTTCTGGAGCGCGTCAAAGCTGAGCGACTCGGTCCCGAGCGACTTCATCAACCGGTCGAGCATGCGCTGAGCTTGTTCTTCGCCGAACGCGCTGATCAGCAGCTTCTTGGCGTAGTCCACGCCGCCCTTGATGACGTAGTCGCGAGCGGTCACCATCTTATGGAACTCTTCGAGCACGCCTTCGGCTTCTTCCGGCGTCAAGGATTGTACGCGCGCGATTTCGCGGCTGATCTCGTCGACCTCTCCGGCATCGAGCTCGCGCAAGATGGCACTAGAGGCCTCGTCGCCGATCATCAGCAGCAGGATGGCGGTTTTACGCAGACCCGGAATCTGCTCGTTACCGCTGATACTCACCATTGAGCCAGTTCCTCACCACGTGCGCCATCGCGACGGGGTCTTTCTTTACTTCTGTAGCGATGTGCTTGGACAGCACGTCGGTCTTCTTCGTGGATACCGCAGGAATCTTGAGCGAGAGAATCGCCTCGGCCTCCTGCCTCTGTTGTGCCGCGACCTGCTCGGCTAGGCGCGCTTCCATTTCTTTCTCAGCGTCGGCGGCGGGCGAGTTCAGTTGTTTGTCGCCTTCCACCGTTGCTGAACCCTTCTTCTTCCTGCCTCGTTTCCACAGGAAGAAGCCCCCTCCTAATAGGGCAAGGAGCAGGCCGGCGCCGACCCCAGCGATGACCATGGGGTTGTACTGGCCGATCAGTTTTTGCAGCCACTCCGGTAACGGGAGTGCGGTGGGTGAGGCGGGTTTGCCGGATGCGGGTGGGTCGGTGTTTAGCGGTTGTGCGGCTAAAGTGGACTCGAATGGGAAGGCCTCGACGACCAGGATGTCGCCACGATTGGTGTCAATTCCCACTGCGGCCGTGACCAGGTCTTTGATGACTTGTAGTTTCTCTGCCGTGGGTGCTTCGACGACGGGCTTGCCCTGGTCGTAGCGGAGCGAATGATCGACGAGAACCGATAGAGAGAGTTTCTTCACCCCGCCTTGACCAAGCTTGGTGTGGCGCACGATGCGGCTGGTCTGGAAGCTGGTGTTCTCAGTCTTGCGTCCGTAGCTGGTGACCGAGGCTGCGGCGCTGGCTTGGGCCGCCGTTGCGCGCGGCAGGTTTGAGGACGTTCCAGGGACTGCAGCTTCGTTGGCTCCAGAGCCGGGGGCGGGCATGTCCTGCGTGGTCTGCGAACTGACCATCACGGATTTGTTCGGGTCGAAGATCTCTTCGCTTTGTTCTCCGCTGGTCAAATCGACGTCGGCCGAGACGCCTATGCGGAAATGCTCGGGGCCGAGCAGAGGTTCCAGTGTCTGCGCAATCTTGAGTTGCACGTCGCGCTCCAACGTTTTGCGGTATTCGAGGACGGCTTCACTGGCCTGCGAGGTGTCTTCCAATCCTGCTGGGCGTGGACGGTTCAAGAGATTGCCGGCCGTGTCGAGCACGGTAACTTGCGTCGCCTGCAAGCCGGGTACGGCACTGGCGGCGAGCTGGGTGATCGCGGCGATGTTCTGCGGGCTCAATTGCGCTCCACGGCGGAGCTTCACTAGGACGCTGGCTTTGGCTGGTTGCCGGGCTTCGAGGTATAGCGACTCCTTGGGCATCGTCACATGTACGCGCGCCCGTTCGACCTCGCGCAGGCTCATTACCGAACGCTCCAGTTCGCCTTCGATGGCCCGGTGATAGTTGACTTGTTCGGTAAACTCGCTGGCTCCGAAGTTGGTTTGGTCGAAGAGCTCGAAACCTAGGCGTCCAGTTTGCGGCAGTCCGGCGGCGGCTAACTGCAATCGCATCTCCGCGACACGGTCGGACTTGACCAGGATGGTCGCGCCTCCATCGGAGAGGCGGTATTCGGTGAGCTGCTCGCGCAGTTTAGCAGTGACGGCGCCAGCGTCTTCAGGAGACATGCCGGAAAATAGAGGTTCATAGCCGCGCTCGTTATTCCAGCGCTGCACCGCAAACAGTCCGCCGATCACCGCCAGGACAGCGGTGATCAACAGGATGCGTTGTTTGGGGACGAGGTTCGCCCACAGCTGGCCGAGTTGGATCAAACCTGCATCCTCATCACTTCTTCATAGGCATTGACTACTTTGTTACGGACCTGCAGGAAGAGATCGAAGGACAGCTCGGCTTGTTTGGTGGCGAGGGCGACTTGGTGGAGTTCTTCGCCTTCGCCCGACAGGAAGCGATTGATGCTGGCTTCGGCATTCTGCTGGAAGCCTTCCACCTTGGCTAGGGCATCGGTGAACGCGGCGTGGAACGCTTCGCCGCCGGGGTTGGATTCTGCCGCGTCGATGCCGCTGGGTGCCAGGGGTGTGATGGGAGTGATGCCGGAAATGCCAGAGATGGTCATGGGTGTTCGCGAGCTGTTAGCGCATGAGGTCGATGGACCGGTTGAGCATGTCCTTTACTGCTGACATTGCGGCGACGTTGCTTTGATAGGATCGGGAAGCGTTTAACAGGTCCACCATTTCTTCCGCTGGGTTCATGTGTGGAAAGGCCACGTAGCCATTGGCGTCGGCGTCGGGATGGCCGGGCATGTAGCGCATCTCCGGAGGACGGTCGTCGACCACAATGTCAGCGACTCGTACGCCTTGGCCAAGCTCCTTTTGGAACACAGCGGAAAACGGGGAGGCTTGTGTGTCGGTGGAGAAGACCACATCCTTGCGACGATACGGGCCGCCTTCCGGCGTCCGGGTGGTTTCGGCATTGGCCATGTTCTCGACCAGCATTTCGGCGCGGGTGCGCTGCGCGGACATTCCGGAGGCGCTGACTTGGAGTGCGGAGAAGAGGCTCATGGGTGTGTTTCCTGTGCTTACTGCCGGCCTTCATGGATCGCTTTACGGATCGATTCGAGACTGCCACGTACCAAAGTGGTTGCCATGTTGAAACGGATGGCGTCCTCCGAGAGCAGGCGCGCTTCGCGGTCCACGCTCACGTTGTTGCCGTCGGGCTTCTCATAGAGACCTTGGGGTTCGATGGTTTCGGGAGATTGTCCTTTCACCAGGCTCATAAACTCGAACTGAAAGTCGATATCTTTTGTGTGGTATCCCGGCGTATCCGCATTGGCCAGATTGGATGCGACCAGCTTTTGACGGGTACTCAGTAGATCGAGGTACCGGACCAAGTTGTCGGTGCCGGAGGTGAGGGCGTTGGTTGCGATGCCGTTGGACATGACGGCATGAAGGATGCACGTCAGGGGCCAGAAGTGACTTGGACTTGTACGGTATTTGCCTGAGTCCCGCCTAGGCGCCCGCCTATGCTGAGGACTAGTGCTTGGGAGCCAGGGGATAGCCCTGCGGGTACTTGCACGTTTACCTGCTGCAATCCCTGAACCACCGTGGAACCCGCGTAACTCACCGGGGCATTGATGCCGCCGATCGTCACCGTGGCCGTTGGTGAAAGGCCCAGTCCGGTGCAGTAGATCTCGAGGAATTCGCCGGGCTTGGCAGGCCGGACCTGTGTGAGGGTTCCGGTTCCGGCCACTAGGACCGCACCAGCGCCGGTAGAGGTATTGAAGAACACTCCTGGTGCGGTGGCTGCGATTTGGACCGGCATGGCTTCCGAAGTTCCCAGAGGGGATTCGACGAGCAACTGCGCGGTGCCTGGCAAAATACTGACGGGAACGACAAAATTGATTTGCGTGTCGGATACGTAGGTCAGGGGCACACCGGTTCCGTTGAGCGTTACGCGGACGCCGCTTAGCGCTGTGGGGAAGCTGGTTCCTGTAGCAGAGGCACGCGCTCCTCCCGCGAGACTGCCTCCAAAGATACTGCCGAAGCCTCCGGGCGCGATCGGAGCCTGGAAGGAGGCTCCGTTCACTACGCCACCGGTCGAAACAGCGGGGATGCCGAGGGCGGTTGCGGTGCCTGCTGAGGACGGGACACCGGGAATCGTAAACGTGAGGGTGTTGAAGCTTCCGGCGGCTGGGGTCCACGTGAAGGAAGCTTCGCCGAAGGCGTTGGTGATGGCAGTGGTTGCGCTGATGGTCCCGCCTCCCGATACGGCTACGTTTAGAGGCTGATTCGAGTAGGGCAGCTTGTTCTGGTCGACGACGCGCGCGACGATTGGTTGCAGAGCGCCTGCGGCCACTTGTTGTTTGTCGCCCCCGACCACCGAGACGCGCAGATCCGTCACGGGGCTGACCTGCACTCGGGCGAGGGCTGAATGGAAGCTGGTGTTGTTTGGGACAGCGCGGAGTTCCTCTACGCCGACGCGGGTGCCGGTGACGTTGAAATCCACCTTCTTGCCTCCGGCGGGGATGGTCACGGAGGCGGGCGCACCCACAATGCCCTGGGGCGTTTCGATGGTGAAGCTGACGGGTGCCGTCGCAGCCGAAGCCAGTTCGATAGAGGCGAGGCCGGTTCCATTGAGGGCGACTCCTGCCGCCGGAGAAAGAGACAGCGTTGCGCTACGTCGCAGAGTGGTCGAAAGAGTCGCGCGGAAATCGGTGGACTTCGTATAAAAGGATTCGAAGGCGGTCCGGTAGCCGTCCACTTGTGCGATGGCGGCCGCGGCGGGAGTGCCTGCGGAGAGATCCGCGGTCTCATCCACAACCATGATGAAGGCGAAGCGGAAATTGCGCTGGGCCACTGTGGCGTCCGGAGTGCGCCGTCCAGCGGCTTTGACTACGTCGTTCACTGGGATATCGAGTCGTGTGCCGTTGAAGACGATGCCGGTTTGCGGGCCTCTGGAGTTTGCCAGCCCGGAGTTGAGCACTGCGAACGTGGGCGGCACATCCTGGGGAGCGCGCAGGCCCATCAAGTATTGATCCAGAGCAGAATAGTGTTGCACTGTTGCGGTGGTGCGGTAGCGCGGATTTGCGCTGGGGCCGAGGTCCTCAATACGGTTGCCCTCCAGAACCGAGGCGTCGCTGTTGAAAGGGAACGCCCAGTGGGCGAGGCCTGCTCCTAGCATGGGCGGGAACGTGGAACTGGTGGGGGATGGGACGCTCACTAGCGCCAGAAACAAGTGTCCTGTTTCGTGCGCCAGGATGGACACGGGCGTATCGCCGATGGAGCCACGGCTCGCCACGGTGCCGAAGGGGTCGGTTGGGTATTGAATCGTGGGTCCTAGATTCAGCACCGCCTGCAACTGGCGCTTGGAGCCGTATTCGAGGCCGGTGTCGGTGGGTGTGTCGCCGTAGCCGTCTCCCTTGCTGCGCGTTGTGACTTCGTAGGCGACTATGCCTGCGTCGGCTGCGATACCCATGGCGTTGTAGACCACAAGGTAGTCGTAGGAATCGTCGTGGGTTTGATAGAAGCGTTGTGCAGCGGCCATCATGTCGATGTCCGGCGCCGAGGTAGAGGTGAAGGATTCGGCAATGCCGGTGGTGAAGGTATCCGTGGTGGTGGAAAGATCTGCCAGCGTTACGGCCTGCAAGCCGCCGGGGTTCAATCCTGCTACTGCCTTTGCCAGCGTTGCGCTGACGGAGGTGTAGGTCAGTTCGATGCGGCCGGTGGGATACAGGCGCATTTGAAACGTTTGACCGGCGTTGAAGAAGTTGTCGGTGGCTAGCAGCACGTTGTCCCAGGTGAGGACCAGGCGGCCGGGTTCCTTCAGCAGACGGACGCCGTTGGTCGACGAAGGCGGATTCAAGTCCGTAAACAGTGCGGCGATCGCGGGTGGGCCGGCCGCGAAGTGTCCGAAGGCGCCGCTGTAATCGAGGTCGCCGGCGGTGAAACTGAGTGAGCCGTTGGAGTTCACGAACGCTTCGTAGTAGGTGGCCCCGTAGAAACGGAACGGGAAGGGCAGGGCGATGCGTTCGGTGTCGTCGTCCTCCAAGGGGAGTTTGGTTCCGCTCAACGATGCGGCGGTATCGAAGGTATCGGAACCGGAGGAGACTTTGTACCCCGCGCCGTCGGGAGTGAAGGAAACGGTCTTGGAAACCAAGTCGAACGGGTTGCGCAGGCCGACCACGCCGTTGCCAGCGCCGATGACTGCAATTTCGCCCACATCCTGGTTGGCCCGGGCGGCCCTGGATGTAGCGACGTCCGCGGCGGCCAGACGGGCGGTTACGCGGCGAACGGAGTGACGCAGGTGCAGGAAAGCTTCTTCCTGCGCCTTGACGATGTAGGAGCCGCATTCGAGGATGGGACCTTTTGCCGCCAGCGCGCCAGAAAGGAAAAGGATAGAGAGTCCGGCGGCCAGTCCCCGTTTACGCATCGTTATCTTCATTGTACGGGACGGGCTTGACACCAGTGCAGGGCTTGGCTAACGATGGTACCCATGAAACGTATCCTTGCCCTAGTCACTCTGACCGCCGCCGCGTTCTTCGCGCTTTACGGTCAAGCCGTCCCTGTCACCGGAGCGGACGACCCCGCGCCGCTCTTCACCGACAAAGATCCCGTGCTGAATCGCAACAAACAAGCTGCGATGCATATCGTCTTCGACCTGCTCGCCTACGGACATTGGAGCGAAGCCGACAAGTGGTTGACCGAGCGCTATATTCAGCACAACCCGGGTTTCGGGTCCGGCCGTGCGCCGATTATGGCTGCGTTTGGTAAAGCTGCTCCGAAACAGATCCCGGCCAGCACGAAGGACTGGAATCCAAAGATTGTCGCAGTGCTCGCGCAAGGCGATCTGGTGGCAGTCATGAATCGTGTGGAGCGTCCCGACCCGCGCAATCCTGGTCAGACCTACACGACGACCCACTACGACATGTGGCGTTTTGTAGACGGCAAGGCGGACGAACATTGGGATGAAGGCGCGATCAACGCTCCTGCGGCTCCAGGCCAAGGCAAGGGCGGTCCGGCCCCGGGCGCCCCGAAGCAATAGGGCTACAATACTGTAAGAGAAAGGTCTAGAAAACGAAACTATGCGAAATTCCTTGTTAATTGTTGTAGCGGCCTGTTCGGCGTCGTTGTACGCGCAGGATACTTCGGCGTCAGTGGCAGCAATCCAGCGCCAGTATGCGGGACAGAAGACGAAGATTCTGGCTGGAGCCGAAGAAATGCCGGAAGCCCAATACACGTTGGTCCCGGGTGAAGGTTCGCGGACCTTCGCCGCTGTGGTCGGGCACATTGCCGACGCGCAAGCCGGAACCTGCGGCACCATCGCCGGTACGCCGACCACCTTGAATGCTGAACGTGGCATGACCCTCAAGACCGATCTGGTGGCGGCCTTGAAGAAGTCCTTCGAGCTGTGCGATGCAGCCTACGCCAGCATCAATACAACGAATCACGACGACGCCAAAGCGGCTGCGTTTGGTGGTCCGCAACCGTTTAACGCCATACTATGGGGCAACATCGCCCATAGCGAAGAGATGTACGGAACCATGGGAGTCTATCTGCGCGTCGCGAAGTTGGTTCCTCCTTCCAGCCAGGGCCGTGGTGGTGGCGCTGGTAAAGGTAAGGGCGGTCCGGGCGGCGGCAAGGGCAAACAGCAATAACTTAGCTTCACGCTAAGAAAAGCAAAAGGGTACCGGTGGAAACGCCGGTGCCCTTTTTGTTTTCGTTATTCCCACTCGATGGTGCCGGGTGGTTTGTTGGTGATGTCGTAGAATATTCCGGCGACGTCGGTTTGTTCGCGCAGTTCGTGTACGAGCTTAGCCAGCAGTTCCGCTGGCATGCGTACGGCGCTGGCGGTCATGCCGTCCACCGAATAGATGGGGCGCAGGACGACAGAGTCGGGGCGTCCGGGGGTTCCGAAGGGGATCAACACCACGGGGAACTGCCACACGTCGTTGTCGAAGCCGGATTCCAGCGTCAGCTTACGCACGATGGCGTCGGCGAGGCGCAGCCGATCGAGGCGCTCACTGGTGAGGAAGCTCGGCACCGATTGCATCACCCCGAGATCCGAGGCGCTCCAAACCGTGACCACGATGCGGTTGATGTTGTCCATGCGGTTGATCAGGCTGGCGGTTTCTTCGTCCGAGGCGGGGAAGTCGGCTACCGCGAGCGCTGCCCGATAGGTGCGGGAATCGCCCTGCACGCCGACCGAGCGCACGGGGAGCTTCCAGCCCTCGGGTAATTTTTCGGCCACGCCGGATTCTTCAGAACACAGGCAGCGGATGGCGAGGCCGGGTCCGGGGAACGGATGGCGTTCGAGCAGAGCTTCGGGCAGCCCGAGTTGGCGGCCTACGGCTCGGACTTCATCTTTGTAGAAGGACGCCAGGGGCTCTACGATCTTGCCTTCGTCGATCAACTTCTGTATCCCGGCCACGCGGTTGTGATGGGTCTTGATTAAGTCGGCTTTCGCGGTGCCGCCGGATTCGATGGTGTCGGGATAGATGGTGCCTTGACCCAGAACCCACTGGCCGTCGAGGTAATGCTCGGATTCGAGGATGCGTTGCTGTACGCGCACGAATTCTTCGCCGATGGCGTGGCGCTTGGCTTCGGGGCCCGCGAGGCCGGCTAGAGCTCCCAGGAATTGTTCGCGGGCATCTTCGATGGCGAAGGAGCGGGCACCCAGCGTGGAGAAGTTGGCACGGACGAAATCGGTCTCGCCTTCGCGCATGAGTCCGGTGTCGACGTAGGTGCCATGCACGCGATCCGCGCCTAGCGCTTTCAGGCACAGCGTGTAGGCTACCGTGGAATCCACACCGCCGCTCACGAAGAAGAAGACGTTCCGTCCGGCGGCTGCATGGCGGATCTGATCCTCTACGGTTTGGATCTGGCCGGCGGGGTCCCAATCGGGCTGGCATCCGCAGATGTCGAGCACGAAGTTGGAGAGAATCTGCGGCCCGCATTCGGTGTGGACCACTTCGGGATGAAACTGCACTGCGTACAATCCGCGCGCGGGTGAAGCGATCGCTGCGACCGCGCAGGTGGCCGTGCTTCCCAGGACGTCAAAGCCTTCTGGCGGCGCGGCGACCAAGTCGCGATGCGACATCCAGACCTGTTGTTTGCCGCTGATGCCGCGCAGTAGGGAATCGGTCTTCAGGGGTTCAAGCTGCGCGAAACCGTACTCGCCGCGCTCGCCTTTTTCCACCCGGCCACCGAGCAGGTGCGCCATGAGCTGCTGCCCGTAACAAATCCCGAGCACGGGTACACCGCTCTGCAATAGGGCAGGGTCGATGGTCGGGCTCGCTGGATCGTACACGCTGGCGGGTCCGCCAGAGATGATGATGCCTTTACGGCCCGCGAGCTGAGTTGCAGGTGTATCACTGGCGGCGACTTCGGCGTAGATGCCCAAGTCGCGCACTTTGCGCGCGATCAAGTGACAGTACTGGCCGCCCGCGTCAAGAACGGTAATTTGAGGATTCAACTTTTGAGTTTAGCGTACGTTCGCAGCGATCGGCGCGGTCTCTTGCGCTTTCATGCGACGGACCAGCATGTTCTTGGCGGTGCCCAGCAATTCCTTTGCTTTCGGCATCGACTCCAGCGCCTTGAGTACCATCGGGTCTTGTTCAAACTGGACCCGTTGGCTTTCGTCGGTGCTGAACGCAGCGATATACATTTCGCGCTTCAGTTGACGACGCATCCAATCGCGATTTTCCGTGAACTCGGCGTCGGTGAAGGTGACTTCCTTCTCTTTCAGATAGGCGCGGAACTGGTCCAGGATGGCCTGGTCCGGTTCCCAGCCCTGCGGGAGCTTGGTGTCGCGAGCACCGAAGTACTTGGCGGAGAAGTTGAAGAACGAATCCTTGCGGCCCACGGCGATCTGGAACGGATTCGCCTTGGCCGGTTCGTACTTTTCATCCGGCGTAATGCCCCCGCCGCCGTAAACGGTGCGACCGGAGTCCGTGGTCTTTACGTCCTGCAGGTTCTTCTCTTCCAGATTCGAGTGCGAGTAGTAATCGAGGAAGCTGATGTTTGAATAGTCGCGCTGGATCAAACGGCCGCTGGGGGTGTAGTAGTGCGCTGTCGTCAACGCCAAGCCGGTGTTGTCGCCCATCGGGAACACGGTCTGAACCAGGCCCTTACCGAAGGTGTTCTCACCCAGGATCCAAGCACGATCATGATCTTGCAGCGCGCCGCTTACGATTTCCGCGGCAGAGGCGGTGTAGCGATCCACCAGCACCACGACGGGATAGTCCTTGCCCGTTCCGTCGGTGCGGGCAGTGTAGTTCTTGTTCGGTGAACTGCGGCCTTGATGGAACACAATCAGGTCGCCCTTCTTCAAGAAATGTCCGGCCACGTCCACGCCTTCGTTCAGTAGGCCGCCGGGATTGCCACGGAGATCGAGGACTAAGCCCTGGACGTTCTTCTCGCCCAACTTCTTGAACTTATCTTCCATTTCCTGGCTGGTGTTTTCGTTGAAGGATTCGACACGCATGAAGGCGATGCCGGGCTTCACCATGAAGCCGCCGCTGACACTGAAACGGGGGATGGAGTCGCGGGTGATGTTGAATACCACGGGTTGATCCACACCTTCGCGGATTACCTGTACTTGAACTTTGGTGCCGCGAGGGCCGCGCAGCAGGTCTGCGACTTCAGTGGTTGACATGCCCTCGGTCTTCTTGTCGTTGACCAGTTGGATCATGTCTCCAGGACGCAAGCCGACTTTCGCAGCGGGCGATCCAGGGAAGGGAGCGATGACAATGGTCTGGTTGTTCCGCGTTGCCACGGTCATGCCGACGCCGAAGTATTCGCCGCGTTGGCCTTCACGCATTTCCTGGAAATCGCGCGGGTCGAAGAAGTTCGAGTGCGGATCCAGAGTGTGCAGCATGCCCGGGATCGCGCCCTTGTAGACTGATTTCTCGGCTTTGACTTCGTCGGCGAAGTTCTTCTCCACCGCGTCGTAAATCGTGGAGAACGTTCGCAAGCTTTGGGTCGCGGCGTCTTCTGAGGGTGTAGCAGCGGATACGCCGCCCCCGGAGAAAAGGCCAGCGGCGATCGAACCAACCGCGATGACGATGGGGACCAGCAAATAGTGACGACGAGTGGGCATCAAAGAGCCTCCAGGCGTCTACAGTATACCAGCTACCGGCCTTTGCGTCTGAAGCCGTTTAGCCGATGCGGGTGCGGCGCGCGGCGGTGCTTGCTTCCACGCGGGCGGGGGGCTTGCGGCCAGGGGTGCCCAAGCGGCGAGCTTGATCGCTGACGCAAACCAGGAACATGGCCTGCTTGGCGTTTTTGAGGATGTTGATAATCCGGTCCTGCTGGTCTTCGAGGTAGATTGTTTTGCCGTCGGTGACTAAGTGCAGATCCGATTCGGCCTGCAAAACTTCCGCCAGACGGCGGCCCATTTCCTTTTGCAGGAAACGCAACACGCGGCGGATCTTTTGCAGCGAGAAACCCTTGCGGCGCAATTCGGCGATGACTGTGATCTCCACCACTTCCGCGCGGAAGTAAACGCGGCGGTGCCCTTCGTGCCGGGGCGACACGACCTTACGTTCATCCCACCACTGCAGTTGGCGCAGGCTTACGCCCGCGATATCCGCCACGTCTGCCGACGAGTAGGTTTTTTCTTCTGACTGCGCTTCCAGGCGTGGCTTGCGGGCTTTCAACATAACGTCTCTTTCGTTGCTCCGGGGGAATAGCTGCGAACCTTTCGATTGTACTCGACTGGGGGGGCAAGTCAACAGGGGGTCCGTGGCGGTGGTGGCCCAGTTTGAGTTTGGCGAAAATAATTCGCGCGGATCCCTGTGGCGTGGTAGATTTTCTGGATACCAGACGCTATGCCGCAGCTTCTTCGTTTGCTGGATAGAGCCTGGGAATCCGGTGTAGCTTCGATGGGGACTACCACCCCAGGAATCATCGGTTCGATCTTCGTTGTCGTGGGTGTGGTCGCGATTTCCACTTTCCTCCACGGCAAGAAGAAGTATCGCCAGTGGTCTTGGAGAGCAATCGGGGATGGACTGGGGGAATCCGTGCGCCCCGGTCTAGTTACTGCAGGGGTCACGTGCCTCTTCTGGATGGTAGTATTTGGCTGGTTTCTTACGAAAACCGTCTACCTGGACCATAACGACCTCGCAGCTTCAATCCGCTCGCTACGCGAGGGAAAGAAGGCAATTGAGGCGGAGCGTGACGTATGGAAGGCCAAGGCGCTAACGCCAATTGCAGATAGTACTCAGGTCGTGTTGCTCTACGAAGGGAAGCCACTAGAAGGGCGAGTCATCGACGTTGCTGACGGACAGCTATTCGGCGTCGGAGAGTTCCAAGCCAGGAATACCGGTAACGAAGCTACATCTACGCCACTGATTCAAGCTAGATTGTACTTTTCAGAGAGCGCCGGGAATGCTACTCCTTCGATATGGCGACAAACCACAAGCGATGAGGAGATGTATCCTTTCGCTCTCTACTGGGCGACCCAGGCTTCGATTAGCCCTCAGGAGACCTTCAACATCCCTGAGTTTTTTAACAATGGTGGTCCAATTGAGCACCAAATCAGGATGAGGCTTAAGGTCTTTTTTGGTGGGGACCGTCCAGCCATCGCGTCGTTTACTGTTAGGCCAATCTCTAACCGGTAGCTTGATCCAGCGTGGGGGATGCTCAAACCACTGTCAATAGGGGCTGATTTCAAACTGAGCCACTACCTCCGTGGCGGTAGTGGCTCAGTTTGAATATGAGTAAAATATTTCGGATGGTGTCCCGCGTTTAGTTGAAGGTCAACACGGCGGGCAGATTCATCTTACGCCACTTTGGGTTGCGGAGTGGCGTTGGAAACAGGCGAACGGCCAAGGATATTGGCCAAGGCCCAGAGGTCACGATGACCATCGAGCTTGC
>CALQCC020000034.1 GCA_943328975.2 Bordetella parapertussis | reverse complement strand
GCTCCGGCCTAAAACGCGCCCCGCAACGCGGGTCGCAGGCCTACGCTCCAGCCACCCCCGCAACTCCTTCAAGCTAAGGCACCTCCACCCTGTGGAGTGGTCTACTTTCTCTCCGCCCCAGTGGTCTGGTTTTACTCCGCCCTTGACACAGGCGGCTACGTTCTGGTCGGCCCCATGGGTTACAACCCTGAGGGATGGTTTGGTTCACCGGTGATCGTGATGAATGGGCCGCCGGGACAAGGCAAAGGTAAAGGGCCCGGTGCGGCGAAGGGCGGTCCACCACCGACTCCGGAACCGCCCAATCTGGCAGAACTCAGCGAGAAAGACGTGATGAATGTCCTCGCCATCGTGCGCAAAGAATTCACGATTGACGATAGTCGCACCTACCTGATGGGTCACTCCATGGGTGGTGCCGGCGCGCTGTTCCTCGGACCGAAGCACGTGGATCAATGGGCAGCGGTCGCTTCCATGGCCCCGGCCGCGTTCCTCATGCAACCGGAATCATTGGGTCCGGTGAAGGACAAAATGCCGCTGTTCCTGGCCCACGGCGATGCGGATACGGTGGTGCCTGTCGACGTAGGCCGTCGCTGGGCAAAGGCCGCGACCGATTTGAAGATGAAGGACTTCAAGTATATGGAACTGCCCGGCGCCGATCACGGAACCGTGATCACGCAGAGCATGCCGGAGATCTTCAAGTTCTTTAAGGAACGCACCCGCTAAGCGCGGAGCTACGGGCCACTACTTCGTACTGCAGGTGTAGGAGTCCGCAGCTTCCGCAGAGCCCTTTTTGTATTTGGGATACTCCGGGTACGAACACATCGGCAAGCTGCGTGCGCCCGCTGTGACCTGGATCGATTTCCCGGGAGCTTTGCCGTTCTCCACCCAATCCACTAGCAGCGCGAAGCGATCGAAGGTATTCGGTATCGGCTTCGACTCGATCTGTTTGCCATTGCCATCCGTCGCGTAGATGTTACCCGAAAGCCCGTGACCGGTCTGCGGCAACACATAGAGGCGCGCAAAGCTATCAACCTTCGATCGGCCCAGCTTGTCCAACACCGCCTGATAGTAGTCGAGCTGCGATGCCGGAGAAGCCAACGTATCGTTCGTCCCGATGGCGACGATCATTTTGCCGCCGCGCTTCTCGAACGCGGATAAATCGGGGTTCGTGGAATCGAGCCAAGCTGAGAGTTCCGCGCGCCGAGCCGACCACTTGCCACCCTCCACATAATCGAGCGGGTTCGCAGTCAGGTCCTTCATCAGGAATCCGGTGACGCCAAGAACTCCCAAGTGGCTGTGCTTGCCGGCATCCGCAGCCGCGCCTTCCTGCCCTTGGTATCGCGCAGGCATGATCAGCCCACTGCCGCTGGGATCTGTATTCGGCAGCCACATGCCGAAAGTCTTCGTACCGTTGGCCAACGGCTCGGCAAACGGATACCGCGTATAGACGAATTCGAGCGTCGACATCTGCCCGTCCGTCAGGCACGCATTCGCACTGGTGTCGGCCGGATTTGGATCGACATTGCCGGGACAGCGCTTCGCCGTCCACGGATGCCGGTTCTTCCCGCCCTGCTTGACGTCGAAGATCGCGCGGCACGCCACGTAGTTATTCATGATGCCGTCGACCAAGCCATCCAGCTTGTCGCATTGCCGCATGAACTCGCCGCGAATCGCGTTGATCTTTGCCAGTGTGATCCAGTTGGCCGCAGGCTTCTCTTGAATGCGGATCAGTTCCGGAGCCAGCATCAAGGAAGAGAAATTCACAATCGGCACGTTCGCCGCAACGCCGTCATAATCGCCGGGATAACGCTGCGCCACAGTGAGCGCTTCTCGCCCTCCCTGGGAGGAACCAACGTAGTAGTTATGCTTCGGCTTCGCGCCATACATGCGCTCGATCAGCACCATCGCTGCATCGTGAGTTTTCTTCATCTGCATGTAGCCGAGGTTCTGGATCGCCTCATCGCTCAAGCTCCATTCGTCCGCAGGGTTCGGACCAGAAGGGCCCTTCCCCGCCCCAGGTCCACCGGGCCCCTTGGGAGCCCCAGGTGCACCTTTAGCTCCGCCAGGACCGCCCTTCGGCGCTCCGAAACCAGGAGGCAGCCCACCGGGGGCACCGCCAGGTCCTCCACCAAAACCGCCGATCTGATGACCGGAATCGCTTCCGTATGTCACGTAGCCCTGCGTCAACTGCGCGCCCGCGAGCCCAGGGATCGTTCCATTCATGCCGCCGCCACCCAATTGCACAGAGCGGCCATTCCACTCCGCAGGCAGCGCCACTTGGAAGTTGATCGGTCTGCCGTTCGGAGATTTATCCATGGGCGCCATGGAGCCGTTGACCGAGCAATACGGTCCGCCGCTCTTGCCCGCCACATTCCAACGCGGCTCGCTGAGAGTGACTGCCGCAACGGGCTCACCGATGGCTGAGCTAGGAATGCTGTTGCCCAGCTTCGCAGCAAGGCAATCAGCCTCGGTAATCGTCTTCGATCGGGCCGCCGACTGCGCACCCGCCCCCGATACCCAGAACATCGCCACGGCCCCGGCACCAAGAACAATACCTAAACCCGAACGTCTCATAAATAGTTTGACCTCTCTTGTGCAACGGACACCGCAGTGCAGCGTCTTGAAACGATAGCGGAACGCCCGGTCGGCAAACAATTGTTTTTTGTTCTGGAATCATCCAATCCGGTGATGAATCTCGCCGGAGGTGTGGTCAATCGTTCGCATTAGACCGACGGAGAAATCGCGGATCTGAAAACGCTGCGCAGCCACCGCAGTCCGGGGTCTGCCTCCCGGTAAGTATGCCATTGCATCTCTTCTTTTAAAGGTGGAAACGCTGTGGGAGGTTTTAGAACGCGCAGTGGCAAATGGCGCGCGTAATACATCGCCAATCTCCGGTGAATGGTCGCAATTCGAGTCGTCCCAATCACAAGCTGCGGTACTAACGCGAACGACGGCACGACCGCGGCAATCTTACGATGAATCCCCGCTGTTTCCAGGATGCGTTGCTCGAATCCTGGCAGGTCGCGGTTTTCTCCAAAGCGGACCACGACGTGCGCAAGGCTACGGTACGTTTTCAGCGTCATGGAATTGCCGACTGCTTTGTTCTTCGCGCACACCAAGCACGCGAATTCGTCGCTAAACAATTCCTCCTTGGGCTGCCCGGCAAGTAGATACTGTTCAGGAAGAATCACCAGATCGGCCTCCCCCCTTTCCAGCGCATCGCGCCGCCCACCCGTGTCAATCAAGATCGACACATCGGGCGCCTGCTGTTCCAGCATCGGCATAGCCCGGCTCAGGAGGATCGTGGCAACGTAATCGGACATAATGATTCGGAACTCCCGGGAAGACTTCGAAGGTACGAATGCCGGATTCCGATGCATGATCCCTTCGGTTTGCCGCAGGAGTTGCCGTACAGGTTCCGCCAATTCTTCTGCGAGCGGAGTCAGCATCATCTTGCGCCCTACGGGGACCAGTAGTTCGTCGTTGAAGTACCCCCGTAATCGCGCCAAAACCCCGCTGGTGGCGGACTGGCTGAGATGGATCTGCTCGCCTGTACGCGAAATACTTTTCTCTGTGATGAGCGCGTCCAATGCCACCAGGAGATTGAGATCCAGCCCATGAAAGTGCATAGAGACCTAATCTACGACACTTTCAACAGAGTTTCTTGAACCCGGGTCAGAACGAACCCTTCAACCGCCCTCGTCATGGCCAAGCTCTTATTTGCTGCTCTTCTGAGGTGGTGTCTTGAGGCTCGCATAGACCGCCTCAACGAAGTTTTCCGTCGTCCACGCACCGCTGTTCGCGCCGTAGCGAGTATCGTAGTCCGCTGTCACCTTGGCCGTCTTGACCTGCGCCAGCGTGGCTCCGCTGGCAATCATCGCCTTCACACGGTCGCGAATGATTGCGACCATGTCGCGATACTCCACCACCTCGTGTTCATCGCACAGGTACCCGCGCCCAGGAACGACGTAAGTTCCGCCTTCCCCGGAATGTTGGAAAACGGTGCGGCCAAGAATCGCATTCAGCGCCTCGATTTCTCCTTGCACGCTGCCGCCGTTTGCCACGTCGATGAATGGATACTGCGTGGTATTGAACACGTCGCCCGTCACGATCACGTCTTCCCGGCGGAAGTGAACGAAACTGTCGCCATCCGTGCTTGCGTTGGGCGCGTAGAACATTTCGATGCTGTCGCCGTTGTGAAATCTACGCAGGCGATCCGCGAGGTAGGTGTCGATCGGCCATGACTCGGGCGGCGTGGCCGGATTCCCCATGGATCCGTTCATGCGTCCCACGACATTTTCGTGCGCAAGGATCGAAGCCGTCGATCCAACCCCTGGAGTACTCAGAGCGAGGAAGGTTCCGACGAGGCTCGGATCTGAGCCAGCCAGTTTCAACTTTTCGTTTCCGCCGGTATACGCCGGGTGAAAGCTTGTGTTCGCGATGAATTGGATCGGCTTCGGCGAAAGACGCCGAATTGCGGCGAGTACTTTGTCTGTGAGTTGACCGGAGCCCGTGTCCACGACGAATGCTCCTTGATCGCCCACCTGAACCACGATGTTGCCGCCATCGCCGACCAACATGTACACGCCACCGCGCACAGGCAGAACGTGGATCTCGCCATCGTGCGGATCCGGGTCGAGGGCTCGACTGGTCTGCGAAGGACCCGGCGCAGGCAGCATGCGAGTTCGCGCTTCGGCCGGGGTAGCCATCGTGATCTTCGCCTCAAACTCGGGGTATAACGTTTCTGGTCCGCCTAGAGCGCCCAGCAACGAGAGGCTATTTTTCTTCGCGTATTCTTCTGCATAGGGGTGCGTTCCAAAGAGATAGTTCGGAACTTGGTCGGGCGCGCGGCCCGTGACTTGTTCACTGTCATCGCAGGGAAATAACCAAGCGCCAGGGTCTGTGGGCTGGCGATAGAAGTCAGTCGTCTTGATCCATGGTTCCGAAAGAAAAACCGGATCGTTGATCACCGAAGTGTACGTGATGTGATCCCCACGCCGCGTGAAGAACTCCGTCAGCGTGGCTTGATCGCTTTCCGGCAATCCGTTGCGGCGAAGCCATCCCTGCTTGAGGTGCGTCGTCTCAACGCGTAACGCGTTCCCGACAAACGTTCCCGTTGAGAATCCCATAAAGGAGTGCGGAGCATATGCCGGTGGATGCGGCCTTCCGTCCATCCAGAACACGCGATGTCCCTCAAACGTCTGTGAGTACCAATGAATGGCGATGAGTGTGTGCAAGTTCGGATCGCGCTCTTCCCAGACGCGCGTGTTCCCGATCGCTCGTACCGAATACGGCGCAACATAACCGTCGCACTGGTGGAACCGCGAGGTCAGACGTGAGGTGTCGTAGGAGAGCGCCCATAGCCGGCCCGCTTCGTTTACCGGGACACCGCCATAGTCGACGAGGTCAGGACCCGCGCCGCGCTCGGCGCTGTCCTCCTGCATGTTCCCGGTCCACGCGCCCGAGAAGTCGATCACCGGAGGTGGCCCGGCCTTGCCTTTTCCTGCCCCTCCGAATCCGCCAGGTCCTTGCGCATTCAGCAGCCACACGCCCGCAGCGAGGGAAATGACCACTGGAACGAAACGAGTGAGTCTCATCTTTCGCATCCTCACTTGGCCGAGCAAGGCCGTGGCGACCAGCCCGTCGCATCCGCTTGCTTCTTGAAGTGCACGCTGTACCAGTAAGGCGTGCTCAGGTTCTCGGGGTCCGTGACTTCGACGGTAACGACCAGCAGCGTGTCTCCGGCGGGCACTTGAAGCAGATCGTAGTATTCCGTGAACGTGGCGTTCGCACCGTAAGGCACGCCATTGCGAGCCAAGTAACCAGGCTTGGCCTTCGTCGTAACGATCTTTAGCGAAGGGGCCCCGCCGCCGGCATTCCCCAAGGTGAATCCGCTGAGCGCCGGCGCCTGACGGTCCCAGGAAGCAATCGATACACCCTGCCAATCACCGCCCTGTCCACTCGGCTGACCGAAGGAGAACATCCTTGACTGACTTCCGGAATCCGTCTCCAGCTTCAGCGCGTTGTCACCTTCCCATGTGATGTGAAGCCGGCCAGGCATGCGAAGGATGCCTCCCACACCATACGCCTTGCACGCTTCTCCGGCCGCGGCATCTTTCTCCGGATCCCATGCAGCAGCGGCGCGACGCGCCTGAGCGTTGACCGGGATACCGCCGACGTCCCCCTTCGCGGCCGCCTTGATCCGGTAGTGCCAGTCTTCCGTGATCTGCGCGACCCAGTAACCCTCGGGATCGAACGGGGCCGCCCGGCGGGCGTTGGGAGCGGCCGGCTTCGGGCCTGCAGCCCCAGGTGGCTGCGCCCATATTGGTGCGCTCATCAACAGGCCGATGGCAAGAATAGATTTTATCATTTCGCTTTTCGTAGGAGCTGCGCTTGCGCACATTCAGACATCACGTTCAGAAACGAGGCGTAGGATGCTTCACCGACAACAAAGGGGTGAGTATCCTGCAGGCCTCGCTTCTTGAGTTGCGCCAGTTTCGCCGCGAAGCCATCCATCAGCGGATGATTCTGGATCTCGACAACCACGTGATTGTCCGCTGCGATACCCGCGTAGCGCTGCACGGATTTGACATAGTCGCGCAGGCCATCGACGGTGACAAAACCTGCCGACAAGACCGTGCCTCCGAACAACCCCGCTGTGTATCTCGTCCCCTTGTCAGACACCTGAAAGATCAGTGCCAGCGCACCATTCGTGTGACCGGGCACAAGCACCGGCAGGATCTTGGTGTCTCCCAGCACGATCGGTTCTCCGTCTTTCACGATTTGATCGCGCCTGGGTTGCGGCACGGTAGGCCCTTTTCCTTTGGCCTGCGGAGCGTCCAACAAGTCCCAGTCCGCCGCCGAAAGGAACACCTTCGCACCGTAGGTGTCTTGAAAGTACTTGGCGGCCCCAAAGTGATCGGAGTGCCCGTGCAACACGATCACGGAGCGGACTTGGGCAGGGTCCAATTGAAGCGCTTTGAGGCCCGTGAGTAGAACCGATTCGATCTGCTCCGGGTATCCGGCATCGATCATGATCAGCCCTTCGCTGGTTCGAACTATGTAGATCGCGGTACCAACACTCCCGATCACCGAGAGGTTGTCAAACAGACGCGTCGGCTCGATGGCGGGATCGGTTGGCCGGTTGGGCATGGAGCTTTCCGCGCAGAAGTAAGTCGCGGCTTCGGCCCATCGGCTGCCCGCTGCCGCTTTCGCACGACCGATGTGGCCTTGGATCGCCGTTTGATCCTGCGCCATCGCAGCGACGCATCCCAGCGCGCACGATACGATGAGTCGCTTCTTCATTTGCCGACGCCCTTCCCCCCGGCTTCGTCGCGCACGCGCTGATTGAATTTGTACTCTTCGGTGGGCACGCAGTAGATCTGTTCGTCCCAGCGTTTCGCCTTCTCTCGATCGATCTTGAAAATCTTCGTGTCACTGACCCAGGGACGCGAGTATGTTTCAGGATCTGTCAGCGTCATCGTGAGTTCGAGGGTATCCTTATCGATCCGGCGGTAGCGCTCCTGTAGGCGCATCTCCTCGCTATGCGGGTAGCCGAATTTATCCAGCCACGTGCGGTCGTCAAACCCGATACTGTCGACGACGAACACGTTGTCTTCCCACCGGCCCACCGACGTCCCATTCCACGTAGGATCGATCCTGTCAGCAGCTGGCAACACGCGGCCATCCGCGAAGACCTCGCGCCAATCGTGATGCCACTCGAAGAACTGAATCATGCGGCCGGGGACTTGGACGATCTCCATGGTCTGATGCGGCGAGATCACTTCGGTGTTCAACAAACGCGGGATGCCTAGAGGATCGCAGGTGCCCATCGGGTCATTGCCCAGCGCCGGGGGTGTGGCTCGCGGACCGTAGCCGGGCTTGTTTGCTTCATACCTTGCCTTGCCGGCCGCGGTCAGCGGAGCTTCTGCCGTGCCCTGTGTCGCTCCCTGCCCCGAGAAAACGTTGCTGAAGGTTTGGAACCGGCTAGTGCGATTCCAGTGTCCGGACAGGTCGTGAGGATCGAAATCAGGCTTCGCTTGCCCGAATATCGAAAGCGCGGTGACCGCCAGAAGAATCGATGGACGCATCACTGCTTCCCCTTAGTAGCACCCGCACCGCCCGCCGCCAGAGGCCACACTTTACCGTTCACCTGAAGTTCTTTCGCCAGGCACGCTTTTGCACCCGCGACTCTGGACGGGTTGCACACCAATTGGATCTGATCTCCGGGTTTCAGCGTGGTCCGGCTCCAGCCCACCTGGAAGTTCTTCATCATGGACGGTGTGGGTAGTAGCTCCGCCGCCCAACGCGCCACCTCACCGCTCTCATTCTTTACGTCGAAGTAGATCTGAGGATGGGGGTTCACGAACTCCCACTCTGTTACGGTACCCGTAAGCGCGATGGTCTTGTCCAACTGATAGGAGACGTTGCTCCCGTGGTGCGCGACTGCAGCGATTCCGGAAAGGAACGTCACCGCGGCACAGAGAAAGACGGAGCGTAGATTCGCCATACGGACTAGCATAGGGGGCAATCTCCAGCCAGAGAAATCGATTCTCGCGATGCCAGGCATCGGTGGAAATGATGCCTGCTAAGTCTCGGGACTCAGTCTCTGCCGACACCAGACGCAGCGCTCGCCCGGGAGCCAAACATTTTTGATCTTGTCTGCTCCCCTAAAGATTCCATATTTAGCCGCTGTGTCTTCTACATTCCACGGCACTATTTCGCCCGTTATATTCGTTGTGCCTCGCCCTGCCCGGAATGTCCCTCGGATCTCCAACCTTCTGGCACAAGGTCCTCGACCCAATTCTCATGAGAGAGAATAGGGTCGCGTGAAGAATGCAGCACGATAATATCGTGACATGAAGCGATCCGGACACATCGGTCCGGTCGCCAGAATTATTCCTTCCAGCCTTCGGGTGGATTACTGCCGCTCGCGATCTGGCGGGTCTTGTAGAGCCACTGGCCTTTCACTTTGACCCACGTGGCGTACTCCTTGCCCTGAGTCGTAAACTTCATCGGATCGCCCGCCTTCTCCTGCCGGTACTCGGTGAAAATGACCTGCGAGGTGGCCGTGTCGCCATGCACGACGATCAGAGGATTCTCGATCGCCACGTTGAAAGCGAGCCTTTCGCGCGGGGGCGCGGCCGGAGTTGGAGCTGCCGTTCCAGCCGCAGGGGGCACCGCGGGGGCGCGGTTGTATGCCTGCTTGATGCCGTCATGGCCTTTGTAGTGCCTGGTGCCGAGAATCAACTCGCCGTCCTCGGCATAGAAGCTCTCTTCGAGCTGCCGCTCCACTTTGCCGAAGTTGTAGTAGTAACGCGTGATCTGATCCTGGATCAACTGGCGGTCAATCAATGTCTGCAGCGTCATCTTGTCCTGCGCACGCGCAGCGGGCAAGCTTGCCAGCGCGAGATAGGACAGGCCCAACACGGCCGCCCAACGAATGGAATTCAGTTTCATGACATCCTCCCCGGAACATAGTAACAGAACGCTTCGGGTGGCGCTCCTGTCCCTTGTCACCCTCTCTGGAACTTGTTATCGTGGGTCTCGATCACGGAGGTTTCACTATGCGAAAACATTCTCTCTTGCTCCTTTCGGTGCTGGTTCCAGCCGTTTTAGTGCTCGGCGGATATGCCGTCGTTCAGGCTCAGCAGAAGACTTCTACGCCGGCTCCCGCGAAGCGCTGGTCCGATGCAGGCACCTGGCCTGACAAGAAGGTGCCTGCCAAAGACGCCGTTGTCACCATTGGGACCGACATGAACGTTGTCCTCGATGTCAGTCCGCCGGCGCTGCACGGTTTGAGGATCAACGGCAAACTGAGCTTCGCAGATAATAAAGATCTCGAACTGACCACCGAGTGGATCATGTTACACGGGCAGTTGGAGATTGGCACGGAAGCCCGCCCACACACGCGCAATGCGACCATTACCCTGACCAATACCGTCCCGGGTGAAGACATTGAAGTCATGGGTGACCGCGGCATCATGCTGATGGGCGGAACCCTGAGCCTGCACGGGAATCGGAAAGACTCCTGGACCAAGCTGGCAAAAACCGCCGCCGCAGGCAGCACCACAGTCGAAGTCCTGAATGCCGGTGACTGGAAAAAAGGCGATTCGATTGTTCTCGCGTCAACGGATTTCGATCCCCACCAGGCAGAGCGACGAACCATCTCCAGCATCTCTGGAAAAGTGATTACGCTGGACCAGAAACTTGAGTACATGCACTACGGCCAAGTCACCTTCGGCGTGGATGAGCGTGCGGAAGTCGGCATGTTGTCACGCAATATCAAAATTCAGGCTTCCCCCGACGCAGAGACCTCCTTCAGCGGCGGGCACGTGATGGCGATGACGGGCTCAACGATGCAAGTCTCCGGAGTTGAATTCTTCCGCATGGGCCAGCACGAGAACCTGGCGAGGTATCCGATCCATTGGCATCTGATTGGCGATACGCAGGCGCAATACGTCGAGAACTCTGCGATTCACGACACTTACAGCCGCTGCGTGACGGTACATGGCACGAACAATGTGCGGGTTCAGAACAATGTGGCGTACAACAATGTCGGGCACTGCTACTTCCTCGAAGATGGCGTGGAACACGGCAACCAGTACATTTCCAACCTGGGGATGCTGACCAAGTGCCATCCCAGCCGGCCGTGCAATTCGACGAATGCAATCTTCACCGGAGTGGCCGGAGCGCCCAATGGTCAAAATGCCACTGACCAGTTGCTTCCTTCCGACAACACGGCATCCACCTTCTGGATCACGAACCCCGACAATACGTACCGCGGGAATGTGTCCGCGGGGTCTGAGGCAACAGGCTTCTGGATTGCTTTGTCAGAACATCCAACGGGTAAGTTCGAAGGCACGGAGCTGGCTGCGAAGACCTGGCCCCGTCGCATGCAATTCCGGGAGTTTTCGGGCAACGTCGCCCACTCCAACGTCGAAGGCCTGATGTTCGATCGCGGCACCAATGCGCAGGGCAAATTCAACCTGGGCGGGAACACGCATCTGCCCTATACCGACCCCAGCGACACCAACAGCGCGAGGCTGGAAACGGTGATCAAAGACTTGACCATCTACAAGAGCAAGGGCGCTGCGATCTGGGCGCGTGGCGAGAATCACATCTTCGACGGCCTGAAGATTGCCGACAGCGCGATCGGCTACACGCATGCGTACCCTGGCGTGGCCCCGTACCACGGCGACTATACCTCGAAAGTTCTGAACTCCCTGTTCGTGGGCGAAAGCGACAATAAAGGCACTCCCAAAACGCCGGCGGAAATCAAGTACGGTCGAACCATGCCTCGCACGGACGCGGACTACCCGGTCCGTGGCTACGAATACTACGACTTCACGCATCATGTTTCGAACACCAAGTTCGTCAATTATGTCGACAATGACACGCGCAAGGCCGGAGCCCTCTCGTACCTGTTGTTCACCAGCTTTGGCGTCAGCACCAACAACTCCATCGAGAAGCTGACATTCGAAAACGCCAAGCCGGCGTACTTCCCGCCGACAGAGCGCCGGTGGCAATTCACCGGGGAATACGGAAGTTTTTCAGGCTGGAACGGCGCGGTGATCCACGATAAGGACGGCTCGGCCACCGGCATGGGTCCGAATTCTTACATTGTGATTGACAACGGAATCGCGTTCGATGAGAAGCGTTGTGAAATGAAGCAGGCCTGGGGCGCGGCCGTGTGCAAAGGCGACATGGGGCGCATGGGGATTACGGCTGCTGCTCCGGGAGGAGGTCGTGGTGGACCGGGCGGTCCTGGCGCTGCGAAAGGCGCGCCTGCTGCCTTAGCCGCTGCTCCGGGTGGCCCTGGCGCAGCGAAAGGTGGTCCGGGTGGACCAGGCGCTGCGAAGGGTGCTCCTGCAGCACCCGGCGGTCGAGGAGCGGCGAACCCGATCGTCCTCTCTCGCAATGGCCGGAAACTCAACCTCACCGGTCAGCTCACGGTGCTCGCCGGTACCGAAGTCCGGGCGGAGAGCGAAGCGCCGACCCTGAACGTTCAGGTCAGTGAAATGGACCCCGGCTCGTGGATGATCGTGGAATTACCGGGATACACCACCGCAGCCTCGGGCGAGACGCAAGGCAGCTTGCAGGCACTGCGCAGCGCGACCAGCAACTCGTATTTCAAGGGAGAAGGCTCCCTTTGGGTAAAGGTTATTGCAAACGGTGGCGGCATGACTCAAGGCACTGCTGCCGGTCGCGGTGGCCTGGCCCCCAGCAGTATCCAAGTCAGCAGGTAAGCTGCCCGTGCTGTTAAGGAAGAGCCCCCGGCGCAGGCTGGGGGCTTTTTCTATTGGTTCGACAAGAATGGCCGTGAGAATTCGCAAGCCGCCGAAATCGTCGGCAAGGTTGACACGTGCATACGCCGACCATAACCTTACGGCGATCCGGCTTCAGCAGACGCCACCGCACAAGAGTGCCTCCTTCATTCCGTAATTTTGGATGCGCTTGCCAGTTTTCGCCGTAACTCTCAGCTGGGAAGAGGGTTGTCGTGGTTCGAGCAGACATGGTTTCAGGCCACAAGAGTTTGAAATGCGTCCCCGAAGGGGAGCCATTCCATTTGCCGTCTATCATTTTGTCTCAGTACTTGATCCCAGGCTGACGAGCAGCTCGTCGAGTTGGTCGAGCACCTCGGGCATCGCGCCCGTCGATCCACTGTCAATCGCTTCTTTCGAGGGATAGAGATCGTGCACGACCAACATCGTCTTGCCGGCGTTTTCCTCGAAGGTCACCGTGGTGATGGTCTTGCCGTTGTCACCTTCGTCGTTGGTCCAAACGAGGCGCGAGTGCGGTGTCACTTCGAGGTACGTGCCGAAGAACTCCATCGTCGAATCTTCGTGGCGAAACGCCAAACGATACTGCCCCCCAACGCGAACATCCATTTCGCAGGAAAGCAGGTCCAACCCATACGATCTTGGTACCCACCACCTCCTGAATAGGTCTGCCTTGGTCCACGCCTCGAACACGAGGCGCGCAGGCGCGTTGACGGTGCGTGTGACGACAAGTTCGCACTCGGACTTCCGCTCCACCACAGTGGGGTTCTTCATGGGGGTGGCCTCACTTTCTCTTTTTTTGTCCATCGACTCTTTCCTTCCGTTTCAATTCCTCAACAACAATGTCCAACTCGTCGAAGCGCGCGTCCCACAGCTGGCGGTACCTCTCGATCCATGCCGCTTCTTGTTGCAGTTCGCGTTGGCCGAGTTTGCAGGTCCGCACGCGCCCGACCTTCTCTGTGGTGACGAGCCCCGCTTGCTCTAGAACGCCTACATGTTTCTTCATGCCCGTAAGGGTCATGTGGAATCTCTCGGCAAGGGCCGTGATCGAAGCGTCGGCTCGCCCGAGTTGCTCCAGAACGCCGCGTCGGGTGGCGTCCGAGAGCGCGCCGAACGAGGCATCGAATTGGGCCTGGCAATACTGAACCATACAGTTCGATATATAGCCTAGAGTGACGCATGCACTGGGAGGCTGAGGGACCGTTTCGTGAAGAGTTCGATAATCGAATTGTCCTGCTCGCAGCAGGCCTGTCTTCTTTCAGGTCCTGGACAACCTATCCATCGTGTCGCATAATGTCTGTCGATGAGACACGGGTACGTCCGATGCCGTTTGACGGGGACGAATGGGCTTGTCCTCATGCTGACCGCGTGCCTCCTGACCTCAAGTGCGAATGCGCAACAGCGCGACCCTCGCATCGGGGAGTGGAGAGAGGACCGAACCGCCAACTCCGTGGGCTTATATAACGTCTTTGAAGACCTCGGAGATGGGATGATCCGGCACCATATCGCCCATAATCTGGCACCCCAGAATCGGCTGTACCTGGATTACCGCTGCGACGGGAAGTTCTATCCGATACGGAACTATCAGGGAGTTGCCACCGACTTTTCCGAAAGCTGCACGATCATCGACGCCAACACTGTGATGATCCGGGGAGTCCGGAATAAGGACCAGAGCTTTTCAGGTCCGAGGCTGGACGACCAGTACTGGTTTGACGCCGAAGGAACCGGAACCATTTCAAGCGATGGCACTCACTACCGGACCGTGGCACAACAGAAGGCTGCCGACGGCAAAGTCATCCACACGAGTGAACGCACATACACGCGCAACACGGAGCGCTGCTTCAGCGCTGACGAACAAAGGTTCCGTGAATGTCAACAGCGCACGAGCCCTCCTAGAAACTGAAGAGACTCTGCTTCCCTGGAAGCCATCACGACGGCTACTCTTGCCCGGCCAGCGCGGCGATCGCACTGGTGAGAAGCTCAGCCACTTCTGGGTGGTCATTCTCCAAAGCCAGCATCAAAGCAGTCTTGCCGTTGTCGTCCGCTGCGCTTACATCGGCCTTTGCGCCGAGGAGCAGGCGCACAACGTCGGAGCGGCCCCTCGCCGCCGCCAGCGTCAAAGGAGTATTCCCACCGAGCTGCTTCGCGTCGACAGCTATCGAAGGGTTGACGGCGCGCTGCGCGTTCGCCTCGAGCAGGGCTTGCACTACCTCTACGCTCCCTACGGACGCCGCCAGCCCTAATACCGTGTGTCCCCAAGCGCCCATGTGCATTCCCGACCCAAGTGGGAGCAGTGCGGTGGCTCTGCAGACGCACCCCCCCGTTTACATCGGCGTTTGCGGCGAGCAGCGTCTGCACCATCGCCAAACCTCTTGGACTCTTTTCCTGCACCACCAACTTCAAAGCCGTGACGCCCCCCTTGTCCGTCACATTTAGATTCGCCCCCGCTTCCACCAGCAGCTGCGCGATGTCCCAGCGGCCAGTGCGAGGCAGCTTGTTGCGAAGCACAGATTCGTTCGGCGCAAGCGCTAGCATCAGCGTCGTTGATCCCAGCGCGCGATCTCGCCAGTCGAGATTCGGCTTCGCGGCCAACAGCGCTCTAATGATGTCCAGGTTGCCTCCCGCAGTCGCAAAGTACAGTGCCGGTATGGCACCACCGTTGACATCGGCTTTCGCTGCGAGTAACGCTTGGACCACATTCAGGTGGCCATTCTGCGAGGCAAGCGCGAGCGCCGTAGCGCCGTCCCCCAGCTGATCCTTTGGGCCCGAATCGCGCGCTCGCATCGCGTTGACATCGGCTTTTGCTCCGAGCAATGCTTGAACGACCTCTAAGTGGCCATTTGAGGCCGCCTTCATCAACGCGGTGGTGGGGCCCAAAGCTGTTTCCTTGGCATCGTTCACATCTGCTCCAGCCTTCTGGAGCAGAGCATTGACGGCGGTCAGGTCACCCCGTCCGGCCGCAGTGAGGAGATCTTGCTTTGCGCGTTGGCCAATGTGCCAGTGAAGCCGCATGCCATTGCGGCAAGCATGACAGCGGCTAGACCACCATAACGATGTCGGGCGCCTTGCTTCATGCTCCAGAGAATATCACGCAGGCGCGCCGCAAGCATGCCCGTGAGGGTACCAGTGGAATATGCAGCGCGCCGCCGCCTAGGCTACGGCGCGGCAATGAGTCATGTTAAAGTGCCCCTACGGTCAGTAAAGAGGGCAATATTTCAAACTCGCAAATAGGAACTGCACTGAGACTGCCTAAATGGGCACATTTCGCCGCTGCATTCAGTCTTCTGCTGGTGCTGGCAATCGAGCTTACATTGTCCGTAGGACAGCAGTCTCAGACGTACGATGAGAGCGTACACCTGTTCTCCGGTTATCAATACTGGAAGCATCGTGATTTTGGCGCAAATCCAGAGCACCCACCCCTGCTGAAACTGGTCGCTGCCCTACCGCTTCTTTCCCTCGATCTGAAGGTTCCACCCGTCGCGGTGGGACCGACGAAGGTCGCGAACGAAACAAGCGCCATTGATTTTATCTACAGGAACACGACAGGCGCGGACCGCATACTATATCGCACTCGGATCGCCGCTTCCGTCTTCACGTATTTTTTGGCGGTCTTGGTCTTTTTGTGTGGAAGGGAGATGTTTGGCCCTGGCACGGCACTGTTGGCTCTTGCCCTGCTGGTATTTGAGCCAAATATTTTGGCGAATGGTGCGCTGGTCACGACCGACATTGCGGAGACTTGCTTTCTTTTCGCTTCCGTTTATGCATTCTATCGATACGTCGAACAACCCGGTATTGGCAGGCTCCTGTTGTGTGGCGTTGCCGTAGGCCTTGCGTGGGCATCGAAACACAGCGGCGTGCTCGTGGGGCCAATCCTTATCCTGCTTGCCGTCGCCGACATTCTGCGCCGAAAGAGCATCAGCCATGAAGGTACTGGGGACAGCGCAATCCCCGTAGTCAGAAGACTTGGGCGCTTCGGCCTTGCATTCGCCGCAGTCTTTGCAGTCGGATTCGTGACTCTCTGGAGCTTCTATGCCTTCCATTTCACCGCCCGTCCCGGTGGAGCGGCCCTGAACCCAACGCTGGAGACATTGGCCGGTTCGCTGAAGAGCGGTGTGGAAACGAAACTTATTTTGGCTTTGGCAGACGCACACATCCTGCCCCAGTCCTACCTCTGGGGTTTGAGTGACGTTTTCCTGGCGGACGAGGGCCGGGCCACCTTTCTGCTCGGCAAGATCTATGCGACAGGCCAATGGTTCTATTTTCCACTGGTTCTATTGATGAAGTGTACGATCGGGTTCTTGGTGCTGCTGGTCGCGTTTCCGGCGGCGCGCCTGAAATTGCACCGCGGACTCGCGTTTCTGCTCATTCCACCGGTTGTAGTTCTGGGGATCAGTATGTTGTCGGGTTTGAATATCGGTCTTCGCCACGTCTTGCCGCTTTTTCCGTTTTTGATTTTGCTTGCAGCCGCCACCGCGATGAGCCTGGCTGCGCGATCAAGGGCTATAGCCTGGGCGGTCGCGGTGCTGGTTTTGACGCATGCGGCTTCTTCGCTGACCGCATATCCAAACTATCTGACTTATGCCAATGAAATTGTCGGAGGTCCCTCAAAGGCGTACTTGGTCATGAGCAACGCGAATGTGGACTGGGGCCAAGGACTCAAGCAGGCCGCCGCGTACCTTACAGAACGGCACGTGACGGATTGCTGGTTTTCGCCCCAAATTCCCTTTGTTGATCCCAGTTTCTTTCAGATTCCGTGCAAACCTCTGCCGGGGGGACAGGCGATTGGACGAATCGCGCCTGATTTCCCGAGTACAATCGACGGAACGATTCTGATCAGCACAAATCAGGCGGCGGGGCAGGCTTGGGGACCTGACGAACTGAATCCCTATAAGCAGTTCTTGGTAAAGACGCCCGATGACATCATCGGCAACAGCATCCTCGTTTTCCACGGATCGTTTGACGTGTCCCTTGCTTCCGCCTATTCTCATGCCGCAAGAGCACGGCAGCTAATCACCCGAAAGGGATGGGACGATGCTCTCAGGGAAGCGCAAAAGGCCATGCAGCTTTTCCCCGATTCCGCTGAAGTTCAGGCAACCCTTTGCCAGGTTTTGACGCAGACCAACCGGAGAGAAGAAGCGCAACCCGTCTGCGAGGCTGCGCTTTCTATTGCACGCAGGGTTCACCCCGAGTATCAATTTCTGCGCGTCCCCAACGTCCGGGGAATCGCGGCACAACCAATTGAGTAAGCACCGGGTGGGACGGTGGCCAGCCACCTTCCGAGAGCGTGAACCTCCGGATGCAATGAGAATCCGGACGGCAAAGCTGCCTCAAGATTGATTTGTTCTCCGGTGATGGGTGACGGACTCTTTAAACCCAGAGAGATTTTCAAGAGGCTGGCCGAACAGAAGATCCAGGTGGCTCACGAAACGGCTCCACGGGAATACGCTCATAACACACTTCCAGCACCTCCAGGTGTTCTGTACCGCCCGGCGCTTGGAGTACAACGCTGTCGCCCTCTGCCGACTTCAGCAGCGCGCGCCCCAGAGGCGACACCCAACTGATGTGGTTGCGGGCAAGATCGACTTCGTCGGTGCCCACGATGCTCACCACTCGCTCCACTCCCGCGGCATTGGCATAGCGCACGGTCGCGCCGAAGAATGCTCGCGTGGCCGCTTGCCCGTTTCTGGGAGCTTCCGGGTCCACGACTTCCGCCGCTTCGATTCGCTTCCTGAGAAAGCGAATCCGCCCATCGATCTGGCGCAGCCGCCGCTTGCCGTACTGATAGTCGGCGTTTTCACTACGATCGCCGTTACTGGCAGCCCACTTCACCACCTCGGTCACCGCCGGGCGTTCCCTGGTTAGCAGAAAGCGGTGTTCCTCTTGGAGGCGCTGCAGCCCGCTCGGCGTGATATAGTTCTTGCCTTGCGTCGCGGGCGCGGGTTGGCTCGCTTTCGGTCTTCTGGTAAACCCTGTTCGCATCTCGTAGTCCTTCCAGCGCAAATCCGGCGGATGCCACCATGCTCTCAGGAAAAGGTCTTTGCTTGTGAGAAACGTCCGCCCACCCGCTACTAATAAAGTGGAAATGATGCTGGAAGCCGAACGGAACAGGATATTCGACAGCTGGATAGACGTCCACAAGGCAATTCTGTTCAAGGTGGCACGCGTCTATGGCGCCACCCATTCAGATCGCGAGGATCTCTTCCAGGAAATCGCGGTGCAAGTTTGGCACAGCGTCGAGGCGTATCGGGGCGACTGCGTCGCAACTACATGGATCTACCGGGTGGCGCTGAACACGGCGCTCGCGTGGCGCCGCAAGGAACGCCGGCACGGCCAGGGCCGGCAGGACATCGAAACAGCCACACCCCTGCTCATTGCGCCTCCCGGACGTGATCCGCGGCTCGACTGGATCTATGAGCGGATCGCGGAGCTCGACGAGGCGAACCGCTCGGTCGCGCTGCTGATGCTGGATGGCTTCAGCTACCGCGAAATGTCGCAGATCCTCGGCCTGGGCGAAAGCAATGTCGGGATGAGGATCAACCGTATCAAGGCGGCGCTTGCCGCCCAGCTTGCGAAGGAGGAGCACCGTGGACTTTGACCAAATGTTTGAAACCTGGCGCGCCCAGAACACCGCGCCGCCGTACGACGTGAATCGCGATGCGCTCCGGCAGGCGCTCCAAACCGAACAGGAAAGGGTCCGGCGAGAGCTACGCACCCGGCGCCGCGGACTATGGGTCGGTTGGATCGTCGGAACCGGCATGGCGGTGTTTGCCGCATTCTGGATCGCGATCACGATTGCCAACGGTTGGCCGGCCATCTACGCCATCACATCCGGGGTCAGCTTCGGCTTGTTTGCGCTCGGGGTCGGTGCGTTGTGGGTGAGCCGCGGGCGGGAGCCGGAACAGAATTTCGGCAACACCCTGCAGGACGAGGTGAGGCGCAGTTTGGCGCTCGTCAGCTTTCAACTTTCGATTACCAAGCGATGGATCCTCCCCATGCTGGGGTCTGTTTCCATCGTGGTTGGCACGATGCTGTTCTCCTGGACCACAAACCGCAGCCAGGATATCCCCGATTCGTCGTCCGGCGCCTGGTGGCCAATCTTGCTGGTAGCCTTTTTGGTTTGGGCGTCCTTCAAGGCGCGCGATGAAATGCGCAAGGCGAAGCCGAAACTCGAGCTCCGCCAGCGGCATTTGCGCGAGCTGCTCGCTGCTCTTCGGACCCGCCAATGACAGGCTCTGTTGCTGCAATGAGAATCCGGGCGGCAAAACTGCCTCAAGACTGATTTGTTCTTCGGTGATGGGGTGGTGGAATTTCAGATAGTGGGCGTGCAGGAAATAGCCTCCATCGCCGGCCAGGCCAGGGAGATTTTCGAGCGGCTGGCCGTGACCCCCCCGGCATCCCGGATCATCTGCGAACCGTTCCTAAGCACTGAGGCTGCGTGATACACTCCCCCATATGCGTGCGCGCCCCTTACTCGTTTGGATGCTCTGCGGTACGGGGGTGCTTTGCGCCCAATGGCTGGACTATCCAACCCCAGGACTGCCTCGCACCAAGGACGGACGGCCGAATCTTTCGGCTCCAGCGCCGCGCACGTCCGACAAGAAACCCGATCTATCCGGGGTCTGGACGAACATCCTGCCGCCTCGCCGGGTGCCTGTGCCGAACCCAGCCGAGCCAAGCTTCTTGAACATGGAAAATTTCCTGGCTCCCGGCTCTTCGATGGAGATGCTGCCACCCGCCGTCGCTCTCTACCAGGAACATCGCCGCATGTTTGGTGCGAATCGCCCGTCGGAGAAGTGCCTGCCGCATGGTATTCCCGACGCGATGGTGATTCCCGGAGCACCGACCAAGTTCGTCCAGATGCCGGGGTTGACCTTGATTCTCTATGAGGAGTTCGCACGCTTCCGGCAGATCTTCACCGACGGCCGGCCTTTCCCAGCGGACCTCAATCCCGCGTGGCTTGGGTCGTCCATCGGCCATTGGGACGGGGACACGTTCGTTGTGGAGACTGCCGGTTTCAACGACAAGACCTGGCTGGACGACTATGGTCATCCGCATAGCGACGCTCTTCGGACTACCGAGCGATTTCACCGCATCGACGTGGGACATATGGAACTGGAGATCACGTTCAACGATCCGAAATTCTACGCCAAGCCCTGGACAACTCGCATGCAATTTCAACTCATGCCGGACACCGATCTCATCGAAGACGTGTGCGACAACGAGAAGGACAACGCGCACACGATTCGTTAGGGAAGTCCGTTCCGTGAACCTACTGCTGCAATGAGAACCCGGTCGGCAAAGATGCCTCCAGATGGATTTGTTCTCCGGTGATGGGGTGGTGGAATTTTAGATATTGGGCGTGCAGGAAATAGCCTCCATCGCCGGGCAGGCCGGGGAGATTTTCGAGCGGCTGGCCGGTGAAGCCGTACAGCGGATCGCCTACCAGGGGATGGCCGATGGACGCCAGATGGATTCGGATCTGATGCGGGCGGCCCGAACTTAGGCTTACCTCAAATGCCGTGGTGCCGGTGTTAGTGCCAATGTCACGTGCGATCACCTTTGCCAATGACTTGGACGGTTTGCCACTTGGGCTCGCGGCCCACACCGAACCGATGAGCGGGTGCGGCACCAGGCCGATAGGTGTGAGGATTTCGTAGGCGTCGAACTGGGCAACGCCTTGCGCCAGCGCCCTGTAGATCTTTTGAATCTTGGGCGTGTTCCAGTCCGCGAAAAGCTGTGCGGCCGCCTGCGCTGTTTTGGCGAAGAGGACGATGCCGGTGGTAGCTCGGCCCAAGCGGTGGACAGGGTTCGCGTTGGGGGGTGCTTCTGCACCAAGCGCAGCAGGGTGTTTTCCACGAAGCCGCCGCCGGGGAGCGTGGGCAGGCAGCGCAAATCCGTTGGGTGCCACCATGCTCTCAGGAAAAGGGTATACGTTGTCGGATAGATGCTGCTTCAAATTGGCACAACATGCGAATGCCCAGTGTGTAAAGGATCAGCATCTGATCTCAGTTCGTGAAAACGACCTGGATGTCCGTCAACCACTCGATCGGCCTGCCGTTCAGAAGGTACGGCCGATGCCGCCATTGCTTGACCGCATCGTAGGCGGCCTCGATCAATATAAACGGGCCATCGCTTATGTTCAAGTTCTCGACCTCGCCTTGTTCGGTGATCACGGCTGCCAGAGTGACCGTTCCGTGAATGCGATTTTGTCTCGCATACTCCGGATATTGCGGCCGGACTTGTTTCATGAGCAAGCCCTTCGCGACGCCGGGTCGGACCCGAATCGCGGACGGGTTTACTCGGGCTGGGTCTTTGCTTTGGCGGATCGGAACATTCAGCGTGACTTGGTAGGTACCCGCCTCGGTTTCGGGCCGTCCGTGTGGAAGCCCGCCCTGTGGCCGAAATTCATACTCCTTCAACGCCATCACGACAGCCATGGGCAGCGGAACACTGGACTTGTCGAGCGCAATCGGCACCCCATTGGCCAGCACGGTTATGGTCACGGAAGCGCTCGCGACGTCAAAATCCGTCGCCAGTTCCTCACTGTATATGTCGTATCTCGGCTCGACGGACTTGAGTAGCAGCGAGTCTTGCGCCTGAACTAGCGGCAGGAAAGCGAGCATCACAGTAAGTCGAGTTCGCACGGAGTCAGTATATATTGAAAACAAATCCGATACCATGCTTCAGCGGCCACGCTGATTTGATTCCCGCCGAGCATCTATTGATGCGGTGAGAACCCGGACGGCAGAGCTGCCTCGAGATGGATTTGTTCTCCGGTGATGGGGTGGTGGAATTTCAGATACTGCGCGTGCAGGAAGTATCCTCCATCGCCGGGCAGGCCGGGGAGAGTTTCGAGCGGCTGGCCGGTTGAGCCGTACAGTGGATCCCCTACCAGAGGATGGCCGATGGATGCCAGATGGATTCGGATCTGATGCGGGCGGCCCGAACCTAGGCTTACCTCAAATGTTGTGGCGCTGTTAGTGCGTAAGATCACCTTTGCCAATGACTTTGACGGTTTGCCACGGGGGCTCGCGGCCCACACCGAACCGATGAGCGGGTGCGGTACCAGGCCGATCGGTGTGAGGATCTCGTAGGCGTCGAGCTGGGCAACGCCTTGCGCCAGCGCCCGGTAGATCTTTTGAATCTTGAGCGTGTTCCAGTCCGCGAAAAGCTGAGCGGCCGCCTCCGCTGTTTTGGCGAAGAGGACGATGCCGGTGGTGGCTCGGCCCAACCGGTGGACAGGGTTCGCGTTGGGGGTTTGCCTTTGCACCAAGCGCAGTAAGGTATTTTCCATGAAGCCGCCGCCGGGGAGCGTGGGCAGCCCGCTGGGTTTGTTGACGGCCAGCAGATGAGCGTCTTCAAACAGGACTTCGAAGTGCCGCGGGGCGTCTGGTTCGATCCAGGGTGGACGGTTCCACACAAGGGTTTGACCTAACGTGACCGCTTCGCTTCCGGCAGCAGTGACGCCGTCAAGGGTGACTTCGCCGTTGTTCAGTTTTTGTTGCCAGGCTTGTGAAGTTGAGTGGGGGTAAAGGCTCGCCAAGTGGGAGAGCAGGGGTTGTCCATCGTACTTGCTGCTGATGATGGTGGTGTAGGCATAGCCCCGGTTCAGCATGTAGTTTGAGTGTAAGCGATCGGCGCGAGGGAGCCCATGTCCGAGTTGCAACGGGATTATACTTGTTGGCGATAAGCCCTCATCAAAGCCATGTCCCAAACGAATGATCCCCGCATCCGCAGGCACGTCAGGATTCTGACCGCTGTCATCGCCGCCGTCACCACCCTTGGCGCGCAACCAAAAGCGCCAGTACGATTTCATTTAGAGGAAGCTCGTATCGCCGATATTCAACGAGCCATCCGGTCCAAAGAGATCTCGACTGTGGGCCTCGTCGAGCTGTACCTGAAGCGCATCAAAGCTTATAACAACGCATGCGTGAATGAACCGGCGGGGCTTCTCGGTCCGATCACGACCATTCCACACGCCAGGCAAATCAATGCTCTGTCCACTCTGAACCTGCGCCCGTCGACGCGCAAAACTTGGGCCTTCGATGAACGGAAGGCTCGTAGCATGACGGACAGCGTTGATGGCAACTCGAACATGCCCGACGCTCTAGAGACCGCCGCCGCCCAAGATCGGGAGTTCAAACGGACGGGACGCTTGGTTGGCCCGCTTCATGGCGTGGTCATGGCAATCAAGGACCAATACGACACCTTCGACATGCGCACCACCTCTGGCGCCAACGTGCAATACGCGAATGACCGCCCTCCGGAAGATGCCACCTTCGTGAAGCGCCTGCGCGACGCCGGTGCGATCATTCTGGCGAAGTCGAACCTGGCCGAGTATGCGGTGGACGGAGCTCGCAGCTCCTTCGGAGGCACGTTCTGTAATCCGTACGATACGGAGCGCGAGCCAGGCATGTCGAGCGCCGGTTCCGCCAGCGCGGTCGCAGCGAACCTGGTGACCTGTGCGATTGGTGAGGAAACCGTTGTATCGATCCGTTGGCCGGCGTCGGTCAATAGCTCGGTTGGGCTGGCTCCTACGGAGGAACTGGTCAGCCGGAAAGGAATGATGGGTACTGGCTTGAGCATGCGAACCGGGCCGATTTGCCGCAGCGTTCCAGATGCTGCGCGAATACTGGACGTCATCGCCGGCTACGATCCGAAGGATGAACTGACGGCGTTCAGCATCGGACGGAAGCCGACGCGACCCTACCTCGATTCCGCTGCCGCGCGGCGCCTCGACGGCCTTCGCATTGGCGTCGTTCGCGAGTACATGTCCAAGAAGCTCTTCGCCAAGGCCGACGAGCAAAGCATCGATCTCGTCGAGCGCGCCATCAATGACCTTCGGAAACTGGGTGCAACCATCGTGGACCCGGGACCCGATGGCGAACTGTTCCAAGGCTGCATCGCGCGTTCTGCGCCGGAACTCTTCTTGGGCCTGCGTGGGGTTCCGCCTCCGGGCGCATCGCTCCGCAACTTCAACACTCCTGCGGTTGAGGGCGAAGGGAAGTACTGGATGAATCGCTATCTCCAGGAACGTGGCGATGCCAACATCCAGACGAATGCCGACCTCATTTCGAAGGGAACGTTTTATACAGACCCGAATTTCCCGGATCGGAAGCAGGCACGGCAGGCTGCCGAACGGGCGACGACATTCGATACGTCGGCTCGCCTGCAATCCAGGTTTGCGCTGCAGAATCTGTTGCTGCAATGCATGCAGGAGCAGCGGCTGGACGCGCTGGTCTCGCCCATGTCGACGGTCCCGCCGCGAAAGCTGACGTCGCCGCGCGAACCAAACGTGAACGGCCGTTCTCCGATTGGTTGGTCGCTCATCGGGCAGCAGGGATTCCCCGCCATCACCGTCCCCGCGGGTTTCACGACGGAGATCTGGGATCGGGAGCGCGATGGCAAGGGCGGAACACTCCTGGTAGGCCCCATCCAGGCGAGCTTGCCGGTCGGCGTCGACTTCATTGCGCGCCCGTTTGACGAAGCCATGCTGTTCCGAATCGCTTCGGCTTTCGAGGCATTCACTCGGCATCGAAAGCCGCCCTCGGACTTTGGACCAGTGCCAGGTGAACCCTAACCTGGGCTACGTCACCCCACACGCGTGAGCGTTCTAACCCAAGGAACGTTCTAGGGAACGATCGGGCTGGTGCGGCTGATCGTTTTGTCCGTAGCGTCTTTGCCCACCATCAATTCATGGGCGTAGTTCGCCTGCTGGCACATGTACTCGAAGAGTTCGGCGGTCGGGCGGAAGCGCAGCTCAAACCCGCCGGTAAACGGCTTCGTGTAGGCGGCCGGATCGTCAATGGTCACCTTGTAGTCCATCGTATCCTTCGACGTCCGCGTCAACCGCTCGATCATATGCAGACTCTCGGTGTGCGGCAGCCCGCGGCGTTCAAACCAGAAATCCTCGTTGAAGCCCACGGTGTCGATCACCACACTGTCGCCGTCCCACCAGCCGATGGAGTGGCCGTAATTGGTCGGCGTAGGATTGTCAGGATGGGACCGCCCATCCATGTAGACCGTGCGGAACGTATGGGGACCACCGATATCGAAAATGAACAATCGTTGCAGCTCCGTCATCTCGACGACTTCCACACCATAGGGAGTCACAAACTGGCGCGGCCCACCGGAAGCCTTGCAACGAGTGTGCGGCTCCAGCTCCGTCGTCTGGCGAAAGTCGTAAACCGCTTTCGCCCAAGGCTGGAACGGTATGTCCTTTGGATCGGCAATCTGGGTTGGACCAGGCAACCAAAGGCCCTGTCGCTCGCCCGGCAGCGAACCGATGATGATCTTGCCCTTGGAATCTCGCGGCGCGGGTCCTGATGGTGCCGGAGTGGCCTGACGGCCCGCTCGAGCTTGAGGCTGAGCTTGTGTTGGACCGAGGAACTCACTATTCCCCTGAGCCCGTGCAACGCCGGCGAGCCCGACCATCGACAACACCGCCGCAGCTGCAAATCTAGACTGTCCACGCATGACCCTGATCCTCCGTTTGCTGAACTTGACGATTTAGTATACGCCCGTCCGGCCTCAACTTCCACCTTGATGTCATCGCCCAACCATAGAGGCTTCGGGAATCACCGTCCGCGATCCGTTAAGCTGGAGTGGAAATGCCGCATTGCGAAGGGAGCCTATGACCCGCAACACGTTCCTACATACTCTTGCCACCGGTGCTGTAGCCCTCATGCCACTAGGATTGAAAGCGGCCGAACCCACCGCCGTGGAAAAAAGCAACCTCGACCTGGTCACCCGCTTCTGCGAAAGCTTTGCCACCCGCGACATGGGGAAGATCACCGCCTTCCTCTCGCCCGATGTCGTCTATCGCCTCACCGACACAGTCCCCGCCGTCAAGGGCCCCGAAGCCATCGCCCGCATCCGAGCCTATGTGGAACGCTCCACATCCATCGACTTCAAGATCCTTGACAGCTGGGCCCGCGGCTCCGTCGTCGTCAACGAACGCATCGACGCCTTCACCCGCCCCGAAGGCAACGTCGCCTACCACTTGACCGGGGTGTTCCTGGTGAAAGACGGCAAGATCGTCGAATGGGCCGATTACAGCATCCGCTAGGCTCAGGCCTGGGGGATGGTAACAGTGATACGCGTGCCCTGCCCTGGGTTCGACTCGATGCTGAACGTGGCGCCGATCAACTGTGACCGCTCTTCCATGCTGACTAGCCCCAGCCGACCGTGGCCTCTTACGGCCGCTTTGTCGAATCCCTTGCCGTCGTCTTCGATGGAAAAGAGCAGTTTCTTTCCCTGCAGTTTTAATTGGACTGTGACGGTTTTTGCTTCCGCATATTTCGCGATGTTTTGAAAACTCTCCTGCGCGATGCGGTACAGGCACGCTGCGACTTTTAATGGAATAGTCGACGGCTGGCGGCCTTCACGAAACTTCACGATCACGCGCTGGTCCCTGGCAAAGTCATTGGACAACGCCCCTAGAGCCGCGGTCAGACCTAGATCATCCAGGATCGCAGGGTGCATCTTGTACGCAATGTGGCGGGCTTCCTCGGTTACTCGAAGCAGGTGGCTTTTCAGTGCCCGGAGACGATCTTGGGCAAGTTCGGGAAGCTGAAAGTCGTTCACCAATCCCTCGGCTTCAACCGTAAGTACGCCCAGTTGTTGCAAGATACTATCGTGCAGTTCACGCGCGATTCGGCGACGCTCTTCGCCCTCCACCTTGAGCAGTCGGCCGGCCAGCGCAAGGTTTTCTTGGGCGTAAACGTCCTGGGCCTTCTCCAGTTTCTTCCGCTCCGTCATGTCGCGCCCAATCATCAGTACCGATTGCACGCTCCCATCCGCGGCGAACTCCGGCACTGCATGCTCCTCCCAGATGGTTTCGGTTTCACCCAGAGGAAACGCCACTTCAATCACCCGCGGTCGTCTCGAACCAACAACGTCCCGGAAGGTTTGCCTCCAAAGGTCACACAGAGTTTTGGGTAGCCCGACCTGGTCGGGCGTCTTCCCCAGGAATGCTTCCGCTGGAAGGCCTGCCGCCTTGGCCGCAATCGGATTCACATAAACACAACGCACTTTTCGATCTAGTCTCACGATCGCGTCGGGCGAATTATCCAGGATGGTCTTGAGTTCCTGGTTGTGCCGATGTCGTTCTTCGGCGTTGTCCGCCGACATGTGGTGGGTTATGTCCAGGTGTGCGGTTACCGCGCCGCCCTGCATGGGCCTGACGTTCATGGCGAACCAGCGTTGCTCCGTGGGTGAGTCGCAGGGGTATTCGATGCTGAAGGCCTTCTGCTTACCCGCCAATACGTCTTGGATGCCGGTTAGGATTGCTTGTGCTCCGGGCGCTCCGTCCAGGACGGCCTGATGGCACACACCTATATAACTGGCACCCGGTCCAATCGCTCGGCGCGAAGGGTTGCCGTTTTCTTTCGCAAACTGGTTCCACGACTTGTTCGTGAAAACGATGACGCCATCCGAATTCAGTACCGCGACGTGGGCGGCCAGAGCGTTGAGAATGGCGTAGTCCTCGGACGACCCAGGAGCCGCTGCCCCGCGAACTGTGATGGAGGCTCTCGCCATTTTCCCCGTGCACGTTCCAGTTGGAACGAATAGCGTTGATTATAACTCCGGATTGGCAGCGAAATTGCAGTACCCGACCCGGTCGCGCCGGCCTCCGCGACCGGGCGGGAGGCCAGCAATGGTTTCTTCGCTACGACTAGGCTTACACTGGATGCTGGATTCCGGTACTGCGCTTCGTGATCCAAGAACCGCTGATGAAACAAGCGAGCAAGAAGAAAGCTACAACTGCCGGGCCTCCTCCTCGACGTGCGCCTCAGAAACTGGCGCGCCAGGCTCCCGCGACCGAGACTCCGGCCTCCGTCGAAACTCCGCTCATCGTGGGCATCGGGGCCTCCGCTGGAGGCCTGGAAGCGTTCACGCAACTCTTAACTGCGCTCCCCACCGATACCGGGATGGCCTTTGTCCTGGTGCAACACCTGGAGCCCAGCCATGAAAGCGTGCTCACCCGGCTGCTAGAAAAAGCCACCAAGATGGGTGTGCATGAAGTACGCGACGGCATCCGCGTGGAACCGAATCACGTCTACGTCATTCCGGCGAACGCCGATTTGACGCTCGCCGACGGAGCGCTTCGCCTGGTGCGCCGAAAAGCCCCAGCGGGACATCATCTGCCCATCGACCACTTCTTCCGTTCCCTGGCGGAGGCACAAGGGCCGCGAGCGATCGGAGTCATTCTCTCTGGCACCGCGTCGGACGGGACCGCGGGATTGAGCGCGATCAAACTGGAAGGCGGCGTTACCTTCGCGCAGGACCCCAAGACCGCGAAGTTTGATGGCATGCCTCGCAGCGCAATCGGGGCTGGTTGCGTCGATATGGTTTTGCCACCGGCTCGCATCGCGAAAGAACTGGTGCGCATCGCAAAGCATCCGTTTCTGCGCGCCACACCGATCGGAGGCATCCCCCTCATCCCCGCGACTGAGGAGGACTGGCGAAAGTTCTTCCGGCTGCTGCGCCTCGGCTCTGGCGTAGACTTTTCCCGCTACAAACAGTCCACCATCAAACGCCGCCTGGCACGCCGTATGGCCTTGCATAAAGTGGAGGACCTGAAGGCGTATAGCAAGGTTCTGGAAAGTAGCGCCGAGGAACTGGATGCGCTGTTCCAGGAAATCCTGATCCACGTCACCGAATTCTTCCGCGATCCCGAGGTCTTTGTTGCCCTACGCGACAAGATGCTGCCGCAGATCTTTCTCGACAAGCCGGCCGGCGAGCCGCTGCGAATCTGGGTGGCCGGATGCTCCACAGGGGAGGAAGCCTACTCCATTGCGATTTGCGCCTTGGAGTATCTGGAAGATAAACCGACTACCCCGATCCAGATCTTCGCCACCGACATCAGCGACACCGCCATCCAGAAAGCTCGCGTCGGCTTGTATCCGGCCGACGCATTTGCGGGCGTTTCAAAAGAGCGTTTACGGCGTTACTTCACGCCCGTGAACGGTCACTTTCAGGTCAACCCCAACATCCGCGAGATGTGCGTGTTCGCGCGCCACGATGTCACCAAGGATCCACCGTTTTCAAAACTCGATCTGATCAGTTGCCGCAACGTCTTGATCTATTTCGAGTCGCCCTTGCAGAAGAAGGTGCTCGGATCCTTCCATTACGGACTGAAGCCCCGGGGCTTTTTGCTTCTGGGAAAATCCGAGAGCCTTAGCGCGCATCCGGATTTATTCACCATCACCGACCAAAAGAATAAATTCTTCTTCAAGAACACGGCCGCCGCAGTCCCGTTAAGCGTGACCCAAGCGCCCAGTGAGACGGTGAAGGCCCACGACAGGCAACACAGGCCCATACTCCTGGGACCGGATCTGGAGAAAGAAGCCGACCGCCTAGTCTGGGAGCGTTACGCGCACGCTGGTCTAGTCGTGAACCAGGACCTCCAGATCCTGCATTTTCGCGGTGATACCAGCCCCTATTTGCGGCCAGCCCCTGGGCGAGCTACGTTCCAACTCCTGAAAATGGTTCGCGACGAATTGTCCCTGGAACTCCGCTCTGCCATCCAAGAGGCGCGCAAGTCGGGACGAAGTATTCGCCGCGAAGGCCTCCAACTGAAACAGGACGGCCAGGTGCGCACAGTCCATCTGGAAGTGCGCCCCATGCTGGTATCCGGCGACCGGGATAAATCTTTTCTGGTTCTGTTTGAAGATAGCGGCCTGCGCGGGGATAAAGCGGTCAAGCCACTTTCGGCCCGGAAACGAAAGCAAGCCGGCGAAACAGAACTCCTGAACACGCAGGCGGAACTCGCCAAAGCGCGCGAGTACGTGCAGGCCGTCCTTCGCGATCAGGACGCCACCAACGAAGAGCTTACAACGGCGAATGAAGAAGCGCTCTCCAGCATGGAAGAGCTGCAGAGCACCAACGAAGAGCTGGAGACGGCCAAGGAAGAACTCCAGTCCACCAACGAAGAGTTGATCACGCTCAATGAGCAACTGCAGAACCGCAACGCGGAACTGGCGCGCCTTACCGACGATTTGACCAACGTTCTGAGCGGTGTAAACATTCCGATTCTGATCCTTGGGAAGGATCTGCGCATCCGGCGTTTTACCCCTCCTGCGGAAAAATTGCTCCGGCTGCTGCCGGGCGACGTCGGCCGCCCGATTGGCGACCTGCGCATCGGCATCTCCATCCCCGACATGAAGACGTTCATTGCTTCCGTCATCGACAGGGGCGAAGAACTTCTGCGGGAGGTGCAAGGCGAAGAGGATCGCCGCTGGTACATGCTCTCCGTGCGGCCCTTCCGGACCAGCGAACACAAAATCGAGGGCGTCCTTATGGCCTTCGTGGACATCCATCACCTCAAACTAGAGCAGGAGGAATTGCGGAAAGAACGCGATGTCAACTCTTCAATCTTGGATGCGGCGAAAGATCTGTTGGTGATGGTCTTAGACGTGGAAGGCCGGATCGTGCACCTGAACGCCGTGGCGGAGCAAGTGTCGGGATACGCGCTGAAGGACATCAAAGGCAAAAACTACAGCCTATTTCTTCCGCCGGGAGACAAACCCGCCTCCCGGGAGCGATTCGCCGACTTGCTGCGCGGAACATCCTTGCAACGTGAAGGATACATCCTGACGAGTGACGCTCGCCGCCTACTGGTGAGTTGGTCTTCCAGTTTGGCCACCAGCCGGGATACACAGTATGTGGTTGTGACGGGTCACGATGTCACCGAACAGCGGGAAACGGAACGCCGGGCTTCGGAGAGCGCGGCAACGGTTCGGGCCCTGCTGGAAACGGCGGCACAGGCGGTTCTTGCCATCGACGAGCAAGGGCGGATCGTTCTCGCCAATGTAACGATGGAAAGGATGTTCGGGTATAGCCGCGCGGAACTGATCGGTTTACCGGTCGGTAGGCTATTGCCCTTGGGTTCTAATCACGGGCACACTGCGAAGATTGGCGAGTGGTTCTCGGATCCGGCTCACCGTGTCATGGGCGAAGGGCGTGAGTTGAAGGGATTGCGCAAGGACGGGACGGAGTTTCCGCTGGAGATCAGCTTGAGCTCGGTCGATACCAGTAGCGGCATGCTGGGCGTCGCCTTCATCTCCGATATCACCCCGCGCAAGAAGAACGAAGATGCGTTGCGGGCCTACCAGCAACAACTCCAGTTGCTGACCGCGAATCTGATCGCCAGTCAGGAAGGCGGGAATCGAGAACTGGCGCGAGAACTGCACGACGTTTTCAGCCAGGAATTGGCTGCTGCTGGCATGGAGATCTCCGCATTGTTGGCCGCGCCCGAAGCCCGCGGCCCCATTGCGGACAAGCTGAAGTCTCTAGGTAAGACAATTGCCCGCTTAGCGGAGGAGATTCATGGAACATCACGGAGGCTGCATCCCGCGATCCTAGACGACCTGGGCCTGGAGGCCGCGCTGCGCGAAGAGTGCCGCAGCTTCGAGCAGCAATCCGATATCCCGGCCGAGTTTTTGGCCCAAGATGTTCCGTCACCGCTTCCCAAGGATGTGGCGCTGTGCCTCTACCGCGTCGCCCAAGAGAGCCTGCGGAACATCCGGAAACACTCACAAGCCACGGAGGTTCAGCTCCGGCTGACCGGTGAGCCTGCGGAAACAGGGGCGCAACGGGTCCTGCTTGAGGTGCAGGATACAGGCGATGGCTTTGAACTCGACCAAGTGCTGAGGAAGGGCGGCCTGGGTTTAATCAGCATGGAAGAGCGTGTACGCTTGGTGGGCGGTCAACTCACCGTTCAGTCCCAGCCTGGCGTCGGAACTACCGTGACCGCATCCGTTCCGCTGAATACAGGAAAGCTATGAAGCGCATCCGCATCCTGCTCGCTGACGACCACCCGTAGTACTGGATGGACTGCTGCGCATTCTGGATCGCCCCGAATTCGAAGTCCTGGGAACGGTTCCCAACGGCCAAGCCTTAGTGGAAGCGGCTATTGAGCAGGACCCGGATCTGATCCTGGCCGACGTCTCCATGCCGGTGCTGGGTGGCATCGACGCGGCGCGGCGCATTCGCCAGGCCCAGGTGCATGCAAAAATCATCTTCCTCACCATGCATGCCGAAGTGGCCTACGCAGTGGAAGCACTGGCGGCCGGCGGCTCCGGCTACCTGCTGAAAAGCTCGGTGGGCGAAGAACTGCTTACGGGCATTCGGGTAGTAATGGGCGGAGATGTCTACATTGCCGCATCCATTCGGGATGCCGTCATCAACGCCCAGCAATCGCTGCCCAAGAAGGCCCGCAGCGGGGCCGACTCCTTAACTCCCCGGCAGCGCGAGGTCTTGCGGCTCCTGGCGCAAGGGCTGCAGGCAAAAGAAGTTGCAACCAGGCTGAACGTCTCCACCAAGACGATCGAATTCCACAAACAGCAGATGAAGCAAGTCCTTGGAATCCAAACTGTTGCTGAACTGGCCGTGTACGCCGCGCGCCACGGCCTGATCGAGTAGCTTCCTTCCAATTCCCTTCTCCCGTAGATTGGCCTAGGTGTTTTGCCAGTGGTCCTAGAGCTGTAGTGCGGGTAATCTGGTTTTACCTTAGTCCCCAGTGGAAGGTTATACCTTTCGTCTGGACATAAGGTGCATGTAAAACGCACGAATTAGCTGCCGGGGGAGAAGTGTGTCCCGTCGTAGCCAACCGGGCCTGTAAGGAGAAATCCATGCAAGTAAAAGACATCATGACCAAGCAGGTTGCGGTTTGCCACCCCGCGACCAATGCAGCCACAGCCGCCGAACTCATGTGGAAAGACGATATCGGCATGCTGGCGGTAGTGGAAGATGGCGGCCGACCCGTCGGAGTGGTGACAGATCGAGACCTATTTATTGCTCTGGGAACCCGCAACCAGCAGGCCTCCGAACTTTCCGTTGGAGACGTCATGCGAACAGGCTTGGCGCTTTGCTCTCCGGAGGACGACGTCCACGTTGCACTGAATACCATGGCGCAGCAACAGTTGCATCGGCTTCCAGTAGTGGACGAAACAGGGACTCTGCGCGGAGTGCTCTCGATCAACGACCTCGCCCGCAAGGCCGGCACCGATGGCCTCTCGCGAGATGACGTGGCTCTCACCCTAAAAGCGATCTGCGCGCATCCGTCCGGCTCCAAAGCAGTGGAGCGCCAATCGCGGAAGACGCAAGTAGCAGTGGCGTAGGAAGGAAAGCGATGAGTTGCAGTACATTGTCGCGGCTGGAATCGGAGGTCCGTACGAGCGGTGACAGGCCGAACGCGGAGGCGATCTTAATGCCACGCGTCGCACCCCGCTCCGTGGGGATGGCCAGCTGCCGCAATCGGTGGGGAGTGGTTTTGGCAGGCGGCGACGGCACACGGCTACGGCCGCTTACGCAGTTCATCTGCGGGGACGACCGGCCCAAGCAGTTTTGCGCTCTACTGGACGGCGCAACTTTGCTGGAGCACACGCTGCGCAGAGCCCAGCACTTGGTCCAACCAGAGCGCGTGCTGGTCTCGCTTACCAGCCATCACCACTCCTGGTATTCCCAGGAGCCCAGCCTTCACTTAAGCCAGTGTGTGGTGCAACCCGCCAACAAAGGCACCGGGACCGCGATTGCGCACAGCCTGCGGAGCATCCAGGCGTTAGACGAAAATGCCGTCGTGGCAATCCTGCCTAGCGACCATCATTACGAGGATGAAGCACTGTTCCTGGCCGGGCTGGACTCCGCATTTGATCGGGCAGACGACTACCCCGAATCGGTGATTCTGTTGGGTGCCGCGCCGGACTATCCGGAAGTGGAGTACGGTTGGATTCAACTGGGACCGGCGGCGCGTGGGGATCGCGAGAATCTGTTCCACGTGCGGGCGTTCCAAGAAAAGCCTCCGGTAGACGTTGCGCGCGCACTGTTGCGGCAAGGCGCGCTATGGAACATGTTTGTGATGGTCGGCCGGGTCGGCGCTTTCTTGCGGATGATCCAGGCAGCGCTTCCGGAGCTGGACGAACTGCTCGCTGCGGCCCCGCTGTGGCAGGGTTCGGAACTGCATCTGAGTCCTGCGCTCTACGAAACCATCCCTTCTTTGAATTTGTCTCAACACGTGTTGGCCATGCAAACCGACCGGCTTCTGGCGTTACGGCTACGCGCGGTGGGATGGAGCGATCTTGGAGATCCTGGGCGGGCCCTGTTAGCCGCTCTGGACCACGGCAACAGGCCCAACTGGGCCGTGGAGTGGCAAAACGCGAAGCCGGTATCGAAACCGGTTCAGCCAAGCGTTCAGCCCCTCACGCGACAGGTTTCAGCATGATTCGGAGCTCAAACACAGCAGGAGAGATCTTATGAGTGCTAGTGCAGCCGCAGTATCGTCCGGCTTGTTTTCGGTGGGCGGAGATTCCGGCGCGAAGACGCAGACCGAAATCCGCCGTCTTGGGATTTCGCCCTCCAGCTTCCAGGGGATGATCGGCAGCGGCCCGCGCATGCAGTCGATGTTCGCGCTGCTGGAACGCATCGCGCCGCATTTTTCTACTGTCCTGGTGACCGGCGAAACCGGCACGGGAAAGGAACTGGTCGCCCGCGCGTTGCATGAAATGAGTCCGGCGCGTCGCGGCCACCTGGTAGTGCTCAATTGCTCCGCCGTAGTGGAGACGCTGTTTGAAAGCGAACTCTTCGGACACGTCCGCGGAGCGTTCACCGGGGCCACCACCGACAAAGTCGGGTTACTTGAATTCGCCAACGGCGGAACGCTGTTTCTCGACGAAATCGGCGACATGCCCCTCGCCACGCAGGCCAAGTTGCTGCGCGTGTTACAGAGCCGGGAAGTCCAGCGCGTGGGATCGCTCACCGCGAAGAAAGTAGAATTCCGATTGGTCGCCGCCACCAACAAGGATCTGCGGAAAGCGGTTGCCGCGAAGCAGTTCCGCGAGGATCTCTTCTACCGACTCTCGATGGTAGAAGTGGAATTGCCTCCGTTGCGGGAACGCACCGAAGATATTACCCCTCTGACCAACCACTTTATCGGCGAATGGTCTGCCCGTTTCGGGAAACAGATCGATCCAGCTGCGTCCGATGTGCGGAATGTCTTGGCGCAACATCCCTGGCCCGGTAACGTTCGCGAACTGGAAAACGCGATTGGACACGCGTGCATGATGTGCGTGGGTCATCAACTGCAAGTGGCCGATTTGCCCGACCACTTGACGCACACCAGCCGACCCCAACTGGAACGCGTGGCCCTCCCCACCGTTCTGAGTCCCGAGGCATCGGACGCAATCGAAGAACTCGAGCTTCGTCTGGTACGGCAGGCGTTAGCGGATACTCACGGAAATCAGATCCGCGCGGCCCGCCTCCTGCAAACCACCCGGGATCGGTTACGGTACCGGATGAAAAAGTACGGGCTCGACTACGGCAAAAAGTCCCCGGTGATCGCCTGCGCCTAACGCCGAGCGTTCGGTCCTAAACATGCACTGCAGTTTGGGGAGTCTGTTATGTCTAGCCGTGTGGAACGTTCGTCTGAACCCGCGAAATTTGAGGACCGTAAAGAAGCTGGTGGCTTGCTCGCCTCATTGCTCGCCTCTTATTCAAAACGGTCGGATGTGATTACGCTGGCCATACCTCGTGGAGGAGTGCCCGTAGCATTAGAGGTCGGCCGGATCCTGTGTCTTCCTGTACGGCCAATGGTGGTCGAAAAGGTGCGCCTCCCCATGCACGAGGCCTGGGAGGTGAGCCACTCTATCGGTGCCGTCGCCTCAGGTGGCGTGTGCGTCTTGGATTCAGATCGAATTCACTTCTTGCAGCTTCGACAACAGGACGTGGAACAAGCCATCGCATTGGCTCGCAACGATCAGGCGCACAAGCAGGAGTTATATGGACGCGGAGCGTCGGGGCTCAACATCCGCGACAAAATCGCGCTCCTCATCGACGACGCTGTGGCTAGCGGCGCCACCATGCAGGCCGCCGTTCAGGCCTTGCGCGAAAACGGACCGGCAAGGATCGTCATCGCGGCACCCGTTGGCTCAACCGACGCCATCCGTCGGCTCAGCGCGCTGGTGGATCGGATTGTGTGTCCCATACAAGCGGCCGAAGGTGGGGCAATTCACGAATGTTATGCGCGGTTTTCCTCCATCAGCGACGCGGATGCATACATGATGATGGCTGGCAACATCCAACGCGGGTCCGCCGCATGATCCTCGGCGCCTACTTCCCGCCCCCGATCGCAAGGTTCATCCTGCGGCATCCTGCCCTGGCTCGCGTCGAGCGATCCATCTCTGTGACCGTGCTACGCCTGCTGATGGTGATGGCAAATGCTGCCCTTGGCGCAACGCTGAGTGACGCTGCGCATTCTTCGCAGCCAGATCACAAGTGATCCTGAAACCACGCCCGCGCGAGCATCGCGGCTTGCAACAGCGTTCCCGGTTCCTCGAACAAATGCGTCGCGCCGGGGATCACTTCCAGTTGTCTCTTTGTTCCACGCGGTAGCTGCTTCATCGCCGCGCGATTCAGCTCCAAGACAGTGGAATCCTCACCACCCACGATGAACAGTGTGGGTGCGATCACCCTACCCAGAGCTTCACCGGCCAGGTCCGGACGTCCTCCACGGGACACCACTGCTTTCACGATCGCCGGACGCGCCGCAGCGCCCAACAGTGCAGCGGCCGCTCCCGTACTCGCGCCAAAGTATCCCGTAGTCAACTTCGCGAAGGTCCTCTGCTGCACGACCCAGTCCGTAATAGCGACCAACCGCCTCCCCAGGAACGGAATATCAAAACGCAGCTGGGCCGTCTGGTCATCCACGATTTCCTCTTGCTCCGTAAGAAGATCAATCAGCATCGTACCCAGCCCCGCTTCGTTCAGGATCTGTGCGACGAAACGATTTCTGCGACTGTGTCTGCTGCTGCCGCTCCCATGCGCAAAGATCACCAGTCCACGTGCGTCCGCCGGCAGCGTTACGTCCGCTGCCAGGTTTACCTCGTTGGCCGGGACAGTCACCGACAACGCTTCGGCAGGCACGCTCAAAGAAGGATTCATGGCGGTGCTGAAGCATTTCGAGTGCCGCATTGTAGGCTCCCTGCGCAGCTTGGGGCAGGCACGCAAGTCAAATTCCCCAGCATGTGGAGCTCTTCCGCTCGCCTGCAGGAATAACTTCTTTACTTCCCGACGCACAAACTTTGGCAGCGCACTTGCACCACCGATGCGCGGAGAGGTACCACATGAAAGTTCACGAAATCATGACTAAAGACGTAAAGTCTTGTATGCTGGGCACCAACTTGGCCACTGCGGTCGAGTTGATGTGGAGCGCCGATTGTGGGGTTTTGCCCGTCCTTGAAGATGGCGCGCTCGTCGGGATCATCACGGATCGGGATATCTGTATCGCGCTCGGCACGCGCAACCGGCTGGCGACGGACATCAATGTAGGCGAGGTCGCGACGCGCGCCGTTCAGACCTGCGCTCCCAACGCCGACATCAATTCGGCGATGGCGGTGATGCGTCGCGCCAAGGTTCGTCGCCTGCCTGTAGTCGACAACAACCAACTGCAAGGCCTAATCGCACTGAACGACATTATCGAAGCCGTGAACCGCAAACACGGCGACATCGATTACGAAGATGTCATGAACACGCTGAAAGCGGTCAGCGAACATCGCACTCACAAGAAAACGGCGACCCACACGGAGGTTGCGCCGCACGCAGCAGTGGCCGTCGCATAGTAGTTCTCAACTCTGAAGCTTAAGAAGATCGAAAGGAAGAAATAGACATGGCAGACGCAGCAGTAGTGAAACAGAAACAGCAACCGGAAGCTCTCAGCCGCTGGTCGGGACTCGAGGCTCCGCTTTTCCGGGGAAGTATCTTCGGCGTGAATCCATTTGCCCTCATGCGGCAATTCACCGAAGACATGGATCGAACTTTCGGCAAGCTGCCCAACGGAGACGCTCTCTGGAGCCCCGCCATTGAAGTGAAGCAGAAGGACGGCAAGCTGACCGTCACCGCCGAACTTCCGGGCCTGAAGAGAGAGGATGTGAAGGTGAACGTGACCGCTGACACGTTGACCCTGGAAGGCGAACGGAAGCACGAGAAGGAAGAGAAGCGCGAGGGGTATTATCACTCCGAACGCAGCTATGGCAAGTTCCTGCGCTCCATCCCCTTGCCGGAAGGCGCAAAGACCGATCAGACCGCCGCGCAATTCAAGGACGGGATGCTGGAAATCACCGTTCCAGTTCCGGAAGTGAAGGCCAAGAGCCAACAGGTCCAAATCAAGTAGGGTCTTTTCGCTCAGCCTCCATCTGTTTGGGCCATGGCCGGATCGTCGGAGATCCGGCCATGGCTCTATTCATTTGGATCCGCAATGGTGATGTCCGTCTCAGCCTGATCGAACTCTGCTCGCGAAAGTTCAAAGGGGCCGCAGTCGGGACACACCACTCCCACAAGGGTTTTGCTCTCATTCAAGAAGTCCCATGCGGCCTCGGCGCCGCAGTGCGGGCAGGGTGCGTCATGAAGGTCTCGGACCTTATCAGGGGTGGGTTGCATATCCGAACTGCAGCAACTCTATGGCCAACTTGGTCCTGCGCACTTTGGCACCCGCCGTGCGGGGAGTCATCCCTAGATGAAGCCTTCGCTGATCCTGATTCCGTTGATGCTGCTCGCCGGTTGTTCCCACAATCAGGCCCAAACTCCTGTGCCGCAGCCACCCACTTCCACCGTCGATCCTCCTGGACGGGTTGCCCGGCTCAGTTACAAGGACGGCCCGGTATCCATGAAGGCTGCCGGAACCGACGCATGGGTTGGCGCGGAACTCAATCGTCCGCTCACCACCGGCGATCAGCTGTGGACCGATGACAACGCGCGTCTGGAGCTCGACTTGGGTCACGCATTCGTCCGGCTGGATTCGCGCAGCAGCCTCACGATTCTCAACCTGGACGACCGGGGCGTGCAGATGTCGCTCACCGAAGGAACCGGGCAGATACGTTTGCGCCGTCTGGATGAAGACGACGAATTCGAAGTAGATACTCCGCAAGCGGCTGTGACCTTGCTACGAACCGGAGACTATCGCTTCGCCGTGCAGCAGAGCGGTGCCGAAACCGCGGTTACGGTGCGCTCCGGTCAAGTCGAAGCGATTACTCCTGGGCAGACGTTCTCCATCCGCGCGCTGCAACGGGCCAGCATGACCGGTGTCGATTCCGTCACCTATCAACTTTCCGGAACTCCACCGCTCGATGGCTTCGACGACTTCTGCCAGACCCGCGACCGGCGTGAGCAACAGGGTGAAACGGCCAAGAATGTTGCTCCCAATGTGATCGGGTGGGACGACCTGGATGCATACGGTTCGTGGCGCGTCTACGGCTCGTACGGTTCCGTATGGTTCCCCCGCGTGGTCCCACCGGGCTGGGCGCCCTACCGCTTTGGCCACTGGATTTGGGTCTCACCCTGGGGCTGGACCTGGATCGACGACGCGCCGTGGGGCTTTGCACCGTTCCACTATGGGCGCTGGGTTTTCGCCGGCGGAGGCTGGGGCTGGGTTCCCGGACCCATCGGAATCCGTGCCGTCTATGCGCCCGCGCTCGTAGTATTTGCAGGCGGCGGGCCGGGCTATCGTTACTACTTTGGCGTCGGCGGTGGACTCGGAGTCGCGTGGTTTCCCCTGGGTCCACGCGAGGTCTATATTCCCCCGTATCGGGCCAGCCGCGTCTACGTAACAAACGTCAACATTAGCCACACAGTAATCACCAACCGGAACAACATCTGGAACACCGATGTCGCCCGCCAGCGTTACGTGAATCGTGACGTTGCTGATGCAATCACCGCCGTGCCCGAAGACGCGTTCGCTCGCGGTCGGCCCGTATCACCCGTCGCCGTGCGCGTACGCCCGGAGGACGCGCGGAACGTGCGCATCGGCGGCAGTGCACCCCCAGTAGTGCCACGTCGCGAGAGCGCTGGCCCCGGCGTGGACGCCGCTCCAAGCCCGCGACCACCGGATGGAATTGATCGAAGATCGACCACGGTTCGGCGAACACCCGCCGCGGAGCCTGTTCCGCTTGAGCGACAACGCCCAACATTGGAACGCGATCCAGGAAGACCCGCCGATCCAAGCCGCGTGGAAGAACTGCGCCCAACCCAACCGTCTGCAACGCAGGCCCCTCGCCGGCAAGTGCAGCGGCCCCAGACTCCTGCGGCAACGCAACCCTCGCCCACCCCGGCACCGCCTCGCGCACCGGCGGCTCGTGCGCCAGCACCAACACCCCGCCGTGCCGAACCGGCTCCGGCACCATCGCCCCGCGCGACGGAAAATCGACGGCGTACCATCGAACAGGAACGTCAACGAACTGAAACGCCACGCAGCGAGCCCGCACAAGGCGGACCGCCTCAGAACCGGCGACGCTGATTCTTCATTGCCTCCGCGGTTCGGCCCTTGGTTTGCTTCAGAGCAAGACGGAGGGTTCTATGCGTAATTGGTTTCTGCTGCTTGGTTTCGCGACGGCTGTTTGGGCCGGAGATGCGAATCGCGGTGCGGCGTTGATTCAAAATGAAGGCTGTCTTCAGTGCCACTCGGTGAACGGCACCGGCGCTGGGCATGAGGCTTCGAATGATACCCCTGACCTCGCGAGCCGTTTAGCCTCCACCTACCGCCCTGCGGCCTTAGCCAGCGCCTTGTGGAATCACACCCCCGCCATGTGGGCGGAGCTGAAAGATAAGAAGGTCGGCCAAACACAAGCCACCGAATCCGATTGGGAGGACATCTTCTCTTACTTATACTCGTTGCAGTTCTTCGAGCGTGCCGCCGAACTGCGGCGCGGAAAAGCCCTGTTGGAGTCCAAGCGCTGCGTAGATTGCCACACTTCATCCGGCATCGCACCCGCCCCGGAGCGTTGGAGTGGGGCTTCTGACCCAGTTGCGTTGGTCTATTCGATGTGGAACCACGCCCCTGACATGGCGATTCGCTTCGCAGCCTACAAGAAGGACTGGCCGGACCTGAACAGCCGCGACTTCTTGGACTTGACCGCCTACGTCCAGAGCCTGCAGAACTTGCCGCCGAACCGTAAGCTTTCTCTGCCTCCCGCCGCCGAAGGAAGAGTAGCGTTTGAATCTAAGTGTCAGTCCTGCCACCGAGGCCCGCAGTCCCTCGAAGTCCTGCTGCGAAACAAGACCTGGATGGATATCGGGGCCGGCATGTGGAGCCACGCCGCCGACATGCGCAAGGTTCCCGCTGTAACCTCCGACGATATGCGCAAGATCCTGGCCTATGTGTGGGATCTTCAGTATCGCGGCGAGGCGGGCAACATCGAACAAGGCCAGCGCACCTTCAATCAGAAGCGCTGCATCACCTGCCATCGCGATGCGAGCACCGGCGCCGCGCGCAGCCCGCGCCCCGGCAAGGAAGTGACGCCGTTCTCCATGGTCGTGCTCAGTTGGGGACCCTCGCGCGAGATGCACAAACAGATGGAGACCCAGGGCATCCGCTGGCCTTCCCTCTCCGCCCTCGAGGTAACCAACCTCTCCGCCTATCTGAATTCAATCTCCAAGACCGAGACCCGATAAGGTGGAACGCCAGCGAAATTCCTGGATGTTTATCGCGGTAAACCTCTTTGCAGGCATCGCCTTGATTTTCATCTTGAGCAGGCTGGCGCCCAGCACTGCGCCGAAACAGGTTCCCTATAGCGAGTTCCTGACCGAACTGCGAGCGGGAAACCTCTCGCAAGTGGAGATCACCGAACGGCAGCTCATCGGGACCAAGAAGAGCGATGCGAAGGAGCCGAAATCCCCTGCGCCGATCATTCAGTCAGACCGGCTCCCCGGCGTCGACGAATCCTTGTTGTTAAAAGAGATGGATTCTCACGGCGTCAAGTTTCTCGGCCGGATCGAACAAGTGTCCTGGATCTGGAACTTGTTGTCCTGGACGTTTCCCCTACTGCTCATCCTCATGTTCTACGGCGCAGGAATGCGTCGAATGATGCAGAGCGGTGGTCCGCTTACGTTCGGCAAGAACCAAGCGAAGATCTACGACGAATCCAGCCAGATTCAGGTGAGCTTCAAAGATGTCGCCGGCGTGGACGAAGCCAAGCTGGAGCTGGAAGAGGTAGTCGATTTCCTGCGCCAGCCGGCGAAATATCAAAAACTCGGCGGGCGCATCCCCAAAGGCGTGTTGCTCGTGGGACCGCCTGGCACGGGCAAAACGCTCTTGGCGAAGGCCGTGGCCGGCGAGGCAAAAGTAGCCTTCTTCTCGATCTCAGGCTCCGAGTTCGTAGAGATGTTTGTCGGAGTCGGCGCCGCCCGCGTCCGCGATCTCTTCAGCCAGGCCAAGAAGCGAGCCCCGTGTATCGTCTTTATCGACGAGCTCGACGCCATCGGCAAATCCCGCACCTCAGGCCGTGGAATTGGCTTCAGCAACGAAGAACGGGAACAAACGCTGAATCAACTCCTGGCCGAGGTGGATGGCTTCGACACATCCGAAGGCGTGATCCTCATGGCCGCGACGAACACGCCCGAGGTCTTGGATGCAGCCTTGTTACGCGCCGGGCGATTTGACCGCCAAGTCCTGGTGGACCGGCCCGACGTGAAAGACCGCGTGGAGATCCTGAAGGTCCACGCTCGCAAAATCAAAATGGCGGACAATGTCGACCTGCAGATCATCGCAGCCCGTACTCCAGGCATGGTCGGCGCGGATCTGGCCAACATCATGAATGAAGCCGCCCTGCTCGCGGTTCGCCGAGGCGCGGATCTTGTCGAACTTCGCGACCTCGAGAACGCCGCGGATCGTGTCATCCTGGGGCTCGAAAAGAAGAGCCGCGTCATGAGTCCTGAAGAAAAGGAACGTGTCGCCGTCCACGAGGCCGGACATGCACTAGTGGCCCTCACCGTCAAGCACGCCGATCCACTGCATCGCGTCTCCATCATCCCGCGCTCCATCGGAGCCCTCGGCTATATGCTCCAGCTCCCCACCCAGGAGCGATATCTCATGACGCGCGACCAATTGGAGGATCAAATCGCCGTGCTCCTCGGCGGACGCACCGCGGAAGAAATTCACTACAACGGCGTCATCTCCACCGGAGCCTCTGACGATCTGGAGCGAGCCTCCGCCTTAGTCCGGCAAATGGTCACCCGCTTCGCCATGGGGCATGGACTCGGCCAGCTTACCTACGGCCATCCAATGGGCGCCCAGTTCTTGAAGTCCCCGTTCGAGATGGAAGAAAAGAACTACAGCGAGCAGACAGCCGAGGCAATTGATCGCGAAGCCCGTCGCATCCTGGATGCAATCTTCCTGCGAGTGAAGGAAATCCTGTCCCAGCACCGCGGCCCCATGGAGCGAATCTCCCAAGCGCTGATCCGCAAAGAGACACTGGATCGCCTGGAGCTCGACCGCCTGATCGCCCCGCCCGATCAGGAGCCTCCTATCATTCCGCCAATAACGGCAGAGCAGCCGCCGGCGTCACCGGCCGCACCGGCGAACCGCGAAACCCCTTCGGATCCCGACTAACGATCCTCTCGCAAACCAGCCACCTGCGCCGCCTGCACCACGAGCGAAGGAGAACCGGACAGCGCGTAGACAGAGTAGGTATAGACTTTCGCACCCGGCCCCTGCGAGCACGGCGGATTGTAGATGGTCCCCGGTCCGTCACTGCCCACGCCCAGCGCACCAATCACAAAACTGTCTTTCGTGGTTCCATCACCGGGCAGCGTCGTCATCAAGACAGCGAATTCTTTCGTACTCGCAGGAGCACCGGTCCACGCAAGCGCAAGTGTCGAACCCGTACCATCGCACGTGTAGGCTGCCGGGAGTGTTCCGCCATTCGGTCCAACCGAACTTGTCAGCTCAATCCCGCCGGCACTTGTCGCCCCGCTCACCGCTAGGAACAGCGTTTGCAAATTGATGGTGGTGCCATTCAATACCAACACCAACGCTAGGTAACGGCACGACCACATTGAACTGATAGAGTCCCACCGAATCGGGTGCCAGTACCGCACAGAGTGATCGTTTCTCCCGCAACCGCAGGTGCCGATGGAACCCCCGTGACACTTCCGTTGCCCACCAGTGCTCCCGTGGCGGCGTGCACCGCAAAAACGTACTGCTTCCCGCCAACATTAAAGCTCGCCGGGGCAAGCAACCCAGGCTGCTGCGCGTTGATGGTAATCGAAGCGGGAGTACTGGATTGGCCTTGGTAACTCACCACAACCGAAGCGGGTCCACCTGTGGCAAGCTCATCTGGAAGCTGGATGTTGATCTGTGTCTGGCTGATGTAGGCCGCTGCACCATTGATCGATGCAGTTGCTCCATCCAATGAAGTGGGGGCGCTTGTCCCTTGGAAATCGCGAGTAGCCCACTCTCTCGTCGTTCCCGACTGGCTGTGATCAAGTGGTCGATCACAGGCTTGTTCGCGGCTGCGGAAAAGGGGGAGTCGCTAACGTGACGGCAAGCACTGCACTACAAAACGCCCTGAATCCAACGGAAACTTTCACAAGGCTCTTCTCGCCCCATCGTAACAGTACGATGAAGCTATCGGAGCTTCGCCATCACCCCACGCAACGTGCCGGCCAGCGGCTCGGCTGGACGACGCGCAAGTAGCTCTTCGATCTCCGTCACCGCCCGAGCTTTCTCTCCCCGCCGCGCATAGATCTCTGCCAGAAACAATTGCGGCAGCGTGTAATGTTCCGGATCAATCCGTTTCGCTGCGACCAAACTCCGCTCGGCCTCCGCCAGCTTCCCCAATTGATAGAGATTCATGCCGTACTGCGCCTGGGCGGACGCGTCCGTTGGTAGTTCTGATGCTGCACGGCGGTTATACGCAAACGCCTCCTCTGCCCGACCGGACTTCAAAAGCAGCCCACCCAAGTTGAGCGAGGCATCCATGTTTTCAGGATCCCCGTCGACTGCACGCCGCCAACAGGTTTCTGCAACCGCCGGTTCTTCCGCGATCGTACCGAGTGCATTCCACGCAGCAGAATAGTCGGGTGCTAGCGCCAGCGCCTCTTCCAATTTCCGCCGAGCCCCAGCCGGATCATGTTTGGCCAGACGCCGCTGTGCATCGTCGTACTTGTCCTTGGCCTTCTGCGGAACCTGCAGTTCGCGCACCGACACGCTGCCGGTGCTCGCGGCAGGCAGACTGGCCGTCATACTTGCGACAGCGGCAAGCGCGAGAAGAATGGGTGTAGCAACCCGGAGCACGTCCGGAGCCTACGCCTGATTCCGGCCTCTTACAATGCCTGAAGGTAACGGTACACGCGCGATACGGGCAGGCCGACAACGTTGAAGAAACACCCATCGATGCGTTCGACGAACTTCGAGGCTAGGCCTTGGATCGCATACGCTCCGGCTTTGTCCATCGGTTCACCCGAGGCCACGTAAGCGTCGATTTCAGCGTGGCTCAACGGCAGAAACCGAACAGCCGTCGAGACATGATCCACTTCGCAGCCCCCTGCATGACGCACGCAAATGCCGGTGATCACGGTATGCTCGCGATCGGACAACAACCGGAGCATGCGCCGGGCATCGGCTAGATCTCGGGGCTTCTCCAGCACCTCTTGATCCAGTACAACCACGGTGTCTGCTCCCAGTACAATTTCGTCGGCACCTTTCCACGACGCTTCCGCTTTTGATTCGGCCAGCCGCCGGACGTACGCCTCGGGGGTCTCCCCCGCCCTGCGCACTTCCTCCACTGGACGGACCCGCACGGAAAACACAAACCCCGCCGTCGTCAATAATTCACGGCGGCGGGGCGATTGTGAAGCTAAGACTAGCTGGGGCACCTACACTCCCAGATGTTTGGCGATACGCGGATACACGTGATGAATGTTGCCTTCGTATACGGCTTTCAAGTCCGCCGGGCTCAGGCCCAAACGATCCACGTAGATCTTCGTGTCGTCATAGAAGTTGCCAGTCTCGGGATCGATCCCGCGCACGGCGCCTACCATCTCCGACCCGAACAAAATGTTCTTCAGCGGGATCACCTTGAACAAAAGATCGATGCCCGGCTGATGATAGACGCAAGTATCGAAGAACACGTTGTTGAGCAAGTGCTCCGTGAGCAACGGCTTCTTCATATCCTGCGCGAGGCCCCGATAACGTCCCCAATGGAACGGCACCGCGCCGCCACCGTGCGGAATGATGAACTTGAGCGTGGGGAAATCCTTGAACAAGTTGCCTTGGATCAACTGCATGAACGCCGTCGTGTCCGCATTGATATAGTGCGCGCCTGTCGCGTGGAAACACGGATTGCACGACCCGGTCACGTGGATCATCGCCGGCACGTCAAGCTCCACCATCTTTTCATAGATGGGATACCAGTGTTTGTCGATCAACGGCGGAGCCTGCCAATACCCGCCCGAAGGATCGGGATTCAGGTTGCAGCCAATGAATCCGAGTTCGTTGACGCAACGCTCCAGTTCCCCAATCGAATTCGCAGGCGAAACGCCCGGCGACTGCGGCAACTGACACACGCCGACGAAATTCTTCGGATACAGCGACACAATCCGATGGATCAAATCGTTGCAAACGCGCGACCATTCCAGGCTCTGCGCGGGCGTACCCACGTGATGCTCCATCTTGGATGCGCGCGGCGAAAAGATCGTCAGGTCCGCGCCGCGTTCGCGCTGCAGCTTGAGCTGAGCTTTTTCCAAACTCTCGCGCAGTTCGTCGTCGCTGATCTTCGGCGGCCCGGAGGCTTTGCCGTCCAATTGCAATGCGCGCCATTCCTCCAACTGAGGAGGCGCAGTCGTGTAGTGTCCGTGACAGTCAATAATCATGTTCGTTAAAAGGACCGCCAGAATGGCGCTAGGCTGTTCTTCGGTGGCTCCCCACTGAGTATAACGCTACTTCGTTCCGTTACACTGAGTGTGTCCCATGCCCTCCCAGCACCCCCGCGAACTCGCAGCGCAAGGCCACAAACCTGTTGTTACTGGACTGTGGCTGAACGGCTTCCTCGCCATTGGGAAGATCGCGGGCGGCATTTGGGGCAACTCCTTCGCGCTGATCGCCGACGGCTTTGAATCCTTCGCCGACGTATTCAGTTCCGCCATCGTCTATGTCGGCCTGCGCTACTCGGTCAAGCCGCGCGACCACAATCATCCTTACGGACACGGCAAAGCCGAACCTCTAGCGGCCGCCGTCGTAGGGCTCGCGCTGGTGGGTGCCGGCGTCTCCATCGCTGTGCAGAGCATCCGGGAAATTCTCACTCCCCATGGCCTGCCCCACACCTTCACTCTCGTCATCCTCGCCGCAGTGGTTCTCATTAAGGAAACGTTGTTCCGCTATGTCAACCATGTTGGAACTGAAATGGAAAGCCTCGCCGTACAAGGCGACGCGTGGCATCATCGCAGCGACGCAATTACCAGTGGCTTGGCTTTCATCGGCATTAGCACGGCATTATGGCTGGGTCCGGGCTACGAGGCCGCCGACGATTGGGCCGCCCTCGGAGCCGCCGCCATCATCCTCTATAACGCCTACCACCAGATCCGGCCCGCCCTGCACGAATTGAGTGACGCAGCTCCTCCCGCTACCATCGCCGAGCAAGTCCGCGCCGCAGCCCGAACCGTCGACGGCGTGCGCGACCTGGAAAAATGTTTCGTACGCAAGATGGGCTTCGAATTCTTCGTGGACCTCCATGTTCTAGTCGACGCCGATCATTCCGTGCGCGAAGGGCATCGCATCGCCCACGCCACCAAGGACGCCATCCAAGCTGCCTACCCGCGCATCAGTGAGGTCTTGATCCACATCGAACCTTACGAGGGCCCGCGCGAATCCTGATGTTATGCTGAGTGTGCATGGGCTTTGGTTCTCGCACCTACGCACGACCGTACACGATGGGCGGAGGCCTTCCCTACGGCATTAAGATGCTGCTGATCGCCAACGTGGCGATCTTCCTGCTACAGTTCTTTGGCGCGGATCGCTTCCTTCTCCAATACTTCGCCCTTCGACCCGCCTCGCTCTTCAGCATGTTCGCCTTGTGGCAACTTGTCACGTACATGTTCCTGCACGGAGGCATCGCGCACATCTTGTTCAACATGCTCGCGTTGTGGATGTTCGGCAAGGAACTGGACGAAACCTGGGGCACACAGCGTTTCCTGCGCTACTATTTCTTCTGCGGCATCGGCGCAGGGCTCTGCATCGTACTCGCGAACTACATCCTGCCCAGCGGTAATCCCGCTGGCGTCACACTCGGCGCGTCCGGTGCCATCTACGGTGTCCTGCTCGCGTCCGCTGTGTTGTGGCCGGACCGCATTATCTACTTCAACTTTCTCTTTCCAATAAAGATGAAGTACTTCGTAATGATCTACGCCGCCATTGCTTTCCTCGGAAGCACCAATATGAACAGCGGCGTCAGCGACATAGGCCACCTCGGCGGCCTGCTCTGCGGCTGGATCTATCTCAAGACCCCCAGCTCGCGAGGCTTCAGCCCACTGGCCGCAATCCAGCAACAATACAAAGCCTGGAAACTGGCGCGCAATAAAAGAAAGTTCCAGGTCTACATGAAGAAGCAAGACTCCGAGAAAGACCCCTGGGTTAATTGACGCGCTGTATCTGATATAGTGCGGACATGCGGGCCCTACGCTTCTTTACCCTCCTCTCAGCCGGTTGCCTCAGCTTGGCCTTGATTCTGGTGGCCCAACAGGGTCCGAAAACCACGAACGGCGATACCGTCGCGCGCCCCAAGAAGGGATCCGATACCGCGCCCACCAAAGAAGCCCCGCTGCCACCGCTGCCCTCGGTCTTTAAGCGTGACGCGAACCTGCCGCCCACTGGCACCGAGCCCACCTTCCGCGTCGACGCCACCACCGTCACCCTGGATGTAGCAGTCATTGATAATAATGGCCACTTCATTCCCAACATTCCGAAGGGCAACTTCCGGGTCCTAGAAGACAACGTGCCGCAGAAGATCAGTAGCATGACGTTGGGTGAAGCCCCCATGACCGTTTGTCTGGTCATCGAGTTCTCAAATTTGTTCCAACAGTTCTACAGCGAGCCTTGGTATCAAACACTCGTGGCCGCCAACGAATTCATGTCGTCGCTGAAACCAGAAGACTACGTCGCGGTGGTCGCCTACGATTTACGTCCAGAGATTCTATCCGACTTCTCTCTTGACCGGCGCGATGCCGCGGAGGCCATGTCACGCTTGCGCATCCCGGCGTATCACGAGACGGTCTTGTTCGATGCCCTCACGGAAACCGCGGAACGCATGGCCGAGATTGAAGGCCGCAAGGCGATCCTGTTGATCTCCTCCGGAGTTGACACCATCAGCCACCAGAACTACGGCGAGGCCCGCAAGAAGATTCAGAACGCCGGCGTACCCATCTACTCGGTCGGTCTCATGCAGGCATACCGCGACTACTATTACTCGATGGGCGCGATGAGTGACAACGCCCGTACGGACTTCGTCATGGCGGACAACCAACTGCGCACGTTCTCCACGGAAAGCGGCGGCATGGCGTTCTTCCCCCGTTTTTACGGGCAATTCCGCGAAATCTTCCAAACCATCTCGCAAGCCATGCGGACCCAGTACGTACTCACCTACGTTCCCACAAACTCCGCGCGTGACGGAAAATTCCGCAAGCTCAAAGTGGAACTGATCGATCCGGCGACCAACAAGCCTCTGCGTGTCACCGACGAAAAAGGCAAGAACGTGAAGTACACCATCGTGACCAAATCCGGCTACACCGCCCCGCGCCAAGTCGAGTAATGCACCGGCCCGCACGGCCGTGAATATCGCGTGAACATTTCTCGCTTCGCGTGCTCGAATTGCGGATGTCAAGAACTCAATCTTTCAAGTTTTGTATCCGTTACAAATGCGTTGACAGGGATAGAACCTTCCTGCTACTTTCACATCTCATGCCGCTGCGCTCGACGACTTCAAATTTGATTTACGGACGTATTCTCTTGGTCGACGGCAACGCCGCTGGCCTAGCCGCGCGCAAGACCGTACTCGAGGAACAAGGCCACAAAGTGTGGGTCGCCACCGGTGTTACGGACGCGTTCGACCAATTCAGCAGCCACAAGTTTGATATCGTCGTCACCGACCACAAGATGCCCCGCATGGACGGCCTGGGGCTCATCAAGAAGATCCACGCGCTCTCTGCCGATACACCCGTCGTTTTGCTCTCCGGCTTCGTCGATGCACTGGGCTTGAACGAACAGTCCACCGGAGCCGCTGCTGTGATACAGAAGAGCGCCAACGAAGTCCCGCACTTGGTACGCGCCGTCGCGCGCATCTTGAAGCGCAAGCCCGCTAAGAAGGGCGTTGCTAAGGAAACCGGCAAGGCCCGAGCGAAGCGCGTGATCGGCGCTTAGTCCGTTACTTCAACTACTTCGATTTATCCGCAGCCTTCGGAGCCGCTTTCGCGCCACTCGGAGTCTTGCGGACTTCCTGGAAATACCGCTCCACAAACGTTTGATACGCTAGCGGCACCTGATCGCGGTGGATTTCACCACCCGCGTCCGTATGGCCTGCCTTCTGCTGCGTCATCGCCGTCTTGAGCTGCTGCTTGGTGGTGCCCACCTCCACCATCAGTTCCCCACTGATGGCCGCAGAACGTTCGCCTAGCAACTCGCTGACCTTGCCCATGGCCTCCAAAGCCTTGGCCTTCTCGATGTCCTTCTTGCCGTCGTCCTGACCCGCGCCGCTCTTGGCATCTTCCGCGGGCTTCTGCCCCGGAGCGTTGCTCTGCTTCGCGTCCTTCTGATCACCCTGGTCGCCCTGTTGATCGGAATCCGACTGCGGATCGCCCTCGGCCTTCTCGCCTTTGTCTTGATTCTTATCGCCCTTGTCCTGCTTCTTGCCTTGTTGCTTCTCGCCGCCCTTTTGCTGACCCTTCGACGGAGGATCGGTGTTCATCTTGTTCATCAAGTTGTTCACCGCATCCCGGAGCTTGTCCATCATGCTGCGCTGATCTTGACCCTGCGAATCGCTCTGACCTTTATCGTCGCCGCCGTTGTCTTTCTTATCGCCCTGCTTGTCTTGCGACGAACCGTCCTTTGAGTCCCCGCCGTCTTCCTTTTGATCGGCGCCTTTATCGTCCGGCTCTCCCGGACCCTTCTCGCCATCGCCGCTCTTAGATGCCGCCGGGTCCGACTTCATGTCCGTGCCCTTCTCGGCATCGGGCGGCAACTGCTGTTGAACCTGTTCGTCCGACGGCAGGTCCGGCTGCGACGGATCGAACGCCCTCGGCTTCAGATCAGGGCGCGCGGCTTTCGCTGCGGCCACTTCCGCGGGCGAGGTAAAGAAATTGTCCACCACCATGTCGTACAGCGAAGCCCGCAAGTCGAGCGACCCCGTCATGACATAGCGCGTGATAAACAGCCCGCTAGCGGCCAGGAATAGCGCCAGCGCCGGGATCAAGTACCGCGACCGAGCCAGCGGTAACGCCTGCTCCAGATTTACACCAGCAGCTAAACGATCGGCTGCTTGGAATTGAATCGCACAGACCGACTCCAATCCGGGCTTCGGATGTTCGGAGAAATACACGGCAGTAGAGAGCGAATCCGCCAGCGCCATCTTGCGATCGATCCGTTGCGCCAGTTCGTAGACCGACGGGATGAACTTCCGCAATTGGTAGACGCCCACACCCAGGCTGACCGCGGCCAGCAACACCGGCCAATACCAATCGAGGATCTGCGTGCCGGCCAACAGCAGCAGCACAACGCCCCCCATACCGATCACTAAAGCGAGCGCACCCTTGTCGAGGACAAGGTGACTGATGACGCGTTTCCGAGCTTGAGCAAGAAGCTGTTTCACAAAAGTAACTCTATATTATGAGCATACAATCGCCGTAGGAAAAGAACCGGTACTTTTGCTCGACCGCGTGACGGTACGCGGCCAGCGCCAGTTCGGTCCCGGCGAACGCGCAGACCAGCACTAGCAGGCTCGATTTCGGTAGATGAAAGTTGGTCACCATCGCGCCCGTGCGCTCGAATTTAAAGCCGGGCGAGATGAAAATGTCGGTCTCGCTCACGCCAAGCGGGCTCTCGATCGCACGCACGCTGGTGGTTCCCACGGCGACCACTCGTTTTGCCGCATCCATCGCGCGAATCGTTTCCGGGGGCACGCTGAAGGCTTCATGATGTAGCCGCACGTCTTCGATCACGTCCGTACGCAATGGCTGGAACGTTCCTAGTCCCACGTGCAACGTCACGTGGGCTACATTCGCGCCGGCCTTGCGGGCTTCGGCCAACACCTCAGGAGTGAAATGCAGTCCCGCGGTGGGAGCAGCCACCGATCCACGCTCACGCGCGAACACTGTTTGATAACGCTCCCGATCGTCCGTCGTATCCGAGCGGCGAATATACGGCGGCAACGGGATGTGTCCGACGCGCTCCAGCACTTCAAACAAGTCGCCCTTGGCTTCCAGTCGCACCGTGCGCTCGCCGAACTCGCCGCGATCGAGCACCTCCGCGAATAACTCGTCGGAGATCTGCACGCGCACGCCTACGCCCATCTTTCGCCCCGGCTTCACCAGCGCGGTCCACGTGGAACAATCCGGCGTGAGTGCACGCGTCAGAAAGATCTCGATCTCGCCGGTAGTGCCTGGACGATGCCCCAACAAGCGTGACGGAAACACGCGCGTATCGTTGAGGACCAGGCAATCGCCGGGCTTGAGGAATTGCGGAAGGTCGCGGAACTGGCGATCGGTGAACGTGCCCGCCGCTCGATCCACCACCAGCATCCGAGCCCCCGCGCGATCCGGCAGCGGAGCCTGCGCAATCAGTTCCTGGGGCAAATGAAAATCAAAATCGGAGAGAAGCACGTACAAGTCCACTGTAAACTGAAATCTGACGTGCGCATACTCGCCATCGAATCTTCTTGTGATGAAACAGCCGCCGCAGTGGTGGAGGACGGCTCGCGCATTCTCTCCAGCGTGATCGCCTCGCAGATCGCGATGCACGCGCGTTATGGAGGCGTGGTGCCGGAACTGGCCTCCCGCGAACACCTGCGCGCCATCGTGCCCACCGTTCGACTCGCGATGGAACAAGCAAGTACCCGCTTCGAAGATCTAGCCGCTGTAGCCGTCACAGAAGGCCCAGGACTCATCGGGTCTCTGCTAGTCGGCATCACCTACGCGAAAGCGATTGCCGCCGTTCACAAGCTACCGCTCATCGCGGTGAACCATATTGAAGGACACATCCACGCGGTGGCGAGTCAGAACCCAGTCGAGTTCCCAGCCATGGCTCTGGTAGTCAGCGGAGGCCACACGCACCTCTACGAAGTGCAAGAAGGCTTCCGCTACCGCCTGCTCGGAAAGACGCGCGACGATGCCGCGGGTGAGGCGTTCGACAAAGTAGGCAAGCTGCTGGGCTTCGGCTACCCTGGCGGACCGATTATTGACCTGCTAGCTCCCCACGGCAACCCGCGCGGCGTGAAATTTTCGATGGTCCACATGAAGGGCAACACGCTCGACTTCAGCTTCAGCGGATT
>CALQCC020000033.1 GCA_943328975.2 Bordetella parapertussis | reverse complement strand
TTCATTCCGGCGCCCTTGGCGTCCTACAATCTGGTATCTTTCCTTCACGGCGGTTGGTGTCCTTTCAAGGATTAGGTTTGGCGACTCGATTCTATCGAATCGGTCACCCACCGCCGCACTAACCTTCAACTAGGATTGAGACACCATCCCCGCGAGCTCTTCAAGTCACACCGTGAACTGGCTTTCGAACTCTGTTCAATTCCGATCCACGTCCGGCGGGAATCAAATTGCTCAATGGACATATCCGGGGAGTACTCTAGCCATTCCAGCCACAGGGGATGTGCGTTTGCACATGAACTTGTACGTAGGGGTGGGACAAGCACCCACGGTCCCGCTGACCCAGGAAGTGGTTATCAGTAATTTTCAGTACACACCAGCCGCGTCGCAAACAGGGTTTACTCGCACCTTTGATAACGCAGGTTTTTTGGCGAACTCTTATTCAGTCCCAACAAAATCGCTCGGCAGCAGTTGTTTGGCATCGGTTGAATCCGACAGTCCTTGGTTGACGGTTATTAGGCCGAACCCAATCGGAGGAGGACAGAATGTTGAATACTCAGTAACTGACAATATCGGCACACCAAGAACAGGCAACTTGTTGCTCCAGAGCCCAAATTGTGGAGTCGAAGTCGGTAGCCAAATTCTATCCGTTACACAGCAAGGCTTCATTTGTAGTCCTACTTTCGGCTCCGACTCGACCCACGTCGGCTTTCTACAGAGCGTGCGCTCATTGTTCATTCGTGGAACCGCGTCAGCCTGTTCGTGGAGTGTAACCTCCGCGGCCCCGTGGCTCAAGATCGTATCGGCAAACTCCGGATCTGGTGATGGAAGCATCCTGTTTTCAGTCGATCGAAACAGCGATTCTAGTCAACGCGTCGGAACTCTAAGCCTGAGCAATGGACAGACTCACTTCGTGAATCAGGATGCCTCAGGGAATGCCCTAGCATTGTCCCCATTGGCGGCCGCAGCCTGTGGTAATCAGCTTCCTCAGTTTGCTGTTTCCTGGACATCTCCGAGTAACGTCGACATCCATTTTGGATCGCCAAACGGACAACTGTTCGGTCAATTCGGTCCTACCGGATCAACGTTGCTGCCTCCGCTGGGTGACGGGACAGCGATCTACCTCGTCGCAAGTAGATCTTCAACTGCGCTGGCAAGTGCGCGTGTATCGGTACTCCCCACGGATTGCAACGCACCCGCGATCCTCCCGAGCGGAATTCTGAATGCAGCGAGCTTTGCGCCCATTTCGGTGGCTCCCGGATCACTCGCCACAATTTATGGAAAGAACCTCGCCTCTGTCACGGCGCGTGCGAATGGAGGACCATACCCGTCTAACCTAGGTGGAGTAACAGTCCTGATTTCTGGGATCGCATGTCCCTTGCTTTATGTGTCACCAACCCAGATCAATTTCCTGGTTCCTGGGGAACTTCCAGCCGGTCGCCATTTATTGACGGTAGGTTCGGCGACATCCGATCTCATCGTCGCCAGCGTTTCCCCTGGAATCTTCACTCTGACGGCGAACGGCACTGGGGTGCCACTGGCTTCATTGGTCGCAGTGACGCGGGAGGGTTCAAGCACAACTTTGTCCCCTTATCGATGCGACGCGAACGGCTGCGCCGCCGCCCCTATGACGCTGCCTAACGGGACAACAGAACTCTATGTCGTTCTGTATGGAACAGGCATACGGAATGCACGCGGAATTACGGCCTCAATCGGTCCAGCGGCCGCTGAGATTCCCTACTTCGGAGCGCAGCCGCAATACCCTGGGCTCGACCAAGTCAACTTACTAGTTAGGAACCCCGCAGGATTCGTTGGGCGCCAACCTTTGACACTCTCGGTAGATGGAGTTCTCGCCAATAGCGTGGACCTATTCTTTCAGTAGCGACGCCGCAAAAAGGAAACGCGCCGGGGACTAGCCCTGGCGCGTATGAGTTTTGTTAAGGAGAGGTAGAGAAAAACAACTGCGAAAAAATCGGTTGCTGGCCTACTGGGCCAAGGCGTTGATGGGGTCACCGGTGGCGGCGGTACGGAATTCATACTGCTGAATTTCCATAGCGGCGCGGCCATCTTCAAAGCGGACGACGCGTCCGCGGGCGACCAGTTTCAAGGCGCACTTATTATTCAGTTGAGCGGGCCAGTTGATGGCGACTTCCAGGCGGCGGCCGGGAAGCACCATTTCTTCGGTGGTGAAGAGAATGCCGGCGCTGGACATGTTTACGGTCTTGCCATCCCCTTGCTCGTCGCCGGCGCGTTTGTTTAGGACTCGGTAATGGACTTCGCGCTCGATGGGGAATCGGTCAGAATGGCGGCGGTCCGCGTTTCCAGCTTGTTCAATATTCAATGGCTTCACCTTTGCTCTGAAGACATTGTGCCGTCATATCCGCATCCCAACAATAGAGTAGAGGGGCCATTACAGGGGTGTACAAGCGTACTGGCGTTTTAGACGTTGGTCCTAGAACTCGCGCTGTGGAAATTACTGGGCCGGGTCGCGGCGGGCCCGGAGTTCGGCCAAACGCTGGGAAATACGCTGTTCCACGCCTCGGTCGGTGGGTTCGTAGAAGATCCGGCCTTTGAGGTGGGGTGGGAGGCATTCCATTTGGTTGAGGCCGCCTTCGAATTCGTGCGCGTGCTGGTAGCCTTCGCCGTATCCCCACTGTTTCATCGCTTTTGTCGACGCGTTGCGGAGCTGCATGGGGACCGGCTCGGCGACTTCGGTCTCGGCGATTTCCACAGCCTGCTTGAGGGCTCGGTAGGCTGCATCGGACTTCGGAGCAACTGCGAGATAGATGGCGACTTGGGCGAGGGCTTGGTCGCCTTCAGGGGAGCCCAGGAAGTGGACGGCTTGCTGCGCGGACATGGCTTGTTCAAGGGCTCGGGGGTCGGCTAGGCCTACGTCTTCGATGGACATGCGGACCAGGCGGCGGGCGATGTACATGCGGTCCTCGCCGGCGGAGAGCATGCGGGCCAGCCAGTAGAGAGCGGCGTCGACGTCGGAGGAGCGGATACTTTTCTGGAAGGCGGAGATGAGGTTGAAGTGCTCCTCGCCGGACTTGTCGTATAGCAGCATCTTGCGGCCGAGGACGGATTCGACAGCTTCGGTGTCGAGTGTGCCGTCCTTCGCAACACCGGCTGCGAGTTCGAGGATGTTGTAGGCGAAGCGCGCATCGCCGTTGGAGTGGACTGCGATTTGGGAGAGGATCTCGCGAGGGGCTTGCAAGTTTAAGACGACGAGGGCTCGCTCTAAGAGGCCGATGATTTCGTCCTGCGTGAGGGCCTTGAGGGCGTAGACTTTGGCCCGGGAGAGGAGCGCGGAGACGACTTCGAAAGACGGATTTTCGGTGGTGGCGCCGATCAGGATCACGTCGCCGCGTTCGACGTAGGGGAGGAACGCATCTTGCTGGGCTTTGTTGAAGCGGTGAATCTCATCCACGAAGAGGACGGTGCGCTTGCCCATGCGACGCAGGCGTTCGGCGTCGACCATGACGGCCTTGATCTCTTTGATGCCGCTGAGGACGGCGCTGAAGGGCACGAACTCGCAGGCGGTCATGCGGGCGATGAGTTGGGCGATGGTGGTCTTGCCGACGCCGGGCGGGCCCCACAGGATCAAGGATTGCAGTTCGTCGCGTTCGATTTGGACTCGGAGCGGTTTGCCCGGTCCTAAGATGTGGCTTTGTCCGGCGTAGTCTTCGAGGCGCTGGGGGCGCATGCGTTCGGCGAGCGGTCGCTTGCCGTCGTCGTGAGGAGCAAGGGGTGCGCTGTCGAAGAGGCTCATTTCGGATCTGGAGAATCCCGCTGGCGGCGGGCTTCATATAACAGGATACCGGCAGCGACGGCGGCGTTGAGGGATTCGACTTTGACGGTGGGGATGCGGAGACCGGTGGCTCGGGCGGCGAGGACGGGGTTCACGCCCTTGCCCTCGGAACCGATGATGATGCCGCAGGGTTTGGCGAGGCGGGCGTCGGAGAGGACGGTAGTGGCTTTGGCGTCGGCGGCGTGGAGCGGGAGGCGGCAGACCTCGAACAGTTCTTCCGGGGTGAGGCCGGCCAAATACGGGATGCGGAAGATGGAGCCTGCGGAGGCTCGCATGCATTTCGGGTTGTGGGGGTTCACGCAACCTTTGAGGAAGACGGCTCCGGTGGCTCCGAAGGCTTCGGCGGCGCGGAGAATGGCTCCAGCGTTGCCGGGATCCTGGATGCCATCGAGGATGACGAGCAAGGCTCGGCCGTGCAGAAGTTGGTCGAAGGTCCATTCACGGGGACGGACCAGGGAGAGAACTCCTTGGGGCGAGTCGGTGGTGGAGAGGGCTGCGAAGGTGGCGTCGGCGACTCGAACGACGCGCTTGGCCGCGGGTGGGAGCGTCACATGCGAGGATTCGGCCACGATGATGGAGCCGATGTCGGCGGCGCTGCGGAGCGCTTCTTCGAGCAGGTGCGGCCCTTCGGCGAGAGCGAAGCCCTCAGAGGTCAGGGTGCCTTGATGCGCGGCGCGGCGCACATCTTTCAACATCGGGTTTTTGTCGCTAAGAAGTGTTTCGTTCACAGGAGGTTTACAATGATTCTGAACGCCCAGCATAACGCATGAAGCGCGCTATCCCTATTACGGCACTGTTTTTTTCGATCCTCACGGCCGCTTGGGCGGTGAGCAAGATCGAGTCGGTGACGCGTCAGATCACAGCGCAGTCGAAGGTGGACGAGGCGACGGCGGCGGACATCATCATTGTTTTGGGGGCTGCGGAGTATAGCGGCAGGCCGTCGCCGGTGCTGGAAGCTCGGCTGAATCATGCGCTGTATTTGTACCTGAAGGGTCTGGCTCCGAGGATTTTGACGACGGGCGGCGCGGGGGGCGATCCCACGTTTACCGAGGGCGAGGTGGCGCATAACTACCTGAGCCGGCATGGGGTGCCGTCGGAGGCGATTCTGGTGGAATCGGAAGGCGAGAGTACGGTCCACAGCATCGTGGCGGCGGCGGAGATCATGCGGCGGTTCGGTTTGAAATCGTGCATCGTGGTGAGCGACGGGTATCATATTTTCCGAGTGAAGAAGATGTTGGAGAATCGCGGGATTACGGTGTACGGGTCGCCGCGGCCAGAGGAGCGGCGTCCGGACGAACGGGGATGGAGGGGATACTGGGTGTATATGCGGCAAGCGATCGCGTATGGGCTGTGGCGGATCGGGATCCCGGTTTAAATGGGTTTAAATGGTTTAAATGGTGTCAGACACCTTAAATCCCAATTTCCGGCCAGGGGATCTGGGCCGCGAGGGACGCCCGAGGCTTTGTTGCAACCCTTCCAGAAAACTGTCTGACCCCAGTGGCCACCCTTTGCCCGTGGCGTCGCGAATTCGTTCGATCCAGTTAGAATCGCCCAGCCCTAGTTCCAGTGATTGCTTCCAAGTCTGCGAGGTGTAGCGGAGACGCCAATCCGATAGGTCCAGGAGACCATCGTCTTGTCCGCGTATGTGAGCAGCGGCGCTGGACCAGCGCCAATCCCACGATCGCTGCACTAACCTGGCCCGCTGCGGATTCTGTTCCACATATACCATCGCGTTCCAGAAATGGACGTCGTCCATCGGAGTCGAGTAGTACCGACCTTGCCAGAGATGGCCCGCACGCTCGTGATGGAGGTGAAGGTCGCGTGCGTAGGCGGAATGCAGACGCTGTAGCATCTGCGGCACGGAATCCTCGTGCTGTGGCGTGAGAATTAGGTGGACATGATTGGGCATCAGGCAATAGGCCTGGATGGTCACACCTAACTGACGGGAAAACTGGCGCAGGAGACGGAGGTAGAGCAGATAATCCGCATCTTGAAAAAACGTCTGCTGGCGATAGTTGCCCCGTTGAGTGACATGGTGGGGAAGTCCAGGGATGACAAATCGGCGCGGTCGAGGCATATTGACCAAGTGCTCCGGCCCGCCTAGGCCTCTCACGGTTAATTGGGATTTGAGGTGTCTGACACCAATTAACGACTAGTACTTGCGGAGGACGGCTAAGACTTTGCCTTGCACTGCCACCGAGGCGCCGGGGACGTAGATGGGCTGCATGCTCGAATTGGCGGGCTGCAGACGGACTCGATCGCCGGGCTCGCGGTAGAAGCGTTTCAGGGTGGATTCGGAACCGTTGACCAAGGCCACTACGATATCGCCGTCGCGGCAGGTCTCGGCGCGTTCGATCAAAACGAAGTCGCCGTCGCAGATGTGATCTTCTACCATCGACTCGCCGCGCACCTGTAATGCGTATGTATTCGGATCGCCGGTGAAGTCGGCGAAGTTCACGGTGTCGTGACCAGTCGCGGATTCCACGGGCAAGCCGGCAGCGATCTTGCCTAGTAGCGGGATCTCCATCGATGGGGTCGCGCTGTGGTGCTGACGCTGCTCGGCGTAGTACTTAGGAGCGATCTCCAGAGAGCGACTCTGGTTAAAGCCACGCTTGAGGTATTGCTTGGACTCCAGTGCAAGGATGTGCTTGTGCACGGTCGCGAGTGAGGCCAGGCTCATGCCTTCGGCGATCTCTTCGTAGCTGGGGCTGTAGCCCTGCTTCTCCAAAAAGTCGGACAAGAAGTTTAGAAAGTCCTTCTGACGTTTGGTGAGTGCCATGCGGACCAGTATAGGCGAAGAAAGAGAGAATTTCAACAGCCTTAACGGACGAGCTTGAGTGCGCGGCGGAAGAGGGCATCGAATTCGTTGGAGTCGGTTGTGGAGCGGGCCTTGACGAGCGCGGCTTCGGCTGCGGCTCGGGTGGCTCCGAAGTTGGAGAGCGCGGAGATGACGTCTTCTTCGGTTTCGTTGAACGCGCTCTTTGTGGGGATTGCGGATTTCGCGGCGCCGGGAATCAAATCGAGTTTGTCACGCAGTTCCAGGACAAGGCGTTCAGCGGTCTTCTTGCCGACGCCGGGGATGCGTGTGAGGATTTCGAGTGAACCGGCTTTGATCGCTGCGGCAAGATCGGGGGCGGTGAGTCCGCCGAGCGTGGTGATGGCGAGCTTGGGTCCAACACCGCTGACCGTGATCAGTTTCTCGAACAGCGCTTTGTCGGCGGGAGAGACGAAGCCAAACAGCACCAGCGCATCTTCGCGGACGTGGGTGTGGATGTGTAAGCGAACTTCCGAGCCAGCGTCGGGCAGAGATGAAAACGCGGACACGGGGATCGTCACTTCGTAACCGACACCTCCGACGTCCACCACCAGGACGTTCGGGTGTTTCTCTAGAAGTGTTCCACGCAGATGAGCGATCATGAATCTCTAGGATACGGAATGCGGCGACGATTTTTTGTAGACGAAGTTCGGAACGGTCAGGCGCACATCGAAGGCGATGACGCGCGGCATCTGACAAAGGTGCTGCGGGTCGAGGTGGGACAGCGGTACGAGATCTCCGACAATCGCAACGTTTACTTGGCGGAGATTGAGACGGCGCACAAAGGGGATGTGACTTTCCGGACGCTGGAAAAGCTACCGCCCGAACCCGAGCGCGTGCGAGTGACGCTGTGCGCGGCGCTCATCAAGTTCGACCATTTCGAGTGGATGATCGAAAAGGCGACTGAGTTGGGCGCGTCCGAGATTGTGCCGGTGATCGCGACTCGAACCGAGCGAGGGCTCGACCGGGCGGCGGAGAAGCGCATTGAGCGCTGGCGGCGGATCGTGATGGAAGCGAGTCAACAATCGCGGCGGGCGTTCTTGCCTGAGGTTGTGGACACGATGTCCTTCGCCCAAGTGCTGGCGCGTCCAGCGGCCTATCGTTACGTATTGGATGAGGAACCGGGCGGACCGAGCCTACTGTCTGCGCTACCAGCAGTGAAGACTCCGGAAGACTCGGTAGCGCTATTGGTGGGGCCGGAGGGCGGTTGGACGGATGCGGAGCGGGCCGCGTTCGTCGCGGCAGGATGGACACGGGTCACGATGGGCCCGCTGATTTTGCGCGCGGAGACCGCGGCCATGGCATCGATATCTGTTGTAAGTGCGGCATGGCTGGTACACTAAAAAATTGATCCACCGACTCGTATTCGAAAACCTTAAACATCGTCCCGTGCGGACGCTGCTCAGCATGGTGCTGATCGGCGCCCAGGTGACGATGATCCTAACGCTGGTCGGCGTGAGCCGCGGCGTCCTTGGGAATATGCAGCGTCGCGCCAAGGGTACCGGCGCCGACATCATCATCCGCCCGCCCGATTCCAACGTCCTCAGCTTTTCGAGCAACATGAACGAAAAGATCGTGGAACTGGTGAGCGGCATGGAACACGTGCAGATTGCGACCGGCGCGCTGGTCCATCCCATCAGCAACTTCGATTCGATCACTGGCATTCACTGGGATGAATTCAGCAAGATGAGCGGCGGTCTCACGTTGGTGGACGGCAAGAGGTTCGAGCATACCGATGACATGGTGGTGGACCGCGTGTTCGCCGCGCGCAGGAAACTTGCACCGGGTAAGATGTTCGACTTCGGGCATCACTGGACCATCTCCGGCATCGTCGAAGAAGGCAAACTGTCCGCAACCTTTGCGGATATCGCTAGCTTGCAAGACATCTTTGGAGAAGTGAACAAAATCTCCATGGTGTACGTAAAAGTGGACGATCAGAAGAATATCCCGGCCGTGATTGCGGGCCTGCAGGCAAAGCTGCAAGATTACAAGATCTACAGCATGGAAGAGTTCCTGGCCCTGTTCACCGTCGATAGCGTTCCGTACCTGTTGCCCTTTACCAACATCGTGATCGCGATTTCGGCCATCGTGGGCTTCCTGGTGGTGTTCCTTTCGATGTACATGGCGGTGCTGGAACGCACTCGCGAAATCGGCATTCTGAAAGCCATGGGCGCTTCGCCGGGCTACATCCTGGGAATCCTGTTCCGGGAAACGATCGTGCTGGCGATCGCGGGGACGGTGCTGGGCATCGGCCTGACCTATGGCGTTAGCGCACTGATGGCGAAGGTGGCTCCGAATATTCCCCAGTTGATTGTGCCGGACTGGTATCCATGGGTGACGATCATCGCTTTGGGCGGCTCACTGGTGGGCGCGATTTACCCGGGCTTGAAGGCCGCGCGGCAGGATGCGATTGAGGCGCTCGCGTATGACTGAGATCGAAGTTCGCGGGCTGACCAAGACGTTCCGTATTGGCGAAGTGGACGTTCACGCGCTGCGTGGTGTCGACTTGAAAATCGAACGCGGCGAGTTTGTGGCCATCGTGGGACCCAGCGGATCGGGCAAATCGACGCTGTTCAATATTTTGGGCGGCCTGGCTCCGCCGTCCTCGGGCACAGTGTCCATTAACGGACAGGATCTGGCGAAACTGAACGACGCGGGCCGCACCGAACTGCGCAAGAAAGCGGTCGGCTTCATTTTCCAGAAGTACAATTTGCTGCCCACTTTGACAGCGCGCGACAACATCGAAATCGCGCGGGACATCGCGGGCAACAGCGGAGCCTGGGATGCGCAGTTCCTGGAATTGCTGCGATTGCTGGGGATCTCTGAGCGTTTGGATCACAAGCCGCGCGCGCTTTCGGGCGGTGAGCAGCAGCGTATCGCGATTGCTCGGGCGCTAGTCAATCGTCCTGCTCTGTTGTTGGCCGATGAGCCGACGGGCAACCTGGATACGGAAAATTCAACTGCTGTGCTCGGCATCCTGCGCGACTTGAACAAACGCTTGGGGCAGACGATCCTCATGATCACCCACAACCCCGAGGCCGCTGCATTCGCGGACCGGACGGTGACCATGCGGGACGGCCGCATCGTTTTGAATACTGTCGTCGTAGACTAGTTTCTGTGAAACGTGCTTTCTTTGTCCTCATCGCGAGCCTGCTTGGCTTCGCGGCGCTGGACCTGCTCGCATTCCACACGCGGCTCTATCCCTACTGGGTGAACACGTCGTCGTCGACGGGTTACGTCGAGACGGTGCTGTTCCACGAGCGCAGCCGGACCAAGGACGGCCCGAATCAAATCCTCGGCATCGGCGATTCACGTATGGCGTTGGTGGCCAAGACAGCCAACAAGATGACACCGGAGACAGGCTACACGTTCGGCACCATCGCGGTGGCGGGCACGACGCCGCGCTGCTGGTATTACATGCTGCGCGCGGCGGATCCGGACGCGAATCAATATCGTGCGATTGTGATCGGTGTCGAGAGCTACAACGATGATGAGAGCCTCGAGGACTACGCCGAGCGCGAATCGGATCTGAACTACGTCATCCATCAATTGCGGCTGAGCGATCTTCCCGAGTTCAGTCAGTCATATCACGATCCCCAACGGCAGTGGCGAGCGGCTAGCGGCATCGCATTCAAGGGCTTGGTCTACAAGCGTGACGTGCAGGATTTCTTGATGGCGCCGATCGACCGCATCCGAAGCGTGCGACTGAGCTGGCGCGATTCCCACATTTGGTTTTACGATTTCCGGGCAGACGAAAAGACGCTCACGGGACTGACGGTGGACTGGGAGAACCGCAAGATCACGGTCCCGCAGGGAACTCCTGCCGGGATGGAAGCTGCGTTGAAGAACCGGCTCGTTGACCCACTGCCTGCGCAGACCGGACGCCGTTCCGCCTACATGAAATATTGGCTGGGACGGATTCGGGATCACTATCGCGGGTCGAAAACAAAGCTGGTGTTCTTGCGATTGCCGCGCGCGGCCTGGATTCGTCCGGACATGCCGCCGACCAATCCGCAATCGTCGTTGCATGAATTGGAGAGGGAGCCGAACGTTACGCTGCTGCCGGAACATTTGTTCGATGAGTTGGAGACGCCGGAGAAATTCCATGATGAGGTCCATATGAATCAACTGGGGCTGGACCGGTTCACTGAAATCCTGGCGCGTACGATGCGGGATGTCTTGGGGCCTGCGCGCTAATGCTGTTTAACACGGCGCAGTTTTTTGCATTCTTCGTTGTAGTGTTGGCGCTGTTCTACGCGATTCCCCGCCCTGCTCGGAAGTATCTACTGCTGGTGGCCAGCTACGTATTTTATGCGAGTTGGAACGTTGTGTTTCTGCCGTTGCTCGCGACGATTACGCTGGTGGATTACGGCTGCGCGCTGTGGATGGAACGCTTCACGACTCCTCGCTATCGCAAAACGTTTTTGATCTTGAGCTTGGCCGTGAACCTCGGGTTTCTGGGATTCTTCAAGTACTTCAATTTTCTGGCGACGCTGCTGGCGCAGGCGATGGGAAGCGAACCGGCATCGTTCACGATGCAGATTATTCTGCCGATCGGGATCAGTTTCCATACGTTCCAGAGCATCTCTTACATTGTCGATGTGTATCGCGGGGAGCAGAAGCCGATTCGCAATCTAGTCGACTACGCGTTGTTCATTGCGTTCTTCCCGCAGTTGGTGGCAGGTCCTATTGTGCGCGCGGGGGAGTTCTTCGAAGACTTCTACACTTGGCGCAAACCGGATTCGGAAGAGGTGCTGCGCGGCGCTTTGTGGATGCTGGTCGGGCTCTGCAAGAAGATGGTCTTCGCGGATCAATTTGCGCAGATCTCGGATACGTACTTCGGGAATCTTGCGGCGCATCCGGGAGGCGCAGCCGCATGGTCCGGAGTGTTCTCTTTCGCCATGCAGATCTTCTTTGATTTCTCCGGCTACACCGACATGGCCATCGGCATGGCGCTGCTGCTGGGCTTCCACTTCCCGGTGAACTTCATGCGACCGTATCTGGCGTTCAGCATCACGGACTTCTGGCATCGCTGGCACGTGTCGCTCTCGCGATGGCTGCGCGACTACCTGTATATCCCGCTGGGCGGCAATCGCGGAGGCGCGTGGAAGACGTATCGCAACTTGATGCTGACGATGCTGCTCGGCGGGTTGTGGCACGGTGCGAGCTTCAACTTCATCATCTGGGGCGGCTACCACGGGGCGTTGCTGGGGCTGGAACGCATCGCGGGGCGCAGAGCGTTCTTGGCGACGCCGGGAGCGCTCCTGTATCCGCTGCGAGCGCTGGTGACGTTTGCGCTGGTGTGCGTCGGCTGGGTGTTCTTCCGCGCTGCGACGCTCAGTGACAGCGTCTATGTAATCCAGGAAATGTTCACCGGTGCGTGGAGTTCGGCGGGCGTACTGGTGCCGCTGTGGCTGCTCTGCTTCGTGGGCCTCGCGCTGTTGATCGCGATTGCGGAAGAACGTTGGGAATGGATCGAGCGGTTGCCGAGCGGTTCCGCGTGGGCGTATGCGGCACTGGTGATCGCGATCCTGATATCGGTGGAGTTGATCGGTGTGACGGAGAAGGCTGTACCGTTCATCTACTTCCAGTTTTAGCGGCTGGAACTTTGTTCTTGTGCTCAGTGTCTACTTGGACATGTTCGAGCAAATGCTTCTCACACGGCCCGCTTCGGCGCGAAAAACAGGCGCTTTTGCGGTATCTTTCCTGGCACAAATGACGATCGTCGGTGTCTTAGTAGTAGGGCCTCTGCTCTACACGCGGGCACTGCCGTTGCTGCCAATCGCGGCGGACATTTTCGTCACGCCGAAGCCGCGGGAGCGGCAGATCGAGGTGACGCGCACGGCTACGGCAACGGAGTCGGGGCCGCGACGCGTCTTTGACTCCCGTTCGGTTGCGGCTGCGAAGGCGCGTCCAGAATCATCACGAACTGCCGAGATCCAAGGAACGTTCGACTCCATTGATATCGCGGTGATTCCTGGGGCCATCGTTACAGACGTCGCGGGAGGGCGCAGGGACTTACCAACGTTTGCCGGACCGGCGACCACCGCTGAAGTTGTGAGGCCAATCGCGATCGCGCCGGTGTCTGATGCGAAGCCGCTCAAACTCAGCGGCGGCGTACTCGCAGGAAAACTGATCACGCAAGTATTGCCGAAGTATCCTGCGCTGGCTCGTCAAATCCGTCTATCGGGCACGGTGCACCTGCTCGGGATCATCGGCAAGGATGGACACGTGCGGGACTTGCGGGTGGTCGATGGGCATCCGATGCTGCGGCAGGCGGCGTTCGATGCTGTCAGTCAATGGCTCTACGCACCGACTTTGCTGAACGGGCTGCCGGTCGAAGTGGAAGCGCCCATCGACGTGAACTTTGCGCTGCGCTAGCGTTTGCGGCCTAGCGTGTGGCGCTGCGGCTTCACGATCACGGGAGTTCCTTCGAAACCGAACTGTTCGCGCAGACGGTTGATCAGGAAGCGCTCCGCTGAGAAGTGCAGTTGGTGCGTGCTATCGGTGAACACGATGAATGTCGGCGGACGGATAGAGGCTTGGGTGATGTACTTGAGCTTGGGCTCGTACTCCCAACGCAGCGAGTCGACAAAGCGATTGAGTTCGCCGGTGGTGACGCGACGGCTGGCGGCTTCGTATGCTTTGCGGATGCGACCGAAGAGGTCCTTCACGCCTTCGCCGTTCAAGGCGGAGACGAAAACTACACTGGCGTATTCGAGGAACTTGAGGCGCTCTTTGACCTGCTCCATGAACTTGCGTTTCGCAGGAACCAGGACGGTGTCCCATTTGTTGACGCATAGGATCAGGGCTCGGCCTTCTTCGTGGGCGTAGCCGGCGATGGTGGCGTCCAGTGCGAGCACGCCTTCGGTGGCATCGATCACAATGACGGCCACGTGGGACATGCGCAGGTGGCGGCGGGCCATAACGACGCTGAGCTTCTCCGCCATCTCCTTCGTCTTACCCTTGCGGCGAATGCCGGCGGTATCGACCAACACGTAGTCGATGTTGTTGTAGCGGATGGTTTCGTCGACAGCGTCACGCGTGGTTCCGGCGACCGGAGAGACGATGGCGCGATCCATGCCCGTGAGGGCGTTGAGCAGAGTCGACTTGCCCACGTTGGGGCGGCCGATGATGGCGACCTTGATCTTCGGGATGACTTTGGCAGCCTCGTCCACCTCAGGGGCGGGAGCCCGCTTGGGAAAATCGGCGGTGATGAAGTCCAGCAAGTCGGCTACGCCGAGGTGATGTTCGGCGGAGATGGGGAAAAGATTCTCAAAGGCAAGTGAATGGAACTCATGCGCCAGTTCGCCACGGCGTTCGCTATCGATCTTGTTAACGGCGAGCACGACGGGCTTACCCAGCTTGCGCAACATGGCAGCCAGGTCGCGGTCCGCACCGGTGATCTCCGTACGGCCATCAATTACAAAGATGATGGAAGACGCATTTTTCAAGGCAACGCGGGCTTGCTTCAGGATCTGGCTGGGGATCATCTCCGCGTCATCGGTGATGATGCCGCCGGTATCCACCAGGACGAACGGGCGTCCGTGATGGTACGCTTCGCCGTAAATACGGTCGCGGGTGATACCTGGTTCATCGCCCACAATGGAACGGCGGGCTTTCAAGATGGCGTTGAACAGCGTGGATTTACCAACGTTAGGACGGCCGACAATTACAACGGATGGAAGAGATTGCACTGTTACTATCATCGCCTGAAACGACTACTGCCCGCCGGACCCCCAAAATGACGGACAATAGAAGCTTGCATGTCCTTTAATCCCCTAGTTCGCAACATCGCCATCATCGCGCACGTCGATCATGGCAAGACCACACTCGTAGACGCTATGTTCCGCCAAAGCGGAATCTTCCGTGCAAACGAACAAGTAGAAGAACGCGCCATGGATTCCAACGATCTGGAACGCGAGCGCGGTATCACGATTCTTGCTAAAGCCACCGGCGTGCGCTTTGGTGAAACCAAGATCAACATTGTCGACACCCCGGGCCACAGTGATTTCGGCGGCGAAGTCGAACGCGCGCTCAAGCTGGTAGACGGCGTGGTCCTGCTGGTGGATTCCAGCGAAGGCCCCCTGCCCCAGACCCGCTACGTCTTGATGAAGGCGTTGGAAGCGGGGTTGCCGCAGATCGTGGTTATCAACAAGATTGACCGTCCCGACGCGCGCATTCAGGAAGTGCTGAACGAAGTGTACGACTTGTTCATCGACTTGGACGCCCGTGAAGACCAGCTCAGTTTCCCGATCGTTTACACGAACGCGAAGCTCGGCATCGCGAAGAAGGAACCGGAAGACGAAGCCACCGACTTGCGCGTGTTGTTTGAAGCGATCGTGGAACACATTCCGTCCCCCAAGGGCGATCCCGAAGGCATCCTACAGTTGCAGGTCGGCAACCTGGATTACAGCGACTACCTGGGCCGCTTGGCCATCGGTCGCGTGTTCAACGGCACTCTGCGGCTGAACGACGAAATCGCCATTGCGAAGCTGAACGGCACCTACCAGAAGGCGCGCATCACGAAGATGTACTCCTTTGAAGGCCTGAAGCAGGTGGACGAAACCATTGGCCGGCCGGGTGACATTCTGTCGATCGCCGGGCTGGAAGGCATCACCATCGGTGAAACGCTGACCAACGTCGAGACGCCGATGCCGATGCCGCCGATCCAGATCGACGAGCCGACCATCGCGATGACGTTCATGATTAACAACTCGCCGTTCGCGGGCCGCGAAGGCACCTACGTCACGTCGCGCAACTTGCGGGACCGCCTCGACCGCGAGCTGCTGACGAACGTTTCGATCAAGGTAGAAGAGTTCGGCGGGCCGGATGCGTTCAAGGTGATGGGCCGCGGCGAATTGCAGCTGGCGATCCTGATCGAAATGATGCGCCGCGAAGGTTACGAACTCGGCGTGGGTAAGCCGGAAATCCTCACTAAGACCATCGACGGCAAGATTCATGAACCGCTGGAAACTCTGACCGTTGACTGCCCGGAAAACTTTGTCGGTGTGGTCATTGAGAAGATGGGCATGCGCAAGGGCAAGATGGAAAAGATGGTGAACCATGGCTCGGGCCGCGTGCGCATCGAGTTCCTGGTGCCGTCGCGCGGGCTCATTGGCCTGCGTAACGAGATGCTGACCGATACCAAGGGCACGGCGATCATGAACTCGCTGTTCCATGGCTACATCGAGTGGCAGGGCGACATCCCGATGCGTCCGACGGGTTCGCTGATCTCGGATCGCGCGGGCAAGTCGACCGGCTACGCGCTGTTCAATCTGCAGGAACGCGGCGACATGTTCATCACTTCCGGCGTCGACGTTTACGAAGGCATGATCGTGGGCGAAAACGCGCGCGATTCGGATCTTGACGTCAACATCGTCAAAGAGAAGAAGATGTCCAATATGCGCTCTTCCGGCGCCGACGAAGCGATTCGCCTGGTCCCGCCGCGTTTGCTCAACCTGGAACAGGCTTTGGAGTTCATCCGGGAAGACGAATTGGTCGAAGTTACGCCCAAATCCATCCGTTTACGCAAAAAGATCCTCAAGCAAAACCAACGCTAGGTCTTTTTGTTTCAGCCATAAACCCCCTGGAATCATACGCATAGTGCGATCCTAGGGGGTTTTGCCGTTTTGCAAACTGGACTTGCGCGTGCGATACTGTTGCAAACGCCCATGTCCTTGGTAAGCGAGGCCGTCGCCCGATACCACAAATTGATTGAGAGCGAGCCGTACATAGATCTCGCCTGGGCTCACGCTTTACAAGAGCGTATCCAGGCCGAGAAATTGGATGGCCGCCCCGTCTCGCCCGTTTTGCGGCCGCACTTCATTACGAAGCGCGACTACGCAACGCTGGTGAAGGCGTCGGAGCTCGTCTTGTCAGCGATGGCACGGATGGAGCAGATGGTGCTCACCACGCCCGCCCTAGTGGCCCGCATGCAACTATTGCCGGCTGAGCGGATGCTGGCATCAGTGGACCCTCGCTATTCCATCACGATCAGTTCCCTGCTGGATACGGCGCAAACCGAAAAGTCTCTCTACTTCACCGGATACAGTTCCGACATCCCGGGTGGCGTGCTGTATGGCGACGCGTTGGGTGACCTGTATTTCGAGGCTCCGCCGGTGAAAGAATTCCGCAAGAAGCACAAGCTGAAAAAGCTGGGCGGCAGCAAGCCGCTGCTGACCGCGATTCTGAAAGCCTACAAGGAAACCAAGGGCAAGCAGAAGCGTCCCAACATCGCGATTGTGGAGGCTCGGCAGCCGTTCCAATCCGGAGCGAGCGATCATGCTCTGCTGGCCAAGTATTTTACGAGCGAAGGCTACGTCACGCATATCCTTTCTCCCGAACAGTTGGAGTATCGTAACGACGCGTTACGCAGCGGCGACTTCACGATCGACATCGTTCTGCGGCGCGTGAAGCTGCAAGACTTCCTGGTCAAATACGACCTCAACCATCCGCTGATCCGCGCGTATAAAGATGGCGCGATCTGTATGGTGAACAATTTCCGTGCCGATATGCGCGCCAAGCGCACCATGTTTGACCTGTTGACCGATCCGAAGCTGACCGCTAAGTTCCCGGCAGCAGAACGGGCCGCGCTGAAGGAACATCTGCCGTGGACGCGCTTCATGCAGCCCGGCAAGACCACGCACAAGACGCACAACGTGGACCTGCTCGAGTTCGTGGCGAAGCATCGCAATAAGCTGGTGCTGCGGCCCAACGACGAGACCTCAGAGATTCATCCCATCTACGGCGCGCAAGTGGACGAGGCCGCGTGGGAGAAGGCGATTAAACAGGCCTTGCGCACTCCGTTCGTAGTGCAGGAGGTGGTGAACCAGGCGCATGCCGTGTTCCCGCTGATGCAGTACGGCAGCCTGATGATGAAGGACATGGTCACGCACATCTATCCGCATGCGTTTGGCGGTGAAGTGCATGGCGCATCGTGCTGGCTGGGCATGGCTGGATCCAATGGATTCTCCACGCTCACAGGCTTGGCCCCCACCTTCATGCTCGAAGGCAAGTAAGCCTGTTGGCTTACGCTTTGGGTTCGGTGACGCTTACTTTGGCTCGCAAGTTGGCTACACCCGCCGTATAGCGATCGTCCGTCACTGTGACAGCCACAGCGTCCTCCAGCCAATCATGCGCGGTGCCGTCTGGATCGTGCGAGGCCATGGTTAACGTGTAGGCGTGGGGACACAGGTCGCACAGGAACGAAAATTCCACCTGGATGGTGTCGCCGGCTTTACGCGGACCGATGTCGATTCGTTCCAGTTCCGTGTTCGTACCGTAGACTTCGAAACCGATCTGGGTGCGGATCATCAGGCCCAGCACGGGGGCCTGGACTGCTTCATGGAAACGAACGGTGGCACGGACGGTAACCATTTCCCCGCTCTTCCAGACGATGGTCGGCTGGCCGTTGGCTCCGATGGTTTCGATGGAAAGGACTTCGGCACGGCCGTCGCCGCGGCGGAAGGACGGCGTCAGGCGAGGAGGGATGGTCTCGCCCCAGGCGCGAACCGCGTCGGCGACGTAGCGGCGATAGGAGGTCAGCGTCGCTTTGGGATCACCCTTAGCCGCTAGGCGCCCTGCGTCGAGCCACCAGATTTCGTCGCACAGTTGTTCCAGCAGGTGATATTCGTGGGAGGCCAGCAGGATGGTCGATCCGGCGCGGCGGAGACGATCGAGGCCGGCGAGGGTGCGGGTGCGAACCACCGCATCCTGGGTTGCCAGAGCCTGGTCCAGTGCGATCACGGCGGCGGGGGCCAGATTGAGGGAATCGCCCAGGGCTACAAAGCGGCGTTCCGGTGCTGCACGGACCTCACCACTGGTGGGTTGAACGACACCCGCCGCGAGTTGCAGCAGTTCCGTTACACCGGAGCCTTTTTCGCCGACCACGCCGATGATAGCCCCAGCCGGAGCCGAAGCCGTAAACCCGTCGAGAGGGGACAACACCACGTTCCGAAAATCGATGGACATGAATTACCCAGGATACGACACGTGGCGCGGCACACGGTACGACCCGCGTCCGTTTACTTGGGTGCAACGTAGTCGCGGCAGGTGTTTGAGTCAACCGTATTCACGAGAGGTAGAATCCCCGGACCGAGGTTCACGCAGCGCGCTGCCATGTGGTGACCCGTAATCGTATTTCCACGAATGACGTTGCCCTTGGCTTCTTCCAGACGTGCGACGCCTCGTCCAATGTAGATGCCGCTCTGCAGCATCTGCGGTTCGTCCGCCTTGTACACACAATTGGGTGAACTTTCGTTGCAGCCGGCCAAGTTGAGATTCAGAAAACGGTTGTTGGTAATGTGATTGTTCGATCCCATCACGAACAAGCCACCGTACTTGGCTCCATCGATCACGTTCCCGCTGAGCTCGATGTTGACGGAATGCGCTTCAGGGTGCGTGTTATTCATCACGATGCCGAAGTGGCCGTTGGGATAGTCCGCTGCCGCGTGGCGATTGATGCAACTGTTTTCGAGTACGATACCGTCGTGGAAGCCGTCCAGGTCGATGCACTTGCCATTCACTTCGTCGAATTGGTTGCGGACGTATTCGGAGCCGGGAACGTCGCCCGCGGTATCGATCGCCACCGGAGTTCCCTCGTTTTCGATGTCGACAATTTCGAAGGGATAGCCGATATCGCGACCGGTATTGCCCTCCACTTTCACACGCTTGGCATGGCCCACTTGGATGGCGTCCCGACCAATGGTGTCAAAGGTGTTCTGAAGAAACGCCCCATCCAGAAGTTGCGGCGAGGTGAAAAGCGAATGCGTCCACAGTGCATTGCCACGGATGTTCTTGAAGGTCGAATTGCGGACTTCAAAATCCGCCGTGCCTTCTTCCAGCAAGATGCCGCCGCTCAGGTTGTTCCGGCCCTTGGCGTTCAGAGAACCTGAGTTCTCTACCCGGACCTTGTCAATGCGCACAGCGGTGGACCGGCTGACCAGAATCGGGAAGTGAACCACGTTCTGAAACTCGACCCGTTCGATGCGCAGGCCGGTCACTTCGTCGGCGAGAATTCCGTTATTGGGGTACCAGACGCGGAACGCATTTTCCGGCGGAGCCATTTCAAAAGGCTTGGCCAAAGCGCCCCGGTTGCCGTCGATGACAAAGTCAGCGAAGGTGATGTTGGTGGCTTTTTCGACCACAAACATGGCAGAGCCCTTGAAGTCCTTGGAGGCAATGAGGCGGGTGTTGTCCGCTCCTCGAATCTCCATTTCCATCGCGCCTTTGAGCAACCGGAGAGGCTCGGAAATGACGATGTCCCCAGACGGAAGCCGGATCACGCCCATGCTTTGCTTAGTCAGCGCCTCGCGAAGCGCCGCCTCCGCCGTCTGTGGACGTTCGCAAGCCGATAGAAGAATCGCCGCACACGCGGCGAGGGCTACATTTTGCTGACCCACTGATCCATCCAGCCCAAGAATTGCGAATACCACAGCACGGTGTTTTGCGGTTTCTGAATCCAGTGCCCTTCATCCGGGAACAGCAGCAACCGGGACGGCACTTTCTGCGACTGCAGCGCAGTGAACAACTGCAAACCCTGACCCATGGGAACGCGGTAGTCGAACTCCCCATGGATGACCAAGGTAGGTGTTCTGAAATCCTTCACGAACTTGCTGGGAGACCACTGCTCATAGGTAGCAGGGCTATCCCAAGGCATGCCCTTGAATTCAGCCTTCACAAACCACAGCTCCTCGGTTTCCCCGGCCATGCTACGCAGATCGAACACTCCGGCGTGGGAGACCAAGGCCTTGAAGCGATTGGTATGTCCCAACAGCCAGTCCACCATGTAGCCTCCGTAGGAACCACCCGCAGCCACCATCCGGTCACGATCAATGTACGGCATCGCCGACACCTGGTCGACCACTGCCATCAAGTCGGCGTAGACCTTGCCGCCCCAATCGCCGCTGATTTCGTCGATAAACTTTTGTCCGTAGCCAGTGGAACCGCGGGGGTTGGGCATCACGACCACATATCCGGCTCCGGCCATCACTTGCGCGTTCCAGCGATAGCTCCAGGCTTCGCCCCACGAGGACTGGGGGCCACCGTGAATGAGGAACATCACCGGGTAGCGACGGGTTTCAGTGAAGCCGGGAGGCTTCACGATGAAGGATTGAATGCGCGTCCGATCCGCGCCATCCGTCCACAGCTCCTCCAGAGGGGTGAGCCGCGCGCTGGCGAGCACGGCGTCGTTCAAGTGCGTGAGCGCCACGCTGGCACCGCCGGTGGAACTGGCGCGGAAAATCTCAGTAGGTGCCGAACCGCTGGCCTCGGTGTAAATCATCGTTCGGCCGTCCGCTGCGAATTGAACGTCGTCCACCGTGGATGCGCCGGTGATGACGTTTCTGACGCCTCCGCCGGTCACGGGAATCACTTGCACGCTGGTGCGCCCGCGATCTTCGGAGGTGAAGAAGATGCGCGTGGAATCGGTGGCCCATGTATAACTGCCGACCCAGCGATCCACGCCGTCGGTCAAACTGGTAGCGCGTCCGGTCGCACGATCGAGGACCATCAGCCGCCACCGGTCGCTTTCCACTCCAGGGCGGGCCTGCGAACGGAAGGCCAGCCTGCGGGCATCGGGAGAATACATGGGGGAACTGTCGGCTCCCGGTCCACTGGTGATCCGGACAATCTCGCCGCCGGCCACCGGAACTACATAGATGTCTGAATTCGTGCTCGATGCCGCATCTACTTCCGTATTCATCGTGAAGGCAACTTCCAGCGAGTCGGGCGAGATCGCGTAGTCATCCGGACCGCCCAGTGAAAACGGGGGAATATCGAACTGGCCCCCGGTCAACTGCTTCAACTCTGAGCCATCGGTCTTCACCACCATCAAATGCTGGCGGCGCGGACCACGCCACTCATTCCAGTGGCGGTAGAGCAGCGAGGTGTAGAGCCGGGCCTTGACCTTGTTCTTACTCTCTTGCTCAATCTTGCTCGCATTGCACACGTCGTCCGAGCCACATTCGGGATAAACACTGGAGAGGAAAACGACCCTTTGGCCGTCCGGCGTCACCAGTATCCCGCTGGCCTCGGTGGAAATTTTGGTGATCTGGGTTGGCAAAGTACCATCCGCGTTCATCACCCACACTTGGTTGGAGCCGCTGCGGTTAGAGACAAAGAAAATCCGCTTCGAATCAGGGGACCAGCGCGGTCGCCCGTTGGCCGAGCCTTCGCGCGTCAATTGGCGGGGGTTGCCGCCCGCCACTGGAATCACAAAGATCTGCGTTGGCTTGGTGTTGTTGACCACGTCCACGGTCTGCACCGAGAAGGCGACCTGAAGCCCGTCTGGGGATAAGACCGGCTCGCCGATGCGCGACAGCTTGAGCATCGTCTCCACCGTGAAGGGCTGCTTCGCCGGAGACGGCAACGCCTGCGCCCAGTCGACCGGGGCTCCGGCGAGGAAAAGTACTAGGACGAGAAGCTTACTTGGCATTAGTCACTATTCTATCGGCTCCAGACACCGAGAAGATGAGAGATGCAACCCGAAGGGCTGCGTTTCATCCGATGAGTACCGGGTGAAAGTCTTGGAGGTGGGACAGATGAACATCTTGGCCGGAACATTATTGCTCGGGGCATTACAGGCAGAAGAACGGCGCGGGGCTCCGCCGAGGCCGGTGGCCCAGGTCTTGCCGGTGGCGAAAACCGCGATTAGGGAAAGGCCGGGCCCCAGAGACATCGCTGCGGCGAAGCGCCGGGAACGGATGAAACAGCGCGATAGCGAGATCGACAGGATGTTGAAGCTAAAGAAGTACTAGAGAGTCCATAAGTAGGTAGTTTTTTCCGGGTTCTCTGTCACAATAGAAGTAACCCATGCCCATCGAACGCGCTGAGACCCGGGTCCTTGTTGTGGACGACGAAGAGAGCCAGCGGACCGCGCTTGCGGGCATGATCCGCGTGTGGGGCTACACGGTCGAAACGGCTGCCGACGGGCAGGACGCGCTGGAAAGACTTGCGACGTTCCCCGCGCACGTCATGATCACAGACCTCAATATGCCACGCATGGGCGGCGAGGAATTGCTGCGGCACATGCAGGGCTCGCCGGATGCACCGCAATCCATCGTGCTCACCGCGCACGGGAGCCTCGAAGCGGCGGTGAGCATGGTGCACGAACTGGGCGCTTTCTGGTTCATCGACAAACCGGTCCAGACCCAAGCGCTACGGCTGCTATTGGAACGCGCCGCGGGGCAAGGGCACTTGGCCGCGCACGCCGAGCGTCTGGAGCGCGAGCTCAGTTATCGCGGCGTGTTGGGCGATCTTGTCGGACAGTCGCCCGCCATGCAGCAGGTGTTCGCGTTGATCCGGCAAGTCGCACCCAGCAAGGCAGCGGTGCTTATCACCGGCGAAAGCGGAACAGGTAAAGAGCTGGCCGCGCGCGCGATTCATCAATTGAGTCCTCGTAAGGGCGGACCGTTTGTCGCGATCAACTGCGCTGCCCTGCCCGACTCGCTGATGGAAAGTGAATTGTTCGGGCACGAGAAGGGCGCCTTCACCGGAGCCGTGGACCGGCGCGCAGGATGTTTTGAGCTGGCGCAGAACGGCACCGTGCTGCTGGACGAAATCGGCGACATGCAGTTGGCCACGCAAGCGAAGTTGTTGCGCGTTTTGGAAGACCAACGCGTGCGTCGCTTAGGCGGCAAGAGCGAGATCCAGTTGGATGTTCGCGTCATCGCGTCGACCAACGCGCCGCTGGAAGCCGCGATCAAAGAAGGTAAGTTTCGCGAGGACCTGTACTATCGCCTTAACGTCTTCCCCATCCCTCTGCCGCCGCTGCGCGATCGTAAAGACGATATTCCACTCCTGGTCCAGGCACTGCTCGCCGCCATGAATCAAAAGCACGGCACGCGCGTTACGGACGTCGCGCCCGAAGTGTTATCTCGACTGCGGCATCATGAATGGCCGGGGAACATTCGAGAACTACGCAACTTGATCGAGCGCGCTTCGATCATTGCCGGCGAGGGTACAATCCAACTGTCGCATCTGCCCGGTGGCATCTCGCCCACGGCGGCGGTGCCGCATCAAACGAGCTCCACGCCAGCCGTCGTGATCGACGCGGATACCCTGAGCCTGCCCATCGGCACCACAGTGGAACAAGCCGAAAAGGCGCTGATCGAGTTGACGCTGGAACACACGGGCAACAATCGCACCAAAGCGGCGGAGATGCTCGGCATCAGCCAGAAGACGCTCTTCAACAAGCTCAAGGAATACGCCTCGAACGTGGGCGAGTAAACGGCCATGTCTCTTCGGCTGCGATTGGTCTTCTTGACGCTGGCGTTGGTGACCTTGGTCGCGGTGTTGCTGTCTGCACTGCAGTTGCAGACGCTGGTCGATCTGCTGTCGCAAGATACCATCGCCCGCGCGCAGCTGGCCGGGGAACAGACAAGCTACTTTGTGCAGGAGAACATCCCGCAACAGGCGCTCAACTATCCCAGGCCGGAAACGGCCGAACAGACACGCGTGACATGGACTGCGATCGTCGAGCACGACCTGGAAATGCAGCCGTTCCTGCTGCGCACCATGGGGCAACTGTCTGAAGCCCTGCTCGAAATCAACGTGGCCGACGGCGGGGGCAAGATTCTAGTTTCTTCGACCCCTGGGATGGCCGGCAAGCAACTGCAGCGCAAGGAATCTTTCTCCGCCTGGAGCCAACGGCCCTGGTATCGCCGCGCCTATGACTTGGTGACGCGCCGCCCGGATTGGGAGGTTTCGCCGCGGCCGATCGGGATCGAGGAAGGTCCGGAGACGGTGTTTCAGATTCAAGTGATCACCTCCAGCCTGTTGCTGCGCACTAGCTTGCTGCCTTCCTTACAGCGCTTGGCCACAATCCTGGGTGGCGCGCTGGCACTCTCGTTGGTCTTGGCTCTACTGCTCACGCATTCTGCCCTGCGTCCGCTACAACGCATCGAACGCACCATCGACCGCATCACGCAGGGAAACTTTCAGGTGGGCGAATCGCACGGCCCACTCGCCAAAGAATTTCAAGCGGTCGAAAGCAAGCTGGATATCCTGGGCCAGCAAGTCTCGGGGGCGCGGAGCGGCTCGGCCATGCCGGCCAAACTCGACGCGCTGGTGGAAAGCGTTGCCACGCAGCTGGATGTTGCCACGCGGTTGTCCGCCATTAGCCGACTCTCTAGCGGAGTCGCGCATGAAATCAAGAATCCGCTCAACGCGATCTTGCTACGCCTGGATCTTTTGAAAGTTCGCTTCGGCGATTCCGACGAAGAAGTGAGTCAGGAACTGGAGATTCTTTCTAAGGAAGTTCTACGCCTCAACCGCGTTGTGACCACGTTCCTGGATTTCACGCGTCCGGTCGAAGTCCACTTTGAAGATGTCGACCTGGCGGCCTTAGCACGCGACGTGACTGAGTTGATTCGCCCGCAGGCTGCGGTCGCTAAGATTGAGGTGGAGATTGACGCCTCGCACCCGGCGCCCATGCGGGGCGACCCTGACCTGCTCAAACAGGCCGTTCTGAACCTGGTCACGAACGCTGTGGAAGCCATGTCGCAGGCAGGCGGCCAAGTGGGAGGAAAACTACGCGTCTCCGTGACCCAAGCTGCGGATCATTGGATCCTCGAGGTTGCGGATACCGGTCCAGGGATTCCGCCCGCTCTACGACCCAAAGTTTTCCAGCTCTACTTCACCAGCAAAGCCAAAGGCAGCGGAATCGGCCTGGCGATGACGTATCGAGCCGCGCAGTTGCATAATGGTACTATCACTTTCTCAAGTGAGAGTGGCGCGGGGACCACATTCCGACTCGAATTTCCCGCAACTGTAACGCATGCCTGAGATTTTCCAGCAACGCGAGTTCCATCCGCCCACCAGCACGCTGGTGACGCGGCTGGTGCATACCCGGACGGCGTGTGCGACGCTGTTGCTCGCAAGCTCGCTGGCAACTTCTGGATGTTTGTTCGGCAGCAAGAAACCGGCGAAGGTCTTCATCCCACCGCCCGTCTATGCGAAGAGCCCGCCCGCAGCACCCACCAAGCCAGTGGAGCTGCCTTCGCCACCGGACGCTGGTTCCGCAGTGGACCCAGGTGTGGAACCGGTGGTCGCGGGGAATCCGAATTTACCGCCCGCTCCGCCGAAACCTGTTCCGGCGAAACCAGTGGTCGCACCCAAGCCGGCACCTACGGTAGTGAACGTTACTCCCACACCGGCAACGCCTGCGCCCAAACCGACAACGATATTTAGCGCCGAAGAACGACGCCGGATGAACCAGGAAATTGATCAGAGTTTGGATCGGGTGAGGAAGGCGTTGGCCAGGGTGGAAGGCAAGAACGTATCCGCGGAGCTCACGGCGCTGGCCAACAACGCACGAGCGTTCATGATGCAAGCAGAACAGGCGCGTGTACAAGACCTGGTGACGGCAGTCAGCCTAGCGAAGCGTGCAGATCTCTTCGCTGCGGACCTTGTACAGCGCCTGCCCTGATGGCCGCCGGGTCGGAGGGGCCGACGGCCAACTCGACTACTCCCCGAAATTTGCACCCTGCACCGGATGCACCCAAACCGGAGAGCCGCTGGTAAGCGCACTCTCCGGTCCGGAGGGAGTAAAACTCAAACCACTAGTTCTTCGCCGAAAGCGAAACGATCTCCGGCGCGAACATTCTGACTTCCACGCGGCGGTTCTGCTTGCGACCGTCACGGGTCTTGTCGTCGGCCACCGGTTGGGCATAACCCGAACCCAGCAGCGTCAATTGGTGCAGCGGCACCTTGTGTTCGTTGGTCAGATACCGCGCCACAGTTTCAGCGCGCTTCTGGCTCAACAAGGCGTTGGCTTCGGCGGAACCGGTCTTGTCCGTGAAACCCTGCACTTCGATTACATAGCGATCCTTGCCCGTCGCCTTGGCAGCGAAGGCATCCAGAGCGGCCTTGGCGTCCTTGTTCAGCGTGTATTGGTTCACGGGGAACAGGATGGTCTCGGAACCCGACATGGTCATCTTGACCGTCGCGTCCACCTTCTGCGAAAGCGTCTTTTCCACTTCGTTCGCGCGGGCAATCGCTTGATCGCGACCCGTGTTGGCCGCGGTCATCGCTCCGGCTGCGGCGGTTACCGCGCCATCGGCGGTGCGTTGTGCCCCACCAGCCGCTTCGGCAGCGCGCGTTGCGGCGGTACCGGCGGCAGTCGCCTTCGTGTCAGCGTCGGCCACGCGTTCATTCGTGCGCGACAGACTGGTTTGCAGTTGGTCAATCTCCTGACCTTGGGCGGTCAGAGCTTTATCCTGGTCTGCATTTTTACCTTCAGCAGTAGCTACGCGTGCCTCTACCGGAGCCATCGTCTTGGCGACATACTTCTTCGTCGCACAACCCGTGCCCACCATCGTCAAAGCCAGCGCGCCAGTCAACATTAAGTTCGTTTTCATTTTATTTCTTTCTCCTCCTCTGGGTTTGACCTTTCTGGCCTACCCCAGACCCCACAACACTTTCTCTTTAAGTTTTCGATCCGACCCCTGGACCCGCCTACCACCCTCTGCAAGGGTGATCGACTAGCCCAAGGGGCCGGAACCCGCGGGAGCAACCACGGGAACCTGTACTATATTCGCATTCTTCAGGCTGCTCGGTAGAATTTGCCGGGTCGGTACCGGAAAAAAGTTCCAGTATCTGCTCCTAACCGGTTGATTCTCTGTACCTGTGAACTTCACGGAATACTTAGAAGCAGGTTAGGTGCCAAACTTTAGGGCTAAGGCCTTGGCATATGTCGGGTGGCTTAGCCGCGCGACTTTTGGACCGCTTCCACCAGCGCCGGGACCACTTCGAACAAATCGCCTACGATGCCGTAGTCCGCTACTTCGAAGATGGGGGCGTTGGGGTCCTGGTTGATGGCGACGATGGTTTTGGAACCCTTCATGCCGACCAGGTGCTGGATGGCTCCGGAGATGCCTACAGCGAGGTAGAGCTTGGGGGCGACGGTTTGGCCAGAACTGCCCACCTGACGTTCCATGGGCAGCCAGCCAGCGTCGCAGATGGGGCGGGAGGCGGCTAGTTCGGCTCCCAGGGCTTGGGCCAGGGCCTCGACCACGGGGATGTTGGATTGTTCCTTGATGCCGCGGCCGACCGAGACGATGATGGGGGCGGCGGTCAGGTCCACGGCACGGGAGGATTCGCGGAAGGGTTTTTCGGGCCTCTGCCGGATCTTGGCTGCATCAAGCACCGGGGTCAGGACTTCGACCGCAGCATCGGAGGCGACCGGTGGGAAGGCTCCGGCTTGCACGGAGACAAAGTGGGGACCGTCGCCTGTGGCGCGGACATCGGCATTGAACTTCCCTTGGAACAGTTGGCGCACGAAGACGGGAGAAGCTCCGTCAAAGCGCGCGGCGATCACGTCGCTAATCAGTACCTTGCCGAAACGGGTGGCCAGTTTGGGGCCCCAGTCGCGCGTCTGATAGGTGTGCGCGAACACCACTAGCTTTGGGTTCGTTTTGCGAACCTGTGCTTCATAGGTCGCGGTGAAGTTATCGGAGGTGTAGTCTTCCGTCAGGGTGACGGCCTGCATCGGCACGCCCAACGCGGTGGCGAACTGTTGGCCGGCGGCGAGCGCTTCGCCGGTCATGCGATGACCGGATTCGAGAATGACCAGGACGCTCATAAGACGCGAGCCTCGAACTTCAACTTCTCGACCAACTGCGCGGCGGCGGACTTGGCATCGCCAGTGAAGATCTGCGCCTGTTTCGATTTCTGTGGCGCGTAGATCTTTTCGATCACGGCGGACCCGGCGGAGGCAGACTCGGCCTTCACCACGCGGATCTCTTTGGTCTTGGCCTTCTTGATCCCCATGAGCGTGGCGTAGCGCAGTTTGTTCAAGCCACTCTGAATCGTAAGCACCGCGGGCAGCGGCATCTCGATGTGTTGGAACCAGCCGTCCTCGAGCTCGCGTTTCACCCGCAACGTGTTGCCGTCGCGGACTTCGACCTGCATGATGATGGTCGAGTGCGGAACACCCAACAGCTCCGCCAGTACAACGCCGGTTTGTCCATAACCGAGATCGTCGGATTGGAGTCCAGTGAGGATCAGATCAGGAGCTTCGCTCTTGATCGCGTCGGCCAGTAAACGGGCTGTCGCCAGAGTATCCAGCGCGACGTCGGATGTTTCTACATGAATCGCGCGATCCGCACCCTTGGCCAGAGCCTCGCGAATGGTCTGCCCCGCCCTCTCGGGTCCAGCGCATAACACGATGACTTCGCCGCTATGCTTCTCGCGCAGTTGTAGAGCTTCTTCCAGCGCGTAGGCATCGGGCTCGTTGATCTCGTAGCTGAGATTGGCCTCGTCGATCCACAAGCCTGACGCGGCAATGCGCAGGGATGAATCCCGCAAGGGAACTTGCTTGATGGCGACGACGATCTTCATCGCAGGCTCTTCACTTGGAGAATTTCTTGAAGACCAAGCTGCCATTGGTGCCGCCGAAGCCGAACGAATTCGACAACGCGTACTCGATGGCCATGGGACGCGCGACGCCGGGGACGTAGTCCAGGTCACAGCCCTCGTCGGGATGCTCGAGGTTGATGGTGGGCGGCGCGATCTGATCGCGGATCGCCAGAACGGTGATGCCTGCTTCGAGTCCACCGGCTCCACCGAGCAAGTGACCCGTCATCGACTTAGTCGAACTGACGGCGACCTTGGAGGCGTGTTCGCCCATGACCCGTTTGAGGGCCTTGGTTTCGATCAAGTCGCCCATAGGGGTCGAGGTGCCATGCGCGTTGATGTATTGCACCTGATGTGGCTCAATGCCCGCATCGCGGATCGCGTTGCGCATCACACGGAACCCGCCATCGCCATCTTCCGAAGGAGAGGTGATGTGATAGGCGTCGCCGGACATGCCGTAACCGACCATTTCAGCCAGGATCGGCGCACCACGGCGCACTGCGCGTTCGTATTCTTCCAGCACCAGGATGCCCGCGCCTTCACCGATGATGAAGCCGTCGCGATCCTTATCCCAAGGGCGGCAAGCCCGGCTGGGCTCGTCATTGCGCTGGGATAACGCCCGCATGGCGGCGAATCCACCCACGCTCATGGGCGTGATGGCGGCTTCGGTACCGCCGCAAATCATGATGTCGGCATCACCACGCTGGATGTGGCGAAACGAATCGCCCACCGCATGCGCACCACTGGTGCAGGCGGTCGCGGTGGCGGAATTAGGTCCCTTGGCGCCGGTGCGAATCGACACGTGGCCAGCCGCAAGATTCACGATCGTGGCCGGAATAAAGAAGGGAGAAATGCGACCGGGACCCTTTTCGAGCAAATTCTTGTGCTCGCGCTCAATGACTTCGAACCCGCCGATGCCGCTGCCGATGTAAACCCCAGCGCTTTCAGCCTCTTCGGGAGAAATCTTGAGTTGGGCGCTCTCCATCGCGAAATCCGACGCCGCGATGGCGAACTGGATGAAGCGGCCCATCTTCTTGATTTCTTTCTTCTCGATATAATTGGCCGGGTCGAAGCCTTTGACTTCGCCCGCGATGCGGCAATTAAAACCGGTGGGATCGAAAGCAGTGATGGGACCAATACCGCTCTGGCCAGCTTTGATAGCCTGCCAAACAGGTTCTGTACCAATGCCGACCGAGGTGAGCATGCCCACGCCGGTCACGACGACTCTACGTTGTTCCAAGGGACTCCGCTGAAGCTGCTACTTCTTTTTCGACTGAATGTAATCGATCGCGTTCTTGACGGTGCCGATCTTTTCGGCGTCTTCGTCCGGGATGTCGAGGTCGAATGCTTCCTCAAACGCCATCACAAGTTCGACAATATCTAGCGAGTCGGCGCCCAGGTCATCGACGAAGCTCGCCGTGGGGTCGACTTGGGCCTCATCTACACCGAGCTGCTCAACAATGATCTGCTTTACCTTCTGCTCTACGGACATGTATCCTCCTGAGATACTGAGTGGCGCACCACTCTACCCAAACTTTGCTCCGAATTGATGATTCTACCGGTATGGGGGGCGAGAAGCAACTTGCAATCGGCCTAGCCTCGTATTTCATAGGACTTCCACCTCACGGTCGGAGCTAGTCCACCGCGCAGGGGGACTCCAAGGCGCCGAAATCGGACTCTATTGATCCACGTTTTGTGATAACTTGAAGGCAACCCCGCTTCCGGGGGAGTTTCACAACACAGAGGAGATTCACACTACATGAAGCGGAACAACAACATTCGTTTGATTCTGGGTATGGTCGGCATGGCCCTGGTGGCCGGCACGCTCGCCTTCGCGGCGTCCATCCCGGCAGCGGGCACGAAAGCCCCGGCCTTTACCCTGCCCTCGCAGGAAGGCAAGCAGGTCAGCTTGAAGGACTTCAACGGCAAGTGGGTGGTGCTGTACTTCTACCCGAAAGATTTCACGCAAGGCTGCACGATTGAGGCGCACAACTTCCAGGAAGATCAGCCGAAGTACACCGCCCTGAACGCGGCCATCGTGGGCGTGAGCGCGGACAGCATCGATTCTCATAAAGAGTTCTGCACCAAAGAGAACCTGACGTTCAAAACGTTGGCGGATCCGGCGGGCACCACGATCGATCAGTATGGCTCGTTGACCAAACTGGAAGGCGCGGCCAAGGAACGCTTCAAGCAGGATCACATCGCGGCACGCAACACGTTCCTGATCGATCCGCAGGGTAACATCCGCAAGGTTTACGCGAACGTCAACCCGACGCCGCACAGCAAGGAAGTCCTGGCTGACCTGGCGACGATGACCAAGTAGTTTTCGTACAAGCAGAGCAGTTTTACGGCGGTCCGGTGCACCCGGGCCGCCGTTCTGTTTTTACGCCTCAGTTGCGGCTGGCTCTTCTTGGATCTCCCAGGTGGCCACGATCTCAGCCGTGGGCCGCAGGGAGGAGATCACTCCACAATACTTGTCCGTCGAGAGTTTCACGGCGTGCTCCACCGCCTTTTCCGAAATGCCCCGCCCGCGCACGATATGCTTGACGTCAATGCGCTGGTAGCTCCGAGGGTACTCTTCGCGACGGGTGGCCCGAACTTCGACACGATAGGAAGTCACCTGCTGGCGCTTCTTCTTGAGGACGGAAATCACGTCGGCTCCCGTGCAACCGGCGAGCGCGATCTGCACCAGTTCAAACGGTCCTGAGGCAGCCGAGCGCTGCCCGTCGATATCCAGCACCTGCGCGTGGCCGCTGGGCGTGGTGGCGACGAAGAAATCGTTGCCGGCGTACTCTACTGAAGCGTAGTCGTTCTTCATGCAGGCATCATAACTTACAGGCCGGCCTACAGGCCGGGTACACTGAAGATTCGTGAGCATCCACGCGATTACACTTGCGGATATCCAAAGAGCGAGACAGCGCGTGTCCCCTTGCGTGCGACGCACTCCGCAGGTCATCAGTTCGACCTTGAGCGAAGCCCTCAAGACGAACGTCTACTGCAAGCTCGAGCTTTTCCAAAAGACCGGATCGTTCAAGGTACGCGGCGTGTTCAACAAGCTGCTGAGCCTGAGCCCGGAGTTCCGCAATACCGGCGTGGTGGCCGTGAGCGGCGGCAATCATGGGCTAGCGGTGGCCTACGCGGCACGGGCGCTGGACTTGAAGGCGTTAATTTTGATGCCGGAAGGAACGCCCACCAACTACATCGAAGCTGCTCGCGGTTACGACGCCGAGGTGGAGTTTGCGGCGACTGCATCCGAGGCGTTTACCGAGGTCGAAGATCTGGAACGGGCGGGCTGGAATTTCATTCATCCCTTTGACGATCCCGATGTGATGGCGGGCCAAGGAACCATGGGCCTGGAAATCCTGGAAGACACTCCGCAGGTCACGGACGTGATTGTGAGCATCGGCGGCGGCGGGATGATGACCGGCGTCGCGACTGCAATCAAGACACTGAAGCCCACCGTGAACATCTGGGGCGTGGAGACCGAAGGAGCGGACTGCATGGCGCAGTCGCTGTCCGCAGGCGAGATCGTGACGCTGAGCGGGACTACGTCGGTGGCTCGCGCGCTGGGCGCGACAGCACCATCCTAGACCACCTTCGCCGCGGCGCAGCAGTTGTTGCAAGAAATAACCGTCGTGTCCGATGAAGAAGCGCTCGACTCCGTACGGTTCATGCTGGAACGGATGAAGATTCTAGTCGAGCCCGCGGGCGCTTGCCCGCTAGCTGCAGCGGACCGGTTGCGGCGCCAGTTCACGGTCGATCGGCATGTGGTGCTCCTGCTGAGCGGCGGCAACATTCCATTGGAACAGTTGACGCCCTTCGAACCGCTCTAACGGGCAACTGCGTTCGCGTAGATTTCGATACGGGCTACGTCGGACCATGCGGTCGCAGACTGTGTACCTCTGGCGGCACCGTGGCCGCCTCCGGGCATCAGATCGGTGAAGCCGATTTCGTCCACTTTGCTCAGATCAACGCCTGTGGCCCAACCGCCGAACGGGGTTATCTTTTCGATGTTGAGGCGCTGCCAGCGGAGTTCAGAGAAATAGAACTCCGTCTCGTGCCAATCAAATTCGTAGCCTTCGGCGTGGTCTCCCACCAGCCACGTTCCGTCCGCCAGCTTGATGATGGGGCGGACAAGGTGGAACCCCGACGTCTTGGTCATCCAGCGCATCTTCGCGAGGCCACGCAGGTCGGCAAAGCCACCTTTGTAGTGCAGCGCGACGGCGCACGTCTGCGGACACATGCCGGAGAACGTGTGCGGGGGCGAAGCGCCTTCGGAGGTCACGCGCATCTCGGCTGCGCTGGGTCCGTAGAGCTTGAGTTCCAGGTCCGGATTGGAGACGAACTCCTGCGTCAGCGGCACCTCCAGGGTTTGTTTCCATTCCTCGCGGAATAGCAGGGTCGGGCGCTGAGGTTTGGCTGGAGCGGCAGGCGGTTGCTGTGCGAACGCAGTGGTCGCCAGCAGAAGAGCACACAAGGCGCGATGCATACGCACCAGTCTAACCGTTCAAAACGTTAGTCGTTAGACGAGGTTTCGAGGAACGCCTTGAGGCGATGGCTGCGGCTGGGGTGGCGCAACTTGCGGAGCGCCTTAGCTTCAATCTGGCGGATGCGTTCGCGTGTGACGGCGAAGTGCTGGCCCACTTCTTCGAGAGTGTGCTCGCTCCCATCCTGGAGGCCGAAGCGCATCGTTACGATCTTCTCTTCGCGCGGACTGAGGGTCTTCAAGACCTCGGCGGTCTGCTCGCGCAGATTCAGATTGATGACAGCTTCCGAGGGCGACACCACGCGGCGGTCAATGATGAAGTCGCCTAGGTGCGACTCCTCTTCTTCACCCACAGGAGTTTCGAGCGAGATGGGCTCCTGCGCGATGCGCATCACCTTGCGGACTTTGCCCACCGGCAGTTCGAGCTTGACCGCGAGTTCTTCGGTGGTCGGTTCGCGACCCAGTTCCTGCTGCATCAGACGCTGCAACCGGACCAGTTTATTGATGGTCTCGATCATGTGCACCGGGATGCGAATCGTGCGGGCTTGATCGGCAATAGCACGCGTGATGGCCTGCCGCACCCACCAAGTTGCGTAGGTGGAAAATTTGAATCCGCGCTGATAGTCGAACTTGTCGACCGCTTTCATCAGGCCAATATTGCCTTCTTGAATGAGATCGAGGAACTGGAGACCGCGGTTGGTGTAGCGCTTGGCGATGGAAACCACCAGGCGAAGATTCGCCTCAATGAGTTGCTTCTTCGCAACTTCGGCTTCCTGCTCGCCACGCTCGACAACTTGAAGAGTGCGGCGCAGTTCACTCGCAGTGGCGCCGGATTCCTCTTCGTGATCCTGGATGCGGTGGCTGTGCTGCTTGAGCTCCTTGCGTAGATTTGCCGCCGGACCCTGCACGCCGCCGGGGGCGCTTTCGATCTCCCTCTGGACGCGGGCGATTTCCTTCTCAATGGACCGAATCTCTTCCACTGCGCGACGCAAACGTCCGCCCAGAGTGTGGCGCATTTCGGAAGAGAATGAGATCCCGCGGATGAGGCGCGAAATTGTGACCATGGTGCGCGCCAAGCTCCAGCGCAACGTGCGATGCGCTTTGGGCTTCATGTTGCGTGAAACGGCCTGCAACTTCTGGCGACACTGCTGAGACTTTCGGTATTGCTTCTCGATCTCCTCGATCGTATTAATGAGTTCCTGCGTCTGCTCGGCGATGACTTCGTCGGTGGCCATCAAGTCCGGCAGGATCAGGATGTCGCGCGCCTTTTCCGGCTCGGCCTGCAGTTCTTCGGCCAGCGACAACACCTCGCGGATGACGATAGGGGAACGGGACAGCGCTTTCTTAACCGCAGCCTGACCGCGGGCGATCCGTTTGGCAAGCTCGATTTCCCCGTCACGGGTGAGCAACGGCACCGTGCCCATCTCGCGCAAATACATGCGGACCGGGTCGTTGGTTTTCTCCGCGATGTCGGTGGGCAGTTCGAGGTCGCCGAAATCTTCAACTTCGTCGGCTTTTTTATCGAATTCGATCTTGGGCTCTTCGAGTATCTCAACGCCAGCAGCGTCGAACTCACTAAGCACGTCGTCGAGATCGCGGCCCGTGCTCTGGAAATCCTCGGTCACCAGTTCGTTGACCTCGTCGTAGAGCGCGTAACCTTTTTCTTTGCCTGAGTCCATCAGTCGATTCGCTTTGTTGCCACTCAGAAAAGTGCGCCCATAGCGACCCCTCCGAGTTGATTACAGTTTACAACACTGATACTGCGCACTCGTTACAATCACCGGCCCGGACGCGCTTGCGTCTAGCGTTGGAAACGGTTACGATGCTCCGCGCTGCTCCCGCTCCAATTGTTCCAACTCCCCGTACAGAGTCATCGCTTCTCTGACTCGCCCCTCGCGCTCGGCGATCTTCACTTGCGCTTTCAAGTCTGCAAGCCTGCGCTTACGAAAATCCGATCGAAGCCGACCCAAACACGCCGAAGCTTGGCTCCAGGCGAGTTCTTCTTCCATGCCTTCCTCTGTATGATCGGCGGCAATGGCGTCGTGCAATAGCGCACGGCTGGATTCTGTGAGGCGGCCCTCCAATTCGGAGAAGACCCGAGCCGGATCGTCGGAGGTCACATGGCGAAAAGCCTCGATAATTTCGCGACTTAGAAAGCCTTCGATCATCTCCGGCCGGAGTTGCGGCAGGATCTCTTCGCGCACGCGACCGCTGGAGAGCAGCGCCATCAATAGGATGCGCTCCGATGCCGGGATCTCCTTCCGGGTAGCGACGGGCGCTGCCGGACGCCGTTCGTTGGCCGCCCGTTTGAACTGGTCCAGCACCATGCTGGGATCCACGCCCAGGTAGCCGGCCAAGTCGTTGACGACGGCGGCGCGTTCCAACTTATCCGCAACCTTCTGCACGTTCGGCAACAAGAACTTGAAGGCCGCCACCTTGCCTTCCGCGGACCGCATGTCGAACTTCCCGCGAGCGCGGTCCGCCAGCCAGTGGAAGTAACTGCTGGCTGAATCGAGCTTGGCTCGGTACGCTTCAGCACCGAAGCGCTTCACGAATTCATCTGGATCGAGCTTGGCTCCGGGTTCCCCACCAGCCCCGCCTAACGAGAGGACGCGCACTTGCAGACCTTCATCGAGCAGGAGCTGAATCGCGCGCTCGGCTGCATTTTCGCCCGCCGGGTCGGGATCGAAATTGAGAATCACCGCGTCGGCGTGACGGTGCATCGCGCGGACCTGCGCGTTGGTCAACGCGGTTCCGCAGCTCGCCACCACTTCCTTGACACCCGCCGCGTAGACACCGATGACGTCCATGTAGCCTTCAACGAGAACCGTGCGTCCATGCTTTCGCATGCCATCACGCGCGCGATGCAGGTTGTACAACACCGTCGTCTTCTTATAGATGGGCGTCTCGGGCGAGTTCAGGTACTTGGGCTGATCCTCATCCCGCATCGCCCGTCCGCCGAAGCCGATCACCTTGCCGGATTCGTTGTGGATCGGGAACATCAGCCGTCCCCGGAAGGAATCGAAATGTCCTGGGCCTTCGTTGCGCTTGCGGACTAAGCCAGAGGCTTCCAGTTGTTCCGTAGAGAACTTACGATCGGCGAAACGCCGGACGAGCGACTGGCCGGACGTATCGGAGAAGCCCAGCCCGAAGACATCTACCAACTCCTGCGAGATGCCGCGATGTTCCAGGTAGGCGCGCGCTTCTGCTCCATGCGATCCGCGCAGGTTCTCGCGGAATACGTCGGCCGCGATCTCGTGCATTTCAAACAAGGCCGCACGCAATCGAGAATCGGCGTCGGAGTATTCGTTGCGCTGCGGCATGGGGATGCCGAAGCGTTCGGATAATGATCGCAGTGTTTCAGGGAAGGTGAGGCCGTCGTGCTCCATCACGAACTTCAAGACGTCACCGGAAGCTCCGCAGCCAAAGCATTTGTAGAACTGGCGCTGCTGGTGGACGCTAAAGGACGGGGTCTTCTCTTGATGAAACGGGCACAAGCCGGAGTAACGTCCTGTGGCTCCCTTGCGCTCCAGGCGCACGTATTCGCCAATGACTTTTACGATATCGATGGATGATTTGAGTTGCTCTACGAAATCCAAAGCGAGGGGCCCGTCCGAATCCAGATTATGACACGGAATAATTCGGTGTCAGAGACCATAACTCCCGATTAGGCGGTCCGCGAGTTCTGCGGAGCGCGCTGAGAATCGATCGAGCGCAGCAAATTCCCGCGCTGCGGCGCCCATCCGGAGCCGGGTTGGACCATCGCCGAGCAACTGGAAGATGGTCGGAGCTAGATCGGGACGCTGCACGATGGCACCGAACTCGGAGCGCATCACACTCCGCGCGCCGTGCGTATCCAGGCAGACCGAGGGCAAGCCGCACGCCATCGCTTCCATCAACGTCAGCCCGTAACTTTCGTGGCGCGAGGGGAAAACGTAGAGGTCCGCAAGACCGAAGAAGGCTCGCTTGCGGGAGCCAGTTACATGGCCGGGGAAGATCACTTTGACCGTGCGAAGTTTCGACGCCAGCTCCCGCAACTTCGCCATGTGCCGTTTACCTTGCATGAACGCTGCTTCGCCGCAGATAAAGAGGTGGAGTGGTTTCTCCAGTGCCCCGCCCCGCCGCTCCCATTCGATGAGAGATTCGAGCAACAAGTCTTGGCCTTTCTCGGGCGAGATGCGGCTGAGCGTCAACAACACTTGTGCATCGCGTGGGATGCTGAATTCCGCCCGCAGCTCGTCGACCGCCGTAGGATCAGCCGGTTCGGTCGAATGCCAGTTGCCCCACGGCAGCACGTGGATCTTCTCCGGCGGACAATCCGGGTAGCAGCGCAGGATCACGTCGCGCATACGAGGCGAGGGTACGATCAAGCCCGCTGAGGCGTCCACTACCGCTTCCTGCTTCGCCCACACCAGCGAGGCCATCGCAGGCAGCACGGGCCGCAGCCAGCGGTACCAGCGGACCGTTGTCTCTGGCGCGACCATGCCTCGGAAATATAGCGCGGTCACGTAGTCGACCACGTCCACGTGAAAAATCGTGAAGATACGAAAGCCTCGCGAGGCCAACAAGCGAAAGTCGGGACCCTCAGAGATGTCGTTCGCGAGCACCACGGTGTCCGCAGCATCGTGACGCAGGATCTCGTCGGTGCATGCGCGCTCGAAGGCGTGGGAGAACGACGCATAACGAGACTCGTCGTAGCGAGTGAGATCGTGTCCGCTGGGAGCGTTGGAACCTAAGATCGCCGGCGTCAGAGCTCGGACATCGAACGGTTTGGTGCGCTGCCACTCATCGAGAAGGTGTTCGAAGACGGCGGCTCCCCCACCCAGCGGAGCGTTCTCCCGAACGAATCCACCGTGGGCCGCGGTGAACAGTACCGTCTTCAGTGACGAACTCCAGCAGCTTGCGTGTCATCCTGCGCGCGCAGGACTTGGCAATGCGAGCAATAGCCGCCAATCTCTGTGCGAGAGAAAACAATCTCGAACCCGAATTGCGATTCGACCTGGCCCTTGACCGCGTGCAACTGTTCGCCGAAGAACTCCTCGACGCGGCCGCAACGCAGGCAAATGATGTGCGCATGCTCGCGCTTCAAGCGGGTTTCGTAGTAATGCTTCTCACCCTCGAAATGCGCTAGATCCAACTCGTCTACAAGGCCGCTTTCCTTCAGCATCTTGAGGGTGCGATAGACGGTGACGCGATTCAGCTTGGCATCTTTCAACTTCGCCATCTGGTACAGGGTATCGGCGTCGAGATGTTTGCCGGAGGTATCGATCAAGTCCAGCAGCACACGGCGCTGCCGCGTGAGCCGTACGCCCCGATCTTTAAGAGTTTGCTCGATTCCGCCCGCCATTGGTTGTTCTTATTATACTTGTCGAGAGGAAACAAGACCATGAATCGAGCTTTGCTGTTCGCTTTTTGCGCAAGTTTAGCCACAGTTTCGGCGCAATCCGGCGATCTACTGCGCGTGGATCACTATGTGACGGTGAAATCCGCCGTCCCGGCCATCGCAGGCCAGACCACCGCGATCTACGTCCGCGAAGTTGTCCGGACCGATGCGTTGCGCAGCAATCCGGCGGCCGATAAGGTCGCGCTGTTCATCCACGGCGCGGGTACACCCGCCGAGGTCGCGTTCGATGTTCCCCACGCCGACTACAGCTGGATGGCGTACCTCGCGCAGGCCGGCTACGACGTGTTTTCGATGGACATGACCGGCTACGGACGCTCCACGCGCCCGCTCGCCATGAACGATCCGTGCAACCTCACCGCGCAGCAGCAAGCGCTCTACATGCCGCAGTTGTTGGCCAAAGCGTGCGAGCCTTCGTATCCAAACCAAATGACGACGCTAGGTTCGGACTGGCACGACATTGATGCGGTGGTCGATCACCTGCGCGCGCTTCGGCATGTGGACAAGTTGAACTTGCTCGGCTGGTCGCAGGGTGGACCGCGCTCTGGCGGCTATGCGGCGCAGCATCCGGAGAAAGTGCTGAAGTTGGTGCTGTTAGCCCCGGCGTATGGAACCGCCTCGGCTGCGGCTCCGCCGGCACAGGTCCCGGCCAAGGGCGCTGCGTTCAACACGCAATCGCGCGAGGAATTCATTGCCAACTGGGAACGCCAGGTCGGCTGCCCCGCGCAGTACGATGCCCCAACTCTGGCATCGGTATGGTCGGAGATGGTGGCCTCGGACCCGGTGGGCGCAACGTGGGGCACTGGCGTCCGCCGCGCTCCGCAGGTCACGTCGTGGGGATGGAATAAGGACGTCGTAGCGAAGACCATGATCCCGACGCTGATGGTCGCGGGCGTACACGACAAGCAAGTCAATCCAAACAGCGTGAAGCAGCTCTACGCCGACTTGGGCGCGAAGCAGAAGGTGTTCGTGGATTTGGGCTGCTCCTCGCACAACGCCATGTGGGAGAAGAATCACCTGCTGCTGTTCCAAGCGTCGCTGGAGTGGTTGTCGAAGGGAACGGTGAACGGCAAGCAGGAAGGAATGCTGCAACTGGGGTATTAGTCACAACCCAGTCACAGCTCTCTTCCGAGGCGCATCTCTAGGCCAGAACGCCACTTACGCAATCTGGACCAACCTTAGATTTGGTTCGCGGCGGGTACAATCATCCCGCCATGAACGTTTCTTCTGAACCTCTCTTTCATCTTTACTGGTTGCGCGAGACCGGCTGCGATGCCGGGACGCCCGTGAACGCTGGTGAGCTTCCACCAACGATTCGCGAGCGCGTGCTGCAACTCGCACAGAGTGACACTGTTGCAGCTCCGCCGACTACATTCCATCTGCGGCTGCCGTTTTTCGACAAGCGCGAGGAGCGGCTACAGGACGAACTGCTGGCTGCCCTTCCCTTCGAGCGCGACGGCAACTTGATCCGCGCGATGTTGCCGCCCTCGGCTGCCACACGCGACATGGCCGCGATGTGCGCGCTGACCGACCCGTTGTGGCGCGGTGGACCGGGCGAGCGCGACGCGACGTATTTCCCGACGTGGCAGCGTGTATCGCTGGCGCTGCAGCGCTGGCTGCGCGATCACATCGCTGAAGAATATTTCCGGGATCCTTCGCGTTTGGCCGATCGCGCCGATTGTTACCCGATGATCGTGTATCAGGCTTGCCGCCCCTTCTTCGGACGCCCGCGCACGGAGTTCACCTATGACCTGCGCGACTTCCCTTGGTGCGAAGACACGCTGGCGTCATCGTGGAAACTGACAGGTCGTGGCATGCAGCGCGTGCTCGCCGGCCTGGAGACGCGGCTGCGTGGGTTGGGCCAGGAACAACTCGCGAGGCGCTATTCCCCGGTGTGGTTTGAAGACGTGTTGGTCGCGGTACAGCGCAAGCCGAAGTTGTATGCGGACTTGCTCGCACGCGAGGCTGCGATCATCAACGCCGTCATCGATCTGGGGACGCAGCCCAAAGTCGAGTCGGTCAACCGTAGCGCGAAAATCATCAACCAGCAGCTTCGCAAAATGCACGGACCCAAGAACGCCATGGACATGCGGGCGCTCGGCTACGGAGTCTTCGAGGAAGCGACGCGGGCGTTAGCGCAGCAAGCCGCGAGCGGTGCGAACGGCGCTCTCGATGCTTGGCCGCTCGAGCACGTGGACGTTCGGACCTCGGGGAGCCCAGAGCTGCGGATCGCTTGCTAGGAAGATCGCGAGCGTAGGCGTGCCCACGGCTGCGGCAAGGTGAGAGATGCCGGAGTCATTGCCGATGTAGCACCGCGCGGTCGCCAGCCAAGATGCGAGGTCGTAGAGATCGTCGAAACGCTCTGCTTGGTCCAGCGATTCCTCGGGTCCTGCAAGCCACTTCACCGGGCACGCCAGCTGGTCTGCGACAGCACGGAAGTTATCCAGCGGCCAGCGTTTGGCCACGCTGCTCGCGAAGGGATGCATTACGGCAAAATCAGCCTGCGGTTGCGCGGGAACGGGAATGCGAGGAATCCCCGGTCCTGGGGGCAAGGCCGGGAAGAACGTGAAGGGCAGATGACGGACAGCCTCGCGAAACTCCGGGCGGTTGGTCCCGTACCAGGAGTAAATAGAATCGAACGTCTCGAGCGCAGGGACGCGTTCATCCACTACCCCGACGCGCTCAATTCCAGTATCGATGATAGCCCGCGTCGCATTGGCGAAACGGATCAGCGGCAATACCGGTCGTGGAGCCCACACCTCGGTGTAGTCAGCCCGCGCAGCTTCGAGCGTTGGCAACGAAAGAATGATGTCCCCGATGGCTCCGGGGCGTATTAGCAGGCGTCGCACTTAACGGACGAGCGTCACTTGGATCGCAACGTTGAGGTTGGTCGGGAACTGGCAGCCATTGTCGTTACAGGCCTGATACCGGACCACTCCGTTGATCGCAGCTGGCCCCAATGGCGCCGTCGGGGCGACCTTGAATTTCGTCACCACTTCAAAATTGCCGGTGAACACGGACAACAAGTCCTTGGAGAACTTGTACTTTTCCATGACCGGTTTAGGGAACGTGATTTCCGTGGCTCCCAGCAACCCGTCCTTCCACGTCACCTTCAGCGGGATCAGCGTCTTGTCGGCTGGAGTGTTGCTGTTCACATGAAAGCCCTGCCGCAGTTCCAGCGGCAGATGAACTTCCACAGTGGATCCGAGCTTCGCCTTCACCGTCTCCGTGCGGCCCTGTACAAGAGCCTTACTTTGCGCGAAACATAGCGAACTGCTCAGAACTAACGTCAGAATTGGAACCAACATTTTTCGAACCATTCAGCAAGTCCTCGATCTCTTTTTGATAGGTAGCCTTGCTCACCAGGCCCGTGTGAACCGCTGCGATTTTGCCTTCTTTATCGATCATAAAGGTGGTGGGCAAGGAGTCGATCCCACCGTAGAGCGTGGAAACCTCTTCGCTGCCGATCACCATGCGATACGCAATCTTGCGTTCTTCGACGTATGGCTTGACCACGTTCCAACCTTCTTCATCGAGCGACACGCCGAGTACGGCAAAGCCCCGGTCTTTAAACTTCTTGTCGAACTCCTGGAACCAAGGGATCTCCGCCTTGCACGGCACGCACCACGTCGCCCAGAAGTTCAGCAGGACGACTTTGCCCTTGTATTCGGCGGGCGTCACAGTAGCTCCGTTGGCATCTTTGAGTTCAAACTTGGGCGCCGTCTGGCGCTGCGCTAGAGGTTTAATGTTGACTTCCAAGGGTTCTTCCACCGGAGCGGAGGAACACCCGGCCAGCCCCAGCAGCGCGCCCGTCAGAGCAAATAGGTAGAGTTTCGACATGAGTGCTTTCCTATATGAGACTACAGCCGCAGCCCATTTGTTGCAAGATTCTGCATCCAGTCTGAACGGAGGCGAACCCACGGGGAAGAAAGGGTGAATTCGTCGTGGCGGGTCAGGCCGGAATAGACGCGGGCGGCTGAATCGCAGAAACTTTCACAGGCGTACAAACGCCAGGCGGAGGTTCGTAACCGGACATCACTGGCGCGCAATTTCTGCTTCCGCCATTCAGCGCTCCAACCGAGTTCGCCTTTCGCCCGCCGGCGGAGCTCCGCCGAGAGTACCGCTTCCCAATCCCAGCGTTTTTGGTTTGAAAGGCGGACCCAAACGAAGTGAAAAAGCTCATGCACCAGGATTCGTTCAAAATCGCCGCGCTGCGCTAAGACCTCGCGATCCAGGTAGATTACGCGCTTCGGGATGGACGTAGCCGCCAGATGCGGACCCAGCGAGGCCCGAATCACGACTCGAATTGGCTGGCCGTCAAGATCAGGCAGCACGTTAACGGGCTGCTGGTTTGGCTGCGCTAGGCTGAAGCATCAGTGCGGGATCTTTGATCACCGGACGGAAGCGCTCATTGAGGCCCTTCATATATTCGTCCAGGTGGATCTTCTTGAGTTCTAGTTCGATGTCCGGCCTGGCATCCTTTAGCGGCATTGCGCTCTTTTCATCTGCGCGCAAGATGTAGAACCCGGTCGGGAAGTGGATTGGTTCACTGACGGTGCCCTTGACCAACCCCAGGGCGGCGGCCGAAAACTCCGCTGGGAACTCAGCGCTGGTTGGATTGACGAAGCCAAAGTCCCCGCCCTTCGCCTTGGATGCGAGGTCTTCGGAGTATTGATCCGCCAACTTGGCCATGTCCTCGCCAGCGCGCAACCGCTTGACGATCTCAGTCGCTAGCGCACGAGCCTCGTCTTCGGTGCGTTGCACTTGCCCTGCCGATAGAATCGCCATGGCTGCCGCTGCCAGATCCGCAGTCGCCGTTCCTGAATTTTCCTTGGGTTTGAACTTGAGGTAAATGCCACTGACACGGACACGCTGATAGCGCGTAATGTGATCGTTGTAGTATTTCTCGACCTCGGCTGGTGGAACCGGATACAGATTCATTTCTTGGTTCACGCGCGCGTCGGCCAAATACTCCATCCTCAGAGCTTCGATCTGCTCCTTCAGGGGGCTTTGCTCGTCCAGTTTCATTTCTGCGCCCTCTTTGCCCAGGTGCTGCTTGAGGAACCACTGGAACAATGCAACCTGCGGGTTCGACTGGAACAAGTTCCCGAACTGAGGGCCGGCGGCTGTCAGGATTTTCTGCACTTCGAGGCGAGTAATATCCCTGCCGTCGACAACCGCAACGACGTCTTTAGGATCCTGGCGCAGGGGACCCTGGGCGAAGACGGAACCCGCGACAAAGAGAAACGCAAAACATTGTTTTAGTTGCATGTTGTTTAGGAGGAGGGAACCTCTAATGACTGATTTTATCATGTAGCGCTGCTGGTTAGACGCGCAGCCAAGGCCAAAGGTTAGCGGGTTTTAGCAGCCCTTACGCTATATTACGTAGGTGATCCTTCGCGCGCTTACCGCGGCATCCTTCCTAATTCTGGCCGCTTGCCAAAATCTGCCGGCACCCTATGCTCCGCCGGAACAGCGCGTGTCTATGGAAGATTTCCGCTCCTATCGGATCGAACACATCGTGAAGTTATCCGAAGGCGACATCTCGCAAGTGGCCTCGGATATCCTTCGACCCGCCGGTGGCTGGAGTTGGACAGGCCAGCACCCGGCCGTGAAGATCCGGGTTCGCAGCGCGCAGAAAGTTCACTATTCGATTGATTTCACGGTTGCCGACGTTACGTTCAAAGAGACTGGTCCGGTCTCGATCACATTCTTTGTCAACGATCATGCACTCGACACGCTGCACTACGCCAAACCCGGCCCGCAGCATTACGAGAAGGCGGTTCCAGCAGAGTGGCTCCAGACAGACAAGGACAACGTAGTTGGCGCCGAAGTCGACAAGGTGTGGACATCTCCGGATGACGGAGCCAAACTTGGCCTCATTCTGACGCAGATCGGTCTAACCGAAGAATGAAGCAAGCCATCGCAGCGTTGTTCGGAGCCGGATTCACCATCGCCGGTTGTTACGCCGCAGGTCTCCTGCTGATGGATCGTCTGCGTCTGAACTCGATGCTCCGTCGACCGGAGCGGTTGCCGCTGGCCTTCACGCTAGGCGCGGCAGTCCTGCATTTGATTGTCTTCGCGTCGCTGGCGCTGCAAATCGCCTATTGGCCCGTACTGGTCGCGGTGTTGCTCGTGCCGATCGTGCTCGCCACTCGCGCCGGACTGTGGCGTCCGCAGGGATTTGAACTAGGCGGTATCGCTCAACCGCTCAAGCTGGTGTCGGGAGGTGCCGGCGCGCTCTTCTGTGCCACCTACTTCATCTATGCATGGGCGCCGGAGCACAGTCCCGACGGGTCCACCTATCACTTGGGCCTCGTGGCGCGTGAGTTGCGCGCACATGGTTTTGAGAAGATCACGACCACTCTCTACGCGATGTTGGGGCAAGGAGTCGAACTTATTTTTCTGCCGGCCTTCGCGATAGGGCGGCACTCCGCCGCGGCACTGGTCCATCTGGCCTTCGCGGTTTCGCTCGCGCTTTCGATCTTCGCGTTCGGACGACGCCTCGGGAAACCATGGGTGGGAGCAACCGCGGCGCTGCTCACGTTTTTGAGTCCGGTGTTCGGCATCGCAGCCTCGGTGGCCTACATCGACGCGGCTACAGCAGCGATTGTTTTTGCGGCGTTCTACTGGCTCGAAATCTGGGATCAGGAACGCTCCGTCACCGATGAAGCCTGGCGCCTGTTGATTCCGGTCGGGCTGCTGGCAGGCTACGCATACGCTGCAAAATACACGGCGTTCACCATCGGCATCTACGCACTGGGATTCGTAGTGTGGCGCGCGCGCCGATGGAAATCCGTGGCCCTGGTGGCGGCCTGTGCGGCCCTGATGGCCGGACCCTGGATCGCGCGCAACTGGATGTTGTATGAGAATCCCGCCGCGCCGCTGGGAAACTGGCTGTTCCGCAATCCGTACATCCACGTGATGTTCGAGAAGGATTATTCGCAATACCTGCGCACGTACCAAGTGAAGGACAAGAGCACCATTCCGTTGGATGTCACCATCGGAGGCGAGAAGACGCAGGGCTTGATTGGTCCTCTGTTTCTGCTGCTGCCGCTCGGCTTGTTTGCACTGCGGCGGCGGACCGGCCGGCACGTATGGGTCGCCGGATTGCTGGTCTTTTCACCCTATTTTGCCAACATTGGGACGCGCTTCCTCATCCCGTGTCTGCCATTCTTTTCGCTCAGCATAGCGCTGGCTCTAGGCGAGACTCCGCTGCTGTTGGGAGGCTTGCTCCTGCTACACGCCCTCTTGAGCTGGCCGAATGTGGTGGCGCGTTACGCCGACCAATATGCATGGCGAATGGATCATTTCCCGCTTCGTCAAGCATTGCGATTAGCGGACCCGGACGAATTCCTGACGCAGATGATTCCCAGCTACCCGGCGGCGCGCATGATCAACGGAAACGTTCCCAAGGGCGAACAAGTGTTCACGTTGGGCGGCGTGCCCGACGCGTACGCGGAGCGCGAAGTGTTGGTGAGCTTCCAGTCGGCTTCAAACGAAAAGCTGACCGACATATTTCACATGGGCTGGCTGGTGGGTAACCAACCGATCCGCGCCCACAGCTTGCGTTTTCCCGAGACCAAGGCTCGTAGGTTCCGGGTGCAACAGACTGCGATGGCCCAAGCGATCGATCAGTGGAACGTCCACGAAATGCGCTTCTTCCACCAAGGCGTGGAATTGCCGCGTCGGCCTGAATGGCAACTGCGAGCGTGGCCCATGCCTTGGGATGTACAACTGGCCTTCGATAATTCCGCCGCGACGCGGTGGCGTTCGTGGGAGACCGCGGCTCCCGGAATGTACCTGGATGTCGACTTCGGCGCCGAGCAGTCCGTCGATGAGATTCGCATCGAGACTTCATCGGACTCGGTGACGGTCCGAATGCAGCCGGAAGTGATGAACGCAGCCGGTGCCTGGGAGAAGTTGCCCGCTCAGTTGCAGAGCGTGGACGTCGCGCCCAACCGCAACAGCCGGCGCATGGCGACCAACGAAATGCATCGACTGGGCGTACACTACATCTTGCTATTCGATACGGATTTCGGCGCCGTGGACGTGCGCGACGACCCGGAAGCGTGGGGATTGAAACAAGTCTCCGTAGTGAACGGCGCGCGGTTATACAAAACGATCTGGTGATGCGACTCTATCTTGGCATTGACGGCGGACAATCGGGAACCACGGCCCTTATCGGCGACGAAACCGGACGCGTGATCGGCGCAGGACACGCAGGTCCATGCAACCACGTCGGAGCATCGGAGCGCCGAGCAAAGTTCTTCTCTGCTGTGGGCGATAGCGTTCGGATGGCCGCCGAACAAGCCGGTGTCACGGCGAAGTTCACCGCCGTATGTGCCGGCTTCAGCGGCGGCGGCGCGGACAAAGACGCACTCACGCGCGAGTTGATCCAAGCCGAACACTACTGCATCACGCACGATGCCCACATCGCGCTCGCGGGCGCGACGGCGGGTGCGCCGGGGATGATCATCATCGCGGGCACGGGCTCCATTGCCTATGGCCGCAACGCCGCGGGCGTGACGGCACGGGCCGGTGGATGGGGTTACGTATTCGGCGACGAGGGCGGTGCCTTCGATCTGGTGCGCCAGTCGTTGCGCGCGATTCTTCGCCACGAAGAGGGCTGGGGACATCCCACGGAACTTCGAGCAACACTGCTCGCAGCCACGAACTCCGCCAGCGCAAACGAATTGCTGCATCGCTGTTACACCGCAGACTATCCGCGCGAGCGTGTCGCGCAACTGGCCCCCTTGGTGGACCAGGCAGCACGCGCGGGCGACCCCGTGGCATGCTCCATCATCGACGGAGCAGCCCAAACGCTCGCCATGCTGACAGCCGCCGTCCAGCGTCAACTCTTTGGTGAAGATGAGCCTGCGAACGTCCACTATATCGGTGGAGTCTTCGCCAGCGAACCGCTCCTCATGCGGTTCCGCATGTTGACGGAACTCAGCGGCACCACGCATGTTCTGGCTCCCATCCACAGTCCTGCACAGGGAGCGCTCATCGAAGCCACACGCCTTCCGATACGCTAACAAGTCGAGCTAACAAGTCGAGCATTGACCTCCACATCACCGTGCAATATACTCTACTGGAAATGTAGCGGTCCGGACCTGCCGGCCCGACGCAAACATAGGGGGGCATTTTCAGATGCGAAAAGTATTGGCCGGTCTACTTCTCTGGACCTTAAGCGCGTTCGCCCAAGGTGATCGTGGAACTCTCACCGGCACGGTAGCCGATCCCGCAGGAGCCGTCGTTGCCAACGCCACCTTGGCCGTGCGCAACGTCGACACCGGAGCGGCTTACCAGACCAGCAGTACCGAGACGGGCAACTACACGCTTGCACAGCTTCCCGCCGGCACTTACGAAATGACCGTGAGCGCTGCTGGGTTCAAGAATTTCGTTCGCCAGAACATTGCACTCCAAGTAGCGCAAGTCCTCCGACTGGATGTGCCCCTCGAAATCGGTGCAGCGACGGAATCTGTAACTGTCACGGCAGAGGTATCTTTACTGAAGACGGAAAGCGGCGACCTCAGCCACAACGTCACCGCGGCGCGCATCAATTCCCTACCCGTGCTCTCCATCGGAGCCGGAGCCGGAAGCTCGGGCGTTCGGAACCCTCAGGCGATCGCGGTGCTGCTGCCGGGAACCTACGTCCAACCCAACGCCACCATGCGCGTGAACGGAGCTCCCAGCAACACCGCCTCCTACCGCATTGACGGCATGGACGCCAGCAACGGACAAGTCCCTGCGACGCAAGCCCAGGTGCAGCCCAGCATCGATGCTATTCAAGAAGTGACAGTGCAGACCAGCAACTTCTCGGCCGAATATGGACAGGTCGGGGGCGGCTTCTTCAACTACTCGATGAAGTCCGGCACCAACCAATTCCACGGCACCGTCTACGACTATCTGGTGAACGAAGTCTTGAACGCCAACACCCCTTGGGTTGGCACGGCGCGCCCGGTTTCCCGCCGCCACGATTGGGGCTTCACCTTCGGCGGACCCGTAGCGATCCCGCACGTTTATGACGGCCGCAACAAGACGTTCTTCTTCTTCAACTACGAACAGTATCGCGAAGACCAGAACATCACCAACCAGGCGATTACGCTGCCCACGTCTGCGTATCGCGCAGGCAACTTTGCCACTGCGCTGACGGGCCGAACCCTGTGCGCCGCGCCTTGCTCGACGAATACCGATCCGCTGGGCCGCGCAGTCCTCGAAGGCACAATCTACGATCCGGCAACCGATAGCACCGCTCCGAATGGAGCCCGTGTGCGAAACCCGTTCCCGAGCAACACCATCCCACTCGCGCGCATGGATCCGGTCTCGTTGAAGGTCCAAGCTCTAATCCCCGCCGGAATCAACCGCCCAGGCTTCACCGGCAGTCTCATCAACAACAGTATTTTCCCGTACCTCAGTCAACGCCGCACGCCCATTCCGTCGATTAAGGTAGATCAAAACGTCGGCGCGAATTTGAAAGTGTCGTTCTTCTTTGACCAAACCAAAACGGAGAGCCAATATTCGCCGACCTTCGGAGCCTCCGACGGTCTACCCTCGCCCATCACCGCGGCGATCGGAACTTTCATTACCGCGCGCAAGTATCGTCTCAATGCGGACTACACCGTCCGCCCAACGGTGTTGTTCCACGTCGGCATCGGCTATCAGACAGACTATTTCACTGACGATCCGCCGGTGCTGGACTACAATCCGCAAACGAGCCTGGGCTTGCGGGGCGCCACGGTGAACCGCCTGTTCCCGAACTTCACCGGCCTCAGCAACAATCAAGGTGGCATGAAGAATATGGGCCCCGGTTCCAACCGTCACCCTTTGCTTTACGCCAAGCCCACTGCCAACCTGAGCCTCAGCTGGGTGAAAGATAACCATACCTTCAAGTTCGGCGGCGAATTGCGGCTGGATAGCAACCTGAGCGAACTCTACACTTACACGAACGGCATCTATGCCTTCAGCGGGAACCAAACCGCCATGCCGAATTTGACCTCTGCTACGATCGGTGGCGGCACCATCGGGTTTCCTTACGCCAGCTTCTTGCTCGGCGCCGCGGATTCCGTGCGCATCGCGCCGGTCCACAACATTCGCTTGGGCAAGCACCAGATCGGACTGTTCGCACAGGATACCTGGAAGGTGACGCGCAAGTTGACCGTTGATTATGGTCTGCGTTGGGATTACCAGTCTTACTTGAAGGAGCAGTACGGAAAGCTGGCGCAGTTCGCTCCGTTGGTTCCGAATGCGGCCGCCGGTGGCATCCTGGGCGCTGTACAGTTTGAAGGCAATGGTGCTGGACGGTGCAATTGCAACTTTGCCAGCACTTATCCGCTGGCCTTCGGACCTCGTCTGGGCATCGCGTATCAGATCGATTCCAAGACCGTGCTTCGCGCGGGTTGGGGCATCGTCTACAACACTACCGGTGACGCCAATGGGGCAACGCAGGGCGGACTCACCGCTCCCCAGCCCGTCAACAGTCCGGCGTTCGGCGATTCCGTCATGACGCTGCAGAACGGAATCCCATTCGCCCCGCTGGCGTTCCCCAACTTCAATCCGAATCAATACCCGCAAGCTGGCTATGCAACTACGCAGGCTCCGCCAACCTGGTACGACCAGAACGCCGGCCGCCCGGCGCGCCAGATGCAGTGGTCCTTCGGGCTTCAACGGGAGTTCGCGCGCGACTTCGTTGTAGAAGCGTCTTACGTCGCCAATCGCGGTGTGTGGTGGAATTCGCCTGGCTTGATCGACGTCAACGCACTGACGCCGCAACGCCTCGCCGCCGCGGGTATCGACATCACCAACCCGGCGCAGCGGGCCATCCTCGCGGCGCGCGTCAACACGACCACTGCGGGAGCTTTTTTCAACAAATTGCCCTACGCAGGCTTCCCTGGCACCGCGACGGTCGCGCAATCCTTGCGCCCGTTCCCACAGTTCAGCTCCATTACCTCCCTGTGGTCGCCGCTGGGTAACACTTGGTATGACTCCTTGCAGGTCAAGCTCACCAAACGCTTCTCGCATGGAGTCGACTTCACCGCCACTTACACGAAGCAAAAGAACCTGGCCACCGGAGCGCCGGCGAACGTCGTGATCCCCGGCACCGGAGGAGGCGCCTATAACGACGTCTTCAACCGGGCGAACCAGAAGTACCTTTCGTCCTTCGACCAACCGCAGGTGTTTAACGTAGCGCTGAACTACACCGTCCCCACGTTCCGCATCGCGGAAGGCATGACCGGCAAGGTTGCCTCTTGGGTAACTCGGGATTGGACGGTCGGCTTGTTCTTGGCCTACGCCTCCGGCCTGCCAATCCAGGCTCCCGCGGCAACCCAGACCACTCCGCTTACCAACCTGTTGTTCCGCGGGACCTTCCAAAACCGTGTCGCCGGACAGCCGCTCTTCTTGCAGGACCTGAACTGCCATTGCTTCGACCCGAACAAGGAGTTCGTCCTGAATCCCGCCGCGTGGTCTACCCCTGCTGAAGGGACGTTCGGTAGCTCGGCTGCCTTCTTCACCGACTATCGCTTCCAGCGCCGTCCCCAGGAGAACCTGGCGGTGGGTCGCACGTTCCGTTTCCGCGAACGGGCAAACCTGAACATCCGCGCCGAGTTCAGCAACATCTTCAATCGGGCGCAGGCTCCAAACCCGGCCACTGCGTTGACCACCCAGACCCGTAACGCGGCGGGAGTTCCTACCGCAGGCTTTGGTTTTGTGAACACCAGTGGCGTGGGTGCAACCACCCCGCGACAAGGCACCATCGTCGCGCGGTTAACGTTCTAACGGCGTTCCCAGTCCTCAGGATCGGACGGCTTGAAGTCCTGCGTGTTGAAGACGCGCTGCTGGCCGTCCGGTCCCACCACATCCAGCATCAGTGCAACATGAAAACGCGGACCCTGAAAGTAGGACACGCGGATCGAATGGACGCCGGCCTTTAGCTTCGCCGTGCCGGACTGCTCTTCCGCCGGATGCGTGCCATCGTTATCGATCACTTGCTTGTCATCGATATAGAGACGTGAACCGTCATCGGAAGTCAGAATGAAGCGGTACTTCCCGGGAGTCTCAATCCAGAAGCGACCGGTATAGTCGATAGCGAACCACTCCAGTCGATCGGTGAGTCCTGGGAAACCTTCATTGAAATCGCGCGGGCGGATGGCCAGGGAATAGGTATAGATTGTCCCGATGGGCTTCAGTTTCTTGAAGTCTGGCAGCTTCTTGCTGGTCGGTTTGATGGGGTAGATCTGGCCGGTGAGTCCAGAGAGATAGACGGAGATACCGAAGGTGGGAGTGTCGTCGGGGGCGGGCGGAACGTCTTGTGCGATCAGGAGGGCGCCCCAAAGGGCGAACAGCAGAGCAGGCTTCATCTTTTCTTGAGCGTAGCATGGCACAAGAAAATGGGGCTTTGCAGCCCCATTTGTCTAACTAACGTTCGTGGACCAACCGGATCTAAGTCCGGCCTGTCTTACATTACTACTTCGACGTCGACGCCCATGCTGCGGGCGGTGCCTCTGACCTGGTTCATGACACCTTCGAGATCGAAGCTGTTGAGGTCCGGCATTTTGATCTTGGCGATCTCTTCCACTTGCTTCTGAGAAATCTTACCCACGCGGTTCTTGTTCGGTTCGGCGGAACCCTTGGCGATGCCAACGGCGCGCTTGATCAGCACCGGCACCGGCGGGGTCTTGGTGATGAAGGTGAAGGAACGATCGGAGAAGATGGTGATAACAACCGGGATGATCAGACCTTCTTGGTCCTTCGCGGAGGTCTTGGCATTGAACGCCTTGCAGAACTCCATGATATTGACGCCCTGCGGTCCGAGTGCGGTACCGACCGGGGGTGCGGGAGTGGCCTTGCCGGCCGGGATCTGAAGCTTTACGTTCGCTGTAATTTTCTTTGCCATTGCTTAGGACGCCTTTTCTACTTGTAGGAAATCGAGTTCGACAGGAGTGGAGCGCCCGAAGATGGTGACCATCACGCGCAGAGTATTGCGCTCGGGGTTGATCTCCTCCACCTTGCCGGTGAAGTTATTGAACGGCCCATCGATAATACGAACATTTTCGTTCTTCTCGAAGTTGAGCTTGGGCCGCGGCCGCTCGGCAGAACTCTGCTGGCGGTACAGAACGGAATTGACTTCGTCGGCAGTAAGGGGCACAGGAGAATTACCACCGCCCACGAATCCAGTGACGCGGGGGGTAGCTTTTACTGCATGCCACAGCTCGTCATTCATGGCCATCTGGACCAGAACGTAGCCGGGATATAACATGCGCTTGCTGGTAACTTTCTTACCATTGCGCAGTTCGACAACTTCTTCGGTGGGGATCAGAATCTGTCCGATTTCATGATCGAAACCAAACGCTTCGGCGCGGGTTTTGAGAGACTCCGCCACCTTGTTTTCAAAGCCCGAATAGGTGTGAATGATGAACCAATTCATCTGCGGACCGATAGCTTCCGGAACTGCTTCCGCTACGGGTGCGTCGAACTGTTCACCTTCGGTTGAGAGAATCTCTTCGGACATTTATTGGGTACCTTACTTTGCGAAAGCGGCAAACAGCTTCTCAATGCCGTAACCGACAATCTGGTCGACCACCGCAAAGTACGCGGCGAACACAAAGACAGCAACGATGACGACGATGGTGGTGGCACGGACTTGCGTCCAGGAAGGCCAAGTAACCAAGCGCATTTCGTCGCGCAGTCCGTCGACGTACTCTCGGACTTGAGCCGGAAAGCCGGCGGCCTTGTTCGTAGTTGCTACTGCTTCGCTCATGATGCCTCGATCAAAAAAGGATGGCAGGGGCGGAGGGATTCGAACCCCCACTCGCGGTTTTGGAGACCGCTGGTCTACCGTTAAACCTACACCCCTAAAAGCTTACGGCCAATACCAGTGTATCGTACCACTGGTGGGGGTCCACTAGCTTACTTGATCTCCTTGTGAGGGAAATGCTTACGGCAGAACGGGCAGAACTTGGAGAACTCCAGCCGCTCCGTGGTCGTTTTCTTGTTCTTCATGGTGGTGTAGTTCTTACGCTTACACTCGCCGCACTGAAGCGTGATTTGTTCTCTTGCCATTGTTAAAGTTAAAACCTCTTACGCGATGATCTCGGATACCGTACCGGCACCCACCGTGCGACCGCCCTCGCGGATCGCGAACCGTAGGCCCTTGTCCATGGCGATCGGCGTGATCAGTTCGACGATCATCGTCACACTGTCTCCCGGCATCACCATCTCCATACCTTCCGG
>CALQCC020000032.1 GCA_943328975.2 Bordetella parapertussis | reverse complement strand
TCATTCCGGCGCCCTTGGCGTCCTACAATCTGGTATCTTTCCTTCACGGCGGTTGGTGTCCTTTCAAGGATTAGGTTTGGCGACTCGATTCTATCGAATCGGTCACCCACCGCCGCACTAACCTTCAACTAGGGTTGAGACACCATCCTTTTCGGGGCGCGGTGTCTTTTGTTAACCGCACATTCATGAACGCTCTAGGCGCGCAGTAAAGCAACTCTCAAAGGTAGGCTGCAATGTTGTTGATCAACAGCAATTCGGTGGAAGCCATCGACCCAAAGTTATGCAGCTTGGCCGAATCTCTCTCATGAGAATTGGATCGAGGACCTTGTGCCAGAACGTGGGAGATTTGAGGAACATTCCGGGCAGGGCGGGGTACAACGAATGGAACGGGCGACACAGTGCCGTGGAATGTGGAATATACAGCGGTCAAATATCGGATCTTTGGGGAAGCGGAGAAGACTAAAAAAGTTTGGCTCCCCGGGCAGGACTCGAACCTGCAACAACTCGGTTAACAGCCGAGTGCTCTACCATTGAGCTACCGAGGAGCAAGGGTGGACAACCACTAGCGGTAAAGCCATTGTACAACGGTCGGTGTCAGATCGCAAAATTTCTGACAGCAGCAAAAATAGCCGCAGTGTCCGGAACGGTGAATCTGTGCTCACCCCCGCGCTTGCGTAGGGTGATCTCGCTCAGGTGGACCCCTTCTCTCCGCGGGGAGGTCCTTTGATTCTCGCCGAATCGGTGCAAATCGTCCATGGTCCGCGACGTGCACCTGCGAGTCTGGAGGCTGCTCTTACGATGAGGTATCGACATGGCGCGAGGGCGATGGTGTTTCTTTCCCTGCTGGGTCCGCTGCAGTCCGCGGATGTGGGGCAAGACCTGCCGAATCCTATCGAGCACCAGCGCTGGGTCCAACGGCAGCTGGAGATGGATCGTGCCCGACAAGCTCAGCTGGAGGGCAGGCCGGCAGCCGCAGTCCGGGCGGCCCTTTCGGGGACCGGCAAGATTCTGGTGATCCTCGTCGAATTCGGCGGCACGGATCAGTTCACGTTCACTCCCAGCGGACCCAATGCGTCCACTTGGGATCCTATCGGCAAGGCCGACAAATCAGAGTGGGCCGGTAAAGTAGGCGATTGCTCGGTGGTCGCAAGCAAGAACAAGATTACCGGCCCAACGACCTACACCTACAGCGGACCGTTGCACAACCAGATCGACCGTCCGCTGTCGGCTACGGATGCCTCCAGTTCGAGCGTCTGGGCAGAAGATTTCAACGCCGACTACTACCAGAACATGATCTTTGGTTCAGGCGTCCAATATAAGTACACGCGGCAGGACGGCACTTCCGAGAATGAAGACTTGCGGGGCACTTCGGTCCGCCAGTATTTCCAGGACATGTCATTTGGCCAGTATGATCTGGACGGTAAAGTCTATGGTTGGGTCCAAGTGCCGCATTCGGTCATGTGGTACGGAGCCGATCCATGCCCCGGGCGTAACTCATCCCCTCACTTAGAAGCGGCGCATAACGGAGGAATCCCTGGTGCTGGGTCGGCACGTACACTGGTCAAGGATGCGTTGGACGCCACCAAGAAACAGTTTCCAGCTATCAACTGGAACGAATATGATGCAGACCACGACGGCATGATCGATCATCTGTGGATCGTGGCGGCGGGGGTAAGTGAGTCATCACTGGTGCTGTCCAACCGGACCGCCTACGGCGAGGGCGCGATCTGGGATCACTCCGCGAGTGTGACCCCCGCGTACCAAGTAACTTCGAATATTAGCGCGGGGCATTACATCATGATGACGGAGGCGGTGGGGATGGGCACCTTCGTCCACGAATACGGCCATGATCTGGGTGCCGTCGATCTCTATTCCTATGGAGGAGGCACTCCGTCGCCCGGTTTTTGGGCGGTTCAGAGCGACGATTGGGTGGGCAACCCCATCACCGCACAGCCGCCGGCCATCGACCCCTGGCACTTGGACTTCTGGGGCTGGCTCAATCCGCTGGTGATCTCAGACCCGTCCAAGGAGTACGTCACCACGATTGGGCAGACGAGTCAGTTTCCGGGTGGTAGCGGAATGTATCGCGGAGTCCGGATTCAACTGCAAGACGGACGAACTCCTTTACCTGTCCAGCCCCTCGGAGCACACGACTGGTGGAGCGGGCGAGACAATTTGCTTAACGCGAAGATGACGTTGGCGAAGCCTGTGCAACTGCCCGCGTCCGGTCCACTGACGTTGAGTTTTAGCGCGGCATACGCGACCGAGGCATCGTGGGACTTCGCCTGGATCCAAGTTTCCTCAGACAACGGCAATAACTGGACAACGCTTACGAACGACCACACCACCTGCACACACGATCCTGGCTGGATCGGAGGTCTCTATGCTTTTCCAGTTGACCTGTGCGCAGCGAAGATGGGCGGCTTCACGGGAAAGAGTTCCGGGTGGCCGAATTTCACCACCGAAGCCTTCGATCTAACCGCGTTCGCGGGCAAGCAGATCCTGGTTCGCTTCTGGTACATGACGGATTGGAACACCACCGATGCCGGCGTCTTTCTAGACAACATTCAGATTGCGGCCGGGACGCAGTCTTTGTTTGACGACGATGCGGAAACGGGGGAAGTGAAGTGGACCTATCAGCGTCCCTGGGAGTGGGGCGATGGAACCCTTGCCTTCACTCATTCCTATTTTTTGCAGTGGCGAAACACGGGCGCGGGCACCGATAAGGGCCTGGCCAACCCCAACTGGCGCTTCGGTCCAACGGACTCCGGCCTGCTGGTTTGGTACAACAATAACTACTATTCGGATAACGAGATTCAGAAGCACCTTTTTGATCCGCCCAGTTTCGGGCCGAAAGGAAAGTTGCTGCTCGTAGAGTCCCACCCTGAGCCCTATCGCGATCCGGACGACGAAGCGAAGGGCTTCCACAACGAAGGCGCAAATCTGCTGAGCCGGATGCAAATGCGGGATGCTCCGTTCAGCCAGTCCGATGGAGTCGCATTCACCATGCGGCGTTCGCTAGGCTACACCTCGCGCGACGAGACGTTTCCCGCGCGAACGAGCGTGAAAGCGTTCAGCGATGCCGTCAGTTACTACCCCGGTGCGGAACTTGTTGGCGCCGGACCCAGTTCTACCACTCCGCAGTGGGTCACCAAGCAATGGGATTCGAGCGTGGTGCTGCCCTCTAAGGTGCCCTATGGGATGAAGGCGCCTGGATTCCTGGCGGGTCAAGATCTGCTCTTTAATTGCGCCAACGATACCACCCACGGCAATCTCAATTGCGATCGCTTCGGTCTGACCAGCACGGTCGATCTCAATGGAGGCAGCGGCAACCCTCGCGACGTCGGGGGCGAATATGGCTGGAATGTCGAGATCCTGAGTCAGACTTCGACGCAGGCGACGGTGCGTATCTGGAACAGTCGCGCCACGGCTCCGACGATCAGCGCCGTCGTCAACGCGTTCGGCACGGGTGCCGGCATTGCTCCCAATACGTGGGTTGTCATCACAGGTTTGAACCTCGCGAAACAGGCGCGCACGTGGGCTGGAGCCGACTTCGTTAACAACCTCATGCCCACCTCGCTCGACGGCGTCAGTGTGACCATGAACGGGAAGAAAGCATACGTCTACTACATCAGCGCGACCCAATTGAACATCCTCACGCCGCCGGACCTCGCGCCTGGGCCGGTGCAAGTGCAAGTCACCAGCGACGGAGTCCTCAGTGCTCCCTTCGCGGTGCAGGTCGGGCAATACGCGCCCGCTTTCTTTACACTCGGTGGCACTGCGTACGTTACCGGCATTCACCAGGACGGCAGCCTCCTCGGCCCGTCCACGCTCTACCCCGGTGTCAGCACTCCCGCCCGTCCTGGCGAAGTGGTGACGCTCTATCTCAATGGCTTCGGACCTACTTCGGTGCCCGTGGTCAGCGGATCTTCCACACAGTCAGGAACGTTGCCAACGATGCCCGAGGTCCGCATCGGTTCTTCAGTGGCGACGGTATCGTTCGCGGGACTCGTGTCGCCAGGGCTGTATCAATTCAATGTCCTGGTGCCGGAATCCACGGCGGATGGCGAGCAGTCGATCAGTGCGACCTACAGGGGACAGACCACTCAGAGCGGTCTGTTGCTGGCCGTGCATCGATAGGGCCAGAGCATTCAAGCTTAGTGGATGCTGCTGGAGGACAGAGGCTGATCAACCTTGGACGCATCGACGCGAATGCTCACAACCGCAGAAGTGTTGACCGGGCGGTTGCCGTTCAAAAAAAACATCAGGCGGCTGCCGCGTTCAATCCGACCGAATTCCAGGCCGCCCGTTTTACTGACGGAACCCTGCAACTGCGCGGGCGTCGGGGACGGGCAGAGGTCGGGGTGTCCGGAAATCCGGACCGAATTTCCACCCAAGCATTCCACGTGGTAGGTCCGACTCTTCGTCACGACGTCGATCAAAGTACCTGCCGCGAGCTTGCTGACGTCCACGGAAGCGTCGCTGGCAAGCTCGGCGTGGATGCCGGAGATTTGCGAGATTCCTGAAGGTGTCGTCATAAAAGCCTCTACTAAACAGGATGCAATTGGATGACCATCGGTTGCACCCTATTTATCAGAAGTTTAGCGCTTCTGAGCGGCGTTTACAATTTGCCGGGTCGGTAGAGTTTGCGTGATTCAGCGCAACTTGGCTGCCCAACCTTGATGGGGTGCGCGTCACTGCTAAAATAGACGCAGTTCCCTCATGTTTGACAATCTAAGCGATAAACTCCAACGCGTCTTCAAGAACCTCCGTGGCGAAGGCAAGCTCACTGCCGAGAACATGGACGCCGCACTGAAGGAGATCCGCGTCGCGCTGCTGGAAGCCGACGTCCACTTCAAGGTCGCCAAGGAGTTCATCGCCGCAGTCAAAGAGAAGGCCATGGGCGAGGAAGTTCTCACCGCGCTATCGCCCACGCAGCAGGTCGTCAAGATCGTGCGCGACGAAATGGTCAAGATGCTGGGGCAGCATCAGTCGCGACTGCGCACTGCGAACGAGCCGCCTACCGTCTATATGATTGTCGGCCTGCAAGGCTCGGGCAAGACTACATCAACGGGCAAACTTGCGCGCCTGTTGGTCAAAGATAACTTCACGCCGATGATGGTCTCGGTCGACGTGTATCGCCCCGCTGCCCGCAAGCAGCTTAGCGTCCTGGCGCAACAACTGAAGATTCCGATCTACGAAGGCACGCCTGAAGAGACCAAGCCGATCGACTTGGCCCGCAGCGCTCGCAAGGAAGCGATTCAAACCGGTCGCAACATTCTGATGGTGGATACGGCTGGTCGCCTCCACATCGACGACGATCTCATGACCGAGTTGCAGCAGCTGAAGGAGTTGCTCAACCCGACGGAGATCCTGTTTGTGGCCGACGCCATGACCGGCCAGGACGCGGTGAAGTCCGCCGACGAGTTCCACAAGCGCCTGGGTATCACCGGCATCATCCTCACCAAGATGGACGGCGACGCGCGTGGTGGTGCGGCTCTGTCGATCCGAAGTGTAACGGGTCAACCGCTGAAGTTTGTCGGCGTCGGCGAAAAGATGGACGCGATGGAGCCGTTCCATCCTGACCGCGTGGCCGAACGTATTCTCGGCATGGGCGACATGCTGAGCCTGATCGAAAAGGTGCAGGGCTCGATTGACGTCAAAGAAGCCGAGAAGATGCAGCAGAAGCTGCTCGATAACGAATTCTCGCTGGGCGACTTCCGCGATCAGATGAAGGCGGTCCGCAAGCTGGGGCCGCTGGAAAATATCCTCGGCATGATGCCGCAAATGGGCGGCCTCAAGGACCTCAAGAACATGAAGGTCGATGAGAAGGAAGTCACGCGCCTGATCGCTATCGTCGATTCGATGACGGAAAAAGAACGTAACAACTACGAAATCATCAACGGCGTGCGCCGCCGCCGTATCGCCAAGGGATCCGGCACAACGGTCCAGGAAGTGAACGTGCTGCTCAAGCAATACGCGCAGGCTCGCAAGATGATGAAGAGCTTCTCTGGCCTAACCAGCGGAGCCGGATTCCTGGGCAAGAAACTCGCCAAGTTGGGACTCCCCGGGATGCCCGGTGGTTTCGGGCGCTAGTAGGCTGAACTCCAAGGTTGCGGTAAACTGAGTCTTTCCGCTGAGCCCCGTATGCTCTCCAGTACACAAGGAGCCATGGGTGCAGACTTCCGCCATCAACTACCGCGTCGCTGACTTTCTCAAGCAGTATCCGCCCTTCCAAGCCATGGAACTTGAGGATTTGTTGGAGTTGGCCGCACACGGTCGCGTTAAGTTCCACGAGATCGACGAACTTATTATTTGGCAGGGTGCTGCGCATGGACCTTACGTCTTCGTCATCCAGCAGGGAACTGTCTCTTTGTGGCAAACCTCCGAACATGGCGACGAGTTGTGCGACATGCGTGGACCGGGGGACTTGCTTGGGATCGATCGTTTCCACGGGTCGCCGGTCAGCGCGCAGTCCGCGAAGTCGGCTAGCGATGTCGTGATCTATGCGCTGCCTGCGGATGTCTTTGCTCGCTTGCTCGAAAAGTACCCGCAAGCGCAGCGTTATGTCTCGGCGCATAGCTCCGTCACCGCGAACTTCGCGCCCGTCGATCAGCGCAAAGGGCACCATGAGACGCTTCTTTATGACGCGGTTCGACCGACCAATCCACCGACCTGCGCTCCGGGAAACTCGATCCGCCAGGCTGCGCGCCGCATGATGCAGGCCGGGACGCAAGCGATCGCGGTTGTGGATGGGGATGGGCATGTCGCGGGCGTCCTGACTGCGAGCGAAATTCTGCAGGCGGTTGCCGGCGACACATTTGATCCGACCCGATCCGTCGAGCATCTGATGGATCCGACTCCGGTAATCGTTGCTCCCGATGTGACGGTGAGTCACGCCGCTCTCGCTCTGGGCGCGACCGGAGTGGTTGCGGTCACGCAGAACGGGGGATCGCGAAGCCGCCTGCAAGGGCTCATCACCGTTGCCGATCTGGGCCCTGCGTTCGGCGATCATCCTTCGGAGATCCTACTGGAAATTCCGCGCGCCACTTCGACGGACGCTCTGCGTCGCATTCAACAACGTGCGCGGGCCTTCACACTGGAACACCTCACATCGCCCGCTACTGTCGACTGGCTCTCTGAGTTTCTGCACTTCGTCGATGTTGCGATTTTGAAACGTGTCGCGAAACTGTTACCGCCGCCGCCGGGTACCTTCTGTTGGTCTGTGTATGGCGCGGCAGGCCGTTCCGAGGCGCTGACTCCTGTGATGCAACGCGCGATCGTCCTGCTTGGTCCAGATGCCCAGCCCGAAGCTTTTGCTGCTTGGTATGGCCAGATGCAAGATGGGTTGGTGCAGTGCGGCTACATCTCTCGCACAGAGCATTTCGATGACGCCTATTCCTGCGCTCCGTTTGAGGAATGGAAGCAACGTTATGTCGGTTGGATTCAGAATCCCATCGTCAACTCGGCCCATCACGCTCGCCATCTCTTTGATTTGTGCCCGGTGCTGGGCAACTTCGGGTATGTGAGTGAACTCGACGACGTGCTCAAGGAAGCCGCTCGCGCGAATCCCGCATTCGTGCGCATCCTGGCCAACGATTGCCTGTCGAGTTTGCCGCCGCTGACCTTCTTCCGCGATGCGGTGATCGATGAGTCAGGCGAGGGAAGTGCGACGTTCCATCTGGAAAAGACCGCCATCCGTCCACTGGCGGACGTGGGGCGCGTCTTCGGGATCGCCTCCGGACGGGTGCTGGGATGCTCTACGCAAGAGCGTTTCCGTTTGGCTCGCACGCTGTTGCCGGAACAGGAGTCCATCTTCCGTGAGGCTGCGGAGACGCTGCGTGTGGCGTTGCTGCAGCAGGCTCGGTCTGGCATTCGGCAGCAAAACAGCGGCTCGGACTTGATGCCTTCGCTGCTGAGTCACTATGATCGTCAGGTTTTGAAAAGTGGGTTCCGCTCCATCCTGCGACTGCTGGAGTTCACCGCCGATGGTGACTGGCTGGAGGCCGCGTGAAGGAGCGCCATCTTCAATACTTCCAGAACACCTGGACGGATGCGACGCCTGTGGAGCAGGTCCGCTTCGTGGTGCTCGATTCGGAGACCACCGGCCTCGATCCGCGCAAAGACCGACTGATCACCATCGGGGCTGTGTCGGTGATCAACGGCGAGATCTTGCTGGATGATGCTTACGAAGCCTTGCTCAAGGTCCAGTACAACACCAGTGCTGTTACCGTTCACGGCATCACGCGCGATGACAGTCTCAGCGGGCTCGACGAACCCGAGGCGTTGGAACAGTTTCTGGACTACGCGAGAGATGGCATCATCGTCGGCCACCACATCGGGCACGACGTGGATACGTTCAACGCGGGCTACGAACGCCACTTTGGGTTTCAACTCTCCAACCGGAGTCTGGATACGATGGCGCTGGCGTTGGTGCTAGAAGAAGACGGAGCCTTTGAAGGTCAGGAGCCGTTCCGCAGTTTTTCACTGGACGCGTTGTGCGATCGCTTCGGTGTGATCCCGCATGATCGGCATACTGCTCCTGGCGATGCTTTTATGACGGCTCAGGTGTTTCTTCGATTGCTGCGGCTGGCTGCAAAGGTGGATCGCAAAACGCTGGGGCAGTTGTGCCAGCAGCCCCGTCCGCAGGCATCTCAGCTCTGATCGATCTTGTGATAGCCGCCGTGGAAATAGGCGAGGGGATGTCCGCCGGGGACCGCACCGGTCACGGCATCGCCGATGACAATGGAGTGATCGCCGCCCGGGAGCAGTTCGGCAAGGCGGCATTCGACCAACGCGATGACGCCCTCAAGGATGGGTGCACCAGTTTCACCAATGCTATACGGGATGCCGGTGAAGCGGTCGCCGCCGGGACGGGCGAAGTGGTTGGAGAGATCGCGCTGATGCTCGCTCAAGAAGTGGATACAGAACGCTTTGCTGTGGGCGATGGCGGCCAGCGTCTTCGCGCGTTTGTCCATGCAAACCAGGAACTGCGGCGGATTGAGCGATAGCGAAGTCACCGCGCTCATGGTCATGCCGCACAGTTCGCCGTCGGCGGCAGTGGCTGTCACGATGGCTACGCCGGTGAGCCAGTGGCCGGCGATTTGTTTGAAGAGTTCAGGCGTCACAAACCGAACAGTCTAGCAGAGTCGCCACGTGCCTGACAGGATTCTTCGATGGCGGGGCAGGGGATGCGCAAAGAGATACACCCAACACCGCACTTCACCGCCGTCTTCTAGGGTTGCGAGTAGGCGCACGCGTCGATAGTCGCTGGCTTCGTAGGCGTCCAAGGTGCGAAGCGTTAGTACTGGTTGCCGCAACCGGTACACCTCGCCTGTGACCCAGTCTTGCTCTGATTGCGGAGGGCGCAGGCACGGATAGCGCTTCAATCCGTACAATCGGCCCGGCATCCGTGCGCGGCCGACAAGATCCGCATTGTCAGCCAGATAGCGTGAAAAGCGGTTTTTCCGGCAACTGCTCTGTAAGGTCCCGTAGACGAAAAGGCAGGGAGCGCCCGACACAGTGCTTGACATGGAGCTAACCCTAATCCTATCATGAGGTTTCGGGAGGCAGCGCGTGATTAAACTCGACATCATCAACGAAGTGGTCAACAAAACCGGGATCACTAAGACCAAGGCAGAGATGGCCGTGGAGACCGTGTTCGAGAGCATGAAGCGCTCCCTGGAACGCGGCGAACGCATTGAGCTGCGGGGCTTTGGAATCTTCAACGTACGCCCGCGCAAGACCGGCATCGGGCGCAATCCGCGCACCGGAGCCGAAGTGGCCATTCCTCCTGGCAAAGCCGTACGCTTCAAGCCCGGCAAAGAACTGCAGGCGCTGCAGTAACCCGCGCGGACGCCCCCGTGTCCAGCAACGTCACTTTCTACGAATACGTGGAACGGTCCAGGCCGCAACATCGGTACTGGCTGCATCTGTTGCTGTTGGCGCTGACGCTATTTACCACCAGCGTGGTAGGCGCCGGACTCGCGCAAGGCTTCGCTCAGGGCAAGCCGTTCAACATCGACGACATTTACGGCTACGACCTTGCTTGGGCTCAGCCCTCCTATCTATTGCAGGGGCTGCCGTTTTCACTCACCTTGGTCGGCGTGCTGCTGGCGCATGAGATGGGGCACTTCCTGACCGCTCGGTACTACCGCGTCGATGCCAGCTTGCCGTACTTCCTGCCGGTACCGACGTTGATTGGGACCTTCGGGGCCTTCATTCGCATACGGTCGGCCATCTTGTCGAAGCGCATCCTGTTCGACGTTGGTATCGGTGGACCGCTAGCCGGCTTCGCCGCGTTGATCCTGCCCCTGATCGTGGGCGTGTCGCTTTCGAAGGTGGTTCCGGGCATCGCGAATACTGGAGATGTTGTCTTCGGCACGCCGTTGCTGATCCGCCTCATTGAGTGGGCGCAGTTCCCAGGGGTTCCGGTGGAGAACATCTACCTGCATCCGATTGCTCGGGGGGCCTGGGTCGGCGTGTTGGCGACGGCACTGAACCTCTTGCCGATCGGCCAGTTGGATGGCGGCCACATCCTCTACACGTTCCTGGGCGAGCGCATGAAATACTTCTCGTGGTTCCTGGTCGCGGTGTTTGTGCCGATGGGATTCTACTTCGCTTACAGCTGGTTGTTCTGGGCCGCGGTGTTGTTCTTCTTCGGCATGAAGCACCCCAGCTTGGTGGATCCCATGCCGATTGGTTCCGGCCGCACGAAGCTGGCCATCTTGGCACTGTTCATCTTCATACTCTGTTTCACGCCGTCACCGATCCGATGAAGATCTCCGCCACCATCATCACGCACAACGAGGAGCGCAACCTGCCGCGCGCCATCGAGAGCCTGCGCTGCGCGGATGAAATTCTGGTGGTGGATAGCGGGTCTTCGGACCGCACGCTGGAGATCGCGGAGAAGCTGGGGGCGAAGGTGATCGATAGTCCGTGGCCGGGTTACGCCAAGCAGAAGAACCTGGCGGCGGAGCGCGCGGAGAACGACTGGATCCTGTCGCTCGATGCCGACGAGTCCTTGAGCGAGGCGCTGGAGGCTGAGATCTGGCACATCAAGAAGAACGGCGCGCAGTTCGACGCGTATACGATGCCCAGGCTCGCTCGCTACCTGGGTCGATGGATCAAGCATTCCGGCTGGTATCCCGACCGCAAGGTTCGGCTCTACAATCGCACCAAGGCGACGTGGAAGGGCGACTTCGTGCATGAGTCAGTGAAGGTGGAGGGAACGGTGGGCCACCTGGATGGGAACCTGCTGCACTTCACCTGCGACTCGCTTTCCGAACACATCAAGACGATGGACCGCTACACCACGCTCGCGGCGGAGCAACTGGTGGGCTCGGGTCGCAAGGTGACTTGGGGACGGCTGATCTTTGAGCCGCCGTGGACGTTCTTCAATACCTACGTCTTGAAGGCGGGCTTCCTCGATGGCGTGGAAGGCCTGGCGATCGCCAACATGGCGGCGCTGTACAATTTCTTGAAATACGCGAAGGCGCGCTTCATGGCGCCGGGGAGAGAATAGGCGTGGAGATCGCCCTGGCGTTTTTGGCTGGACTTCTGATCGGCAGTTTCCTGAACGTGTGTATCTTCCGCCTGCCGCGCGACCTTTCCGTGGCGAGCCCCGCGCGGTCGTTCTGCCCCGGCTGCGAGGTCATGATCGCCTGGTACGACAATATTCCGCTCGTCAGCTACGCACTGCTCGGCGGCAAGTGCCGACATTGCAAGGAGCGCATTCCGATCCGTTATCCCATCGTGGAACTGGTGACCGCCCTCGCGTTCGCCGTCAGCGTGGCGATGTTCGGAGCGACGCTGCACGGTCTGAAGTTCTGCTTGTTCTCGGCCATCATGATCGACTTGATCGCGACGGATTTCGAGGAGCGCATTCTGCCCGACGAATTCACGCTTGGCGGAACGCTGGTCGGTCTAGTGCTGGCATGGTGGGTGCCCATCGAACTCGACGTCGCGTCGATTTTGTTCTACCTGGTGGCAATGCAGCCGGACCTGCGCGTCGCAAACGTGATCGAGGCGGCAGTGGGAGCGGCCATCGGCAGCGGACTGCTGTGGTTCGTGGCCTGGTCGTTCGAAAAGATCCGCCACAAAGAAGGCATGGGCTTCGGCGACATCAAGATGATGGCCCTAATCGGCGCGTTCCTCGGCCTGCGACCCGCGCTGTTCACGTTCTTTCTCGCGTCGGTGGTGGGGTCGGTGCTGGGGATGGTATTTATCTGGCTGGCTCGGAAGCAGGCTAGTAGTTATGAGTTGCCGTTCGGGAGCTTCCTTGGAGCGACTGCGTTGGTCGTGGCGTTTTGGCTGAGGTAATGGCGATATTGGACGAGACATGTACAATGTGTGGGGTCCCGATTTACGATGTCAGCGTATTTCGGGAAGGTACACTTTGCTCGGGATGCCGGATCCGACAAGCGGCAGAGGATTCCGCGCCCCTTCAAATGCCTGCGCCAGTGCCTGGCACTTGGTATGAGCCGTTGCCGGACGGATTTCGTCTGGGCGCAAGCACTCGATCCTGGAAAGGATGCGTCCCTCTTACCTCGGTGGTCATCTTCATCGGAATCATGATCCGAGTGGGCGGATCGCCGGACACTTTTGTTATCGTTCTACTCTCCTGGGCCTTGCTCACCTCGCTGTGGAAGTGCGTGATGGCATTATTCGGGACTGTTCGGCTGACCCGCGACGGGTCCGAGTTCTTTGTCTTTAGTGGCGTGGGGTCGATAGGTCGACGCCGTGTTTATGATTGGGCAGAACTAACGTCCGTCCATGAAATGACTGCGGCGGCCGGTGAAGGACCCGTTGAACGGGAAGTCGTGCTTGTCGGTGCCCGTCGTGCGGCATTTGGCCGTGATCTAAGCGACGACGTCAGGTACTTCCTGCGAGCGATTCTGCGGATTGAGTTAAAGCGAGGTCGACCCTAGCAGCGCGGGAATGTCTTTCGGCAGGATGTAAAGGTGGCACGGATCGCTCGGCGAGGGGATGAAATTGAACCTCTGGTAGAACGCTACCGCCTGCTCGTCCTTGGCGTGAACCTCAAAGGCACGGATGCCCGCGATGTTCGCGGCTTGCAGGGTGCGTCGTAGCGCGTCTTTGAGCAGGCCGGAACCGAGGCCTTTCCCCTGCCATCCTACGGCGATGGCCAAGCGAGCCAACAGCATTACTGGGACTGGATGGTCAGCCAAGCCCTTCTTGACTCGTACCGGGGCGGCTTCGTAACTGACCTGTCCGACAACCAATGTGTAGTAGCCGACTACTTGCGATTCGTTCGCCACGGCCAAGTAGGTCTGCGAAGCTCCAGCTTGCTGGTTCTGGAGCGAGTAGCGCAATAGGAAGCGATTGAGCGCTTCTTGTCCGCAGTCGAAGTCGTCAATGCAATGGGTGCGCTGAAGCTTTTCGATGCGGAGTGGAGTCACTTCAGGCCGCCGCGCTCAAACACGCTCGGCTCACGGAGCATCTTCGCCAGCCGAGGCATCGGACGCGGATGGGCATTGAGAGCGGACTGGAATTCGGCCCACTGCTTGGCATTCAACCCGAAATACTGGCGGTCCGGGAGTGTCTCCTCGGCCCGCTGCAGGGCACTTTCCAGGACGAACTCGCTCACCGAGCGATGCGACAGTTTGGCCGCGTTTTGCAGGGTTCGTTTGGCCGAGGGGGTGAGCCGGAGATCGAGCTTCTCGTTGCGGGTTTCGGTGTTGGCCATTGGTTTCAGTTTAACATGAGGTGTCGGACACTGTCATGACAGAGCGCCACGCAGTAGCACCTTCAATACACCCTTTGTCGCCGCACGAACGAATGCCTCCGGTGCACGATCCAACGGGAATGAATCCGAGATCAAGTTCTCCACCTTCACCTTGCCCGACGCTAGCAGTGGGATCGCAGCCTCCATGCGCCCGCATCGCGACCCGACCAACGTGATCTCGTTCACGATCGGCACCGCGGTGTTGATCGAGACCAAGCCGTGGACCGTGGACTTCATGACCACAGTGCCTCGGGGCTGGGTCATCGAAATCGCAGTGGAGAGTCCTTCGGCGGAGCCGGTGGAATCGACCGTGAATGCGAACTCCTGCGACGGCATCTTCTTGCCTACCACTTCGGAATGCACGTCGACCAAGCGCAGCTTGTCTTTGTGACGTCCGAACAAGTGCACCTTCGCGCCGTGCGCCTGTAACACCTGTGCGATCAGTAGCCCGAGCTTTCCATCGCCCAGAACCGCTACACGCTCCCCCTTGGGGATCTTCACTTGGTCCAGAATTTCGCACGCGGCGGCGACGGGTTCGATGAAGACGGCGGCTTCGGTGGAGATCGAAGCGGGCACTCGGTGCAGGTTGCGGATCGGGAGCGTCAGGAACTCGCGGAACGAACCTGGGTGCTTCACGATGCCGAGCACCGTCCTGGTCGGGCAATGCCGGCCGAGCTTTCGTTTGCACCATTCGCACTCGCCGCAGGCCAGGTTGATCTCGCCGCAGACTCGCTTGCCGATCCACGTTTTATCCGCGCAGTCGGTCACTTCGCCCACGAATTCGTGGCCGGGCGTGCCGGCGAAACCGTAGTAGCCGCGCTGCAATTCGAGGTCCGTCGAGCAGATGCCGGCGGCCAACAATCGGATTCTCGCGAAGCCTTCGGGGATGCGCGGCAGGGGCTGCTTGCGCACCTCGACCCGACCATTTTCCAAGTGAACAGCCAGCATCGTTTAAAGTTAGAGTATATGGCTCTTGCAACGCAATCCGCCGTGGCGGAACTGGTGTGTTTCGAACCCTCCTGCCGCGCGCGTTATGCGATCACCGAAGTTTTGTACAACTGCCCCAAGTGCGGCGGTTTGATTGAGGCAACGTACTCGGGTGCGGCGATGGACCCGACCGACATGAAGCGCATGTTCCGCGAGCGGCGCATGGACAACGCTCCGATCAACCAGAGCGGCGTGTGGCGCTATCGCGAACTGTTTCCGTTCCTGGACGACTACAAACACGTGGTCACTTTGCGCGAGGGCAACACTCCGTTGCTGAACGCTCCCATCGCGGCGAAGTACGGCGGAATGGATAGCTTGGTTTTCAAACATCAAGGTTTCAATCCGACCGGATCGTTCAAAGACAACGGCATGACTGCGGGCGCAGCGCAGGCGCATCGTCTGGGGATGAAGCGAGTGGCGTGCGTTTCCACCGGCAACACCTCGGCTTCGATGGCGGCTTATGCGGCAGCTGCTGGTATGGAAGCGTTGATATTCCTTCCCAATGGCAAGATCGCGTTCTCTAAGCTGGCGCAGGCGCTGGAATACGGTGCAAAGACGCTACAAGTGGAAGCGAATTTTGATGAGATCCTGGCGTTGGTCCGCGTGCTGGCGGCGCGTTTGGGAATCTATCTGCTCAATTCGATGAACCCGTTCCGCGTGGAAGGGCAGAAGACGATCATGTTCGAAATGCTCGACCAGCGCGATTGGAAGGTTCCCGATTGGGTCGTGCTACCGGGAGGTAACCTCGGCAACGTCTCGGCGTTTGGCAAAGGCCTGCGCGAGGCGAAGGCCGCGGGGTTGATCGACAAGCTGCCTCGGCTTGCCGTCATTCAGGCGGAGCATTCCGCTCCCTTCGAAGCGTTTTGGAAGAGCGGAGCGACCGGCGAATTTCCTGCGGTGCGTCAGCCCGAAACGCTCGCGACCGCGATCCGCATTGGCGATCCCGTCTCGTGGCCGAAAGCGCTGCACGAAGTCCGCACCTCGAACGGCACCGTAGAGAAGGTGACCGAGCAAGAAATCGCCGACGCGAAAGCTCAGATCGGTCTGTGTGGCATCGGCTGTGAACCGGCGTCCGCTGCCACACTGGCAGGAATCCGCAAACTGGTCGCGCAGGGAGTGATCGATCGCGGGGCCGACGTCGTCGCCGTCCTAACCGGCAACGTCATGAAGGATCCGGATTACATCTACAAGTACCACACAGGTCACTTGGAAGCGCCCGACGGCTCGATGATTCAGAGCACCTACGGCAATCAAGCGATCATCGTTCCCAATGACGCTGACAAGATCGCGGAGCTGCTGCGGTAATAGAGTATTAGAGCAATTATTACCTAGTAATAAGAGTCTTTTGGTTCTAGTACGAAGTTATATTGCGTGCTACTATTCCTCCAGGTTGTTGAGAAATCAGGAGGGATCATGGACGAAAAACTGAAACTAAAAGTACAGGCGCTACAGCTGAATACGGCAGGCCTGCTGAAGCTCCTCGGTAGCGAGAAGGACAAGTTGCGTTTTTGGGAGATCATCAAAGGCATCACGACGCCGGCGGAATTTCGCTTGGTGAGTGCACAACTGGACGGGTTGAACAATGCTTTGAAGGATGCGCAGAAGAATCTGGGTACCTTGGAAGGTCTTGCCGGGAAAATGCAGCACTAGCTCCAGAACTTGTGGGGTGCGTGAAGGGCTTGCCGCTGGCAGGCCCTTTTTCTATGTGGAAGGTTCGTAAGGGTTGACAGTGTATTTGGTAAAAGGACGCAGTAAAGAAGACCAATTTACGCGGCTATTGGAGTCTATATTAGGTCCAGAGGGAACCCACTATGCGGATACGGACGACAAGGCCGTTCCTGCTGGTGTAACTGCCGCCGTGTTGTTGTCCGACGAGGCCGACCGTCGCATTCGGGAGCTGGCGCAATGGGCGTGGGACGCGAAGCTTCCTTCAATCACGGTCTGTTTCCGCAACGGTGAGATCCAGGTGGGTCCGTTCAGCGTTCCTGGGCGTCGGGGATGTGCGCACTGCGCCTCCGTTCGCTTGGAGTGCGCCAGCTCCGCGAGCGGTGCCGCGAATGTGGTCGACGACGCCTGTTTCCGCGAGGCTGCCGAGTTGGTGGCAGGGGAATTGCTGCTCTACTCCGGTGAAGGGCTGAAGGGCTGCACGCTGCTGGACCGTGCGGCCTTTGTGCGCCCGGGTGCCGACGGTGTATCCGTGTGCCAGTTTCTTGCGTTGCCTCGCTGCGAGGTCTGCGGCTCCGGGACCACCGGTATCGAGCGCAAGCCCGAGGTCTCATTTTCGGAGGACGACGAGCCGGGGATGGTGCTGGCGTCTTTGGCCTGTTGCCTGGACAGTCGCATGGGGATCGTGTCGCAGATTGTGGTGGAGGCCTTCGAGGATACAGGGCTCGACTTGCCCATCGTCGCCACGGCCGCGCCGCCGCGTGTTCTGCAAGGTTGCGAGGTCCGCACCCTGCCCAGTGGATGGGGCAAAGGCTTGACCCTGACGGGCGCGATTCTTTCCGCGGTTGGGGAAGCCGTAGAACGCTATGCTCCCTCGATCCCTGACCCGGCGCGAATTCGTTGGTGCAGGATGGAACAGCTGGCGGGAGACGTTCTGGATCCGCACGAACTTCCACTGTATAGCGACGATCAATACCAGCGTGCGGAGTTTCCGTTCACACCGTTCAACGTGAACGAGGAGTATCCCTGGAGCCAAGCGAGTTGGCTGGAGGGTGGCGGTCCTGTGTGGGTCCCCTCCAGTTTGGCATTCCTCTCAATGGACCTTCGTCGCGAACAAGTCATCTGCCAGGGAACTTCCAACGGGCTGGCGGCTTCCACTTCCGCTGACGATTCCAAGTTGCGCGCCGTTCTCGAATTGATTGAACGGGACGCCTTCATGGCCGCATGGCTGACGGCATCGCCCGGGCTGCGGATGGAACTGGATGCTACGTTAGATCCTCGGCTTGCGACTGTTCTAGCGGGCATCGAATCGTTCGGAGCGCGAGTGGAGTTGTATCAGCTGCCGACCACTGTCATCGGCAGCGCTGTGGTGGCCCTGGCGTTCGGCGATGGACTCAGCTACCCCGGAGTGACGATCGGCTTGGGTGCGGATCTGGATGTTGCGGGAGCGCTGCGGCAGGCGATTCTGGAGCTAGGTCAGACGGGCCCCTATCTGCGGCGCATCATGCAAATGGGCTTGGTGAAGAGTCCCGATTCGCCCGGCGGGGTGCGAGCCATGCTGGACCACGCGGCCTACTACTTCCGCGCCGAACGCGCAGGGGCATTTGACTGGTTGCGGGGGAAGAGCCCCGGTGTGGCCCTCCGCGATTTGGCGGGCGGCGGTGCCAAGCGGTCCCTACAGAACGTGGCGTTGTGTCTCAAAGGGAAGGGCATCCGCGTCGCGCTGCTGGATGTGACTTCGCGCGATCTTGAGTCCACTCCGTTCCATGTTTATCGAGCACTCAGCCCAGATCTGCAGCCGATTACTTACGGCTACGGTCTAGACCGCTTGCCCGTTGCCCGCGTGAGGAAGTTGGGACTCAACTGGAACATCCCCGAGGTTCATCCGATTTGGTGACGGAGCGCTACGCCCGGCCGCCGTTCCATCGATGCGCATCGGGGGTGGGAAGCGCCAGTAAGTCCAACGCACGATCCACGCTGTGCTCGACGATGTCGGCGACCGTCGTCGGGTTGAGATAAAACGCGGGGACCGGAGGCGCAATAATCGCCCCCATTTCCGCCAGCGCAGTCATGGAACGCAGGTGACCCAAGTGAAACGGCGTTTCGCGGACCATCAGGATGAGGCGCTTGCGTTCCTTCAACATCACGTCGGCGGCTCGGATCAATAAGTTCGAACTGATGCCGGCTGCAATGGCCGACATGGAATGAATGGAACACGGCGCGATCACCATGGCGTCCATCGCGGCGGATCCACTGGCCAAGCGGCTGCCGATGTCTTCCACCGGATAGTAGTGATCGGCCAGCGCGCGAAAGTCCGCGGCATTCTTACCCATTTCGAGGAATGCGGTGCGCTCTCCGGAACGCGTCAGGATCAAATGCGTTTCGACGCCCGCCTGTGCGCGCAGCTTTTCCAGCAACCGCCAGCCGTAGACGGCGCCGCTCGCGCCGCTGACGCCGACGATGATTCGTTTTTCACTCATGGTAGTTAGATGAGCCTCCGGAGCAAAAGCTTTGCCTCTCGCAGGTTCACAAAACGTTTTTCTTCCTCTTTGAATGAGCGCGTGTGGACACAACGGCGCGCGCCCCCATGTTCCACCGGATGCCGCAGGTGCAACATTTCGTGATACATCACGTATTCCACCGCCAACCGGGGGACTTCCACTCGATCCAAGATTCGGCTGATCACGATGGTGTTGTGTGAGGAATCGTAATGGCCCAGCAAGGTTCGTGACGCCTGGCGGCTCCAGCCGACGGTCGGCCGCGCCATCAGGCCGAAGAAGTATTGGAAGTTGATCTCGTCGAAGATTTGCAGCAGGTCGTAAGCGGTCCCGCGCGGATCTTCGACGTGTTTGCGCCCGCGGGCGCCGCGCACACGGTCGAGGTCCTTGCGCACGTCTCCGCGATTCAGATAACGGCGGTAGCGTTCATTGATGCCGGCCGAGATCGGGCGGCGGAACAGCTTGGAAAGTAGGATCTCGGCCAAGGCCTCATGGATATCCTCCGGCGCGGAGGCGAGCGTATCGGCCATGCGAACCAACAGCAGGCCGGACTCCAGACGAATGCGCGCGTTCGCGTTGGCGTAGCGGCGAAACTCCACGCGAATTTCGGGCAACGGGGTACGCGGCTTCATCACTTGGAAGAGTCGAGTGTAAATGGCTTCCGGAGTGGCGCTGAGATTGGGCTGCGGGGCGAGCGCGGCGCTCGAAGCATGCATCGTCTCCTATGCTAGCATCAGGTTGGCGGCTCCATTGCGCTCTTTTTGAGCCCGCTCCGGATCAATTGTCCGATGTACCGTTTAGACTGGATCGAACAACTGAAACTGCGGGCGGCTTCGCTGCCTTCCCCTGGACAAACGTCCGCTGTGAGCCCTGTCGTCTGGCGCTTGGGTTTCACCAGCTTACTCACCGATATTTCCGCCGAGATGGTCAACAGCATGTTGCCCGTTTACCTGGTGTTGTACCTTCACGCCAGCCCCCTCGCTTTTGGAGCCATTGACGGGATCTATAACGGCATGGCCGTTGCACTGCTCGGTCTGGCGGGCGGCATTCTGGCGGACCGTTGGCGCCGTCATCGGGAAGTGGCCGCGGCGGGTTACGGATTGTCGTGTGTCTGCAAGCTCGGCTTGCTCGCGGCGGGGGCCTCCACGGGATGGATCGGTGCTGTGACGGCTGTGGACCGTGTGGGCAAAGGAATGCGCACCGCCCCGCGAGATGCGCTGCTGTCTTTGAACAGCGCTCCGGGAATGCTCGCCACCTCGTTTGCGGTGCATCGGGCTATGGATGCAGGCGGATCGCTGTTGGGGCCCATCGCCGCATTCGTTCTGGCGTCGCGACTTCCGGGGGCGTACGGCGCTTTGTGGATGACCAGCTTCGTCTTTGCGTTGTTGGGTGTCGCGGTGCTGATGTTGTTCGTGGAGAATCCGCTGGCTCTGCCGGCGTCAGCGGCTAGGGCGTCTCTGCGCGGTGCGATGGACTTCTTGCGTTCTTCGCGCGAGTTCCGGGCTTTGGCGATCCTGGGCGCCATTCTCGGTCTCGCCACGGTGAGTGATGCATTTGTGTACCTGCTGCTGCAAGAACAAAGCGGCATGGCGACGCAGTTCTTTCCGCTCTATTACGTCGCCACCGCGACCGTCTATATGCTGCTTTCGATACCCGCCGGCCGGTTGGCGGACCGCCTGGGACGCAAACCCGTGCTGCTGGGCGGCTATGCTTTCTTGGCGGTGATTTACGTTCTATTGGGCACCGGAACGCTGACGCAAGGCTTCCCTGTGATCCCACTGCTGTTCTTCGGAATCTACTACGCCGCTACCGAGGGCGTGCTGATGGCGATTGCCAGTTCGGTGATTCCCGCGCGCCTGCGGACCACCGGCTTGGCTCTGTTGACCACTTCCATAGGTCTGGGCAAAATGGTTTCGTCCGTTGCCTTCGGTTGGCTCTGGCAGACGCAGGGGAGGCAAGTGGCGTCTGGTGCATTTCTGGCGATTCTGGTCATGGTGTTGCTGCTTTCCCGGAAGGTCTTGCAAACGATAGGGGATGGATATGAATCCGCAGCGTAACGCGATCCGGATATTTGCCGGACTATGCGTGGTGTGCATCGTAGGTTTGGGCTGGATGTTCTGGCAAAATGCGCCCCCACCGGTATCCCCGCCACCGGTGGAGACGGTCGCGCCGACGGTACAGCCTACCATTCCGCCAACAGTGCAGATTCCTGAAACGCCGCCCATCGAGGCTACGAAAGCCGAAACGCCGCTACAAAGGATCTTCTTCCGCTCCACCAATCCAGAACAACACTACGGACAGCTCGCGTTTGTGGAATACCCAGGGCGATTGACGCCGCAGTTTCAGGAGCAGTGGAATTGCGAAGCCGTCTATTTTGCGGGAGGCAAAGGGAGTTGCCTGACAGCGGACCGGGGCGTGTTTACCACCTACACTGCGGATATCTTCGACTCCACGTTCCGTCGACTGTTTACGCTTCCGCTCAATGGGATCCCCAGCCGGACGCGCGTTTCACCCAATGGCCGGCTCGCCGCGGTAACGGTATTTGTAACGGGCCACGGTTACGATTCGGTGGACTTCACCACGCAAACATCGCTGATCGACACGGCAAGCGGCAAGGTGATTGCCGACATGGAAAAATTTGCCGTAATGAAAGACGGTCAACCTTTCACGGCGGCGGACTTTAACTTCTGGGGAGTGACGTTCGCACCCGATAGCGATCGTTTCTATTGCACGCTGTCGAGCAATCGCAAACACTATCTCATCGAAGGCAGCATCAAGGCGCGGACCGCCCGCGTTATCCATGAAAATGTTGAGTGTCCGTCCATGTCTCCGGACGGCACCAGGGTGGCCTACAAAAAGCGAATGCCCGGCGACCGAGTCATCTGGCAGCTGCACGTTTTGGATCTGAAGACACAAATAGAGACGTCCCTCGCAGAGCGACGGAGCGTAGACGACCAGTTGGAGTGGCTGGATGCCGATCAGGTTCTGTATTCACTGCCGCACAGCCAGACGGTGCCAGGGGCATCCACAGATGTGTGGTTGGCTCCGGCCAACGGCAAGGGAGAACCCCGCTTGTTTCTTCCAAATGCTTACTCGCCGGCAGTGGCGCGTTAATGTCCCAGCGGAATTTCCAGCGGCCCTGAATCAAGACCGATTATTTTGATCGTCTTCGGGTGTGGGGGCGCGGGCGGAAGGTTCCTCTGCGGGGCACCCTGTTGCATCAATTCCGTAACCGCAACGTCCGGGATCGAGGCGGACAACGTGGTAGCCGGTTGAACAGCCGCCGAGGGCAGCGCAGTGGGCGGAACAAACGCCCGTGGTTGCGGCTTCACCGGGGCGGCGGCCATCGATATAAGATCGTGTGGCTCGGCACTCTGGGGGACCGGCGCCGTCGGCACTCTCAAGCTCGAGATGAGCTGTTGTTCGTCCAGATCCATCCGGATCAGAACCGAACGTTCGCGTGTGGTAATCTCCGTTGCCTCCGCCATCGCCGGACGGCTGGCCAGGTTTTCGGCTAACGAGTCGGCCAAATCCAATGCCTTCATCGGAGTGGTGCGTTCAATCGAGGCCACCAGATGCAGTCCGTCCCAAGCGGAAACGCTGCCTTCAAACGCGGTCGCCTCGATTTCGAATGGTACAAAGAGGCTTGCTAACGGATCGGGCAGGCGAGACGCCACAACCCACAGGTCTTCTTTGGAATAGCGCGCCGCGCGGGCCAACAGAGGCGAGAACGAGCGGTCTTTCGGATTGGCGATGCGCGTGATGGTGTCTTCCAGGTTCTTGCGGCTGCCCACCAACAACAACTTCTCATGAATGTAGGCGACGCTCATTACAGAGGCTTCGCTGGAAACCCACAGTTCGGCGTTCTTGAAGGCCGCTCGTTTCAATCCTTTCGCCTCGGCCTGCGCGCGCAGTTTGGCGATGGGGAAGGTCCCATACTCAATCGCCAACATACTGGGCGAGCCGACCAGGATCTGCTCGGGGTTCCGCAGGATCTCCATGTCCGGAAATCCAAAGCTCCCGCCCGGTGCCAGCTCCGCGGCGATGGCCGAGGCAAACAGAGACGACTGCAGCGCTTTCCACTGAATGCCAACGATCGCGGAAGCCTCCGGGGGCGCGTATTTCCACCAGGACGGATTCGACTGGGCCGGCACGAGTCCGGCGAGGGCGGCAAGAATGACAAGTAACTTCACATCTACTAGATCGGAAGTACCGAGCTACTTTATTAGTTACCGGTAGATTTTGCTGACCAGGGTAGCCTAAAGGTTCTAAGGTGTTGAAAAAACGGTACATCGGTACTGGCCCGTGGATTGCTCTGTGCCCTGTATGGAACGAGCCGAATACGCCGTAGCGTTCGAGAGTGGTTATGGGGCCACCCGACGCTTTCTACTATCGCGAGGAGCAGGACTAGATGAGGCGGACGAAATCGCCCAAGCCGCATGGGTACGCGGCTGGGAATATCGCCAACAGCTACGGGACCCGTCGCTTGTAAGTTATTGGGTGAACTCGATTGCGCGCAACCTGTTCCGTGCCCGCTTCCGGAACGCGCCGATGTCCAACTTAGATGGCATCGATCCGTCCTACAGCATGGGCATGGAAAAAGAGATCGACCTCAAGCGCATGCTAGATAGCTGCCCGGGTAAAGACCGAGCACTGATTGAGAAGAGCTTGAGTGGCTACTCTGCTGAAGAGATCGCGGAGACCGAGGGAATCAGTTCCACCGGTATCCGGGTTCGCTTATTGCGGATTCGCCAGAACCTGCGGCAGGAATTCGCACTGGCCGCGTAGGCTGCTGAGATAGGGTGTCAGGGACCGTAATTTAATTGTGGTCTCTGACACACTATCTCCAGACAAATCCGATTAGCGGCGACGACCGGCGTCTCCGCCTCCACCCGTGTTGGGTGAAGCGACCGCAGGGGCCGTTGCGGCGGGCAGGGAAACCGCTCCTGCCGAACTGCTGGCAGTTGCGGAATTCGAGTAAGCCGGCGACGAAACAGCCGACCGTTGTCCGGAGTTCGCGGAGTTGTCAAACCCGGAAGAAATCGGCTGCACAACGCGAACGTAAGCAGTCTGCGGGCTGTAAATCTGGATGCCGTAGGGGCTGTAGCCGAAGCCAGTCATCGGCAGGTACGTGTACATGCCGTATGCGGGGTTGAAGATCCACATGCCGCGATAGGAACCCAGTAGCCCCATGGCGCTCAAGCTGTTGTAGCCAGTCCCCGTATACGCGGACTTGGCGGCGGCCTGGTTGGCCTGCGCAATATACAGCGCGCGGCGCGAACCCCAGTTGTACAACTCGCTGGTATCTTTCTCGTCGAATTTACCCGGTCCTGAGGAAAGCGCGTTGAAAGCGATCTCGCGGCCTTTCGAAATCTTGATCGGCGTGGCACCCGACGCGGTCAGTGAGATCTCGCCATCGTAGACACGCACATTGCCCGGAGCGCTCGCGGTGAATTCGTACAGCCCGCGTTTCTTCAGCGCAATCTGCGATCCCAGAACTTCGATCGTTGCTGACGTGTCTTTCGGAAGGTCCGCGACTTCGATCAACACCGTGCCGGAGAGTAGCGTGAGGCGCGTGTTTTCCAGGTCAGCCGATACCAGCTTGAAGGAACTGTCTTCACCGATGCGCAAATATGTACCTGCGTTCAACAGAACCTCGGCGCGTCCCAATTCGGTGGAGAGCGTCTCGCCTTGCTTCATGCTCACAAACTGGTCGCCGACTTGCGTGACCTCTTTGTTATCGATGAGCACCGACCCTTCCATGTGATGGATGAGCCCCGCGCGAGCGGAAACAATGTCCTGCGCATGGGCGGCGGACATTGCAAGAACGGCGATCGATAGTAACGTATTGTGGCGCATGAAGTTACCTCTTCCACTCAAGTCTGCACCCTTACTAGGTGAAGGTCAAGCCTCGGGTAGGAGACGCGGCTGGGGTTCCCCGGGTTTCAACGATTTTCGAAATTCATCCACGGCGGCCCGCGACCGGAGGACGGTCACCTTCTTCTCAGCTCCCAGTTTCTTCAGCCGAGCCATGACTGCGGGTCGGCGGACGCTGCGGTAACTGAGGATCCACCACAGGTAATCCCAGTCGAGCTTCTCTGGATTACCCTCAGTCATGTCCGGCCGGGTTCGATTTCGATACTTCAGGTAGCGTCGGATCGCGCCCCACAGGCACACCGCAGTCGGGAGGTCGAGGAAGAGGATCGTGTCCGCGGCGCGAAGGCGTAGCTCCATCGTCGTGCCGAAGTTGCCGTCGATGACCCAACTCGGCTCGCCCAAGATGGCCTGTTGCTTTGCCGCGAATTCCTGGGGAGCGCTCTCTACCCAGCCGGGCTTCCAGTAAAGCTGGTCCAGATGGTGGACTGGAATGCTTAGGTCCGCCCCAAGCTGTCGGGCCAGGGTCGACTTACCAGCGCCGCCACTGCCGATGATGATGATTCGTTGCACCTTGTCAGTCGTCGAACCACGGGGTGGCAGCTAGCGCGATCGTACCCAAGAATAATAAATGGCTGCGCCACCCAAGCCGATGGCCATCTCTGCCCAGATGGGAAAGTCAAAAGACCCCGTGGCACTGTACTTTATCAATCCCACAACGAACTGGATCACGATGATAAAGCTTCCGCCGAAGAATGCGTCTTTAATCTGCTGCCCCAAACCATGGTTGCTGAGGAGTGCGCCATCGTTGAGCCCATGGACTCACGCGATTCGGTCGAAATCCCAGCCGCAACCGCACCACGATGTTCTCGGAGGGCAGCAAGAACCGCAATTAGGACAAGTTTTAGTCGTGTCGGCCATGGCTACCGCAAGAGACTACGAGCAGCCTGGCCGACTGGTTCAATATTTCAGGCTAGCCCCGTAAATACTCGTCGACCGCCGCAGCCGCCTGCCGGCCTTCGGCAATCGCCCACACCACCAACGACTGACCCCGTCGAGCATCGCCCGCTGCGAAGACTCCTGGGATCGACGTCTGGTAGTTGTCCGTCTCAATGTTGCCGCGCGAGGTCAACGCCAGGCCCGACTTCTCGATGAAGCCAGCCTGTACCGGACCCGTAAAGCCCATCGCGAGCAATACCAAGTCGGCATCGAGCGTGAACTCGCTGCCCTTGATCTTCTCGAACTTCGGCGCGGGGCCCACGCGCACCGCGTGCAGCTTCTTGACGTTGCCGTTCGCATCGCCTTCGAAGTGCGTTGTGTTCACGGCGAACTCGCGCTTGCCGCCTTCTTCGTGTGCGCTCTCGATACGCAGTTGCAGCGGCCACAAAGGCCACGGCGTGGACGGCGACCGTTCCGCGGGCGGCATCGGCATGATCTCGAACTGATGCACGCTGGCGCACTTGTGACGATGCGACGTGCCCAAGCAGTCGGCTCCCGTATCGCCGCCACCGATGATGATGACGTGTTTGCCGGTCGCCATAATTGCTTCCGAAGTGTCTTCGCTGTCGCCCGCCACGCGCTTGTTCTGCTGCGTGAGGAAGTCCATCGCATAATGGATGCCCTTCAACTCGCGACCCGGAATCGGAAGATCGCGCGGAGCCTCCGCACCCATCGCGAGCACCACCGCGCTGTGTTCCTTGCGCAACGCATCAAGATCGGTGACGTTGAAGCTAGTGACGAACTCGACGCCTTCCGCCGCCATCTGTTCCATGCGGCGATCGATGCCTTGTTTCTCCATCTTGAAATCGGGGATGCCGTAACGCAGCAAGCCGCCGATGCGATCGGACTTTTCAAACAACGTTACCGTGTGACCGGCTCGCGCCAACTGCTGCGCCGCAGCCATGCCAGCGGGACCCGATCCAACTACAGCGACGCTCTTGCCGCTGCGGACCGCCGGAGGTTCCGGTAAGATCCAGCCTTGTTCCCACGCATGATCGATGATGGAACGCTCGATCACCTTGATGGTCACCGGAGGCTCATTGATGCCGAGCACGCAAGCCGCCTCGCACGGGGCGGGGCAGATGCGGCCGGTGAACTCCGGGAAGTTATTCGTCGCATGCAACACGCGGATTGCGTCTTGCCAACGGTCGCGATAGACCAAGTCATTCCAATCCGGAATGATGTTGTTCAAAGGGCAACCGGTATGGCAGAACGGCACGCCGCAATCCATGCAGCGCGCGCCTTGCGTGCGAACGCTTTCCACGGGGAACGGCTTGTAGATCTCAAACCAGTCCTTGACGCGTTCTTCCACCGGGCGCCGCTCGGGCACCTGACGCGCGAATTCGATAAAACCAGTGTGCTTACCCACGGCTGGAGGCCTCCTGCCGGGCCACGCCCAGCACTCGTTTATATTCGTGCGGGAAAACCTTGACGAACTTCGGCAACAGAGCCTCGAAGTTGTCCAGGATCCAATTGCCGCGTACACTGCCGGTTTCCTCGGCATGGCGCGCGATCCAATAACGCAGTGTTTCGATGTCCTGCGCGTCTTCGACCTTTTCGAGATCCACGCCGGCCATGTTGCAGCGAGTCTTCTTGAACTCGCCCGATTCGTCCAGCACGTAGGCGATGCCGCCCGACATGCCGGCGGCGAAGTTCTTGCCGGTATCGCTTAAGCAGATGACCAGGCCCTTGGTCATGTATTCGCAGCCGTGGTCACCCACGCCTTCGACCACTGCCGTTGCACCGGAGTTACGCACCGCGAAGCGCTCGCCCGCGCGGCCGTTGAAGAAGGCCTCGCCCGACGTAGCTCCATAAAGCACTACGTTGCCGACCAAGATATTCTGGTCCGGCTTGAACGTTGAGTCGCGTGGCGGGTAGACGATGATCTTGCCGCCCGAGAGTCCCTTGCCCACGTAGTCGTTCGAATCGCCTTCCAGCTCCAGCGTGACGCCGCGAGCCAGAAACGCTCCGAAGCTCTGCCCGGCGCTGCCGTTAAAGCGGAAGTGCACGGTGCCGGGATCGAGACCCTCGGCTCCATACTTGCGTGCGATCTCGCCAGAGAGCATCGCTCCCACCGTGCGGTCCACGTTGCGGATCGGCAACACGAACTCCACTGGAGTGCGATCTTCCAAAGCAGGTCGCGCGTGGTCAATCATCTTCGCATCCAGAGCCGCTTCCAGCCCATGATCCTGGGCTATGGTGCAGCGTTTGCCGACACTCGACGGCACTTGAGGATGATAGAGCAACTGCGAGAAGTCGAGCCCGCGAGCCTTCCAGTGCTCCACGCCCGCCTTCATTTCTAACTTGTCCGAACGGCCCACCATGTCATCCACGCGCCGGAAGCCGAGCTTCGCCATGATCTCGCGCAGCTCTTCGGCAACGAAGAAGAAGTAGTTGATGACGTGCTCCGGCTTACCCGTGAACTTGGCACGCAACACAGGGTCCTGCGTGGCGATGCCAACCGGGCAAGTGTTCAAGTGGCACTTGCGCATCATGATGCAGCCCATCGTGATCAGCGGAGCCGTCGAGAAGCCGAACTCCTCAGCGCCCAGCAGCGCGGCGATGGCAACGTCGCGACCGGTTTGCAACTTGCCGTCCGTCTGCAGGATCACGCGGCTACGCAAGTCGTTCATGACCAGCGTCTGCTGCGTCTCAGCGAGCCCGATCTCCCACGGACCGCCCGCATGCTTCAGCGAAGTCAGCGGCGAAGCTCCCGTGCCGCCATCGTAACCGCTGATGAGGATAACGTCGGCATGCGCCTTCGCGACACCCGCCGCAACCGTTCCCACGCCCGCTTCGGATACCAACTTCACCGATACGCGCGCGCGAGGATTGGCGTTCTTCAAGTCGTAAATCAATTGCGCCAAATCTTCGATAGAGTAAATGTCGTGATGCGGGGGCGGGGAAATCAGACCCACGCCCGGTACCGAGTACCGTACCCGCGCGATCACTTCGTCCACCTTGTGACCGGGTAACTGACCGCCCTCACCAGGCTTCGCACCCTGCGCGATCTTGATCTGCAGTTCGTCCGCGTTCACCAAGTAGTGCGCGGTCACGCCGAAGCGTCCCGAGGCCACCTGCTTCACCGAACTACGCCGCAAGTCTCCGTTGGGATCCGGTTCAAAGCGCGCCGAATCTTCGCCGCCTTCGCCCGTGTTTGAACGTCCGCCCATGCGATTCATCGCAATCGCCAACGTCTCGTGCGCTTCTTTGCTGATCGATCCGAACGACATGGCGCCCGTTGCGAACCGCTTCACGATCTCGCTGGCAGGCTCAACTTCTTCGATCTTCAGCGGTTTCGTGTTCTCGCGGAACGACATCAGGCCACGCAGCGTCGCCAGATCTTTGCTCTGCTGGTCGATCATCGTCGAGAACTCTTTAAAGGTCTCGTACTTCTGGTCATGCACCGCGTGCTGCAGCTTTGAAACCGTCTGCGGGTTGATGATGTGGAACTCGCCGCCTACGCGGTAGTGATACGTTCCACCAGCCTTCAACTCGGTATGCGATTCCGTCGCTGGCTCGAAGGCATGCGCATGTTTCATCGCAGCTTCTTTGGCTAAAACGTCGAGACCCACGCCGTTGATGCGCGAAGCCGTGCCGGTGAAATATTGATCGATCAAACTCTGATCGAGCCCGATGGCCTCAAAGATCTGCGCTCCACGGTAACTCTGCAGCGTAGAGATGCCCATCTTGGAGAAGACCTTCAGCAGTCCCTTGTTGATGGACTTCTTGAAGTTCTTCAGCGCAGTGGGGAAGTCGGCTTTGAGGCGCCCCTTGTTCACCATGTCTTCCAGCGTTTCGATCGCCAGATACGGGTTCACCGCACTGGCTCCGTAACCCACCAAAACCGCGAAGTGATGCACCTCGCGCGGTTCGCCGGATTCGATGATCAGTGCGACTTGCGTGCGCTTCTTCTCGCGCACCAGATAATTGTGGACGGCGCTCAACGCCAGCAAACTCGGGATCGGCGCCAGCGCAGGATCGATACCGCGATCCGACAGGATCACGACGTTGTAGCCATCATCCACTGCCATGACCGCGCGTTTGCACAAGCCTTCCAGCGACCGCGCCAAGCCTTCGCCGCCATCCGCCACCGGATACATCGCACGCAACGTCGTTGCCAGGAAATCACCCTGGCTCACGCGCCGCAGTTTTTCCAGATCGTAGTTCGTCAAGATCGGATGCGGCAATTTCAACAAGTGGCACTGATGCGCCGTCTCGTCGAAAATGTTCCGTTCCGTTCCCACGTAGCTGGTGAGCGACATCACCAACTCTTCGCGAATCGGATCGATAGGCGGATTGGTGACCTGCGCGAACAACTGCTTGAAGTAGTTGAACAACGACTGCGGTCGATTCGACAAACACGCCAGCGGCGTATCCGTGCCCATGGACCCAATCGGCTCCATGCCGTCCTCCGCCATCGGCGTCAGGATCATCTTCAGTTCTTCTTCGCTGTAGCCGAACGCCCGTTGCCGCATCAACAGGCTTTCTTTGTCGAAGCCATGCACACGCGCAGGCTCGGGAAGGGAATCGAGCGTAATCTGATTCTGTTTCAGCCAATCCGCATAAGGTTGCCGCGCACTCAGGATTGCTTTGATCTCTTCGTCCGGCACAATGCGATGCTCTTGCAGATTCACCAGCAGCATCTTGCCCGGTTGCAAGCGTCCCTTGTAAGCGACGTTCTCCGGCTTCACCGGCAGCACGCCCGTCTCGGACGCCATGATCATTTGGTTGTCTTTGGTGACCAGGTAACGGGCGGGCCGCAGACCGTTGCGATCCAGCGTCGCACCCAGCCACTTGCCATCGGTGAACGCGACAGCGGCGGGTCCATCCCAAGGCTCCATCAGCGAAGCATGATATTCGTAGAACGCGCGCGTCTCCGGCAGCATGGTGGTGTCCGCATCCCAAGCTTCAGGAATCAGCATGGCCATCACGTGCGGCAGTTCGCGACCCGCCATGGTCAACATCTCAACCGCGTTGTCCAACGAACCGGTATCGCTCAACCCGGGACGAATCACCGGGAACGTCTTTTCCAGATCCGCGCCAAACTTGTCCGACCGCAACACACTCTGCCGAGCGTTCATCCAGTTCACGTTGCCGCGCACGGTGTTGATTTCGCCGTTGTGGCAAACGTAACGATAAGGATGCGCCAAAGGCCAAGCCGGGAACGTATTGGTCGAAAAGCGCTGGTGGACCATGCAGATCGAGCTGCGTGTTTCCGGGTCCCGCAGTTCCTTGTAGAACTGCGAAATCTGCGGAGCCAGCAGCAGCCCCTTATAAACGATGGTCCGCGACGACATCGACGGCATGTAGAAGAATTCCTTCTCCCGCAAATCCGTTGCCGCAACTTCCGTCTCCGCCCGCCGCCGAACCACGAACAACCGGCGCTCGAGTTCATCCTGCGTCATACCCGCAGCGGCGCGAATGAAAACTTGTTCAATGTAGGGCTGCGAAGCCCGCGCATGCCGACCGATCGCGTTCGCGTCCACCGGCGTGTCGCGCCAGCCCAATACGGTGAGTCCCTCTTCCACCGCAATGCGCTCCACGATGCCCTGGCAGACCAACATCTGCTTAGGTTCCACCGGCAGGAACACCATGCCCACGCCGTACTGGCCGGCATCCGGCAAGCTAAAGCCCGTCTTGGCGCACTCCCGCGCAAAGAAGTCGTGCGGAATCTCTATAAGGATGCCCGCGCCGTCGCCCGTCTCCGGATCGCAGCCACATGCGCCGCGATGGGTCAGGTTGATGAGGATCTCGATGCCCTTCTTAACCACGTCATGAGTCTTCGCACCGTCCAGGTTGACGATGAATCCCATGCCGCAATTGTCATGCTCGAATTGGGGGTCGTAGAGGCCTTGCTTTTTAGGAGGGGACTGCATAGTCCTCAGGATAGCGCACCCTCAGTATCACGACAACTATAATAAGAAGCTTGTATTATAAGCGTGCCTGATTTAAAATCAAGCCGTGGCCCACGCGACCCTCAAGCTTTTCAAAGACATCGCCCAAACCCGCAGTTTTAGCCGAGCCGCTTCTATGAACGGCGTCAGTCAAAGCGCTGCCAGTCAACAAGTTCAGGAGCTAGAGCGAATCCTTAAGGTGAACCTCTTAGACCGGACCCGCCGGCCCTTAGTCGTGACCCCGGAGGGCGAACTCTACGCCGAATACTGCCGCGACGTCCTGCGCCGACACCAGGAATTGGAGGACGCCCTGAAGCGCCTGCACGACCATGTGGAAGGCGTGATTCGCGTGGCGTCCATCTATTCGGTCGGCGTCAGCGAATTGATCCAACTGGAACGGCGCTTCGCTCAAGCCCACCCCCACGCCGAGGTTTCGGTCACCTACCGGCAGCCGGCCAAAGTCTACTCCGCCGTCCTCAATGATGAAGCCGACCTCGGCCTAGTCAGTTACCCCGAGCCATCCCGCGAACTCACCGTCATCCCTTGGCGCCGCGAAGAAATGGTCCTGGCCGCCGCGCCCGATCACCCCATCGCCAAGTTGGCTGCCGCATTCCAAGGTCCGCTGCCCCCGTCCGCCCTGGACGGGGTCGATTTCGTCGGCTTCGACGAAGAACTCCCCATTCGCCACCACATCGAGCGCTTCTTCAAGGAGAAAGGCGTGGAGGTGAACCAAACGCTCCACTTTGACAACATCGAGATGGTCAAAGAAGCCGTGGCACAGAAGGCCGGAGTCAGCATCCTGCCGCACCGCGTCATGCGCGACGACCTGCGGCAAAAGCGGCTCACCGCGATCCGCCTCGCCGGTTCGAACCTGTATCGTCCGCTGGGGATCATCCATCGCAAGAAGAAGCAATTCCATCCGGCGCTGCAGGCGTTCCTGGACATGCTGTGCGAAGCTCCGGTGGAAGGCGCGGGGTAAATTGTTCTATCTATTTACTAAGCTGTTTTGGTAATCTTGATCGCATGAAAACCATCGCAGCCTTCGTTCTGTTGTTCGGTACCTCTGTTACTGCCTTCGCCCTGGAGGTCTCGGCGCCAGAAATCGACGGTAACACTGCCACCACCGCTCTAGCCCTGGTTTCCGGTGGCTTGTTGGTGTTGCGCGGTCGCCGCAAGAAATAAGTCCGCCGACCCCGCTCCTCAGCGCCCGGTCACTTTGACTTGCAAGGATCCTCTGAGTGGTAGCATTCCCTCAGTGAGAGGATTTTGAAGTCATGCGCAAACGTCTGTTTTGTTTTCTCCCCCTGGCCGCGATAATTTCCGCGGCCGACCTGCCCATTCGCGAGGTCGTGCTCTTCAAACACGGCGTCGGATACTTCTCACGGGCAGGCGAGCTGGCTGCGGGCGAGACCGCACAGCTTGCCTTCAAGGCGTCCGACATGAACGACGTCCTGAAGTCGCTCACCATCACCGACGCCAGCGGAGCCCCCATTGCCGGCGTCCGCTATGACGCCAGCGAACCCATCGAACAGCGGCTTGCGAACTTTCCGTTCCAGGTGAGGGAAGGCGCGTCGCTCGCCGCATTCCTCGACCAGATGAAAGGCGCTCGTTTGGAACTAGGCCCGGTGGCCGGAGCGATTGTCAGCGCGCGGGTGGTGCAGACCGGCGAGGCGACTCGTCCCTCGGAACGCGAGGTCGTGGTGTTGTTGACCGACACCGGCGACATCCGCTCCTTCGACCTGAGCACCGTTCCCGCAGTGCGCCTGAGCGATCCCAAACTGCAGTCGATGCTGCGCGACTATCTCACCGTCATCAGTGGAGCCCGCTCGCGCGATCGTCGTAACGTCTTTATCGACGCCTCGAAGCAAGGCGCGCGACGCGTGACTGCAAACTACATGACGCCGTCCGCCGTGTGGAAGTCGAGCTACCGTCTGATCTTCGGTGCGACCGGTGATCCGACCTTGGAAGGCTGGGCGATTGTGGACAACACCTCCGGCGACGATTGGACCAACGTCAACTTGGCGGTGGTCTCAGGCCGACCGATCTCCTTCATCACACAGTTGTACGAGCCCAAGTACGTGAATCGGCCGACGGCGGAGCTAGCGGAGAATCGTCCAGTGGGTCCGCAGGTGTTCGAGGGGAGGCTGGGCGGCGTTGCAGACTCGATTACGGTGAATGCCGCGGCTCAAATGCTCAAGACGGAGAGCAGAGCGCAGTTCGCATCCTCCGTGGTACCCGATACCGTAGCCCGCGACCTCGGCGATCTCTTCGAATACCGCTTCGCTACGCCCGTCACCGTCAAGCAAGGCGAGTCCGCCATGCTCCCGTTCCTGCAACAGAAGCTCGGAGCCCGCAAGCTCCTCATCTACTCCGAAAGCTACGGCCTCAACCCAATGAACGCAGCCGAGCTCACGAACTCCACCGGCAAGACCCTCGATGGCGGACCCATCACCGTCTACGATGCCAACACCTACGCCGGCGAAGCCCTCGTAGAAACAGTGAAGGCCGGCGACAAGCGCCTCATCAGTTACGGAGTCGACCTGGGCGCCCGCATCACCACCAAGATCGATTCGGCCGCGGCCAACGTGCGCGAGATCCACATGCGCCGAGGCGTGCTCACCACCCGCAACGCGATCCAAGAGACCAAGACGTACACGATCAACAACGTCGACGCGAACCGCAAGACGCTCATCATCGAACATCCGTTACGCGGTGGCTACACGCTGTTGGGCGACGTGAAGCCGAAGGAACTGACCTCCACCGCGCAGCGCTTCGAAGTCGCCATCGGTGGCAAAGCAATTGAGACATTCATAGTCCGCGAAGAGCGCGTCTACGATCAGACCACCAGCGTCAGCAACACAACGCCGGACCTCTTGGTGAGCATGACGCAGAATCGTCCGCTGAGCGCCGCGGGCCGCACCCAACTTGATCGCATCATCGCCAAGAAGCGCGAGATTGCCGCGAATCAAGCGCAAGTGCAGACCGCGCAGACCAACCAGGGCAATCTCACCGGCGATCAGCAACGCTTCCGCCAGAACATCGACAGCCTGCGCAACGTAGCCGGGCAGGAAGCGTTGGTGCAGCAATACGCGCGCCAGCTGTCCACATCGGAAGCCCAACTGACCGCACTCCGCGATCAACAAACGCAGCTCCAGCGCGCAGCAACCACGCTGCAAACCGAACTGAACACCCTGATCGAGAACGCCGACTTCTAGCTAGCTGGAGATCGGCCCGTGTCCAGCGGAGAGAGCCGTGACCATGGCCTCTTTCCGCTCCTCGGCCCATTCTGCGGTGGACCCCAGCGCAACATAGTAGAGCGCCGCCCCAATCATCCCCATCACCCCGAGCACGCCAAAGAACGCGAGCTGGCTATCGAAGGCCCAGCGTGCGAAATACGCGAGGCCCGCAGGCAGAAATACCACCGGGTAAAGGAAGATCATCAAGGCCTGCACGCCGCCAGCGCTTCGGGTGCGCATGGAGGAATCCGGATCGGTCGGACGCGCATTGTTGATCGACATATAGTTGCCCGCGCTGAATAAGTACAACGCTACCACCGCCGTCACCGCCGCCGATTCGGCCACCACGGCGAGTGTCACAGGGAATCGAAACGCGATGCAGAGCAGGGTAGTGGTCGTCTGCGCAATCCCAATCCACAGCACCGCAGCCACATTCTTGGCCAGCAGCACGCGCGCGAAGGGCACAGGAGCAACGAAGTACATCTGCGCCGCGCTGCGGTCGAAACCGAAAACGTTCCAGATACAGACCTCGCCCAACATCAACAGCGCATAGGCGCTCGCTGCGGTTAAGAAGCTGGGTCCGCCCCAACTGCTTCCGATGCTTGGCCCCCCGCGTGTGAAGGCCTGCGCCATCGCGAGCCCGATGGCGCAACTCGCCAGGAACAGCATACGGAAGCGGGCTGCGCGCAGCAGATAGCGCATTTCCTTCTCGATCAGGATGCCCAAAGGGTCAGGCAAAAGCGTGGAAGGCAGCTGGTAGAAGCGTTCCAACAATCCCACCCTTGTGGTTGTCACCTCGCCGCTGCCTGCGGATTGCGCCGCCTCGGGATCGAATCGCAAGGTCCGCTGGAATTGCCACAACGCAAATACTCCGGCGATGCCGCACCAACCAAACATCACAGCCATTGCGATCCAAGGATCCTTCCCGGTGAAGATGTGTGCCGTCGCCACCCACGGCAGCCACGGGATGGTGTCTCCCTGCGCCGTCTCGGAGAACTGTGTTGCCAGCCATCGCCCGACGCCACTGCGCGGCCCAAAGAGGAAACGAGGCAACGTGAATAGCGCGACGAAGCCGATCGCGGCAATTTCGCGAATTCTGCGCCGCCCCAGCAACCGCACCACCACGTCGCGGAGGCCCAGGGCCAGCAACATGTGAAACGCCGCGAACGGAATCACTCCTAACGCGCGCCATCCGGAGAGCACCGGATTGAACACCAATCCCAAAGCCGCGCCCGTCAACACCAACAGCATCTCCAATGCCGCGCTCACCCGCAGCAGCACTTCGATAGTGAATAACTGGCTGACCGGGATCGGGTAGATCTTGAGTTTATGCAGATCGAGTGAGAGGCCGGATGCCGCCATCATCATCGGGATGAATTGCCAGTAGAGCGACATCAGCAGCAGCACGGCGGCGATTTGCACCGTCAGGTCCACAGCCTCCGCGCGCTCCATCAATTCGCCCGCGGCCAAGCCTGCGATCAGCCATATCCCGTACCACAGCGCTCCCATCAAGAACGAAAGCCACGCCCAGCTCGCGCGGCTGTAGTTGCGATAGCTCCGCCACTGCGCCCACAGGATGGCCCGAGCCTGATGTACGGCGAGTCCGTTCACGCTAAGCGCCTCACAACCACTCCAGCGCGTCCCTCTGATGCTCCACTCCAACGGCCCGCACAAAGGCGTCTTCCAGGGACCCCGAGCCGCGTAGTTCCGCAGTGGATCCTTCCAGGACAACCTTGCCCGCGTTGATGATGGCGATGTGGTCGCACAAACGTTCCACCACTTCGAGCACGTGCGAGGTGAGAAAGATGGTGGCTCCGCGCCGGACTTGATCGGCGAGAAGGTCCTTCATCATGCGAGCGCCCACCGCGTCGACGCCTTCGAAAGGTTCATCCATGAGGAACAATTGCGGCCGGTGGATCAGCGACGCAGCCATCGCGGTCCGCTTGCGCATGCCCTTGGAATATTCCTTGATGGTCTTGCGTGGCGCGGCGGAAAGTTCGAATAGCTCCAGCAATTCCTTCGTGCGCTCACGTGCCACCTCGCGGCTCAGTCCGTAGATCCGCCCTGTGAATTCCAGAAACTCGCCGCCCGTAAGATGGTCGAAGAGCAGCGTATCATCCGGCACCAACCCGATCTGTTGCTTGATCTCCAGTGCCCGCTCCGGCATCGGCAACCCGAGCAATTGAATCGTCCCCGCAGTGGGCGCAGCGAGGCCCATCAACATCTTGATCGTGGTCGTTTTGCCGGCTCCGTTGGGCCCCAGGAATCCGAAGAAGGAGCCGCGCGGAACCGTCAGGTTCAATCCATCGACGGCGGCTTTGGTACTCTCGCCTTCACCATAGACTTTGCGAAGATCACGAACCTCCAGCGCGGGAGAGGTCTCAGGCATGTCTTTTCATCATAGTCGAGCCTTGCGCGCTACCGCCGGTCGTCCTTGCCCGTGATGTGCGGGACGTCCTGGTTGTTCTCGTTGCAGATGTATTCCATCAGCTCCGTAGTGGTCTCCAGCGCCGACTTGCCGTGCATGACAAACGGCCTCGTAAACGTTCCCGGATCTTCAATCGTGACGTCGTATTCCAAGTGCCCCAAGTCGGGCCGCCGGAAGCGCTCGACGATGTGGAGCTTCTCCGTATGCGGGTGCCCCGCGAAATCGAACCAGAACAAATCGTTGAAGCCGATGCTGTCCACGACGAGAGTGTCCCCATCCCAGCGCGCAACGGAATCGCCGTACCAAGTAGGATCCAGATCCGCCGCGTGTTCGCGATTCATGAGGATCTGCCGGTAAGTGTGGATGTTGCCCTCGAACAGAAAGAAGACATGCGTCGGCGTCTGCACGATCCGCCACGGATACGGAGCCTGTCGCGGCACGCCCGTGGGCAAGCACAACGCTTCAGGGTCGTCTTTCGACAAGCGCTCAGCCGCCAGCTTTTCGGCCCAAGGCATGATCGGCAACTTCTCGCCCGGAGCGAGCGCGCTCTCAATGTTGTAGATAAAGTTTCGGTCCGGCGTCCAGATGCCCGAAAGGTCCGGACGATTGTCTACGGTCCTGGGAGCCTTACCCTTAGGCGCGTTCGCCGCGCGCTCCTCAGCCTGGGCGATAGCAGCCCCTTGGCCGAAAGCAGGGGACAGTGCGAGCAGGAAACATAGGATGGTGCGCATGGCACTACCCAGTGTAGAAGACTACCGCCAGCTGCCGGCGTGATTGCGGCACAACATGTCGGTCAGTGTGACGAATTCGTAGCCCTCGGCCTTGAGCCGCGGGACCACCGCTTCCACCGCTTCAATCGTCGCCCGGATATCCGGAGCAGGAGCTGTCCCGCGTCCGTCATGCAGGCAAAAGATGGTCCCGTTTTTCGCTTTGCTCAGCATCAGTCGCGCGATCCGGCAGCTGGACCATTTCCAATCCCGACCCATCAGCGTCCAGGTCACCCCGGTCAATCCAAGGCGGCGCTGCGCTCCCCGCAGGCCGAACCAGCGGACTCCGTAGGGTGGCCGGAACCAGCGTGGTCTCTGACCCGTCACCGTCCGGATTGACTGCTGGGCCATCGCCAATTCCCGATAAATCGTCTCCGATGATCGGAAGTGCAGGTAGTCGTGCGATTCGGTGTGGTTCCCCAGATCGTGCCCCGCCAGCACCACGTCGCGCGCGATTTCCGGGAACCGCCGGACGTTCTTGCCACACATGAAGAACGTTGCCTTAATATTATGTTCCGCAAGGACTTCCAGTAACGCCGGCGTCGACAGAGTCGGCCCGTCGTCGAACGTCAGTGCGATCTGCTTCTTATCCGGATCGCCCCGGTACACGGAGGGTGCCAGCAACTCAGCCGACCGCGCTCGGACCGCATACGTCATCAATCCAACAGCCGACGCGGCCCCTGCCGTTGCCAATCCAGTGATGGTAGTTGCGTCGATCAACATGGTGCGGTCGTTCTCAGGAATCCCCTAGGCCATTATCATGGCACACACGGGGAAATCCCAACCCCCTGTCCGTACTACGAGTCCTACCGTCCGGTGAAGCTAAAGTTCGATAAACCCACTTCGTCGGTGCCGCTGACCAGGATACCGAATTTGCCCTGCGTGAAGTCGCGCCCCGGTTCGGTCCACGAATCCAGGTCCACCCAGCCGTTGTCGCCTTGGATCTTGTGCGTCAACTTGGCCGCACTTGCATCGATCTGGATGTTCCAAACGCGCATGCTCTTGTCCTGCTTGTGCAGTACCTTCTTGCGTTCCAGAGTCTTGCCGCCGGAAACTACCTTGGACCAGAAATTCTCCTCGTCGAGTTCAAACAGGATGTAGTTCTTGGCGTCGGTGTAGTTCAGGAACCAGCGGACCCGTCCCCCACGCAGCAGGCTCCCGCCTTTCAGCATGTAAATGGAGAACGTGAAGATCCCATTGGGAGGCAGCCCATACGTGAGCGTCGCTGCACCCTTGTGCTTCCAGACTCCCTGCAGCTCTTGCCATGCGGCGGGGTTATCGAAATTCGACATGTCGCCCGAGCGTGGCTTGGGAGCCGCAGCCTTCACCGGTGCAGGCTCAGCCTTAGGCGGCGGAGGAGGAGCAGCCACCGGCGGGGGCACAACCTTGATCGCCGTCAGCGTCGACTCGGCCACACCGATCACCACCGTCTCGCCCGCGCGGAACGTCCGCGTGAATCGCTTGGGCTCGAATTGATCGCGCCGCAGTTCGATGACGTGTTCCCCAGGCGCGATGGAACTGTTCCGGAACGCTCCGTCGGCTCCCACCGTGCCGATGAGTCGCTGGCTCAGCAGCACCTCGGTCCCCGAAGCCCCACCGCTGATTGAGAGCGAGCCAAACTGCGGCACCGCCTTCATCGTAAAGCTCAGCTTCGTCTCCGAACCTTGCGCCACTTTCACCGTCTGCGCAGGAACCGGTTCAAACCCCGGCTTCTCCACGCGAACCGTTACATCCCCGAAAGTCTGCACCCGAGCCTGACCCTTCACCGTGCGGCGTTTGTGTTCCTTGTTATTGAGGAAGATGCGCACGTCGTCTTGCCCTGTGGTGATGATGATCGTGCCGATCTTTTGGTCCGTCTTCAAGAACGCGGTCAGCGTGGGCGCACCGGTAAAGGTTCCCGTCAGCGTCTTTTGCGTGATCCCTTCGCCCAAGAGCAACTCGCCCGCGCCCGTATGGAAGTTCGCCAGATCAATGCCATCAGGCGTTGCGTCCGCTTCCGCCTGTCCGTTCACCGTGAGCTTCAAAGGACCGCTGCTGGTCATCATCCGGGCCTTGCCACCCAGGTTCGCCACTAGGACCGCCAACAGATTATTCGTCGTGATCGGACCTTCCACCGCAGGGATCCCCGCCGCTGCCGCAGTGAACATGAATTTCGCTTCACTTGTGCCGCCCGTAACGCGCACCGTATGCGGACCCGGTTCAACGCGCTCGAAGGTAAACTGGCCGTCCATCAACTCCCCGGCTGGCTGGTCGTCCAGGAATACTTGTCCTGTAGTCAGATCGGCAAAGATGCGCACGCTGGGAGCCTGCGGAGCCAACGTCAGTTTCAAAGCCGCAGGTTGGCTCGCCGTGACCGTGAGTTGCGCACTCGCCGCTTCGTACCCGTCCAACTGCGCCGTCACCTGATAATTTCCCGGCACCAGTTTCGCCACACAATCCGATTTACAGGATTGCTGCCCATTGATCGAAATCGCAGCTCCCGACGGAACCGTGGTGATCCCGGCATCCACCGGCGTCGTCGCGGCTAACTTCAGGTTCCGCTCTTGAATGAAATTCACGCCGACGGCGATTCCACCCACCAGCAATACCGCCGCGGCCACCCAGCCGAAGACCTTTCGCGACTTCTTGGGGGGAGCTTCTTCCGCAGGCGGAGGCGGCGCGAGCGGCGCTTCCGCTACTGGGGGCGCTACCGCAATTGGCGCGACCGCCGGGGCGACCAACACCGGCGTCGGCTGCAACTGCTTGATCCGTGATCCGCGCGCCAGAATGTGCTGCTTGACGTCATGCGCCACCAGCTGCACTTCGAAGTCGCTCGAAAATTGTTTGGTGATCTCTTCCAGCCGGGCAAAAAGCGGCTGCAGGCCCGCCAGCGCATGCGTGGAATCGATTTGCTGGTCGAGCTGCTTCAGCTCTTCTAGCGGGTTGAGGTTTTCAGAACCCACCATGCTATCGTACACTAGCGCCGTGACCTTCGCGCTTGACGGAACACCGCTGACCGAACCCACGGGCGGCGTTGCGCGCTATACCTGGGAGTTAGCCCGCAGTCTAGCCGAGCAGTTTCCCGGCGAACAATACTGGCTGCTCTCCGATCAAACCTTCGCCATGCCGGTGGACCGCCCCTCCAATCTGCACAGCGGCACGCGACCCAATTCGGCCATCGATAAGCGCTGGTGGTTATGGGGACTCCAACATGAGATACAGCGCCACGGCGTCCAGTTATTCCACGGCACCGACTTCAGCGTCCCCTACGTGCCCCGAGGCCGCCCCAGCGTCATGACCGTGCACGATCTCAGTCCCTGGTTGAACGAAGAGTGGAATCACGCATCATCGCGCGTCCGCAGCCGCACGCCGCGTCTGCTGCAGTTCGGTTTGGCGCGAACCATCATCACGCCCAGCCAAGCCATACGCAGTGCTGCCATCGAACACTTTCAGCTTGCTCCGGAAAACGTAGTGGCAGTGCCCCTAGCAGCCCGCGAGTTATTCCGCCCAGTGGAGACCGAACCGGTCGAGGTTCCATATTTCTTATTTGTAGGAACCCTGGAGGCCCGTAAGAACATAGCCCGTTTGATCGAAGCCTGGCGCAGGGTCCGTCACCAAACTCCGGTCGAGCTATGGTTAGTAGGCCGCGTTCGCGACGGCATCGCTCTACCCGAATACGAAGGTCTGCGCTATCTGCACTCGGTCGACGACGCCGAATTGCCGGCCCTCTATTCCGGAGCCACCGCCTTCGTCTATCCATCCCTCTACGAAGGCTTCGGCCTCCCCGTGCTGGAAGCGATGCAGTGCGGTTGCCCCGTAATCACGTCGCAAGATCCAGCCATCACAGAAGTGTCCGGTGACGCCGCCATCCACATAGACGCGATGGATGTCGCAGCCCTAGCCGACGCCATGACCACGATCCTCCATAACCCGAATCAACGGTCAACCCAACGCGCAGCCGGTCTAAAACGCGCCACTCAATTCAGTTGGCGCGAGACCGCCCGCCAAACAAGGGAGGTCTATGAAGCAGCACTCTCCCGACACTGAACCGCGCGCGTCAGCAAGCGGCCAGCCGCGAAAATCCTGCCTCTTCCTAACCCCAGAGAAGCCCGCCCTAGCCCAAGGCGGCGGAGCCCTGCGCTCCCAAAGCCTCCTGAAATACCTCCAACAATCCTACGAAGTAGAAGTAGTAACCTTCCAACTCCGCGAACATTCCAGGAGCTTCTCCGCCAAACTCTCCCGCAACGCAGCCCGCTTAGTCCGCCGCAAACCCCCATTGTTCGACCGCTACTCCGGCTACGAAGATCAAATCCAAAGCTCCCTGCAAGCCTTGCACTACGACGTCGCAGTAGTCGAGCACTTCTGGTGCGCCTCCTACGCGACGCTCCTCCGCCCCCTGTGCGACCGCCTAGTCGTAGACCTCCACAACATCGAAAGCGAACTAGCCCGATCCCACGCCCGAGCCGTCACCGGCCCCACCAAGTGGGCCGCCGGCCAATTCGCCAACATGTACGCCGAGCTGGAGCGCGAATGGCTGCCTAAATTCGACACGTTGTTAGTAGCATCCCAAGCAGACCGAGCCCGCGTGGAGCACCACGACATCCGCGTCTTCCCCAACGCGATCCCCGAAGTCCCAGCGCCAATAGTCGAAGAGCAGAACGCAGTTGTGTTCAGCGGCAACCTGGAGTATCACCCCAACGTAGAAGCCGTCCGTTGGTTCGCGCAAGAGGTGTGGCCGCGCTTGAGCCAACGTCTATCCGAGGCGGAGTGGCGCTTGATCGGCCGCAATCCCGAAGCCGTCGCCGGCTTGGTCCAGGCCCTTCCGCATGTCAGCCTCACCGGCCCAGTAGAGGACGCGATCGAAGCACTGGCCCACGGAAGAGTGTGCGTAGTGCCGTTACTTTCCGGCAGCGGCACGCGCTTCAAGATCCTCGAAGCCTGGGCCGCCCAACGCGCAGTTGTATCCACCACCATCGGTGCCGAAGGCCTGGGCGCCCGCGATGGCGAACATCTATTAATCGCCGACGATGCCAATGCGTTCGTCGATGCGGTGGTTCAGCTGTGGAACGATCCCGACCTGCGTCATCGACTAGCCAGCGCCGGACACGAACTCTATCTAAGGAAATTCACCTGGCCAGCAGCGTGGCGCCAACTGGACGACCAGGGCGGTCTGTAGGTAATGTGGGGATATGCAGCTCCCCATCTATCAAGTGGACGCGTTTGCAAGTGGTCCGTTCCACGGGAATCCCGCCGCCATCTGCCCTCTCGACGCATGGTTGCCCGACGCGCTGATGCAGTCCATCGCAGAGGAAAACAATCTCGCGGAGACGGCATTCTATGTTCCCGAAGGCGAAGGCTACCGCATCCGTTGGTTCACGCCCACGGTCGAAGTGGACCTGTGCGGCCACGGCACGCTTGCAGCCGCATCGGTGGCGATGCGACCGGGCGACTCTCGGGTGCTCTTCCATTCGAGGAGCGGGGAACTCGCGGTCCACCGCGAAGGGGAACGCTACACGCTCGATTTCCCGTCCTTGCCAGCTCGGCCCTGTGAAGTGCCGCCGGGCCTGTTCAGCGCGCTTGGTGCGGTGCCGAACGCACTCATGCGAGCCACCTACCATCTGTGTGTGTTCGCGAACGAAGCGCAGATCCGCGCGCTGCAGCCGAACATGCTGGCGCTGGCCGCAGTGGACCACTTCGCAGTCATCGCCACCGCGCCCGGCAACGACTGCGATTTCGTCTCGCGCTTTTTCGCCCCCCGCGCCGGGATTCCAGAGGACCCAGTCACCGGCAGCGCCCATTCCACCCTGATCCCGTATTGGTCAAAGCGCCTCGGCAGGCCCACCCTGTTCGCCCGCCAAATCTCAAAGCGCGGCGGCGAACTGTGGTGCGAAGATCGCGGCCCTCGCGTCGGCATCGGCGGGCAAGTGGTGCGATACCTCGAAGGCCGCATTTCAGTGTAGTCTAGTCGAATGAACTTTCGTCTTGCTGTCTTGTCGGTCCTGTTACCGACGGCCTTCGCACAGACCACGCCGATCCCCGCTGGCGACTGGCCGCGCTACACACGCGATCTGGCGAACACGAAATACTCACCGCTGACGCAGATCAACACCAGTAACGTCGCGAAGCTCGGCCCCGCATGGACGTATCGTCTGCGCTCAGATGCGGAGAAGTCCCGTGGCGGCGGAGGCTTCGGCTTCTCAGTCGTCACGCCCTTGGTCATCGGCGGCACGATGTATATCACAGCAGGAAATCGAGTGGTCGCGCTCGATGCCGACACCGGCAAAGAACTCTGGAAGCATGAAGTCACAGGGCAGGGCAATCCCTCCGCCCGAGGTGTCACCTTCTGGCCTGGAGATGGAACCAACCCTCCGCGCATCGTCTACACGCAGGGCGCTCGCATGGTCGCATTGAACGCAGGCACGGGCAAGATCGATCCAGGCTTCGGGAATGAAGGCGTCGTCAACTTGGTGGTGCCCTACAACTCGCCGCCGACGCTTTACAAGGACACGCTGCTGGTGGGCGCGAACGTTCCGGAGCAGCCCGACAAAGGCCCTGCCGGTAACACCCGAGCCTACAGCGCCAAGACAGGCGAGAAGTTATGGGAGTTTCAATCGGTCGCGAAACCTGGCACCACAGGCGGCGATACGTGGCCCGCAGGCGCGGCGGAAGGTCGCACGGGAGCCAACAACTGGGGCTTCTGGTTGACCGTCGATGAAGCACGCGGCATCATCTACACCACCTTCGGCAGCCCCGCGAGCGATTACTATGGCGGCGATCGCAAGGGCAACAACTTGTTCGGCAATTCCGTGGTCGCGCTTGAAGCCGCCACCGGCAAGATGCTGTGGTATTTCCAAGCCGTGCATCACGACATCTGGGATTATGATTTGCCTCCCGGCCCCACGCTGCTCGACGTGAAGATCAACGGTCGCGACGTGCCGTTGCTCGCCCAGACCGGCAAGGTCGGCTACATGTACATTCTGAATCGCGTCACCGGCGAGCCTGTGTTTGGCATCGATGAGAAGCCCGTCCCGCAGAGTAAGGTCCCCGGTGAGTTCACGTCCGCGACGCAGCCCATCCCGCGTTTACCAGCGCAACTCGGACGGCATGAGTTCGATCCTGCGAAGGATCTTGTCACCGCCGAAGACACCACGCCCGCCCACGCCGCAGCCTGCGCCGACCTGGTCGCCAAGAGTGGACCGCTCTACAACGAAGGGCCGTTCACCCCTTGGATCTATCGCGCTGCGGGCGCTCCGCCGACGTCGAGCATCATCTTTCCTGGAGCCATCGGCGGCACCGACTGGGGTGGCATGTCCGCCGATCCCACCCTCGGACTCATCTTCGTGAACACGTCCGACTACGCCAGCATTGGCTGGATCGAAAAGACGCAGCCCAACGCGCGCGTCCCCTACGATCAGCGCAGCGCCTACGGTGCTCCTGTCCCGTCGAAGTTCTGGGATCGTAAAACTGATGCCAGCGGCGCTCTCATGGGTTCGTCGAGCTGGCCGTGCCAACGTCCGCCCTGGGGCCACCTGCAAGCGATCAACGCGCAGACCGGACAACTCGCATGGAAGATCGTGCTCGGTGTGACAGATGAGTTGCCGGAAGGCAAGAAGAACACCGGACGCATCAACGGTGGCGGCTCCATTGCCACTGCTGGTGGCTTGGTCTTCATCGGTGCGACCAATGACAAGCGCTTCCGCGCCTTTGAATCCCGCACGGGCAAACAAGTGTGGGAAACGCGTATGGAATACGACGGCATCGCAACACCCGTGACGTATCAAGGCAAGAGCGGCAAGCAGTATGTCGCCATCACGGCAGCAGGCGGTTTAGGGATCACCGATCCGAACCCGAGCAACAACGAACAGATCTACGTGTTCGCGCTGCAGTAGAGCGCTTAGTGATCGCGATCGGTAACTAGGCCCGTCACGCTAACGAGAGCCTTCTGGAACGAAGAGTCCGGAAACTCTCCGATGATCTGGCGGGCTTTTTCCGTGAAACTACGGGCGCGCTCTTCCGCCCGCTCGATCGCGTTGTAGCGTTTCAGAATCTGCAGGATCTTCGCGAACGGCACCTGATCGTAGTTGCCGTCGGCGAGCACAGTCTCCACCAGCTTGCGTTCTTCCGGCTCGGCCGATTCGAGAGCATAGATCAAAGGCAGGGTAACCTTGCCCTCGCGCAGATCGTTGCCGACAGGCTTACCTAGGATCTTCTCGCGCGAAGTGAAATCGAGAATGTCATCGATCAATTGGAACGCGATGCCCAAGCTCCACGCATACTCGCCGAGCTTGGCTTCCTGCTCAGGCGTGGCGTTTCCGCAGACAGCTCCCAAGCGTGCGCAGGCTGCGAACAAACTCGCGGTCTTGCGGTCGATCAACTCCATGTAATCGGTCTCGGTGACGGCGATCTTGCCAATGCGATCGAGCTGCAACAACTCGCCTTCGACCATCCGCTGCGTAAGTTCGATCAAGATGTCCAGCAGCGCGAACTTGCGCTCCCGCAGTGCAATCTGGAACGCCTGCATGTACAGCCAGTCGCCCGCGAGCACCGAAGTGTGATTGCCCCAGACAACATTGATGGACGGCCGCCCGCGGCGCGTCTTCGCCAAATCGATAACGTCGTCATGAACCAGGGTCGCGGTGTGGATCATCTCCACCACGGCGGCCATGCGGATCAGCGTGGGTTCAGTGGGTCCAAAGAGTTTGCCGCACAGCAGTACAAGGATGGGGCGCAAGCGCTTGCCACCACCGGTTTGCAGATACTGGCTGATGTAGGTGACCGCTTCAACGGAAGAAACGGACTCGAGCCCGATCTCTTTCTCGACTTTGTCGAGGTCCTTGCGGACAAGGTCGTAAATTTCAAGGGCCGTCAGTTTCTGGCCTAAATTGCCGAATGCCATGGGTTCCTAAAAGTGTAGCAATATCGACTGTGACACCGTAAACTCTGGCGAAAATCATGGGGCGGATTGAACTAGAGGGAACCATCACTGTGGGCGATACGGCGCGGTTCGTGTACTTCCACTACTTGCGCCGTTCATGGTGGTTCCTCATTCCCCTATTGCTGATCGTCGTCACTATGTTGTCCCTGATTGCGCTTCTGTGGATCGTGACCGGAGACGCAGGATTGGCACGGAGTGCCGGTGTGCCATTGTTGGCTGTCTTGGGCTTTTGGGGTTGGGTGTTTGGATGGTCGCCCTACCAGTATTCAAGGAAGCTACTCGGTAGTAACGCAGCTACAGGCGAAGCCGTGCGGATGGTGTTCGACGAGAATGGAATCGACTGGCAAGGTCCCGGTGCGTCGAGTCACATCGATTGGAGCAAAGTCGAACGCGTGTATGAAACCCGCACTCTCTACTTCCTCTACATCGGGCCGGTCGCGGCCATGCGGATCCCAAAACGATTCTTTCAGAAGGCAGAACAATTAGATGCGTGGCGGAAATTAGTTAACGAACATGTTGTGACCGACAGGATGCGATCGTCCGGATGGCTGGGTCGATATTTCTAGCTGGCCGTCAGCGCGCAGAAGTTCGCTGTGGTGATGCGCGCGATCTCTTCCAGTGCCACGCCACGCAACTCCGCGAGCTTGGCGGCGGTGTGCGCGACGAAGGCCGGTTCGTTGCGTTTGCCGCGATGCGGGGCGGGCGCGAGGAACGGGGCGTCGGTTTCGATCAGTAGGCGATCGTCGGGACACAGGTACGCTGCGGCCTGGATGTCGAGCGACTTGGGGAAGGTCACGATGCCGGAGAAGCTGAGGTGAAAGCCAAGGTCGAGCGAACGTTGCGCTTCCACTGGGCCGCCGGAGAAGCAGTGCATGATGCCACCGAGCCCCGTCGGTTTCCAGTATTGTTCAATCAAGGCGAAGGTGTCGTCCCAAGCCTCGCGCGTGTGGATCACGATGGGCATGCGGGCGTCGGCGGCGATACGCATCTGCTCGATAAAGGCGGTTCGCTGCACATCGCGCGGGGCGTGGTCGTAGTGGTAGTCAAGGCCGATTTCGCCTAGCGCTAGAACCTTGGGGTGCTTCAACAAGTCCGCGAGACGGACGCCCACGCCGTCATCGTACTTCGATGCATCGTGCGGGTGGACGCCGACCGTCGCATAGATGCGGTCATAGCGGTCGGCGATGCGCACGGCTCCTTCGATATCAGGAGGGCCGTCGCCGGTGCCGATGCTCAGCATACGCTCGACTCCGGCGGCGAACGCTCGTTCGATCACTTCTGCTTGATCGTCGACGAAGCGCTCGCTATCAAGATGGCAGTGGCTGTCGATCACTTCAGTCGAGCGCCTACGGGTACGTCTTCTATGAACGCGGCGAGCGCGGGGCTGCCGCCTTCAAGCGACGCGGCTACGATCATGCCTTGCGAGGTCAGTCCGCGCAACTTGCGGGGAGCCAAGTTCGCCACGATGACGACCTTGCGATTCACCAGTTGCTCAGGTTGATACGCGAGGGCGATGCCGGCGACGATGGAGCGCGGTTCGGGCTCGCCAATGTCGATGGAAAGATGCAGCAGCTTGTCCGCGCCCTTCACCTTCTCAGCCGTCTTGACCAAGCCGACGCGCAGGTCGACCTTAATAAAGTCGTCGATGGTGATCTCCGGCGAGATCGGCGAGACACCTTCGGCCATCGCGATCACTTGCGCGGCTTCAGCAGCGGTTTCAGGTGCGGCGGCGGGCGCCTGTCCTAGAAGTTCTTTTTGACGAGCCAGCTCAGCGGCTTCGCCTTCTTTCATTTGTTCGGTCATAAGTTTGAGGTCCGCGCGTGGGAACACGCCGGTAGGGATATTGATGACTTGGCCTGCCTTGAGGTGGCCCCATTGCAGGTCTGCGGTGCGCAGGGTGTCGATGGATGTCGTGAAGCCGAGGTGCGCCCAGATCTTGGCGGCCGATTCGGGGATCACGGGCGATACCAGCGCGGTGATGATGCGCAACGCTTCGGCCGCGGTGTAGAGAGTGTCGTGGAGCTTCGCGGTCTCGCCCGACTTCGCCAGCTTCCACGGCGCGCGTTCGACGATGAATTTGTCCAGGGCTCCGATGAAGCCCCAGATGGTTTCGAGCGCCTTTGAGAAGTTGAGTTGTTCGTAAGAGTCGAGCGCGCTATCGATGGCGATGGCGGCTGCCGCTACGATCTCGGGATCACTGGAGCTCTCGGGGATTTTGCTGTCGCAGTTCTGTTGGATCAACGCGAGCGTGCGGCTCGCAAGGTTGCCGAGCCCGTTGGCCAGGTCCGAGTTGTAGCGCGAGATCAGCGCGTCGTAGCTGAAGCTGCCATCGCTGCCGAAGGGGATTTCGCGCAACAGGAAGTAGCGCAGGGCATCGGCTCCGATGACATTCTTGATAGGTGTCGCGCGGACGATGTTGCCCTTCGACTTCGACATCTTGTCGTTCTCAAACAGCAGCCAGCCGTGGGCGAAAATCTTCTTCGGCAGCGGCAAGCCTGCCGCCCATAGGAACGCGGGCCAGAAGATGGCGTGGAAGCGGACGATCTCTTTGCCGATCAGGTGGAGGTCGGCGGGCCAGTCTTCGGGGCTGACGGCGCTGCGGTAGGTGTTGAGCGCGTCGAACCAAACGTAGAAGACATGCGGCGCTTCATTCGGAACCGGGATGCCCCACTTGATCGTCGTGCGGCTGATCGAAACATCCTTGAGCCCTTGCTTGATGAAAGCCAGGACTTCGTTGCGTTTCGATTCCGGTTGGATGAAGTCGGGCTGATCTTCATAGAGCTTCAGCAGGCGGTCTTGAAACGCGGAAAGCTTGAAGTAGAAGTTCTCTTCGGTGACAGTCTCAGTGGCGCGACCGCAATCGGGGCACGGGTCGCCGGGCTTCGCATCGGTGACGTAGAGTTCACACGAAACGCAGTATTGGCCGGTGTACTGGCTCTTATAGACGTAGCCACTCTTGAGGCAGGCTTCAAAGAACTCTTGCACCACCTTCGCATGGTGCGGATCGGTGGTGCGTTGAAAGCGATCGATGGCGAGATCGAGGTCCACCCACTGCTTGCGGAATTCGGCCGAGACCACGTCGGTGAACTCCTGCGGAGTTTTGTTCGCAGCAGCAGCAGCGCGTTCGATCTTCTGCCCGTGTTCGTCCGTGCCGGTAACCAGCGTGACGTCGTAGCCCTGGATGCGCTTCAAGCGCTTGATCGCGTCGGCCGCAATGGTCGTGTAAGTGTGCCCGATGTGCGGCGCGGCGTTGACGTAGTAGATCGGTGTGGTGAGGAAGTATTTCATCGAGTGGATTATTCTAGTGTCGCGCAAAGGCGCAAAGACCGCAGAGCATTATGTCTTTAGGTAGGCCGCAGCGGCTGCTGAAATTACTTGGGGCAGGGGCGTGCCGGTCTTCTCTGCGATGGCTCGGCAGTCGTCGTATTCGGGGGCGAAGGCTCCTTGGGGAGACAGCTTGGCGCGCACGGGGCCGTAGGGGGTTTCTACTGTCACGATGCGGCGCTCCTGCACTCGGCGTTCGGCGGTGTGGATGCGCAGGCCTAGCGTGGATGTTTCGGCGAAGAGGATTTGGGCCAGGCGCTCTTGGTCCTCGGGTTTGGCGATGACGCGCAGCAGGGAGCCCGGGCGGTTCTTCTTCATTTGAAGCGGAGATAGCGTGGCATCGAGCGCTCCGGCGGACATCAACTTCTCCATCGCGTAGCCGAGGACTTGCGGGCTGCTGTCGTCGATGTTGGCTTCGATGACGCTGACCAGCGTGGACTCGGGCGCGGTGCTGCGTTCGCCGATGAGAACACGCAGGACGTTGGCGTGCTGTTTGAAATCGCGGTCGCCTGCGCCGTAGCCCGTCGACAGAATGCGCATGGCGGGCAGGGGGCCGAATGTGAGGCCGAGGGTGGAGGCGATGGCGGCTCCGGTGGGCGTGGTCAATTCCATCTCGGGTCCGCGCGCGTAGACGGGCTTGCCTTCGAGCAATCGCGCGGTAGCGGGGGCTGGCACGGGGAGCAGGCCATGGTCGGTGTTAACCGTGCCGCTGCCGACGTTGATGGCGGAGCAGTGCACTTCATCAATATTGAGCAGGTCGAGGGCGATGCAGGCTCCCACTATGTCGGCGATAGAGTCGGCGGCTCCGACTTCGTGGAAGTGGACCTGCTTGATGTCGACGCCGTGGACGCTGGCTTCGGCCTCGCCCAGTTGCTGGAAGATGGCCGAGGCGTTGGTCTTCGCACGCGGTGCGATAGTCGCCCGATCGATCAGTTCCAGGATGGTCTGCAGGTGGCGGTGCCTGGAGGGCGTGGGGTCGGGGTGGACGCGGAACTTCTTGGCTGTGATACCGGCGCGGATCGTTTTCTCGATTTCGTAACGGGCTCCGGTGGCGAGCGCGTTCAGGGCTTCAATCAAGGCTTCCGCTGGCGCACCCGCGTCGACAAGCGCTCCGACGGTCATGTCGCCGGAGATTCCGGAAAAGGCGTCGAAGTAGGCGATGCGGGTCATGGGAAAGGGTGAATTCTATTGTGTGCACAAACGGTCTGGTTTTGCGCAAAGGAGCATCAGTTTGGTCAACAACATCGCTGGGCTGGTTTTATTGCACAGCCTATTCTGTTGATTGTCCTCCTTGGTGAGTCCGTGAGCAGCAGAGCGACGGCAGCGGTGAGGGCTCGCATCGGGGTGGTCATTTGGATTGGGTTCATTATATCGGAGGTCGCGAAATGGGTTCGTTTTTTGGCGTGGAAGTGGCTGGAGATTCATTCAGTTGGGCTCCGAAAATGGGTTCGTTTGGTATTTTTGTATGTTTTCATTCCATTACCTCCTCGTTGAAGTCGGGGCCTTCGATAGAGGATGACTTGCGGGGCCGCGACAGCGGAGAGGCTATTGCAGGAAGTGGCGCAGTTAAAAGGGATCTGGCTTCGAACCTGGGGTGACCGTGCCTTGAGGCCTTCGGCGACAGATTGCGAGAGAAATTCGCTCCAGGGTACCCACTTCGTGATGGATGGAACATCGAAGCGCAGACGCAGGGACAAGTGTACCTACAAAGGAGGTACACTTAGTGGAGCGTCTTGAGTTCGATTGGGACGATGCGAATGTCAAACATTTGGCGCGTCATCAAGTGCTGCCTCGCGAGGCTGAGTATGTGGTTCTCCGCGAAGCAATCGATTTGGGGACGGAGATCGTAGACGGAGAGGAACGCTACGCGAGTCTGAGAGCAACCGCGAAGGGCCGCGTACTGGTGGTGACGACATGGCGAAACGATCGGATACGAGTGGTAACGGCGTTCGAGCCAAACAGGAATCTCGTTCAGCTTTACTACCTGGGGCGGGACCGGTGATGGCCAAGAAGAAGCTTTCCTTTAAGAGTGACGAGGAAGAGGCGGCGTGGTGGATCAAACACCAAGATTCCCTTGCCGAGCGTCTTGAGAAAACGATTGCCGCAGGCAAGGTGAGCCGCGGAACCGTGGCGCAGTTGGCTCGGGAACGGCAGAGCGGGGCGTCTCCGACGATCACGATTCGTTTTGCGGAAGAAGATCTTACGCGGGCGCGGGCGTTCGCGGCGGAGAAGGGGCTGCGGTATCAGACGTATCTCAAGATGTTGCTGCATCAGGCTCTGGATTCGGAGGAGAACAGCGTGGGCCTTCTTCTCCAGCGGAGATAGAATGGGATCGAGGCGAACAAGATGACTGCGGAGGAAGTGGAGATGAATGACGCCATCCGCCGCCGCATTCAAATCGGCGAGCGGGAGATCGATGCGGGGCAATACGCCGAATACGAAGAAAGCACTCTCAGTCAACTTGCGCGCGAGATTCACGAGCGCGGATTGCGACGATTGCGAGGTCAATGAAGCGTATTCGGGTTAGAGATCACTTGGGGTGTGGAATGACTCTCTCGATTCGGTAAGTGTCATCCGCAATCGTGAAATAGAATCGCCAGTCGCGGGTGATGCGGGCTTGCCAGAGATCAGCGGCCTCGTCGTACTTCTTGGCGTGAAGCGACGGGTGCAGCAGATTATTCACCAGAAACCCTAGCTGTTTGGCAAAGGCCCTGCGCACGTCGGGCGGGGCACCGCGCAATGACTCAATCGCGCGGTCAGACAGGACTATCTTCATTTTGCGGGCTTGGACTTACCTGAATTCCGTTTGCGAATTTCCTGGTTGAGGAATTTGAGCGCCGCGTCGGCGGTATCGAAAGGTCCATGATAGGGACCCTTGCGGGCTTCCTCGAGTTGCGCATCAATGTTACGGCGTTGCGCCGGAGTGTACTCGTCATCGGCGGACGGCAACTTCGGAATGATGCTGATGATCCCGCCCGAGACTTTGAACTCGAGCCGGTCGCCCGCTTTGATGCCCGCTCGACGGCGAACGCTTTGGGGCACGACTAGGCCGAGCGTATTGTTTTTGACGGTGACAGTCATGACTCTGACCGCAGTTTAGCACCACTGCGTAATCTCACGACGGGGTTGTCACGCGTAAAATCAGCCTGGCGATTATGATACTGTTAAATCCCCGTTGGCAACCTGGAGGCAAGAATGCGCACGCGAAGAATGTGGCAACTGATTCTGTTTATGCTTGCTGTTAATAGCTCTGTTGTGAGCTATGGACAGGCATGCAACAATTCTACATTGCGCGGACTCTACCACTACGGAACTGCAGGTAGTCTTGTTTCTGGGAGTTCCGTCGTTGCTTTGGCGGAGCTTGGGAAGATAGTTGCCGACGGTCAAGGTAACTTCACGGGCAGCGCGACAGCCAACGCGGGCGGCGCCATTCAGACTTCCACACTTAGCGGGACTTATTCTATTAGCAGTGACTGTAGCGGGTCCCTAAGCCTGCGGGTCAATTCATTGGCACCGGTCCCCGTGCTCATCCAGCTCGAACGCGGCGGGAAATCGGCTGTTTTGGCAGTTTCGTCCACAGCCGAAGTTGTAGTCGGGCGGTTACGGAGGCAGTCACCGAGCGGCTCGCCACCATCTTGTACCGCAGCATCCTTTAGCGGTTCTTACGCCTTCTTGACTTCGGGTGTGGTTACCGTGGGTAATCAAAGTTTTGCTATTTCGATCGCGGGAAGGCTAACCGCAACCGCTCCGAATGTGCTCACATCCGCAACAGCCACGAATTTCTCTGGCAATGTCGCTCAAACATCAGGATCCGGGACCTTCTCGATTGGGGCGGATTGTTCAGGAACAGCACAGTTAGGTAGCGCAACCGGTTCGACATCCTTTAATTTTGCGATTGTCGGATGGTGTCTCAACCCTAGTTGAAGGTTAGTGCGGCGGTGGGTGACCGATTCGATAGAATCGAGTCGCCAAACCTAATCCTTGAAAGGACACCAACCGCCGTGAAGGAAAGATACC
>CALQCC020000031.1 GCA_943328975.2 Bordetella parapertussis | reverse complement strand
CATTCCGGCGCCCTTGGCGTCCTACAATCTGGTATCTTTCCTTCACGGCGGTTGGTGTCCTTTCAAGGATTAGGTTTGGCGACTCGATTCTATCGAATCGGTCACCCACCGCCGCACTAACCTTCAACTAGGGTTGAGACACCATCCGACGTGGACATGCTAAATCGTCTGATCAACGCGTTTGAGGGAACCCGGCAGAGCGGGTGTTTCGACGCCACGGGAGACAGTGTCACTCCCGGCCCAAATCCCGATCAACTGCCCTACGGCAGCAAGAGTTAGATTAGGGCTAGCGCCGCGCTGGCGCCCCACCCGGACCCTGCGCAGGACCCGAGATGTGTTCCAGATCGAAGTTATCTTCCTGGCAGATGTACTCCAGCAGTTCCGTCTCCACCATCAGCCGAGCACGCCCCATCGTAGTAAATGGCTTCGCATACGCGCCGGGATCCTCAATCGTCACCTCGATCGCCATGTTGCCCATGTCCGTGCGCGTGTAGCGCTCAATCGTATGCAGCTTCTCCGTATTCGGATGCCCCATGTAGTCGAACCAGAACTTGCCGTTGTAGCCGATCGTATCCACCACTAACGTCGAGCCTTCGTAGTGCCCAATCGAATGCCCGTACCAAGTCGGATCCAGGTCGGCAGGCTCGGGATGCTTGCGCCCGTCCATGAAAATCTGCCGGTAGCTGTGGATGTTGCCTTCGTAGAGGATGAACACGTGCGTCGGCGTCTGCACGATACGCCACGGATACGGCGACCCGCGCGGCACGCCCGCCGGCAGACAGTTCGCTTCTGGATCGTCCTTCGATTGGCGCGTCTTCACCAGCCCCTCGGCCCACGGCAATGGAACTACCGAGTCCCCCGGCTTCAGTCCGCGCGAGATGTCGCTATCGTTGCTGCCGCCACCCACCCACACTCCCGTGAAGTCCGGCCGCCCATCCGCGAACTTCGGCGCAGGACCCGTCGGGGCAGGCTTCTGTTTCTGGTACAGCCCGATGTTGACGGTGCCCTTCGCGTCCGCTCCCGCAGGAGGTTGCTGTGCCACGAGTGCGACCAGCAAGAACAACGCGGCCGACACCGTTATGAGAACCCGCGCGTTATTTGTCATTTTCGTAGGCCGACATGAAGTTCAACTTGCGCCCGTCGGGGAACACAATCGTGTTCGCGATGCCGAATTTCGTATTGTCCCGAGCCTGCTGGCCGGTGACCGAAACGGTGTCGCCTTCCTTCACCGAGGTCCGCTTCCATCCATTCCGCACCAACACGTTCGGACTCGCCAGTTCCAGGTTCCAATTCGTAACCTTGCCGCTCGCGTCCTTCACATCCATGAAGAAGTGCGCGTGAGGATTGGTCCACTCCACTCGCGTAACCACGCCGGTCAAGGCAATCGGCTTCTCCGCATCGAACACCGCCGCGCCCGAATGGTGCGCATACACTTGAAACGCCGCTGCAAATAATCCGGCGGCGACAGGCAAGACGGCAAGCTTCGATCTCATGAAGTACACCTCTGTCCGCACATTGTACACTCTGCAACGGGTGAAATATTTACTGACAGGAATTTAACAGCACGCCCATCGGCGGTCACTTTTCCGGGACAGGTCATGACTCGCCACGCCAGCCCGATATCACTAACCTGTTGAGTCGGTGACAACTTACCTCTATTCACACGCCATCACAACGACTTGGACATCGACGTGCATACTCCCATGTGCAAGTCCGGAGGGACGCAAGTGGCACCACACAGCAACACGCGAATTCTAGAATCCCGGGGCGACGACGTAGAGCGCCTGCGAGTATTTGTAGCCGAGAGCAACGCAGCGGACCTATTCTGGCTCGAAATGGTCTTCAAGGGCTCACGACTTCCCTACACCATCGAAGTAGTCAAAGATGCCCCAGCAGCCAAACAGTATCTCGAAGAACACGCCTCCTCGAACCCGCCCGACCTAATCTTCGTCGATGCGTTCGAAATGCTGCAAGATGTCCCGACCACCGAGCAGGTTCCGTTCTTCATCCTCACCAACTCACTTCTACCGGCCCTTGGCGACGCGCGACACTACGTCGAAAAACCGTTCACCCATCAGAAGTTGCTTGATTGCCTGAAGGTGGCCGCCTTGAACTCGTGGGCCGCGCGGCTCTCCTGCATTTAACGCCGGGAAATAACGGCCTGCCGCGTTTGTTCCAGGCTCTTCTTCAAAGCCTCCCCAGGCAGGTCATTGACGATGGGACCGAGCACCGCTCCCATGCCGAACGGAACCTCACGCGTCAGCGTGACCGATTCGCATCCAATGTAAACCCCGCCGTCTCGCTCTTCAAAGAACCAGTAGCCATACATGCGCCACAGATAACCGCGGTCTTGTCCGACCGGCAATTCATGCTCATCTGGACGGCCCGCGGACACCACTTCGTTGATCCGTTTGCTATAGGCGCGGCTGTACGCTCGCTTGCCATCGACGTGAACAAACTGGACAGACTGCTCCGTGTTGAGAACGTCGGTGAGCATAAACTTGGATTTCACCACTCGCATGAAAACCAGGAAGTCATCGCCCTGCCGGGATAGGATCCGGGCAACCGTGACATCGCCTTTGTAGGTATCGGGGTGGTGATTAAAGTCCTGAACCACGGCCAAAACGTCCGGCAAGGTGGCGCGCGGAATGAAGATCGCGCCCTTCCAATCCTGCACCAGCCCGCCCTTCAGCTGGACGATACCGCTCCCCTGTACCGGCTGAGCGACGGCCAATCCCTTGCGCAATTGTTCACGCACGCTGGGAATTTCGTCGGACCACAAGAAACTCCGTCCGCTGAAGCGTGGCTCCAGTCGCGCCTCCGCCGAAGCGATGAATTTATCGAACGCAGTGACTGTCTCCGCTTTGAGTTCGGCCGCTATGCTGGTCCCTGCAAGGAATAGGACGCCCGCAACCAGCGGCATCACTCGCCTCATTTGCGCCGCCGAGCCATCAGGAGATTCGACCCGACCTTGCCATAGCCATACCCCAAACGCAGCGGCAGAGGCTTCACCCCAGGCGCACTATACGCCGTTCGCAGCGCCGGCTGCTCCAGCCACGCGAAGCTACCGTAGGGCTTCGTGTATTCGCCGTACAACTGCACGTTCCAATCCTCCGGCCGGAACGACGCGTACGGCAGGCCTGAATCGTCCTGCAGGATATTGGCGCTGGCAGCTAGGATCCCATCGCGAATGGTAGAGAACTCCTTGTGGTGCGGCATGTACGACGTGGCCTTCAGAAGCGTAGTCATTCCCTTCAGCCGAGACAAGTGAGTGAGGAACGGCTTGTTCTCAGCCAGCCGATCGTTCGCCAGATTCACGGAGAAATAGTAGAGCGTGTGAATCGACGCGTCCGCCTCGGTTTTGAATTCGACTTCCACGCCCTTGTTCCCGTAGCGGGTCGGAGCTTCATAATTCACGGCCCGCTCTATAATTTCGCCGTTCTCATCCAACCGCACGTAACGGAACCCCAAAATTTGATGCTGCGTCCGAACCAGCAATTGCAGAATGGGCAGCAGCAGCCCATCCGTAATCTGACCGCGAAACTGCTTATCCATGTCGCGCGTGATGAAGAAGCTCTTCCCCAACACCGACGACATCGTCTCCCGCGTCTCAGCCAGGTACTTCAGCGAATCCAGCTTATTCAGCTGCGCGATGTCCGGCAGCGTTCCCGCAGGCTCCAGCGCCACAAACGTAAAGACAGGGCTGCGCGGAAAGAACTGCGTCACGGTCAACGCATCCGGACCGCTGAAGGGATAAAACACAGGCGAAGCCCAGGCCGAATCACTCAGCTCCTGTTGTGAGAAGGCGCTGAGCTTGTCGACTAAAGCAGTCTTTGCCCTGCCCCATGCCGTGTCCAGGACGTTGCGGTGCGTCTGCCACACTTCGCTCGTCTCCTGTGCCGCAAACGGACTCCCGGGCGTGCCAGGAAGACCCGCGAGGAACCGGGCGACATCGTCAGCCTCGCGTGAACGCGGAACATCGGGACCCTTGGTTGCCGAACGGCCTTGACTCTTGACAGCCGGAGGTGCCGCCCCACCACACCCGGTCAACAACAAGCCGAGGGATAGTCCAGCAAGGAGGCAGATCTTATTCATCTTCATCGAGCTTTCAAGCTATCTGCCTCACTCCCCCATTCTAAGGCTTACTTGATCGCCGATACGGAAATGTGACTCGACGACTCCGGCCACACGAGCGTGCGCCTGCCGTAGTTTACTGCGCTTGTCCGTCCCGGCAGTCCTCAGCGTAGGCGAAGTCTTCGGGGTTCAAACTGGCCCCATGCTCATCCAAGAAGCGTGCCACAATCGCAGACGCTTCTCTGTCGGGACGCAAGTGATTCAATCCGTGCAGCGCAGCCTTCTGGCACGGCCAACCTTCCAACTGAAGGATCTGCGCCAACACCCTCCGCGCAATGGGCACTGTTTCCGGGCCCTCCATCCGCACGTGATCCCACCACATGTAAAAGATGAAACCGCTGTCGTCTTGTATCCGCTGCAGATAGTCGCGAAATGGAACGATCATCGCCTCCAGGCAAGCCAGCCGTTGCTCTAACGGCACCTCGTTGCCTTCAAGATACCGATCCCCTAACCAGAAGGGATATCCGAATAGGAACCACAAGCCCTGATCAATTTGCCGCTGAGAATACCGCCGCCCAACCGCCTCGAAGTCTAGAAAGAGCTGCGTCGACAGCAACACCATGCGGGTTTTGTCTGGGTAGTCGTCGTCCCACGTGTAGTATTCGCCTTGCAGCAATTTCTTGTCGGCCTCGACCAGCGGCATGGGCCGAGCGAATAGAAAGTCTGCAAATTCAGCGGGGTTGAGATTCGACGGGTTGCGATGAATGTTTGGCTGTCGCGGTGGCTCCACTCGCTGGAACTCGTCGCTGGACAGCCGCGCTTCCAACTCCGGGTGGTCGAGCCCACCCGAAGCCACTCGGTCGACCAACCAACGCACCTTCAGGTCGTTATAGCGGTAGGTTAGATACCGCTCTAAAGAGTCGGCTGGCATGTCGGCAACCTCCGGGAGAGATTCTTTGCTCCCAAGAATCCCCTGCGCCAGGGCTACCACCGCGTCCGACTTCTCCTTCGCTTGTTTCGCCAGCGCGAGGAGTTCCTCAGGCATCTCAGGAACACACTCCGCTAGGCGCTGGGCTTCGGCCGCCCCCAGCAACTCACCCGTAATCAGTGCAAGCTCTTGCAGGTCACGGGCATATAACCAAGGGTCCAGCCTTTCTAAGTCTGCTACCGTTTCACGCAAGACGTCGCGTCCCACGTCCGAATGCGGATGCGCCAAGGCCCATTTCGCAAAGGTGCAGCGGAACTCCGCTTCCAACCGACCTTGAGGTAACGCACGCAGCGCCCTCAGACCGGCTTCTGCATTCCCACAACGCAGGTGGCCGTCCCCGATCATCAGCCAAATAACAGCCCGCTCTTCTTCGTACGCGGGTTCTCCGGGTATCCGGTCCGCAAACGCCTCGGCCATCTCCAATAGATCCGCCGGGCTGACCATGCGGAGCTACTTCGCCGGCGCGAGCCCTTCGGTCAACTCGATATACGTCCCCCACGGGTCCGTCAAAAACGCGACCTTCACCGTGCTGTTCGGCAACGTTCTCACAGGAGCCTCCAGCTTCGCCCCCAGCCCTTCCAGCTTCTTCGCGAACGCATCCAGGTTCTTCACTTCAAACCCGATGTGATCCAGCGCCCGGCCCTTCGTGCCCACCAACGTCGCCGCGCCGCGGCCGTATGACAAACTCACGCCCGCCATGTCCCCCGCCTGAATCGGAACCTTATTCGGCAAACACGCGATGCAGTCGCGCGTCCCCGCGGTCGCGCTGAACATCTTCGCGTACCACGCCTGCATGCCCGGAATGTCCGGCGCGAAGTAGTGAATGTGGTTCATCTGCACCGGCGACGGCTGCTCGGGAATCCCGTACACTTCCACCTTTACGCCGTCCGGTCCCCACACGTAGACTTCATTCGGATTCTGCGTCGGATCGATCTTCAACCCCATCGCCTTCCACTTCGTGAGCGAGCCCGGCATATCCTTCACCGTGAACCCAAAGTGATCCACAACCGACCCGCCTGCGGGCTCCGGATTCTCCGCCTGCCGAATCATAATAAACACGCCCGGAAACGCGATCATCTCCATCGCGCCGTTCTTCACCACCTTGCCGCCCATCGCGTCGGTGTAGAACGCCTTCACGGCATTCACGTCGCGCGCGTTCAGGTGAACGTGCCCCATCGTGACGCCCTCCGGGTTCGCGGGAAACAACTGCGCCATTGCCGACGTGGCTAACAAAGCAACCAAGCTTAGAATCTTCATACCATCTCCTTTGGCTTCGGGTTCGCATGACCCAAGATCGGATGCGGCGTGTACGCTGCTTCCAGCTTCGCCACTTCCTCCGCACTCAAAACCAGCTCCACCGAGCCTATCAGATCTTTCAACTGCGCGGCCTTCGTGGTCCCGATGATCGGAGCCGTCACCCCCGCAGCCTGCAGCACCCACGCGCACGCCACCTGCGCCGCCGACACTCCGCGAGCCTTCGCAACCTCACCCACCGCATCGGCCACCGCGAAATCCGCGTCCTTGAAATACATCTGCTTCGCGAACCCGTCCACCTTCGCCCGAGCCGTCGACCCGCCGCCCGGCTCCCGAGTCCCCGTCAAAAATCCGCGCGCCAGCGGACTCCACGGAATCACCGCCAGCCCTTGATCCAAACACAGCGGAATCATCTCGCGCTCTTCTTCGCGATACACAAGGTTGTAGTGATTCTGCATCGACACGAACCGATGCCAGCGATTTTCCTTCGCCAAATACAGAGCCTTCGACAACTGCCACGCCGCCATCGAACTCGCGCCGAGATACCGCACCTTGCCCGATCGCACCAGCGAATCGAGCGCGTCCAGCGTCTCTTCAATCGGCGTCCCCGGATCCCAACGATGGATCTGATACAGGTCCACGTAATCCATCCCAAGCCGCCGCAGCGACGCCTCGCAGCCCTCAATGATGTGCTTCCGGCTCAGCCCGCGCTTGTTCGGACCCGGCCCCATCACGCCCTGCACCTTGGTAGCAACAACGATGTCATCGCGCGATGCCATCTCCCGCAGATGCGCCCCCACGATCTCCTCACTCAGCCCAACCGAGTACACGTCCGCCGTGTCAAAGAAATTGATCCCCGCATCCAGCGCGATCTTAAAATGCTCGCGAGAGTCTTCCTTGTTGACGTGCCACCCCGTCGTGCCCGTGCTCCAGGCCGGGATCTCCCCGCCCCCGTAACTCATGCACCCCAGACACAGCCGTGAAACCGTGATCCCAGTCTTACCCAGCGTCGTGTATTTCATCTCGCCTATCAGTGTAAACGGACGCCGCAGCGGATTGCGACGACGGGTCCGGTTCTTACCTGGATCGAGCAGCACAACAGGTTGAAACAGGGACGATAGTCAGCAGCTGTACCACACGTACCCGCTCCCCACACGGAGCCGCGACCGTGAGGGAGCGGACAGACGCTCAAACATCCAGAGCACATTCCGCACCTAGCGAGCAGCAATCGCCGCGCCCAATTCATCAACATCCGCACACCTGCCGGTAACCGTTAGAGACCACGCATCAATCCGGCATCCCGTCCCCCACGGACTGAGGCACTAGGCGTGTCGCGTAGTCTAGGCTATAACTAGGCTGAATCATAATCCGGTTGCACCTAAAATACATGCCCCTTACTGCGTCGCAAAGAGTTGCCCTCATTAAAGAAATTGCAAATCGTCTTTGCAACGAGGACTGGCCAATGATCGACGTTACTCTCGAACAATTCGGCCTGCCAACATCAAACCAGTGGGGATCTTCTCAACAGAGCTACGTATTGGAAATGATTAAGCATGCGCAAGATCAGTCGCTAACGGATCTCGCGCTGCACGTTGGCTATCATTTTGAAGTTGCAGTAACGGGAATCGATCCACCATTCTGGCGCAAAGGCATGCTGCGTCTTTTCATTTCCCACCTGGCTTCGCATCGGGGATTTGCAGCAGAATTGCAGGAAGCGTTGCTCGCCTTTGGAATCTCGGCTTTCGTCGCGCACAGCGATATAGAACCAACTAAGGAATGGCAAACTCAAATCGAAACTGCTCTTGCGACGTGTGACACGCTCTTGGCTCTTCTTCATCCCGAGTTTCACGAAAGTAAGTGGACGGACCAAGAAATTGGATTTGCGATGGGACGCGGAGTCGCTGTTTTCTCGGTCCGGCTTGGCCACGATCCGTATGGATTCATTGGTAGATTTCAAGCCTTCAACGGCAGCAGCAAACCCGCCGCTGTTCTAGCAGAAGAGCTCTTTAACGCCTATCGAAAAAACAAGCAGACCCAGCATCGGATGGCAGAAGTGGTCGTCACGCTGTTTGAGGAAAGTGGGAGTTTCGCTGGCGCAAAGACGAGGGTGGGATACCTCGAAGACCTTGAGATATGGGAGCCCTCGTTCGCTACTCGCATAACGTCGGCAGCACAGGCCAACTCGCAAATTGTGGGTTCCTGGGGTGTGGCCGGGCGAATTGAGGCACTGGTAAAAAAATGGGCGAACCAAAAATAACTCCGAGTTAGGCCAATCCCGTTACTTCAGAATACTTCTGTGCCGACAGTAAAGAAGACTGCACCGTTTGATTCATGTGTCACGGGTAATACGAATTCCCATCCCTCATCGCCTCACACACATCCCCCCGCAACCGACCATCCTTCCGCCAACCCGAGCGCATCATCACATAAGGCCAAAGGCCCTTGCTGAATGTCGCTCATAACCACACAAAAAAACGCCCACAACAAAACGAACCCAGCTTTTTGCCCTCCCCGTCCGCGCAACCCCAGTCTCTGCACCACTTCGCGTTTACGTCGGCAAAAACCCACCTGCGCGTTTTCGCGCAACCGGGCGCATAATGGTGACTAGGAACCCAACATGCGCCTCTCCGCCACATTTTTCCGCTCGGGCCGTGTCGTCCTCGTCGCCGCCATCTCCGCCACCGCAGCCTGGTTTGCTTCAGGTACGCTCCTCACCGCCCAGCAACCCGGCAAGCGCACCGTCACCGCCGCCGTCCTCAAGAACGCTCCCAAGGACGGCACCGAGTGGCTCAGCTACGGGCGCGATCAGGCCGAGACGCACTTCTCGCCGCTGAAGCAGATCACCAGCGCGAACGTCAGCCGCCTCGGACTCGCTTGGTCCTTCAATCCCGAAATCAACGGAGCCTTTGAAAGCACGCCGCTGGTCTCGAACGGCGTTCTCTACGGCACCGGCGCGTGGAGCGTGGTCTTCGCGGTCGACGCCAAGACCGGTGCCTTCAAGTGGCGCTTCGATCCCGAGGTCGCGCGCAGTTTCCTCAGCCACCTCTGCTGCGGACCCGAGACTCGCGGCCTCGCCATCTACAACGGCAAGGTCTACGTCGCGTCCATCGACGGCCGCCTCATCGCGCTCGATCAGGAAACCGGCAAGCCGCTGTGGACGGTGCAGACCACGCCCAAAGATTCCTACTACAGCATCAGCAGTCCGCCGCGTATCGTGAAGAGCAAGGTCATCGTCGGCAACGCTGGTGCTGAGTTCGGCGTGCGCGGCTACTTCACTGCCTACGACGCGGAGACCGGCAAACAGGAGTGGCGCTTCTACACCGTCCCCGGCGATCCGGGAAAGCCCTTCGAACATCCCGAGCTGGCAGCGGCGGCAAAAACGTGGACCGGCAAATGGTGGGAGCACGGCGGCGGCGGCACCGTGTGGGACGCGATGGCCTACGATCCCGACGCGGACTTGCTGTACGTCGGCACCGGCAACGGAGCTCCGTGGAATCGCGAAGTGCGCAGCCCCGGCGGCGGCGATAATCTGTATCTCGCGTCGATCCTCGCCATCAATCCCGATACCGGCCGCATGAAGTGGTATTACCAGACCACGCCCGGCGACACCTGGGACTTCAACTCCACGCAGAGCCTCATCCTCGCCGACCTGCCTATCGCAGGCCGCACGCGCAAGGTGATCATGCAAGCTCCCAAGAATGGATTCTTCTTCGTGCTCGATCGCGTCACCGGCGAATTCATCTCGGCTGAGATGTACACGCCGGTCAACTGGGCAACCGGTTTCGACAAGCAGGGCCGCCCCATCGAGACTCCGAACGCGCGTTACAAGACCGAGCCGATCCATCTGTGGGCCGGCGCCGGTGGAGCCCACAGTTGGCCTCCCATGGCCTTCAGTCCTCTGACGAATCTCGCCTACCTGCCCGGCCAGAATCGTCCCTTCAACTTCGCGCAGGATCCCAACTTCAAGTGGAAGGACGGCAAGCAAAACTTTGGAGCCGCGTTCCCGAAAGTCCCCGGCGCAGCGGAGGCTCCCGGCCCGCCGTCGTTCCTGGTCGCGTGGGATCCCATCAATCAGAAGGAGCGCTGGCGCGTCCCCTACGCAGGCGGAGGCTTCAACGGCGGAGCCATGGTCACCGCCGGCAACCTAGTCTTCCACGGAGCCACCGGCAACGGCATCTTCTACGCCTACAACGCCACCACCGGCGAGAAGCTCTGGGAGGTCCAGCTAAGCCCCGGCATGGCGACCCCCATCACCTACGGACAAGGCGGCACCCAATACATCTCGATCCTAGGAGGCCGCAACGACCAAGGCCGCCTCTACACATTCGCCCTAGACGGCAAAGCCCCCATGCCCACGCTCCGAGCCCCCAAGGGCAAGCAGTAGTTAATTGGTGTCTTAATTGGTGTCAGACACCTTAAATCCCGATTTACTACTTCCCCTTAGTAGGAGCCGGTGGAGCGAATGCAGCCGTCGTCTCGCGCTCTAGGATGCTGACCATGGCGGCCTTCGGATACTTGGCGAGCATCTTCTGCTTCAACTCGGCGGCGGACTTGGATTGCGCCTTCAGCTCCCGGAAGTCCTTCGTGTATTGCCGCATCCAGGCGATGACTTCTGGGCCGTTCTTCGTGCCGATCCTGGAATGGCCGCCGATCACCACCAACGGCTTCAGCGCCTCGACCTTGGCGAAGGATGCTTCCCACGCGGTGTTGTCGGCGGGCTGGCCGAAGTGGACCTGATTGAAGATGATGTCGCCGGCGATCACGGCTCGCAGCGATGGCACCCACACCATGGTGTTGCCGGGGCCGTCGCCGACTAAGCCGCCGGTGATGGGGAAGGTGTCGCCTTCTAACGTAAGCTCGGGTTTGGCTAGCGCGGTCGGGAGTACGGGCGTCGCCGAGGGCAACTCTTCGCCGTAGGTCGGATACCAGAACTCGCGACGTCCGGCCCAGCCGCGTTCGATGCCGGGAACCACGTCGGGCAAGGCGACCAGCTTCGCGTTGGGGAACTCTTCCTTCATCACCGCGAGGCCGAAGTAGTGGTCGGGATGCGCGTGGCTCACGTACACCGTGGTCAGGTTCTTGCCCGACTTCTTGATCGCCGCCGCGACCTTCTTCGCTCCCGTCCTGGAGAACTGCGGATCAATCAGGATCGCGTCGCGCTTGCCGGAGATGATGGTCGAGGCAGTGGAGTAACCGCTATCGGGAGCAACGATGACTTCGATCTTCAGCTTCTGCGCGGAAAGGGCCGCGGCAAGCAGGACGAAACTGGCCAGGATTTTCATAAGTGGATCTTAGTATAAGATAGCTCTCATGTCTAAGCTGCTTCGGACCACCCCGGACTGTACGTTGACCGCTGCCCGCATCGTGCTCGCCATCATCTTCTTCGCGCACGGATCGCAGAAGGCGTTCGGATGGTTTGGAGGACCGGGCTTCGACACCGCCATCGCGATTTTTCAGAACACGATGGGTATCCCTGCTCCGCTCACTGTGTTCGTCATGTTCACCGAACTCGCAGCGTCCATCGGACTCGCGTTGGGGTTGTTGACGCGGGTTGCGGCGCTCGGACTGATGGGGCTGATGGTCGTCGCGCCGTTTGCCAACGGGCTCTACCCGCAGTTCTTCATGAACTGGACCGGCAAGTTTATGCACGAAGGGTTTGAGTATCACTTGCTGGCGATCGCGTTGCTCCTCGGGTTGCTGGTGCGGGGTGGCGGATCGTGGTCGGTGGATGGAATGCTGTCGCGATCGAAGGGGTAGAGCGTTTGTCCGCATGCTCACGTATAGCGGTTCCGTGTCGACACGGAACCGCGACCGTGAGGGAGCGGACAGGCGGAGTTAATCGTGCTGCTGGAGCCTGAAGCGGACGAACATGCTGGCAGCCATGGGATGGTCGCCGTAGAACGGCTTCAGTCCATCGGCGATTTGATAGCCGGTCACATTGAATCCGACTGCGGAACGCAGAGCTCGCGACGCGCCGATCTCTCTGGTGTAGCCCCCTGTGAATGCGGCCACGTTGAAGGCGTGGGCGTCATGATCTTCCGGAAATAACTCGTCACGCTGGGACCATTCAAAGCGCCCGGTGAGGAAATTCTTGCGCGTGAACGGAAGCAGCGTCTCCGCGATGAGCGCCTGGGCGCCGAGCTTTTCGATGGTCTTGTAGTTGCGAGCCCACGCGACCATGCTCGACCAACCTGCGCCATTGGACAACGGGCGCGTGTACTGCACCGATGTCGTTACGCGCTCTACGTCATCCGGATGCGAGTTCTCGGGCTGGGTGATCTTCGAGTACGAGGCTTGCGCCAACCATCGGAACGCCGGTTGATACGTCACGCGTGTGGACCAGGAGTTCATCCCGCCCATGTCGATGTTCCAGCGGTTCTCATTCGGCTCGCGTCCACGGAAGCCGCTGGCTTCAAAGCGGAACTTGCTCCAGTTGAAGCCGACTGTGGCCAGGTTGTTCACGATATGAGTTGAGTCGAGCCAATGATGGCCCAGCGTCGCCTGCGGCAACTCCATCGCCGAGGCGCGATGCGGGAACGCAACCAGGCCCATCGCGGCATCGCCCACAGGGGCGTAGTAGAACGTGACCATGCCGCGCGAGCCTACGGGTCGCACATACTGGATGCCGACTTCCATCACTGCGTCATGCGGGTGTTGCCCATCGACCAATGGTTGTCCGTGCGCTGTCTCGCCGGTCTGGAAGAGTAGCGGGTAATTTTGGTTGCGAACGGTGAGCGGCTCCAGCGACACCATGGTGCGAAGCATCACGGCTCCCTTGCCCACGGTGTGCGAGGCTCCGAGCATGCCCCAGTTCGCCGAATAGAACGCATCCTTACCGCGAGGTCCAGTTTGCTGCGTGTTGACCACGAAGGCCTGCCCCATCCACATGAGGTCCCAGCTCTGCGCTTTTGTCATCACCATGGGCATGGCCCACGAAGCGGGATTCCGCGCGGTGCCCGACGTCTGACCCATCAGGTACACCGAGGCCTTGTTTTGTCCAAACATACTTACGGCGGACAACACCGTTACCCAAATCAGACGCACTTACGTAACCCCTCTATAAACTCAGACGCATCATCGACCGAAAACGTAAGCGGCGGACGGAATAAAAGCGTGTTTCCACGTGCCGCGATTCCGATCCGCCGCTCGCGCAAGCGCGCTAGAGTTGACTGCGCATCCGGCACGTCGATTTCGAAACACAAGCCTGCTCCTCGCACGTTTAGGCCCAAGCCCGCGAACGAAGGGCTCCACGTGGGCGGCTCCAAAACATCCAAAACGGCGAGCCCTGCCGCGCACGCGACCGGACCGCCGCCGGTGCCCGTGTCAAATGGCGCAGCGAGATCGGGTGTGGTCACAACTGCGGCCATGGGAAAACCGTTGCCCAGGGAATCGCCGATCACGACGACGTCGGGCGTGACATCCTGACGCGCGAACTCCCAGAAAGGTTCACCGACGCGGCCCATTCCGGTCTGCGCTTCGATGGCGACGTTGACTCCACCCGCTGCGTGCACGCTGGCATAGGCTTCACGCAGGTAGCCGGCATCGAACACGCCTTCCGCAAAGAAGCCACACAGGCCGCGACCGCTCGCTTCAATAACGCGAGCTTTGGCAGCTACGTCGACCGCATCTCTACGTGAGGCAACTTGCACCCAGAACTTGCGCCGTCCCGGACTCATGTTCGCGAGCGAGGTCGTCATTCCGTAGACGGTATCTTCGAGGACGATCACGTCCTTGCCGGGCCGATGGGCGCGCGCGATGCGCAGGGCGAGTTCCGTGGCCTCACTGACCGAATGCACCAGGTAGCAGACTGACAAGGGCGCAGGGAACTTCGTCAGCAACCGAGCGATATAACGTTCTCGAATGCCTTCTTCGGGCGCGTCCAATTGCCGCGTGATGGCTTCGGTGACGTGCGGGTGGCCTTGGCCCACCAATGCGTTGCTCAGGCCACAATCGAGAGTCACTCTCTCTATTGTAAGAGACTATCGCGACAACAGACTGTCTGCCGCGGCGGAAAGCTGTTGCACTTTTGCGCGCCGATGGGCGATGGACTGACGCAAGTACTCAGCTTGATGCTGCAACTGGTCGAGGTCTTCGCGGATTTCGTCAGGGGATCGATCCTCCGCCACAAGCTCTTGCTTCGCTGGCTCGATGAAGCGAGCGGAGGTCCAATGAACGCGGCCGGAACGTGAACCAGAGGAGAGCCGGATCTCGACATCGCCACTGCGGACCGCATAAGTCGCGCTGGAACTGCCGGGCGCAACCGGTAGCTCCGTTCGCGTTCCAACCTCCGTGATTTCGAGAACGCCATCGGACGCAGTCGCCTCATGCGCGTCCCACTGGATGACGAGTTGACCGTTGGCCTCTCGCAGTAACAATTCCAACGGCGGTCGAGGCATCCGCGGCTGGAAGTATGCGAATGCCGCCACAGGTCCGGCGAGCAGCGCGCCGATGCCGAGCGCCCATTTCCAAACGTTCAGCGGTGGAAGGGCTGCGTGTCGGCCGCGCGGGGATGTGCCGGGTCGCGCTAAAGGCTCGGCCTGCGTGGCGGCGTCGGCCACTAGAAACTCCTCGTGGCTGCGGACGGCCTGCATCGATCCGTTGGCTTCACGCGCAAAGAAGCCTGCGCGCCCACCGGCGATCACAAACGCGATGCCGTTCTGGACGCGGTCGACCTGCTCCAGATCCGCATCGGTCAGGAACACTTCGCCGCGCACGCGGGTTATGTAGACTCCGACTGCTTCCATACCCGCGACGCGCTGATCATCGGCCTGAGGGGTGCGGAGTGCGGTGAACACGCGAACCTCATTGCCCTGGCGGCGTCCGAACAAGTAGCCGCAGTCATGATCGCCGCTTTGCGCGCGGATGTCGTGAATGATGTCAGGTGGAAATTCGATTTTGACGAGGCTCTTCGCTGGAGCCCATCGGCGGTACAGAATCGTTCTCATGGCTACCAGTACAGAGTGTGGAACTGGCGCCAGAGTTCTCAGTCATTCAATCTTCGATGACTCTTCGCCCGGAGATTCTGTAGCGGCCGGAAAGAACGACACCGATCGCTTCGCTGTAGATGCGATGCTCCTCTTTCAGGATGCGCGCCGAGAGTGTCTCATACGTATCGCCATCCAGCACGGGCACTGCGGCTTGACGAATGATGGGTCCGCTGTCGAGCCCCTGATCGACAAAGTGGGCAGTGCAGCCCGCGACCTTCACGCCATGATCGAGCGCTTGGTGCTGGGCGTCAAGGCCGGGGAAGGCGGGCAGCAGCGACGGGTGAATGTTCACAATTTGATTGCTGAATTGCAGAACGAATCCAAGCCCGAGCAGGCGCATATAACCGGCCAGGCAGACCAGATCGACTTCGTGGCGTTGCAGTTCTTCAATGAGGCGCTGATCGAACGCTTGCCGATCCAACCCCTTTGACGGCAGGGCCAACGCCGGGACGCCGCGCTCGCGGGCTCGTTCAAGGCCCGGAGCGTCTTCGCGATTCGAGAGGACCACGGCGATTTCCGCGTCGAGCTTTCCGGCTGCGATGGCATCGGCAATCGCGACGAAGTTGGAACCGCGACCGGAGAGCAGAATGCCTAGTCGTCTACTCATGCTTATTCGTAGACGACGCCGGTGCCTTTGTTAATGGAGCCGATTTGATACCACGGCTCCTTGAGCTTCTTGAGGATCTTGGCGGCGTCCTTTAGATCTTTTTCGGCGATCACGAAGATCATGCCGATGCCCAGATTGAAGGTGCGGCGCCAGTCGGCGTCGGGGACGTTGCCGATCTTCTTCATCAGGTCGAAGATGGGCAGCACGGGCCAGGACCCGACCTTCACATGCGCGGCGAGGCCCTTGGGCAGCACGCGCGGCGTGTTGTCGGTGATGCCTCCGCCGGTGATGTGGGCCGCGGCTTTGAGGAACCCCGCGTCGTCGAGGGCGCGGAGAGGCTTCAGGTAACTGCGATGAACGGCGAGCAATGCATCGGCAACGGTGCCGCCGGTTTCCGGAAGCTTGGTGTTCGGCTTATAACCAGCGACATCGAACAACAACTTGCGAGCGAGGGAGTATCCGTTGGTGTGCAGGCCGGTCGAAGGCAGTCCGATCAAAACGTCGCCCTTTTTCACGCGGGCTCCGGTCAACATCTTTTTGCGTTCGACTGCGCCGACGATGAAGCCGGCCAAGTCGTAATCGCCCGGCGCGTAGAGGCCCGGCATCTCCGCCGTTTCGCCGCCGATCAATGCGCACTTGTTCGCTTGGCAGCCGCGGGCAATGCCGCTGACCACCTGCGCCGCGACCTTCGCGTCTAGCGCGCCGACGGAAAAATAATCGAGGAAGAAGAGCGGGACCGCTCCTTGCACTGCGATGTCATTGACGCAGTGGTTCACCAGGCACTCGCCGATAGTGTCGTGGCGGCCGGTCATGAAGGCGACCTTGAGCTTGGTTCCGACGCCGTCGGCCGAGGAGACCAATACGGGATCGCGATAGCCCTGGAGGCGATAGCCGCCGCCGAAGCTGCCGATATCCGTAAGCACGGCGGGCGTGAAAGTGCGCCGAGCCATGGTGCGGATGGAGGCGACGGCGCGGTCAGCCTCGTCGATGTTGACGCCGGCTTGTTTGTAGCTGATGGATTTCTTGGCCATGAGGGGAAACTACTATGATAAGCGGTTCGCGCAGCGAGCCGGGATTCAGGCCGACGGCGCGCGCGGGATCGCGATGCCTTCTTTGCGGAAGCGCTCGACGATTCGTTTACGCAGTTCGTGTTGCACGCGGAACTGGTCTTCGAAATCGGCGATGTGGCAGACGATGGTGAAATCGAGGGAGCGCTCGCCGAACCCGGGCATCAGCAGCACCGACGGAGCAGGCTCTTTGAGCAGTCCAGCAACTTCGGTAGTGCGCACGACGTCCAGCAACACGCGCTCGACTTTCTCGACGTCGGAATCAAAGCTCACGCCGACTTGGATCGATAGCGCCGTGCGACGTTCCGGCAAGTGGAAATTTGTAACCGTACTCTGGCTCAGCTTGTTGTTGGGGATCACGATCAAGTTGTTCGAGCGTTCGCGCAGCGTTGTACTGCGCCAGCCGATGTCAGTTACGTAGCCGCGCTGGCCGGATTCAAGTTGGATGAAATCGCCTACGCGGATCTGGCCGGCGACGCTCACGTAGAATCCGGCGAACAGGTTGGAGAGCGTATCTTGCAACGCGAGCGCGACGGCCAAGCCGCCGACGCCCAACGCGGTGAGGATCGGCGTGATGTCGATGCCCAGAGAGCGGAGCAACATCAGGGCTCCGAGGGACGTTACCAGGAGGCTGGCCAGGACTTCGGAGAGCGAGCCGAGGGGGACGTAGATCCGCACGAGCCGTGACGCCAGGCGGGAAACGGCGAGGGTGAGCGAGACGATCCAGAGGACCAGCAGCAGCCGCTCGGACCAGGAAGATACAGCGCGCGGTAGTTGAGAAACGTCGGCGGCGACGGAGATCGCTAAGATCACGATCCACAGCAGGGCCGGCCCGTGCAGCGAATCGAGCAGCGTTTCGTCGAAGCGCATGGAGGTGGATCGCGCCCACTTGTGAAGCTTCGTGAATGCGATGCGGCGCACCAGCAGACCGAGCGCCGCTACTGCGATGAACACGGCGAACGGCACGGCGATGCCGCGCCACGGCTCCGGCAGGAAGCGAAGGATGTTTTCGAGGAAGGCGTTCACGTCCAACCTACGCGCCCTTGAGTGCGGCCATTACAGGCGGGTCTTGCACGCGATCCGTGAACCAATGCGGGTACGGGAGCGGAGCAGCGGTGATCTCGTTCAACCGTTGTACTTCGTCGTCGGACAGCTTCAGATCGGCGGCGGCTAGGTTGTCTTCGAGCTGCGTCATCTTATTCGCGCCGATCAAGACGGACGCGACGCTCCGCTTGGTGAGCAACCAGGCGAGCGCTACCTGCGCGCAGGACGCATTGTGCGCCTTCGCGATCAGACGCAGGACGTCCACTGCGTCATGCCCCTTGTCTCGATCGTAAGGCAGCATATCGAAGGAGGTGAGCCGTCCACCGTCGCCTTGCGGATTATCGCGAGTGTACTTGCCGGTCAGGAAGCCGCCTGCGAGCGGGCTCCAGACGAACACGCCGATGCCTGCGTCGTGAACGAAGGGTTCCAGGTCATGCTCGAACTCGCGACCGACGAGGGAGTAGTAAAGTTCCGCCGCTCGGAATTGCGAGGCGCCGCTGGATTTCTGAATGCCGACGGCTTTGGCGGCCATCCAGGCGGGCCAGTTGGAGAAGCCTACGTAGCGGACTTTGCCCTGCTGCACCAGTGTTTCCAGTGCGGCGACGGTTTCTTCGACGGGCGTGTTCACGTCCACACGATGGACCAGATAGACGTCGATGTAGTCGGTGCCGAGGCGGCGGAGGCTGCCTTCGCACGAGGCTAGAATATGTTGGCGCGAGAGGCCTTGATGGAGCAACGCGGGCGCGCTGCGGAAGCCGACCTTGGTGGAAATGACGACATCCTTGCGCCGATCGCCCAAGGCGCGGCCCAGCATTTCTTCGGATTGGCCGCCCGTGTAACCGTCGGCGGAGTTGAAGTGATTGATGCCGGCGTCCAGCGTCTTGCCGATCATTGCGTCGGCGAGAGCGGCGTCTACTTTTGAGACTGCGGCGAAGGGGCCCTGGCCTGTACCAAACGTCATCGCTCCGAAGGCTAGCTTCGAGACCACTAATCCTGAGTTACCAAGCCGAGAGTATTGCATGGATGTAGTGTCTCAAATTGCGGGACTAGCGAACGTCGCTCAGGCGGATTGTCACTGTCTGCGTGCCGCCGGGTGCGATCGTGATTTTCTGCGCGGTGCTTAGTAGGCGCGTTAGAACTCCGGCCTCGTGAATCTTGGTTTGCTGCGTGCGAAGGAACGCGATGGCTCGGTACTCACCGGGAGCGAGGCGCGTGGCCGGGAAGTTACCGTCGGGACCCGTCGTCACGTAGCCGGGCGGTTGCAGCGCCATGTTGTCCACGCGCGCAGAGTCCTTCACGATCAGGATTTGAACGTCGAGCGCGGGGCGGCTGCCATCCGTGACCGAGCCCGCAAGCGATCCGTACGTGTCGTCCATGACTATTTCGAGTTTGTGTGCCACGGCACCGGCATTGATTGGCAAGGTGGCGTCGCGCAGAGGCGTGCCGTTGTAACGGATCTCCTTCACGTAAGGGCCGGAGTCGCTGACGATAAGATTCTGCGCTCGGGGCGACACCGCAAGTTGGAAATGGATCTGGTCGGGAGCCCATTGGAGCAGTCCGTCATTTTCCGCTAGCGCCCCCACGAGGAGATCGGCCGGTCTGGTCACAATACGGGGGAGGATTCGCGGCGCGGCGACACCTTCGACCATGGTGAGTTGCCCTTCGATGATGACGTTGCGCTGCAGCGGAACAGAGACCTTGAGATTCTTCTCGCCAATTGTGAATGAGGCGACGCCGGAGACGGTGGACTCCAGCCTCCCGTTGCGCCGGTCAGAGGAGGCATAAACCGCGTACGAGCCGGGATCCAATCCACGTAGCAGCAGTTCACTGTTGCAAGGGAAAGAGCCCAGCGCCGACGCAGCACCTCCGTTGCGCGTCAAGATCGACACACGCAGGGCTTCGCCTTCCGCGCAGCTCCCTTGCATCGTCACGTGCACGCGGTACTGCGGGGCCTTGTGAACCAACATCGTGCCGACGTCGGCATAGCCGCCTGAGGTGAGTTGCGCACCGAACGCCGACACTGCGTCGCCACCTCCGGGCCAGTAGGTGGGCGGGAAGGCTTCGTCCATTTTTTCGAGATCCGCTTTGGAGAAATCCTTCAGCACTTGGACGGAGGTGGGTCGAGGGCGTGCGGATGCTAGATATTCTCCCGGGCGAAGTCCAAGGAACTGGAAGCGTCCATCCGCGTCGGTCACGACGGGCTCGCGACTGGCGGACTGCAGCGTCAACTGTCCGTAGTTCCACTGTTTGGTGAACAAGCCGATCTCGACCTTCGCCAACGGTTCGCGCGTCTCTTCGTCCAGCACGCGGCCGCTGACTTCGCCTGCGCGAACCAATGCGATAGTAACCTCGGCTCGCGGGCGCGCGGCATCCAACATAATGGGCTGCATCCCAAGTCCTGAGCCGAAGTAACCAGCCGCATTGGCGCCCGCGACGTAGACGCCTGGCTTGTCCACCACAACACGAAATGCTCCCTGCCCGTCGGTCTTGACGGCTTGCGATGCGCCATCCTCGATCCTTTGTACGCGGACCTCGATGTTCGCGATCCCGCCCGCGCCGACCTCGCTCACGGTGCCGCGAACTTCGTAGGTCTGTGCGCACGCGACCACAGCCAGCAGGAACAAGAGGGATCGAGTGAGCATGATTACTTTGACGCTCCCGTTAACTGAACGTTGATCGTGGCGGTCTCGCCAGCGCGGATGATCACCTTTTGTGCGTCCTTAGTCATCTCCACCCGCGATGCCATGACGTCCTGACGTATGGCCATCACGCGATATTCGCCGGGAACGAGCGCCTGCATGCGAATTGTGCCCGCCTCTACGGGCGCCGATTCCTGACTGTCACTGCCTTCCCGCTGGAGAATCAAAATACTTTGCGGTGCCGGACGGGTGCCCTCCAGAACGGTGCCCGTTAGCGAACCGTACTTGTCATCGAAGACTATTTCCACGTGATGCGCGCCCGTTCCTGGATTCACGGGAAGAATCATGTCCGGTAGGGCGATCCCGTTGTAGCGAACCTGCTTCACATAGGCGCCACTCGTTCGTGCAGAAATGATCTGTGGCCGCGCGGGAATGGCCATGCGAAACTTTCCGTCCTCGCCCCATTCGATGAACTGCTCCGCGATAGGCCGCGCGCCATCGATAACTTCGCCGGACTGCGCCGTAATGCCAGGGTGCTCCGGCAAGGCGTTCAAACCTTCGGCCGCGACGAGCTGCCCTTCCAGGATCACGCCGCGCTGCAGAGGAATACTGACGTCCAAATTCTTGTCGACTACTTCCAGAGGAGCCAGGCCCCACACCGTATTCTCCACATGGTCGCGCTCGCCTTGCCAATCCGACACAGCGTATAGAACGTAGGAGCCGGGATCCACATTGCGGACCAGCAGCTCGCTTCCGCACGCGAATGCAGCATCGGCTCTAGCCTCGCGACTGGGTTGTTGACCTCGTTTGAGTAACGCCACACGCACCGATTCGCCTAGGGGGCAATCGCCCTGCGGCAGAGACACATGCACACGGTACTGCGGAGCCTTCTTCATGAAAATATTGCCGAAGCTCGCGAAGCCACCCGAATTCAAGCGGGCTATGGGTTCGCCATCGACGACGTAGGTTTCGTCGACGATCTTTCCTTCCGCCTCCGAGAAACCAGCGCTCATTTGGGTTCGATTCAGAACGGCGGGCGTGGCGATGTATTCTCCCGGCATGACGTTTCCATAGGCGAAGTTGCCGTCTCGATCTGTTTTGAGTCGCGATTGGTCCACCGTCTGATCCACGGGCAACATCCCGAAGAACATGATCCCGATCTCGTTTTGTATCTTGTAATACCGTACGGTTGCGCGCATTTCCAGCCCTTCCACTGGCTGCCTCGTATCCGCATCGAGCACTCGTCCAGTCAGGCCCCCGCGCCGAACCATGGCGAGCTCCACCTCGGCCCGGGGCTGTGCAGCGCTGACTGAGGCGCGGTAGCTTGCATCCAGGGCGAGGGAATAGCCCTCTCGCCGAGCGAACAATTCAAACTGTCCGGAGGTGCTGGGTCGGATCACGAATTCGCCGCGGGCGTTCGTCGTGGCGATGCGGTCAGATGTTCCGGGTGCGCGAATCGATAGCCCCGTCTCGCTCAGCACGCCGCGGAGTTCATCCTGAGCCAGCGCCCGGACTACCACCCCCGCGATGCCCCCAAGGCCGGGCTCGCTCACGGTCCCTCGAATCTCGAAGGACGGCGTTTGCGCCCTCAGCAACACAGCGCCGAACAAGAGAAGTGCGCCGCATTTCATGAGCGCAATTTTATCGCGTATTCTGGACATGAATGGGCCCCCTGACTCTGCCGCAGCGTTACTACACCGATAACGACGTGTTCCGTGCTGAAATGGATCGTTTTTTCTTTTCGCGCTGGGTCTGCGTCGGGCGCGAAGAACAGGTGACGAAAACTGGAGATTACTTCCTAGCGGAGGTCGCGGGGGAAAGCGTGATCGTCACGCGCGATGCGTCGGGCGCGCTGCGAGCGCATTACAATGTGTGCCGGCATCGCGGCACGCGCATGTGTACGGAGCATTCGGGCTCTTTCAAAGACGGAAGAATTCGCTGTCCGTATCACGCCTGGACCTACGGACTGGATGGAGCGCTGGTGGTGGCTCCACATATGGAAGCGGACTTCGTACGCTCAGACTATCCGCTGTATTCGGTCGCTGTGGATGTGTGGCAAGGGCACGTATTTCTGAACTTCTCGAAAGCGCCTGCCTCACTGGCGGCGCAACTGGCTCCACTGACCGAGTCCTTCGCTGCGTGGAACATGGCGGAGTTGCGGATGCACAAGCGCATCGTTTACGACGTCCCTGCCAACTGGAAACTGATCGTCGCGAATTACAACGAGTGCCTGCACTGCCCGGTGCTGCACCCGGCGCTGAATCGGCTCACGGATTACATGGGAGCCGACAACGTCGCGCCCTCGCCTGCGTACGTCGGCGGAAGCATGGGGTTCAAGCCCGGCGTCGAGACCATGAGCACCGACGGTCGGCGTCGCCGTGATTACTTGCCGGGGTTGAACGAGACTCAGCGGCAGCACGTCGCCTACTACGCGATCTTTCCGAACCTGCTACTGAGCCTGCACCCGGACTATATGATGACCCACACGCTGTGGCCGCGCGCTGTGGATCGCACGGAGATCGTGTGCGAGTTTCACTTTCACCCGCACGAGATGGCGAAGCCGGGCTTCGTCGCCGATGACGCGATCGAGTTTTGGGACCAGACCAATCGCGAGGACTGGCACATCTCAGAGCTATCGCAGCTCGGCATCCATTCGCGAGCCTATACGCCGGGGCCGTACTCCAAGCGCGAAGAACTGCTGCACGCCTTCGACAAGATAGTAGAATCGGGAGCATGAAAATTCTTGCCATCCCGGCGCTGTGCTTGCTGCTGGTCGCTTGTGGAGGCACCGCGCCCGCGCCTGAGGTTTCGGAAACTCCCGCCGCCACAACGGTGGAACAAGCCGCACCCGCCGTCTCTGAACACAACGCGCTGAACGGTGTCTGGCAACTGGTCAGCTTCGAGCAAAACGATCCGGGCGGCAACGTGAGTCATCCCTACGGCGAGATGCCGATCGGCCGGCTCACCTTCGACGCTGCTGGACGCATGTCGGTGTTCGTAATGAAGCCGGGGCGGTTTGCCTCCGTGAACAGCACCGCCGCCATCGCCACGGCCACGGTGGACGACCTTCGCCAAGTCGCGGACGGCTACATGTCCTACTACGGCAGCTTCCAGGTGGATGAATCGACCAAGACGATTACGACAAAAGTGGAAGCGGCCACCATCCCCGCGTGGACGGATTCCGAACAAAAGCGGGCCTACGAACTTGCGGGCGATACACTCGCGCTGATCACGCCTGCGACGAAGCTCACATGGATGCGGCTACCGAATTAGAGCCGCGCGTGGAATGACGCGCGCCATGTTTCCACGACAAGGCTAACTGCGCTCTCCAGCGGGGGCACGATAGTAAAGATCCGGGCTTCCTTGGCGAAATGATGGACGCGATAGATGCACCAATCGGCACGTCGCTCCGTCGCTACCTCGCACTCGTTCCGACTGAGAAAAAATGGAGTCCGAGCCGAACCGTTCGTAGTTTTGACTTCAATAAGTCTTTCTTTGCCGCCCGTATCGAACGACAAGATATCGTAGCCAGCACCATCGCCATCTTCTACTGCGACCCAACGAACCCTTCGGGCCAAATCCAGACGGTCCGAATCCGTGAGCCTTTTGCGCTCGACCTCAACGACAAACTCCTCGCCGGCCTTGCCTAAAGCTCGGTTCCGATGATCCCGTTCCACGGGGTCGAACTTACGAACCAGATGTTGCAGTCCTACAGGAACGGCCTCGTCGATGGTCAGCGTCGGAGGCTCAACAAACACATCTGCGGGAGCCAAAAACACCCTACCTTTTTCGGGGACGAACTCAAGAATCTTGGCATGGGCACTCAGATAGCGGTCAATCGCCGGAAAGATCGCCTTCTGATAATTCCGCTTAGGGATGTAGCCCGGTATCCAAGGCATCCCCAGTTCGTCAAGCGCAGCGGAAATATTCTGATGCTTGAATTCAACCGCGCGATGGGTTCGGCCAATCTTCTCCATGAGAGCAGCACTATGTTTAGTCTTTACATAAGACCTGCCGACAAGGTCCGCCTCGAGCATGGCGAAATAATCGGCAACGATGGCGTCAAGCTCGTCGTCTTGCCAATGGGTGCCTATTTTTGCTTGGTCGGCCACCTCCCAACTCTGGCACATTCGGAAGTTCAACCGGAATCGCAGAGCGCCGCTCCGAATTAGCGGCTTTGCTAGAATAATTCTTACCCCCTTTGCCTTCACGCTCCAGTCTTGTCGCGATCTATCCGGGCTCGTTTGATCCAATTACAAACGGGCATCTGGACCTGATCACCCGTGGCAGCCGGATGGTAGATCGCTTGATCGTGGCGGTGTTGAGAAACAGATCGAAGCAGCCATTGTTCAGCGTAGAAGAGCGCCAGGAATTGATTCGGAGCGTTGTGCCCTATCCGAACGTGGAAGTCGCGTCCTTCGATGGGCTGCTGGCCGATTTCGCGGCCCAGCGTGGAGCTTCGATGATTCTGCGCGGCATCCGGGCCGTATCGGATTACGAACTGGAATGGCAGATGGCGTTGATGAATCGCCGCCTGCGTCCGGAAATTGAAACGGTTTTTTTGACGGCCGGTGAAGAGTACTCCTTCATCAGCTCCAAGTTAGTGAAAGAAGTCGCGTCGCTGGGCGGCAGCGTGACGGGTATTGTGCCCGCCGTGGTCGAAGCGCGCTTGAAAGAGAAATATGAAACAACTCGCCGAACGTAACTCCTGGATCAGTGAATCCTCCACCATGAAAGTGGCTGCCGAAGCTGGCCGCCTGAAGGCCAGCGGCGTCGACGTGGTCGACTTCAGCGCCGGGGAACCCGACTTCCCCACGCCGAAAAATATCAAGGACGCCGCTATCGACGCGCTGACCAAGAACTTCACCAAGTACACCGCGGTGGGCGGCACGCTGGAACTGAAGCAGGCCATTTGCGACTTCCACCATGAGGCCTACCAGACCTCTTACAAAGCGAACGAGTGCATCGTCACCGTCGGCGGCAAGCATGCGATCTTCAACTTGACGCAGACGCTGCTGAATCCAGGCGACGAGTGCATCATCCCTGTACCCTACTGGGTCACCTACAAAGACGTGGTCAACTACGCACAAGCCAAGTGCGTGTTCGTGGACACCAACGAAGCCGAAGGCTTCACGCTGACGGCCAAGCAAGTGGAAAAGGCCCTGACGCCGAAGACCAAGATGATCATTTTGAACTCGCCGTCGAACCCCAGCGGCGCGGTTTTCGATCGCAAGGAGATGGAGAAAGTCCTCGGCCTGGCGAAAGAAAACAACTTCTGGATCATGACCGACGAGTGCTACGACCGTTTCTTGTACGACGCCGAGCGTTACTCGATCGCATCGTTCGCGGACGCCAAGGACACCGTGGTGGTGGCGGGATCGCTTTCGAAAACCTACGCGATGACCGGCTGGCGCATTGGTTTCGTGCTGGCTCCGGCGTATGTGATTTCAGGCATTAACAAGTTGCAGAGTCATGCGACGTCGAACCCGACCTCCATCGCGCAGAAGGCGGCGCTCGAAGCGTTGCGCGGCACGCAGGATTCGGTGGCGGGCATGCTCGCGGAATACCGCAAGCGTCGCGAATACGTACTCACGCGGTTGCGCGCCATTCCCGGCGTGAAAGTTCAGGAGCCCAAGGGAGCGTTTTACGCCTACCCGAACGTCTCGGCGGCCTTCAAGGGCGGCATCACCGATTCGATGTCGTTTGCGGAGAAGTTGCTGGCCGAAGAATACGTCGCTGTGGTCCCGGGCGAAGCGTTCGGAACCAACGATCATATTCGTATCTCTTATGCGACGTCGATCGAAGAACTGACACGCGGCTTGGATCGCATCGAGAAGTTCATTCGCGCGCGGGTGTAGTGGAGACTGTCCGCTCCCTGACGGTCGCGGTTCTGTGGCAACCATCGTGAGCACAGAACCGCCATGCGTTAGCATGCGGATAGACGACCCATGATCGAACGCCTCCCACCTAAGCCCGTCGAAAAGCCCGAGTGGGGTTCCACCAAGCTAGAACCGTGGTTCCCCAACTCGCAAGAGAAGATCGGCGAGGTGTGGTTTGAAGGCCCGCCTGGATCCCCGCTCCTCATCAAGTTCCTTTTCACTACAGCTGCGCTCTCGGTTCAGGTTCATCCTGACGACGCGTACGCGCAAGAACATCACCAGTCGCGCGGCAAGACGGAGATGTGGCACATTCTCGCCGCTCAGCCTGGGGCGCAGATCGCCGTAGGATTCCGGGAACCAGTCACGGCGGCGCAGGTTCGAACCGCCGCTGAAACCGGCGAGATCGAGCAGTTACTCACCTGGCACGACGCAAATCCCGGCGACACGTTCTTCATCCCCTCAGGCACCGTACACGCCATCGGCGGCGGACTAACCCTTTGCGAGATCCAACAGACCTCTGACATCACCTACCGCTTATACGATTACGGCCGCCCGCGCGAACTGCATCTGGATCACGGCGTCCGCGTCAGCAACCTGGGCCCTCACGCCGCGAAACAAGAGGCCCGCGAAGGATTGCTGGTGGAGTGCGCCCATTTCACCACCGAGAAATATTGGATCGCGGGGCGGAAAACGCTCGCGCCGGTGGATCGCGATCAAAACATCATCGTGCTGCAGGGCGCGGGTGAGATTGACGGTCGCGTGATCCGCGCTGGTGAAGTCTTGCGCATTCCCGCCGGGGATCCGCCGGTGACCATCGCAGGCCACCTCGCGATTCTACGCACATTCGCATAGTCGCATTCCGGCCTCCGCGCGCTATAATTCCCTTTCAGTGCAACTTACCTTCGCCGACTGGACCGTCGTTGCTCTCTACTTCGCCTTCATGCTGGCGATCGGTCTCTATTACAAATCGCGAGCAGCCTCTAGCTTTGAAGAATACTTCCTCTCCGGCCGCAACGTGCCGTGGTGGCTGGCGGGCACGTCGATGGTGGCGACCACCTTCGCCGCCGATACTCCACTGGCTGTCACCGGCATGGTTGCCGCCAACGGCATCGCGGGAAACTGGCTGTGGTGGTGCTTTGTTTCGAGCGGCATGCTCACGGTCTTCTTCTATGCGCGACTGTGGCGGCGCTCGGGCGTTTCCACCGACATTGAGTTCGCGGAGATCCGCTACTCCGGCAAGCCCGCGGCCTTCCTGCGCGGGTTCCGAGCGATCTACCTGGGCATTCCGATCAACTGCATCATCCTCGGCTGGGTCAACAAAGCGATGGTCGATATCCTGTCGCTGATCCTGGGCGTGAGCGAGTTGAACGCGCTCTTCATCGTGATCGGCATGATCGCTGTAACCAGTTTCATCTCGACGCTCTCTGGATTGTGGGGCGTGCTGGTCACCGATCTGGTGCAGTTCGTCCTCAAGATGGGGATGGTGATCGTGCTGGCGGTGTACGCAGTGCGCGCGGTCGGCGGCATTGAGGCGATGAAGACGCAGCTCGCTGCGATTGACGTTGCGCGCGGAGGGAAAGGCTCGGTGCTGAATTTCGTGCCCGACCTCGATTCCACATGGATGCCGCTCATCACTTTCCTGGTCTACATTTCGCTGAACTGGTGGGCCACCTGGTATCCGGGCGCGGAACCGGGCGGCGGAGGCTACATCGCGCAGCGCATGCTCAGTGCGCGCGATGAAAGACATTCACTACTGGCGACGCTGTGGTTCAACGTCGCGCATTACGCCGTGCGACCGTGGCCTTGGATTCTTGTCGGCTTGGTCTCGATGATCATGTTCCCCGGTCTGGACCGTCCCGAGACGGGCTACATTCGCGTGATGATCGCTACGCTGCCGCCTTCTCTGCGTGGCCTGATGGTGGCGGGTTTCGCAGCAGCCTACATGTCGACCATCGCGACCCAACTCAACTGGGGCGCGAGCTACTTGGTCAACGATTTCTACCGCCGCTTCCTGCGTCCCGATGCCAGCCAGCAACATTACGTGACGGCCTCCAAGATCGCGACCATACTGCTGACGATCATCTCCGCAGTGGTCACGTTCTACCTCGATTCGATCGCCGCCGCCTGGAAATATCTACTGGTCACCGGTGCGGGCACGGGTGGCGTGCTGCTGCTCCGCTGGTATTGGTGGCGCATCAACGCTTGGAGCGAAGTGTCTTCCATGGCTGTCGCGTTGGTAGTTTCGCTGACGCTGCAACTGGGCTTCGGCTACAACAGCGACAAGCCAGTGGACTTCGCGTGGCTCATGATTATTACCGTCGCGGTCACTACGGTCGCGTGGCTCGCGGTCACGTTCCTCACGCAACCGGAAAAGCAAGAGGTGTTGATCGCCTTCTATCGCCGGACTCGGCCGTCGCGCACGGGTTGGGCTCCCATCGCGGACCTCGCGCCGGATGTCACCCCCTCTGGCGGTGGGCTCTCAAATCTGCTGTGCTGGGTAGGTGGCTGCATGTTGATCTACGGAACGTTGTTCGGAGTTGGAAAATTGATTCTGCATGAGACGCAACAAGGGCTCATGTTGTTGGCAGTGGGGGTGGTTGGGCTTGGCATTATTTATCGGGATCTTTCGCGGCGTGGCTGGAGTTCCGTTGTCGACTAAAGCATTGATGAGAGCAGCGTTTTGCGGACTTGTTGCATGCGCGACTTTGTCCGCCGGTCCGACTGAATTCGGACAACAGGAATTAAAGGCCGCACTGGCTGAACGCGGCATCACACTCAACGTATCCACTGAGCTCAATCTCGACCAGCCGGAGACCTTCCACATCTCCTCCATCACCAGCACTTCAGCGCGCATCAGCGGCGGCGACCTGCGTGGCCTCATGTACGGCTTGATCGAAGCGTCCGAACAAATTCGCGCCACCGGCAAGCTCACGCTTTCTTCGGGTGAACCTGGCATGCGGCTCCGCTCGGTCCGCATCGCGCCGCTGGATACGGACTTGGCGACGCAAGGTTTTTATTCAACCGACCGGTGGATGAAGTTCTTCCAGATGTTGGCGCGGAATCGCGTGAACCGCGCGACGCTAGTGCTGCCTCCGGAAAAATTAGAAGGGGATCGCATCCGCTTCCTGTCCACACTTGCACGCGACCACGGTGTCGATTTTCATGTCGGCATCAGAGCAGCCCTTGGTCCTCGCACCTTGACCGCGCAACTGCGAAAGATGCTGACCGAATGCGTGCTGGTTCGCGGTATTCAAATTGAAGTTGGTCGCGAGCCCGTCGACTTCTACCGTACGGTGGTCTTCCCCGCGCTGCAGGAAGCTGGCCGGCGCGTCACTCTGGATCTGCGCGGCGGAGAAGCCCGTCCCGATGTATTGCGAGCCGCGCAAGCAGCCGGATTGGTACTGGAGATTGCGAGCAGAACGGTCGGCGGCGCGCTGGAAGGCCCGTTCCACGCCGTGGTGACAGCGCAATCCGTCGCCTCCGAAGTGGACGCCGTACGCGGACGACTCAATATTCTCGTCAATACCGGAGCCACTGGAGTTGAAGTGGACTTGGCCGGGGTGAACATCGACAATTACGAGCGAGTGTACTGGACCTGGGGCCGCCTGGGTTACGATTATCGCAGCCCCGGCCTGAGCGCCGGCAAACCGGCACCCAAGCCCACGAAGAAGTGACCGGCAAGAAATAGGAGGCCGCCATGAAAGCAGTCGGAGTCTTCCCCACTGAACGCCGCTACGAGGTCATCGACCATCCCGAACCCGGCATCACCAGCGCGAATCAGGTTAAGCTCCGCATGCTGGAAGTGGGCATCTGCGGCACCGATAAAGAGATCGTCGCGTTCGAGTATGGCACCCCGCCCGAAGGCTCGCCCTACTTGATCCTGGGACATGAAGGGCTGGCCGAGGTGCTGGAAGTTGGGTCTGAGGTTTCGACCGTGAAGCCCGGCGATCTCGTGGTGCCCACCGTCCGCCGCCCCTGTACTCAAATCACGTGCGCCGCCTGTCACACCGGTCGGCAGGATTTTTGTTTCAGCGGTGGCTTCACCGAACGCGGCATCAACGCGGTGCACGGCTTCATGGCCGAACGGGTGGTGGAAGACGCCGCCAACGTCAACATCGTTCCGCGTCGCTTGCGCGATGTGGCTGTTCTAGTGGAGCCTCTCACCATCGCCGAAAAAGGCATCACGCAGTTGTGGCAGGTGCAGCAGCGCCTTCCCTGGACGCAGAACGAACCCGACCAGCCGCGCGGCCATGGACTGCGCGCCGTCGTGCTCGGCGGCGGCCCGGTCGGTCTGCTGGGCGCGATGAAGTTGGTCCTGGAAGGCTTCGACACCTACATCTATTCGCTCTCGCCTCAGGGGAGCGATCTGCCAGGCATGGCCTCCAGCTTCGGAGCCAAGTTCGTCCCCGCCGAAACGGTTTCCGTCGCACAACTCGCCGAGACGGTGGGCAATATCGATGTAGTCTACGAAGCTACGGGAGCAGTCGGTCTGTCCTACGAAGTCCTGAAATACCTAGGCACCAACGGAGCCTTCATCTTCACCGGCGTCCCCGCGTTGAAGGGGCCACGCTCCATTGATGCGGACCTGATCATGCGCAATCAGGTCCTGAAGAATCAGGTGGCATTTGGAACCGTCAACGCCAGCAAACAGAGTTTCGCCGACGCGATCGCCGACCTCAGCCAGTTCTATCAGCGGTGGCCGAAAGCGGTGGGGTCGCTGATCACCCATCGGTTCCCGATAGACGACGTGAAGACGCCGCTATCGGGCAAGGTCGGCGGGATCAAAAGCATCTTGACGATCGCGTAGAAAATCCGTCTCAACGAAATCCCCCGCTCCCGCGTATAACATGTGTACGAGATGAACGCGGGAGAACTCACACTGCCGATTCGCGATGCAGCCGCTAGCCAGCCGAACTTCGCCGCACTCATGGCGGCGCACCAGCAGCGGGTCCTGCGCACCGCCTACCGCCTGTTGGGGCGGATGGAGGACGCTCAGGATGCGTCCCAGGAAGTCTTTCTGCGGTTGTTGAAGAATCTCGACAAGATGGACGGCGATCCGCAGGCGTGGCTCTATCGGGTGACGGTGAATGTCTGCAACGACCAGTTCCGACGGCGGTTGGAGGTAGTGGATTCTCAGGAGCGAACGGATCCGGCACCGAGCGCGCAGCGGGTTCTAAAACTGGACGAGCGGAAGCAGTTACTGATGGCGGGCTTGAGCAAGCTCCCCGAGCGCGAGCGGGCGGCAGTGGTGCTGCGCGATATCGAAGGCCTGCCGACGCGCGAAGTGGCCGCGATTCTGGGTGTGGAAGAAGTAACGGTGCGAACGCAGATTTCGGCGGCTCGCATGAAGTTGGCGAAGTATGTGAGGAATGCAAAATGACTTGTTCGGAATGCCAAGTCCAGATTTTCGACGGCGATTTGGATCGCGATGCTGTGGTCCACCTGACAGGGTGCGACGATTGCCGGGGGCTGGACGGTGAGGTGCGGCTGAATGCATCGGCGCTAGCCTCCATGCGGGAGGAAGTGATTCCAGCGCGTCGTGCACGCCGCTGGCCATGGCTGGTCGCCGCTGCGGCCGCAGTGATCGCGGGGATCGGTCTCTCGTATCGCCCCGCGCCCGTGGTGGTGCCACCACAAGTGGCCACGATCCAACCCCAGTCCGTCGCTCCGCTTCTGCCAGAACCAGTAGTCGCGAAGCCCGTGCCGGTGCACCGCACTCGTCCTGTTAAGCCGGCAGAACCCGCCGAGCCCCTGCTCGTCAAGTTCCTAACCGACGATCCCGACATCGTCATCTACTGGTTGATTGATCCCGTTCAAGGAGAACAAGCGTTATGAAAAAGTTGATCCTGATGCTGACCGCTTCCGCCGCACTTGCCCTCGGCCAGAATCCGCCGGCTCCGGCCCCCGCCCCGTTTGCTCCGGGAGAAGTTATCCGAGTGATCGAAGTAAAACAGGCCAATCCCCGCTCGATCTGGATTACGCTCAAAGACGTCTTCCCTGGGATTAATCTCAATGACCGAATGTTGGTGATCCGCGCGCCGGGTTCCGTAGCCGACGCGATCGAAGAAGCCATCAAGAAATTGGACGTGCCCCCGGCACCGTCGCCCGAAACCCGGCCCCTGCCAAATATAGAAGTGACGATCCAGTTGGTGTATGGTTCGGCTCAGGCGGAGGCATCGGTGGTGCCCGCAGACCTGGAGTCGACCGTGCGACAGCTACGAACGATCTTCCCTTACAAGAGCTACCGTGTGATGGAAACGCAAGTTCTGCGGGGTAGGGCCTTGAGTAAGATTCAGGCGGGCGGGAACTTACCCGGCGGGAATAGCAGCTATCAGTTCAACGCTTCCCCCAACGTGGTTGCCGGACCAGCTCCGCGCTTGGTGCGGCTCGACGGTCTGGAGCTCTACGTCAAATGGCTCAATGCAAATGGACCCGGCCAGTTTGCGGACGCACGCATCAACACGTCCCTGGATGCTCGCGAGGGACAAAAAACGGTTGTCGGAAAAGCCAACATCGCGAACTCGGAAGATGCCTTGATTTTGGTCATCAGTCCCAAAGTGATCGAGTAACGAACGCCCAAACGCAAAAAAGCCCGCAGGCATCGAGGGAATCCCTCGGCACCTGCGGGCGTTTTTTGTATTGGACGTTACTTGATCAGCGCGCTACGGCTGCTGATGACGTGGTCGATCATGCCGTATTCCATCGCCTGGGTCGGGCTCATGATGTAGTCGCGATCCACGTCGCGGGCCACCTTGTCCACTTCCTGGCCGCACGCATTGGCGAGGATTTGATTCAGGCTCTCGCGCATGCGCAGGATCTCGCGAGCATAGATGTCGATATCCGCCGCCTGTCCGCCGAGGCCGCTCATGGAGGGCTGGTGAATCAGGATGCGCGAATTCGGCAGGCTGTGGCGCTTGCCCTTGGTACCGCAAGCGAGCAACACGGCCGCCATCGAAGCAGCCTGGCCGACGCAGTAGGTAACGATGTCCGGCTCCACCAGGTTCATGGTGTCCAGAATCGCCAAACCCGCGGTGATCGAGCCACCGGGCGAGTTGATGTAGAGCGAGATGTCTTTTTCCGGATCTTCCGCCGACAGGAACAGAATCTGGGCAATGATCAGGTTCGCCACTTGGTCGTCGATGGGCGTGCCCAGGAAGATGATATTTTCCTTCAGCAGGCGCGAGTAGATATCAAAGGCGCGCTCCCCACGGGAGGTTTGCTCCACGACCATCGGCACCAGAACGGAATTTTGCATGTGTCTCCTCAGTTTCGTTACGCGCGGGAGGAATCGACGTCTCCCATTTACTCTATCGCCCAGAACTAGGCGTTTCCTTTAGTTTACGTCACGAACCTGCTGCTGGCGAAGACGAAATGACATGAGTTCAAGGAATACCTTCCCCATCCGATATGGACTCCTGGATGCAGACCGCCGATATAGTGCAGGTGGAGCCTTCTGGGCTCCCGTCCGACATGCGCATCCTCATCGCTGACGACAGTCTCGTATCCCGCCACTTGCTGGAGGCAACTCTACGTAAGTGGAACTATGAAGTAACGGTCGCATGCGATGGCACTGAGGCCTGGAATATCCTCCGTGGAGACGATCCGCCGCGGCTCGCCATCCTGGATTGGGTGATGCCCGGCATGTCCGGCCCGGAAGTTTGCAAACGGGTCCGCGAACACGCGAAGAACGGCGAATTGAACTATACCTACTTGTTGCTGCTCACCTCCAAGAGCCAGCGCGAGGATTTGATTGAAGGGATGGAGGCCGGCGCGGACGACTATCTCACTAAGCCCTTCGATCAACACGAGTTAAAGGTGCGCTTGCGGGCCGGATCGCGCGTGATTGACCTGCAACGCGAACTGGTCGCAGCTCGAGAAGAGCTGCGCGAACAGGCCACCAAAGACTTCCTAACCCGTATCTGGAACCGCTCTTCGATCCTAGATATCCTGCAACGCGAGTTGATTCGCGGAGCGAGAGAGAGACGCTCAGTTGGCGTGGTTCTGGCGGATTTGGATCACTTCAAGGCCGTCAACGACACCTTTGGCCATTTCGCCGGCGATGCCGTCTTGCGCGAGTTTACACGGCGCGTTACCGCCGCGATGCGATCCTACGATTCCATCGGGCGCTACGGAGGCGAAGAATTCCTGGTCGTGCTGCCCGGCTGCGACGAACTCTGCACCGCCAGCCAATCCGAACGCATGCGTTTCGCGATCTCGCAGGAACCCATGGTGATCGAAGACCGGAAGCACCCGCTCACCGCCAGCTTCGGCGCTTGCTGCTTCCTTCCCGGCATGAACGTGACCGCCGAAACGCTGATCCGCACTGCGGACGACGCTCTCTATTCGGCGAAACACCAAGGCCGCAACCGGACCGTGGTCTCGCCCTGCAATATTATCGAGATGCCGTCGATCGCTTAAGTCGAACCGCCAAGCGGAACCCCAGCAACACCGCCAGGATCGCTCCATACAGCAGTGGCTCGCGAATATCCGACTTCACCAGCCACAGGAAATGCAGCACGCCGGCGATTCCAGCAGCGTAGATCAATCTATGCAGCTTCTGCCAGCGCTGGAACTCCATCCGCCGCACCCAACCCGACGTCGACGTCACCGCCAGCGGGACCATCGCCAGGAAGCTCGCCATGCCCACCGTGATGTACAACCGCATCGCGACGTCGTCCCACATCGCCGTGACGTCGAAGTCATTCACGAACCAGATCCACGTCAGCAGGTGCAGGAATGCATAGAAGAACGTGAACAGCCCCAGCATCCGCCGGAATTTCGTAACCGCAGGACGATTGAGGATGACCCGCAACGGCGTCACCGCCAGCGTGATCATGAGGAACCGCAGCGTCCAGTCGCCGGTGTAGTGAGTGATGTACTCGAGTGGATTCGCCGTCAGTTCGAGCTTGTAGCCAAACCACACCAGCGCTGCGAGCGGACCCAGGCCGAGCAGAAACACTACGACCTTGGTCCACTTGCTGGACAGAATCTTATTCATGGGAGAAACGCGGACTAGTAGTCCTTGTTAATCAAGTCCATGCCCGTATACAGGCTGGCAACTTCCTTGGCGTAACCGTTGAACGGCAGCGTATCCATGCGCGTGCCCTGACCGATGAAGCCGCCGCCGAGCCGCTGCTCTTGAGTCTGCGGCCATCGTGGATGCGGACGGGCGGGATTTACGCTCGAATAGAATCCGTATTCCTTCGAACTGTACAGCCCCCACGTGGTGGGAGGCGGGGACGATACCAACCGGATGCGAGTGATCGACTTGATGCCCTTATAGCCGTACTTCCACGGCACCACCAAGCGGATCGGCGCGCCGTTTTGATTCGGCAGCGTTTCGCCATACATGCCCACGGCGAGAATCGCCAGCGGATGCATTGCCTCGTCTAGGCGCAAACCTTCGACGTACGGCAGCGCAATCCCAGCTTCACGCGCGGACAACATTTCCTTGGGGTTGTAGTAAGTCTCGAAAGCGACGTACTTGGCGTTGCCGGTCAGTTCCACTTGCTTGAGCACAGTCGACAGCGGAATCCCGATCCACGGCACCACGACGCTCCAGCGCTCCACGCAACGCATACGATAGATGCGCTCTTCCATGCCGAGCTTCATGATGTCCGTCAGGTTGATCACCTTCGGAGCCTTCACTTCGCCTTCGATGCGCACCTGCCACGCCGGATTCGGCTTCCACTTGGGAGCGTTCACCGCCGGCTCATCCTTGCCGGTCCCAAACTCGTAATAGTTGTTGTAGGTGGTGACGGTCTCTTTGGGAGACGCCTTTTCCGTCTGATAAGCGGCAGGCTTACCGTAACCCGTCAGCGCAGCGGCGTTCGCCTCACCCGGCAGCGCCAGCGCACCCAGCGCAGCAGCCCCCGCGCCGAGGAATTTCCGGCGGTTCAAATACAGGTCCCTGGGCGTCACATCGGAGTAACGCATCCCAAAGCTGAAGTCTTTCGCAGAGGTACGGATGAGCATGGTCGAAAATCTCCCTTCTAATGGTAACTCCATCGATGGCCGCATGCAGCGATGGCGTGGGAGCGCCTGGGACGCCCGCCACGCCATCGCTTCTACTGCCTCTAGAATTGCAGCCGAGCCACAATCTGCCCTTGCCGCGGCTGTCCCCCAGCGACTGCGAAAGTGCCTTGATTCAGGACCGCGTTGTTGATGAAACCGTAACCCGCGGTGGTCTGCGTGGTCCCGGCTAGGCGCGTCTGCACCGCGGCAGGATTGGCCACCGTAGGATCGTTAATATACGCCCGATTGAAAACGTTGGTCATCTCTACGCGAAGGTTCAAGTTCACTTTCTCCTGGATACGGAAGACGCGACCGAACGAGATGTTCTCGTAGGGATGCCGCTGGCGGCGGAAATCGCCGTAGTAGGTTCCGCTGCCGAATTGTCCGGGACCCGGGTTGGCCCAAGCCTTGGGGTTCAGCACGAAGGTGGTGTTGGGATCGAAGCAATGGCAGTTCAGATCCTGCGTGAACAGCGGCTCGCCGGCGACGCGGGTCTGGAACGTGTTCTGGAACACGACGCTGCTCAATGCCGGAGTCGTGGTGGCCACAGGCGGCGCGAAGGGCAGAGCGCTGGTGTATTGGAAGAAGCCTCCAATCACCCAATCGCGCAGGGCGTAGGATAGCGCCTTGTGCGTCTCCAACTTGCCCACCGTGTAATTAATCCCCAGACCGCTGATCAGCGGACGAGAGTTGGATGAAAGGCTCTTGAAGAGTTGGCGGTTCTGGACGTCGAAGTTGCCCGAGGAGAAGGTATCCATCTCCTTCGAATACGTGAATGCGTAGGTGAAGTCCAAGCCACGCGACAGGCGCTGGGTGACCTTCAGTTGGAGCGAGTCATACCAGGCCTTGCCCAGCGGCGCCCACAGCGGCGTCAGTCCGCCGTTGAATTGCGGGAACGGCCGCAGCGCCTGGGCCACGGTTCCACTGAAACCGGCGAAGGGCAGCTGATTGCGGAAGCGTCCCGCGCCCGTGCTGGTGACATTCGAATTGAGAATCGCCAGATCGGCCGCGCTGTCCAAACTGAGTCCGTAAGACTTCAACCGGTTGGTATCCACGAAGTTATAGTTGACCAGACCGCCGGCGGTGAGCCAGAGCTGGCGATTCGCCACATAGGAGGCTTCGACCACAAGATTGCGGTTGATTTCGCGCTGCAGCCCGATCGACCACTGATACGAGCGGCCTGGACGTCCGCCGTTCTGATCGACCACGGAGTTCGGCCCCGCGCCGACGAAGGCATTCACCGGGTAGTAACCAGCCGTGAAATTCGGCCACTTGATCTGTTCCCGGGTCAGCGGCAGTCCGCCGTTCAGCGTCATCACCTCGCGACCGGGGTCCGAGTTCGGTCCGAACGGGTTCGTGGCAGAGACCACGCCGCCGGCCAGATTGTACTGCGGCGTTCCGGTATAGGCGACGCCGAAGCCAGCGCGCAATACCGTCTTGCTGTCGAGTTGGTAGGCGAGGCCCAAGCGGGGACCCAACGCGAGTTTGTAGTTATTGGCAAAGTTGCAGCCGCAGGTCGCCTCGTATTGCACGGCTCCCGGATGTCCTCCTGCCGCCGGATTTGCCACATTGGCTGCTAGGTTCGCCATGCGACCGTATTGTTCCTTAAGGTAGGTCGAGTAGTCGTAGCGCAGGCCGTAGTCCAGAGTCAGCTTGCGAGTGATCTTCCAGGTGTCCTGCGCATAGAATCCGAGTTGGTGCTTGCCGATGCGACCGCGCGAACCCGGCTTGACGTTTCCGCTGTTGACCAAACCCAGCAGGAAGCTAGCGTAGGGGAACCCGATCGTGTTGCCTCCCACCTGCGCGTTGGCATTGCCTGCCACGACGTAGGGGAGCGCTGTTTGCGCCGGCGAGAACGCATAGGTTCCATTCACGCCGCTCTCATCCAGCCGATAGTCACCCTGGTTGCGCAGTTCGCCACCGAACTTGAAGGTGTGGTTGTTCTTTACCCACGTCAGGCTGAGAATCGCCGTGCCCTGTTGGAACACGTCGTCGGCCAGGGCGCCGGTGGAACTGATATTGGCGCTGCCACCGGCCTGAGTGTTGCTTAGGCCCGTGAAGTTCGGGAACGTTGCGCCGCGTCCGGTGAAGGGACCGCGCAAGCCCAGGTTCGCCGTGGCATCGTAGTTATCCGCCAACGCCGGCCGTCCCAACCAGTTCTGCGTGAAGCCGATGCCCCAGTGCAACAGCAGCGTGGGGGTTATCGTCGTATCCCAGTTCAGCCGTTCGGTGTGCGCGCGCACGTTCGTGCCAATCGCTGCCGTCACAGGCAGCGGCAAGCCCTCCGCACCAGCGCAGTAGTCGCACTTGGTGCTGGTCCGGTTCATCAGGAATGCGAACTTGTGTTTGGAGCCCACCACTTGGTCCACCTTCAGCGAGGGGACGCGCGTCACGCGCTCCTGCGGGTATTGGCCACTGAAGTTATTGACCAGCGAGCCAGCGTTGGTCGCAGTAGGAATCAGAGCCTGAACTTTCAGCGCAACCGGATCCAAGCGAGCCACCGGAATAATGTTCCCCACGAAGGGGTTGGTCACAACACGGCCGTCCGCAAGGGTCTGCCGGGTGGTGGGATCGTAAATCATGTTGGGGAAAATCGTTCGGCCCAACGGATCGGCCCCGAGATTGGTCGGTAGCAGAGCCCTGCTGAAGTCGCCCGTGCGATATGCCGCGGTGGGCACCGAGATCGCATCCGCGGAGACATTCGCGCCAGCGCGGTATTCTTCCCAATTCAGGAAGAAGAACGTTCTATTTTTCCCATTGTAGACTTTCGGGATCCATACCGGACCGCCGAAGGTGAAGCCGTAGTCATTCCGGCGCGTTTTGCGGCGGAGGTTGCCGTCCGCCAGATTCACAGCAGCCGTGTTGTAGACGTTCAGCAACGGCTGGCCCGCATTGAGTTTTTCATGAACGAAATACTCATAGGCGCTGCCATGAAACAAGTTGGTGCCGGACTTCATGGTGATGTTCATGATCGCGCTGCCGGCCTGGCCGAATTCAGCCGCGTAGTTGCTGGTTTGAATCGCGAACTCCTGCACCGAATCGACACCGACTTGGTTTTGTTGTGAAGCGCCTTGCCCCAGACTGTTCGACGCGTCCATGCCTTCCACCAACATGGTTTGGGAGTTATTGACGCCACCGTTGATGCGCACCGTGGGACCCGTCTGGCCGGGAGTCAGCGCCGAACCGGGGATCAGTGCGACCACTAGGATCGGATTGCGGATACCTGCGCTGCCACTGCTGCTGGCCTGCAATACCGGTAAGTTGTCCATGCGTGCAATCGAAACCACGTGGCTCAATTCACCGCTTTCTGTTTTCAGCAGCGGCGCCGCGTCCGTAACTGTAACCGACTCCGACGAGTTGCCGACTTCCAGCCCGATATCGATACGCATTGTTTGCGCATTCTGGACCGTGAGGCCCGTGCGGATGTATTCCTTGAATCCGGCAAAGGTAACCCGGATCTCATAGTCGCCCGCAGGCAGGGAGGGAATCGTGTAGTTCCCCGTGGCCGAAGATGCCACGTTGGTGACCGCCCCGTTCTGCGTATTCCGCGCCTCAATCGGCGCATTCGCAATGACAGCCCCCGTGGGATCGGATACCGTCCCCGTGATCGTGCCTCGATCCGACTGGGCAAATAGAGAAATCGCTCCGCAGAGCAACACCAAAAGTACAGAACGCATGGAAAACCCTCGCTTCCGTTCACTCACCAAAGATTTTTTGAGACCCAAATGCTGGATCGACTGCTCGACTGCGGCTAGTTATCTCGAATGGCTTTGAAATCGCCCTTTTGGGTGCCCTGTGTCCAGGTCCCGACCAATGCCCGGCGCGGATTGGTGACGTCCTCAATCTTGGCGTCGATAATAACCCGCGAAGTTGCCCCCGTGCGGTCCTTATAGTTCGCTTCAAAATGGAACTGCCACTTTGAAGGATCCAAGGACGTTTTCTCTAGCGTCGAGGATCGAAGCCCGGGGTTCATGATGCCGGTAACGTCTTTACCGTCCCAGTCCATCACCAATGTCACCGGAGTTCGTTCCTTGGCATTGGGTCCCCAACTGCCGTGCCACGTCCCCCGAAGCGGATGTCCCTCTTGTGCGACAAGGGCCGTGCACAACAACGCGATCACTGCGAAAATTCTAAGCTTCATTGATTTATTGACCCACCAAGTGTTCCGCGTCTCGATTGTTGCCCTGGCAGAAGTACTCTTCAAAGTCCTCGTCGGGGGTCCAGTAGATGAAGTGGCCGCCGGTCCATGGCTTCGTGTACGACTTGGGATCATCGATGGTCGCTTCGTACTTCAAAGTGTTGTAGTCAACCCGGGTAATCCGCTCAGTCAAATGCAACGATTCGGTGTGAGGATAACCGGCGCGCGCGAACCAGAATTGTTCGTTGAAGCCGACCGTATCCACCACCAAAGTGTCGCCTTCCCATTTCCCGATGGAATGGCCCAGGAAGCCGTGGACGAAGTCCCCGTCATCCTCGGAAGGATGCGCGCGGCCGTCCAGGTAGATGGTGCGCCAGGTACGAGGTCCGCCGCCCGAAAGCACCAGAACTCGCTTCATTTCCGGCAATTCAAAGAGCTGCAGTCCGTACGGCGTGTGGAATTGGCGTGGACCACCCGGAGGCATGCAGCGCGCGTGCGGATCGTTCTTCTGTTGGTCCGCGCGACGGGCCTCATACAACGCCTTGGACCACGGCATGAACGGGACTTCCCCAATTTCAAGGTTCGTCGGCAGGTTCATACCGCCCTTGCCCGTCAACCCGCCTGTGCCCGCGTTCCAGAAACCAGTCTTCCCCGGCGCCGCGGACAACATGGGGTGCCCATCCGGCCAACGTGGAGTCGGATCCGATTTCGGCCGCTGGGCGGGTCCTTTGCCGCCGCCCGTGCGTGATCCCGCAACCGGCGCAGCTTTTCCAGCGGCCCCCGGAGCGGCTGCCGGAGCTTGGGCAAATACGAACGTTAGAACGCCCGCAGTCAATAGAAGTGCAGTCAAAATGGACAGGCGCATGTTTTCCTCGCGTTGCGATCGTGGCGGTAAGTTTTGGTGCTCGCCCTATTGGCCCTGGCTGGACGCAGCGCCAAGCTGCTTGCCGGCGGACGTCGTGACGTTGCGGGCATTCCCGTGATTGCCTCCGTCTTTCGCCCGCGTGCCCTCGACGGTCACCACTTCGCCGATCTTCAGCGTGTTCTTGTCCCAACCCCGTCCGCGCAGAGCCCCGGGAGCGCCCATTTCCAGGGACCAATTGGTGACGTTGCCTTTTTCATCCTCAACGTCGATATAAAAATAGACGTGCGGATTGCTCCAGTCCACCTTCGTGATGGCACCGGTGAGCTTGATCGCTTTCTTCTCGTCGTATTCTGCGGCGAAAGAATGGTGCGCGTAGGCAGGCGCACAAATCGCCATGACGGTCAGAACGGCTGAGGCTAAACGAAGTTTTTTCATACCCTTGACTCACTCCCTGCCTCGGCATTGTATCCCAAGCGATCGATGACGTAAACCCCTAAGCGAAAGAATTCAGAGATCGTACTGCTATCATTGAGTAGGAAAAACCAACTGCAAGAACCCACATCCCTAACGACCGGTAGCGAAAGCCAGAACGAATGGGCGGAGCGAATCAAGAAGAACCTCGCTGCCGAATTCGATCGCATGGTGAAGGCTTTCGAAACGGTCAGCAACCAACAAGACGACGCGGGCAAGGCTGACACCCAAGCCATCATCGCCATTGTGGAAGAACTACGCTCTACGGTGCTGTCAAACAAGGATGCCGGGTATTACATCCGCGTCTGGCAGGACATCCAGGATCAACTGCGGCACATGGTTTTGCGGGATCCGCGCTATCAGGCGATCCGCGCAAACCGATCGATTCGGAAGTCGAAGAAAGCGTAACTACATGCAATTCATTCTGACCGGCTTCACTCAGCAACTAGGATTTCGTGTGTTTGGTTTTGAAGGCCGCCGCGAAGACAAGTCCAAGTCGAACTACACCGTCAAGGCGGATCTAGGCCTGATTCACAAGTACGGCATCCGCGTGCAGGAATTGCCTCTACTCTGCCGGGCACTCCTGGACCGGACCACCGAAGAGGAAACCCAACGCGCCTGGACCTTCAGCGAAGCCGAAATGTCCCTGCACGAAAAAGATTGCGTAGCCACCCGCGCCGCGGCATCGGCCAAAAAGCGCCTGACGCGTAAGCCTCCCGTGACCAACGCAGGTGCCGGTTGGCGGACTCCGCAGCCCGTGCTGGGCGAAGCGTAGCCACTATCGGTAGTCTAAGCTGGAGAAGTTTACATGAGAGCTTCTCCGTTGCATCTCGCCTTCCTGGTAGTGGGCATCGTCGCGCTCGCTGTCTCCGGCTATCAACCGGTAGACCCGTTCACCTGGGTGCTGGAAATCTTTCCGGCAGTGATTGGAACAGCGGTGATGATCGCCACCTACCGGCGCTTCCGGCTGACCACGCTGCTCTACGCTCTGATCTTGCTTCACGCGATGATCCTGATGCTGGGTGGGCACTATACTTACGCGAACGTGCCTCTCGGCTTCTGGATGCAGGACGCCTTCGGCTTCACCCGCAACCACTATGACCGCATTGGCCACTTCGCGCAGGGCTTCGTGCCTGCGATGATTGCTCGGGAACTGTTCCTGCGCCATCGCATCGTAAAACCCGGGGCGTGGCTGTTCGCTGTGATCGTCCTCTGTTGCCTGGGCATCAGTGCGATTTACGAATTGGTCGAGTGGTGGACGGCGGAACTATCTGGCTCCGCCGCGGAAGCGTTCCTCGGCACGCAGGGCGATCCCTGGGACACGCAGAAAGATATGTTCATGGCGGGCATCGGAGCGACCGTACCCATGCTGACGCTCAGCCGCGTGCATGACGCTGCGCTCAAGACCGTTCCGCCATCGCCAGAAAGTTAGCGGCCGCCGCCGGACCCTCTTTGTGCTGGCATGCGTAGACACGCGTACCTTTACCGGGGAGCCTCCGATAAACCACTCCCGGCCAGCCGAACTTTTCCACGCACGCGGGAGCAATCGTAACTCCCAGCCCGGCCTCCACCAGACTGATCACCGTCTGCCACTGCGTGGCCTCCTGCACCACGTTCGGCACGAAGCCCGCATCGCCGCACTCGCCCAGCAGCACGTCGTAGAACGCCGGTCCGATGCGGCGCGGGAAGAAGACGAACGGCTCCTTGCGTAGCGCTTGCAGGCGAAGGGTCTTCTGTTTCGCCAGCGGATGCGCAGCCGGTAGCACTGCAAGCAAGTGTTCCGTCACAAACAAGTCGCTGCGCAGCGATAGCGGGCCTTGCGTCTCCCGCAGAAAGCCGAGGTCGATACTGCGATTCAGCAGAGCTTGCTCAATCGCGCTGGTCCCCATCTCGCGCAGGCTGAACGTGACGCCCGGGTAGCGTTGACGATACTTGCGAATAGCGGCGGGCAACTTCGTTAACATGACCGACGGCGGCACACCCACGCGCAACTCCCCTGCCTCGCCGTATGCCACACGCCGCGTAGCTTGCATCGCATGCTCGGCTTGCTCCAACACTTGACGCGCTTCGTCCACCAGCTTGGCGCCCGCTTCGGTAAGCTGCGTCTGCCGACCGCGCAGCAGCAACTGGCATCCTAGCTCGCGCTCCAATTTCTGGATGGTCTGAGTCAGTGGCGGCTGCGCGATACCGAGTTGTTCCGCCGCGCGCCCGAAATGCAGCTCTTCGGCCACGGCGAGGAAGTAACGGAGCTGACGAAGATCCATACCCAAAAGATATCAGAGATGCCACTTTCATATATTGGACATATCAGACAGCCGAGCCTAGCGTGGAAGTATGAGTACACACTTCTTTGCGAATCCCCGCCGCCAACCGCTGACTATCACCGGTGGCGACGGCTGCTACGTCTCCGATGAATCCGGCGCTCGATACCTGGACCTCGTCTCCGGCCTCGGCGTAAACGCGCTGGGCCACAACCATCCTCGGATCACGAAAGTCATCGCCGAGCAGGCCGCCCAATCGATCCACACCTGTGCCCTCTACGCTCATCCTTATACGGAGCCTCTAGCTCGCGAGCTATGCCGCATCAGCGGCCTGGACCGAGCGCTGTTCACCAACAGCGGCACCGAGGCAACCGAGGCCGCGTTGAAGCTGGTGCGCTGCTACGCCCGGCCCCGCACCCGAGTCATCGCCATCGCAGGCGGATTCCACGGCCGATCCCGAGGCGGCTTGTCTGTCACCGGTCAAGCCGCGTTACAAGAACCCTTCGCGCCCTACTCGCTGCCCGTGACGTTCGTCCCCGCGAACGACGATGTCGCTCTACGAGCGGCATTCGGCCCCGACGTCTCGGCCTTCATCTTTGAGCCGATCCTGGGCGAAGGCGGCGTGGTCCCTCTGACCGACAGCTACCTGCAACTCGCGCGCGAGCTCTGCACCCAGCACGACGCCCTCATGGTCGCCGACGAATGCCAGACCGGCCTCGGCCGCACCGGCAAACACTTCGCATTCCAGTGGGCCGGCATCCAACCGGACATCGTAACCACCGCGAAACCCCTCGCCGGCGGACTCCCGTTAGGCGCGGTGATGTTCAGCAACGCCGTATCCGACCGCTTCCCTCCCAGCGGCCATGGTTCCACCTTCGCCGGCGGACCGCTAGCCTGCCGCGTCGCGCTGGAGTTCCTGCAAGAGATGGAGACCCTGCTACCCCACATCACCGGCGTGAGCGAAGCCCTTCGAGCAGCCCTCTCACCCCTCGGCGAAGTCCGCGGACGAGGACTCATGCTCGCGCTCCCACTCGACCGCCCCGGCGATCCCATCGTGACCGCCGCGCGCGAGGCCGGGCTCTTGATCAACTGCACCCAATCGACCGTCCTGCGCTTCCTGCCCCCCTACATCCTGACCCGGCAGCACGTCACCGAAGCCGCATGTATACTGGAGCGAGTAATCCAAGGTTAAACTCGCGCGAGCTATCGGCCGTGCGAGAAAAAGGAGGTCGAAATGGCTGCAATTACGTTTACTCTAAACGGCAAGCCCCAGACCGTCGACGTGCCTGCGGACATGCCCCTGTTGTGGGTGCTGCGCGACACGCTGACCATGACGGGCACCAAGTTTGGCTGTGGCATGGCGCTGTGTGGAGCTTGCACGGTCCACGTGGAAGGCACGCCGACGCGCTCCTGCTCAACGCAGGTGTCCAGCGTGGCCGGCAAGAAGGTCACCACGATTGAAGGACTGGGCGGTAATCATCCCGTGCAAAAGGCGTGGATTGAAGCCGACGTGCCGCAGTGCGGCTACTGCCAGTCCGGCCAGATTATGACGGCCGCGGCCCTAGTGGCCAAGACCAAGAACCCGACCGACGCCGACATCGACGAAGCCATGCGCGGCAACCTCTGCCGCTGCGGCACGTACCAATCGATTCGCAAAGCGATTCATCTGGCGGCGACGCTGCAAGGAGGCCGGGCATGAACCGCAGACACTTCTTACAAACAACCGCAACCACCACAGGCGGCCTGATCCTAGGCTTCCATCTGGGCAAGGGCGAAGCAGAAGCGCAGACTGCCGGGGCCGAGCTAAACGCCTTCATCAGCGTGGCGCCCGACAACATGGTGACCCTGCAAATCCACAAGTCGGAGATGGGACAAGGCGTGGTCACCTCGATCTCGCAGATCCTCGCCGACGAAGCCGACATCGATTGGACCAAGATCCGCACCGAGTTCCCGGGCGTGAAGCCAGTGTACGGCCAGCCGATGATGGGAACCTACGGCAGCTTGAGCATTCGTACCTCGTACGCGCCTCTGCGCAAGACCGCGGCCCAGGCTCGCGAGATGTTGATGCAGGCCGCAGCCACTCGTTGGGGCGTGCCCGTATCGCAAGTTCGCACCGAAAACAGCAACGTCATCAACACCGCGACCAACGCCAAGTTGACTTACGGCGCGCTAGCAGCCGACGCGGCGAAATTGCCCGTCCCCGCGACCCCGACGCTCAAGACACTCGCGCAGTTCAAGCTGATCGGCACGTCGCCGAAACGGCGCGACACGCCGATGAAGGTGGACGGTACGGCTCCGTTTGGCATGGATTACCGCATGCCCGGCATGCTCTACGCCGCCATCGAACGCTGCCCTGTGTTTGAAGGCAAGGTCAAAACGTTCGACGCGACCAAAGCGAAAGCCATCGCCGGCGTCAAAGACGTGTTCAGCATCGGGCACGGCGTGGCTGTTGTCGCGACCAATACCTGGGCCGCGCTGCAAGCCAAGAAAGCGGTCGTCATCACGTGGGACGAGGGTCCACGCGCAGGCAACTCGACCGCGAGCTTGCGCAAGATGTTCGCTGACTTGGCTGCAACCACCGGCCAGTCCGCGCAAAACAATGGCAACGTAGATACGGCACTCGCGGGTGCGGCACGCAAGCTTGAAGCGGTGTACGAAGCTCCGTACTTGTCGCACGCTCCGATGGAGCCGTTGAACGCAACCGCGCTCGTCACCGACACCAAGTGCGATATCTGGGTCGGCACGCAGATCCAGACCGTAGCGATGCAAGCTGCTGCGGCGGCGACCGGCCTCAAGGAAGATCAGATCTCGATCCACACGTTGTACCTGGGCGGTGGATTCGGACGGCGCGGCGGCGAGGATTACATCCACGAAGCCGTCGAGGTCGCAAAACACATGAAGGGCACTCCGGTGAAGACCGTGTGGTCGCGCGAAGACGATCTGCAGCACGATACGTACCGCCCGATGTCCTACACGAAGTTCACCGCTGGCCTCGACGCCGAAGGTTGGCCCGTCGCTCTGCATGCCCGCATCGTAAGTCCGCCATTCGGCCAACCCGGCGTGCAGACCGAAGGCATCCGGGACATGAAATACGCGATCCCGAACTTCCGTTGCGAGCAGCATTCGCCGGACGTCGGCATCCCCGTCAGCTACTGGCGCAGCGTCGGCTATTCGCAGAACACTCCGTTCATGGAATCGTTCATCGATGAGATGGCGGCCGTGACCAACAAGGACCCGCTGGAATTCCGGCGTAAATTACTAGCGAATCAACCGCGCATGTTGGCGGTGCTGAACCTCGCGGCGGAGAAAGCCGGTTGGGGCAAGCCTCTGCCCGCAGGCCGATTCCGCGGCATCGCGGTGGTCAGCAACATCGGTAGCTACAACGCGCAGGTCGCCGAAGTCTCGGTCACCGGCGGCAAGGTCAAGGTCCACAAGATTGTGTGCGCGGTCGATTGCGGAGTGGTGGTCAACCCGGCCATCGTCATCCAACAAATCGAAAGCGGCATTGTCTACGGCCTGGGTCCTGCACTGAAGCATGGCATCACGCTGGACAAGGGTCGTGTGTCGAACACCAACTTCAACAGCTACGATCCCACGCGTATCGATGAGACTCCGCAGATGGAAGTCCACATCGTCCCCAGCACGGCGAATCCCGGCGGCACGGGTGAAGCGAGCACTCCGGCAACTCCTCCGGCAGTGTTAAACGCAGTGTACGCAGCGACCAAGAAGCGAGTACGCATGCTCCCGCTGAAGACTGCGGATTTAGCGTAGCCGAAGTAACACTCCAAACAGAGGCCGCTCCGAAAGGGGCGGCCTTTTTCACATTATGATCAAGGTAATGCCTCGACTTCGATGGAGCTCTGCCGCGTGCGCGATTCTGCTGGCGACGACGCTCCATGCGCAGCCCGCCGATCCCACGCTTGCGGCCATTCGCAACTACGCCCGTACCTACGTCGAAAGCCTGCCCAACTACACCGCCACGCAATTCATCAAGCGAAAGATGAAGTCCGCACCCGCGCCGCAACTCCCGCCGCAAACGCAAACCGACCAGATCGAGGAACAGATCGGGTACGTGAACCATCAGGAGAACCACAAGATCCTGCGCTTCAACGGTCGCGTGATGGGCGACGAATCGCCCGTGCGCACCGAAGGCATTTTCTCCACCGGCGAATTCGGCGGCCTGCTAGAAACCCTGTCCACGGACGGCATCGGCGCGACGTTCAAACCTGCCAAGCCAGAGAAGCTCAACGGACGCCGCGTCGATGTCTTTGAGTTTCACGTGCCCGCCCAACCCACCGGCTACGGCATCAAAGAAGCGGGCCGTCTGACGCAGGTCGCCTTCGCCGGACGTCTCTACGCCGACGCCGAGTCGCACACCGTCGTGCGTATCCAATTCCACTGCGTCGATTTTCCCGTGACGCTCAAGTACAAGTTGCTAGAGATGGAACTCGACTTCGCGCCCGCCAAAGTAGGCGGCCGCGAGTTCGTGTTACCCGCGCGCTACGTTCTGAAGTCGAGCAGCGACGATACGGAAACATCGATCGAGGCAACCTACCGCAACTATCAACGCTTCGGTGCCGACTCGACAATCATCTTCGACCAGCCCTAGCGTCGCAAACGACGTCCTTAGTTGTGCGGAGCTTCCGGTGCCGCAACAGGCTTTGCCGGAGGAGGCAGCGGCTTGGGAGCCACCACTACCGGCGGAGGCAGCGCGGCGCTACCACCCACCTCGAACGCGAACAACATCGGCGGGTTGTCGATCTTCGCGTCGGTGGGTCCTACAACTTGTTGCGCTCGGCCCACGCCGCCCATGAAGGCGACGTACTGCTTGCCGTCAATCATGTAAGTGATCGGCGGAGCCATGCCGTTGCGGTTGGTATTGATCTCGAGCAACTTCTCGCCTTTATCCGCGCTGTACGCCATGAAGCGGCCATCGTTGATAACCTGGAACACCAGGTTGCCCGCCGTGGTCACCGTGCCGCCGCCGAGTCCACCACCGCCGGGCACGCGCCACGCGATCTTCTGCTTCACCGGATCCCATGCGGTGAGAACGCCGCGCTCGGTTCCGAGGAATTCCGGCCCGATGGAAGGCGGCACGATCGGAGTGCCAGTTACGCGGCCCAGGCCAGTGTGGCCGGTTTGCGCCTCAAGCACTTCATCGCCCGCGACGAAGGTCCAGTTGCCTTGCGAAGTCGGGATGTACACCAGGCCCGTTGCAGGATTGAAGGACATCGGCGACCAGTTATGCGCGCCACCCGCAGTCGGGTAAATCGTCACCGGAGTCTTATCGTAAAACGCTTCTGGATTCATGATCGGTCGGCCGGTCTTCATGTCGATTCCCTTGGCCCAGTTGACTCGCGTGATCGGCTGCGCCGAAAGCAGTTCGCCGTTGGTCCGATCCAGCACGTAGAAGAATCCGTTCTTCGGCGCCTGCATGATCACCTTGCGCATCTTGCCGCCGATGTTGAGGTCGGTCAGCATCAAGTGCTGCACCGAGTCGTAATCCCAGTTGTCATTGGGCGTAGTCTGGTAGTGCCACTTGAGCTTGCCGGTATTAACGTCGAGCGCCACGATGGAGCAGGTGTACAAATTGTCCAGGCCCTTTGCGCCGCGGAATTTTTCAACCCACGGTTCGGCGTTGCCTGTGCCGAAGTAGATGAGGTTCGTCTCGGGGTCGTAGGCCATGCCGTCCCACGCCGCTCCGCCGCCGCCCATCTTCCACCATTCGCCGCCCCACGTCTTAGCCGCAGCGCGCTGAGCTTCGTCTTCAAAGCCCTTGGAAGGATCGCCCGGGACCGTGTAGAAGCGCCACGCACGCTTTCCGGTCGCGATATCGTAAGCGTCCACGAAACCGCGCGTCGGATGATCGCCACCCGCGGTCCCGACGATCACCTTGTTCCCGGCGATGCGCGGAGCCATCGTCAGCGAGTACCAATCCTGCGAATACGCAACGCGCGCCTCCCACACGGGCTTGCCGGTCTGCATGTTTAGCGCGACCAAGCGACCATCGTTGATCGGAGCAAAGATCATGCCGTTCGACATAGCCAAGCCGCGATTCACAATGCCGCAGCAAATCTTCAGGCGGGTCGCGTTGTTGATCTCCGGATCCCAGCGCCACAGTTCCTTGCCGGTGCGCGCGTCGACTGCGAAGACCACGCTCCAACTAGTGATGCCGTAGAGGGTGTTGCCGTAGACCAGCGGCGTCCCTTCCTGATTGCCGCCGCCCGCGCCCAGCACGTAGGACCACGAAAGCCCCAGCTTGCCGACGTTCGTGGTGTTGATCTGGTTCAGCGGACTGTAACGCGTCTCGCTCTGAGTACGGCCGTTCGAGAGCCACGAACCAGGCATCGGATCATTGGCGGTCCCCGCGGCCTTCAGGACGTTCGCGTCCACAACGCGAGGTTGCTGCGCGCCAATGGAAGTGATGAGTGTGAGGGCGGCGAGCGCGCCAGCGGCTAACAGGGCCTGGGTCTTAACAGTGAACAAAAGCGGTCTCCTTCAACAGAAGTATGACCGATTCGCCGGCGGTGCGACAAATTCAGTCGAGGTCTAGTGCGGAGGAGTAGAGATCGCCGAGCGAAAGGTGAAGGCCAAGGCGCGGGATTGCCACGGAACCTTCGGTGCCGGAATGCTCACGCAGGACCCAACTGCCGTCCTCTTGTTTCGAGTGGTGCTCCACGAACCGGCGGTCCTGATGGACAATCAGATACTCGCGGAAGCTCTCGATAGTCCGGTAGAGTTCGAATTTCTTGCCGCGGTCGTAGTCTTGCGTCGAAGGGGATAATACCTCGACGATCAGCAGCGGATTAAGGAGGTTGTCTTGCTGGTCGCTGGCGAATTTGGGGTCGCCGCAGACGACCAGGCAGTCGGCATAACTGAAGGTGCGCGCCGCCGCGATGTGGATACGCTGATCAGCATTAAAGACGCGGCATGCCGGTGGCACAGCGCGGTCCAGAAGTGAACCGGCTCGATTCGAGATCAGCGCGTGATTCGGGGTTCCACCTGCCATCGCGAACATCTGACCGTCGTGATATTCGCTCTTCTCGAAGGCCGCACGTTCGATGCGGAGATACTCCTCCTCACTGAGCGGCTGGACGGGCAGTGTGGCCATGCATCCAGTTTAATTGATTTCTGGCTCGGCCTTCTCTTCCACAATGCGCCCGTCGAACAGGTGGATGGAGCGGTCGGCGTACTTCGCGTAGCGAGGATCGTGCGTCACCATGCAGATGGTGGCGCCGCCGCGATGCAGTTCGCGCAGCAGGTCCATGACGGCTTCGCCATTGGTCGAATCTAGGTTCCCCGTCGGCTCGTCGGCGAGTAGGATCGCCGGGTCGCCGGCCAGTGCGCGGGCTACGGCAACGCGCTGCTGTTGACCACCGGACAACTGCGAAGGGTAGTGCTTCACGCGATGGCCCATGCCGACTCGTTCCAGTGATTCATGCACGCGCTTCTTGCGTTCGGCGCTGGGCATGCCGCGATAGGTCAGCGGGAGTTCCACGTTCTCGAAAACCGTCAAATCCCCGATCAAGTTGAACGCCTGAAAAATGAACCCGATCTCGCGATTGCGGATGCGCGCCCGTTCGCTCAACTTCAAGCCTTGCACGGGTCGACCGTTCAACACGTACTCGCCGTCAGAGCTGGAATCGAGCAAGCCCAAAATCGCCAGCAGCGTCGACTTGCCACAGCCGGATGGTCCCGCGATCGCCAGGTATTCGCCTTTTTTTACGTCCAGGTGGATACCAGCCAAGGCGTGCGTCTCCACCTCATCGGTGGTGAAAACTTTGGTGACGCCCTTCAGCTGAATCAACGATTCCATGCGGTCCTCGTGGCTAGTTTAACTGAATCTTTTGGTACTGGTCTTGCGCGGACATGTCAGAGAGGATCACACGATCCCCTTCGGACAATCCGGACAGCACTTCTATCGAAGTCACGGACCCCTTGCCCAGCTTCACGGTCACGCGGTTGGCGGTCTTGCCATCGGCACTGATCTTGAACAAACTCACTTGGGAATTCGGCTGGCCGAACACGGGTCGCCCGATGTACAGGACGTCTTCCAAACGTTCAAACTCCACCGTACCATCCACGCTCAAATCCGGCACCGCTCCAGTGGGCAGCGGACCGTCCAGCGCGCAGTCAATCGTGCGGGTACCGTTCACAACATTGGGATCGATACGAACTACGTGTGCGGGAATGATTCCGTTCCGCGTATCGATGGACGCCCGCTGTCCCAACAGGATGTCCTTGGCCTGCGTCTCAGAGATCTTCAGCTCCGCTTTCAGACTGTCGGGGCGAGCCACCTTGGCCAGCACGGCTCCGGGTTGGATCCGCTGACCCACCTGCAGGTTAATCTCCTGCAATACACCGTCGGTTCCCGCCCGGATTACGAGTTCGCGGACCTGCTGCTTCTTGCGTTCCCAGGTATCGCGCAACTTATCGACTTGCACCTTCGAGGAATCGAGCTGCGCCTTCTGCGAATCTTCCAGGATGTCCAGCTTCTGCTGCTCGGCGTCGTGCGTGTTGCGGGTCTGCTTCCAGTTCGAGACCGCATCCTTGACGTTGATCTCGGGCTCCAGTTGCATGTTGAAGAGCTGCTGTTTCTTGTCCATGTTGAGCGCGGCTTGCTCCATGGATGTTTCGGTGCGGCGCACGGCGGCTTCGGAATCGTAGCGCTGGCTCTTGAGCTTCACGCGCAGATCCGCCAAGCCCGCCTCCGCCTGCTTGATCTGCCATCCCAGGTCACTGGCCTGCAGTTCCAGATCTGGGTTGCTCAGGACCACCAAAACGGTGTTCGCCTGCACCAGTTCGCCCGATTTCCGCAGGACCTTTTCGACTTGCCCCTCGGACTTGGCCGGAATCCACACAATTTCTTCCGGGACCAGGGTCCCGATGCCTTTGACGTCGCGGACCATTGGACCACGCTTCACCGTATCCGGCCACAGGGTCGCGAATTCCACCGACGGAGCCGCCGGTTCCAGCTTGGAGATGCGATACCCGGCAAACGCCACGCCCGCAGCCAGCAGCGTGAGCCCAAGCGCCAGCTTGATACGCTTGCGTTTCGCCACACCTTCGCGTTTTACATCCATGTGCGGGGCCTCATTGGTCTACTTCTATATCGCACGTTCCGCGCCGTTTCAGGAGAGCGATCATTTTCCTTTAGAAACATGCAGTTATGGAACCAGACTGATTCTAACACGCGCGCAAGTGTCCGGTTATGGGACGAGAGTGTGCGGATTGAGACGCGAAAAAGGACGGAAGGGTTTTTAATGGAGCGGGAGACCGGATTCGAACCGGCGACATCAACCTTGGCAAGGTTGCACTCTACCAACTGAGTTACTCCCGCATTGCTCCAGCAGGAAGGACACCCGTAAGGGCTTAAGTCAATTGTCGCGAACAAGGGGCCGAAAGTCAAACTTTCCGAGCGATGCTGATAAACTCGATGTTTAATCCCGTGATTCCATACTTAGACCTCAAAGCCCAATACAGAGCGATCAAGCCGGAAGTGGACGCTGCTGTTCTGAAAGTTCTCGAATCGACTGAGTACGTGCTCGGTAGCGAAGTGGCCGGGTTTGAGGCCGAATTCGCGGCCTACTCCGGCGCGAACCACGGCATCGGCGTCAACTCCGGCACCAGCGCGCTGCACTTGGCGGTTCTGGCGGCAGGCGTCGGGCCCGGCGACGAAGTCATTACGGTCCCGTACACGTTCGTCGCGACCACTGCGGCGATCCGCTACGCCGGAGGTACACCGGTCTTTGTCGACATCGATCCGGTGACGTACATGATGGACGTGGCGCAGATCGAAGCGCGCATCACGCCGCGCACGAAGGCGATTGTGCCGGTCCATCTTTACGGCCAGTGCTGCGACATGGACCCGATTCTGGAAATCGCGCGCAAGCACAAGCTGGTGGTGATCGAAGACGCGGCGCAGGCCCACGGAGCGGAATACAAGGGTCGGCGGGCGGGCTCGATCGGCGACATGGGGATCTTCAGCTTCTATCCCGGCAAGAACCTCGGCGCATACGGCGAAGGCGGGCTGGTCACGACGAACAACGCCGACTATGATCGCCAGATTCGCATGCTGCGCAACTGGGGCACGGAGCAGCGTTACTATCACGTGCTGAAGGGCTTCAACTATCGCATGGAGGGCATCCAGGGAGCGGTGCTGCGCGTGAAGTTGCGCCACTTGGAAAAGTGGACCGAGGCTCGGCGGACGAATGCCGCGATCTACACGGAACTGCTGGCGGGGAGCGATGTTGTCACTCCGACGGCGATGCCGGACCGGCGCCACGTGTTCCACGTCTACGCGATCCTGACTAAGCGGCGCCAGGCGCTGACCGAGGCGCTCGCGGCCCAGGAGATCCAGTTCGGCATTCACTACCCGCAGCCGATCCACCTGATGCAGGCGCACGCGGACCTCGGCTACAAGCAGGGCGATTTCCCGGTGTCGGAGAGCATCGCGGAACAAGTCCTCTCGCTCCCGCTATTCCCGGAGATGACGCGCGCGCAAATCGAAACCGTCTGCGCCGCCGTTAAATAGTGTCAGACACCTTAAATCCCGATTAACAGTTTACCGGTGGTCTTGCGACCTTCGAGATCGCGCTGGGCCTGGGCGGCTTCGGCGAGCGGATAAATTTTATCGATGCGGACCTTCAGTTTGCCGGAACTGATCCACGAGAAGAGATCGCGGGTTCGCCATTCCAGGTCGGCGCGTTGGGCGATATAGGTCGCGAGCGTGGGACGCGTGAGATAGAGCGAGCCTTTCGCAGCCAACAGCAGTGGATCGAACGTGCCGATGGGCCCGCTCGATTGCCCGAACGTCACCATCATGCCGAAGGGCTTCAAACAGTCGAGCCCTTTGAGGAACGTCGACTGGCCGACGCCGTCATACACCACGTCGACGCCCTTGCCATCAGTGAGCCGCTTCACTTCCGCGACCCAGTCTTCGGAGTTATAGAGAATCGCCGCGCTCGACCCATCGCCGAGCGTCAGCTTCGCCTTCGCCTCAGACCCCACGGTAGCAATGACGCGAGCGCCCGCCATCGTCGCCATCTGGACGATCAAGCGCCCGGTGCCACCCGCAGCCGCGTGGACCAGAGCGGTGTGGTCGTGCTTCAATTCGAACGTCGAGTGCGTGAGATAGTGCGCCGTCATGCCTTGCAACATCGCGGCCGCTGCGATGTCGAGCGGCACAGCGTCCGGCACGATCACCAACTGCCCCGCAGGGACCGCGTGGTACTCCGCGTATGACCCGCGCGCCATCGCATACGCGACGCGATCGCCGGGCTTGAACTGTGTTACTCCTTCACCCACGGCCTCGACCGTACCCGCCGCCTCCGACCCAATGATCGCCGGCAGTGGGAGCTTGTAGAGTCCCCCACGATGATACGTGTCGATGAAGTTGACGCCGGAGTAGGCGACCTTCACCAGCACCTCCCCCGCGGCGGGCGCAGGCTTCGGCCGGTCCCCGTAAACGAGCGCTTCAGGTCCGCCGGGTTGATCGATGTAGATAGCTTTCATAGCAGGCGCAATCTCCTTCGGAAATGTACAGTGCCAGCATACGCCAGCAGGAAGCTTACGGTTAGGGGCAGAAACAGCAGCCGAGCGAGCGCGGGCACGGCGGCTGCTCCGGTGAGCCCCGCGCGTTCGAGCGCGAAATTCCACACGACGCCGAAGTGGCTCCAATCGCACCAGAAGAAGTCGGCGTTTTCGTTGATGATGAAAACCTTGACCGGCAGCTTCCACGCAAGCCACCATTTCCACTTGGTCATGATCGGCTCGGCTGTGCAGAGGAGCCCAGTGAGTTGATAGTCGCGCGCCGCGAGATCCGCCAGCAGCCGGTCGCGCCCCGAGGGTCCACCGTATTCGTTGACGTTGAACACGCGCCCCGTGAAGCCTGCGGGCTGGTCGACGTAGCAGGTGACGAGGTCGATCTCGACGTGGCCGAACGCTCCGGGCAAGAGGGGCAGCAGCTTTTCGATCACGCCTCGGGACCCGCTCTCGATGAGCAGGACGCGGTGAGGGTGAGGGACCCGGCGGCTGAAGAAGTAGCGCAAGTGGTTATTGTAGCGAGGTTGGGGCCCAAATGGGTTCGTTTTTCGGGGCGGAAGTGCGTGTGTTGTGAGTGAGATAGGCGCGGAAATTGGGTTCGTTTGGTATTTTTCGGTGCGCGGCGAGGCGGGTTGGTGGTTGAAAGAGGCACCCATCAGGTATTGAAATAACACGGCGGGCGAGCGGCGGAGGGCGGGTGCGGCGGCAGGTTATGGTTGCGAAAGGAGTTCCGTACCGGCCTGGAACCCGAAAGCAGTTATTGCAGCGCGGACGCAATAGCCCCCGTGAAGCGAGCGAACATGAGCGAGGCAAAAGCCCACCTAGGCCGCAAGCGCAAGCCCATGATTAGTGTAGCGAAGGGGATGATCACCGTTCCGCCCTCGTTCTTCGAACCGATGCCAGACGACTTTCTGAAAGCCTTCGACGGAGAGTAGTTTGCCTCGTCAGGGAGAGGGGAACTGCTTGCCCAATACGCTCGACACATTGGTTGTGCTACTATCCGGCGTTCATGCACTTCTAAGCCCTTTAGATCGGGATCTGACTATTACATGCCTCTAACGCCTGCGCTGATTCACAGTTTCGGAACCTCCGACCAGTCACTTTCCGTGCTACGGCGCATCCCGCTAGACAAGCCTCCGTACGACGAAAGATGGCTTCAATCGCTTATCAATCAGCACCCCGAACTCGTTCCCGCTGAGGAAGTGGAGTCGTCTTTCAGCGACATCGTTCCGATAGTATGCGAACTCCCCCTGGGTTCCGGATATCTCGACAATCTCTATTTCACCCCCACTGGCTATCCCGTATTGGTTGAGGTGAAGCTCTGGAAGAATCAGGAGGCCAGGCGCAAGGTTGTTACGCAGATACTCGAATACGCCAAAGATTTTGCTGGATTGAAGTACAACACCTTGAATGACAGCATTCGCAAGCTGCGCTCGAAGGAGGCATTGGGAGACAACCCTCTTTTTGAACTCGTTAGTCGCGCCGCCCCCGATTCACCGAGTGAAACTGACTTCGTTGACCGTGTATCACGAAACCTGCGCGAAGGCCGTTTCCTCCTCCTGATCTTGGGCGACGGCGTGCGGGACGATATGGAAAGTCTCGCGAACCATCTGATGCACCATTCCTTGCGCTACTCGTTCGGCATCGTTCAGATTCGACTCTATACAATGCCGGATGGAGCTATTCTCGCGTTGCCGGACGTAATGGCAAGAACGCAGACCATCGAACGGCACGTCACTGTGGTCACGTCTCAGGGGACGGAACTAACCGTTACGGAATCCGGCCCAGGTGCCGCGGCGATAGTAACGGAAACGAAGACATCGATATCTGGAGACAGATTCTACGAATGGCTTGGAGCGACCGCACCCGAACAAGTTGCATGGATCAAAGGTTTCGTACAAACGCTTAGTGACCTCTCGATCGAAACGCAGATCGGTTCGACCGGGGAGAGCCTGATGCTCAAGCGCAGCCTCGCGAATGGCGACAGACAAGGACTGATCTACTTCAACCCCCCTTACGTGGATTTCTGGGGACCATCTATTAACGGGAAACTGCGGACAACAACAGAAGGGCCCAAGATCATCCGTACGTTTCTTGAACGGATTGCAGCAGCTCTCCCGGGCGCGTCGGTAAAAGTGTTTGACAAGTCCATGGACATCAGAATCAACGGATCCCGGGTTCCTCTCAGTGCACTTAAGAACTCGGATCAGGCGCTAAGGGAAGCAATCAGCCAGTACATCCAGGAGGCCAATGCCCTCCTGGATGAAGCTTAATCATGGGAGCGGTTCGTAGAGTTACGCCAGATCGAACTTCTCTTTATAGGGCACTAGGTCACTCTTCACCAGCACCGGACGCCGCGGAACGTGTGATGACGAACGGCTGATTATGCTCGAGCTCTGGTGGTGTCCTAGGACCGCAGTCACCTTTTCAAAAATTGAAACAACGCAACCAGCCCGCCAATAAAGCCGGTTCCGTAGACCCACCAGTTGAACAGATATGGACGTGAGCCTTTAGGTTGTGACTGCATGGCTTCGAGCTTACCATCAATGCAGATCTTGGACACCGCCCGATTCATCAAGCAGTAGAACGAAGAAAGCCCATGCGCGGCGTAATGCCTGCATGGGCTTTATCGTACAACGTTACCGACTTCGCTTACGCCAAGTCGAACTTCTCGTTATGGAGCAGCGGATCGCTCTTCACCAGCACCGGGCGCCGGAGGACTTCTTCCAGCTCTTCCAGGTACTTGTTCTGGTGCGACTTGATGACCTTGGCCACGTCGGGGTGGACGCGCAACATCACGTCTTTGCCTTCGATGGAGCCGGCGATCTTGCGGGCCTCGGCTAGGAT
>CALQCC020000030.1 GCA_943328975.2 Bordetella parapertussis | reverse complement strand
TGTTGCGCTGGTTCGAAGCTCGCGACATGGCAGAGGAGCTAGCCGCCCGGCGCGCGATGTTAGCCTCCAACCACAAGCCCAGCGTCGAGCAGTGGCTAGAAGTCACTCCGCAAGCAACGTTAGACGTGCTGGCGTCGTTCCAATACACGGTGATCGAAGAACTCCTGCGCCGCGCCAAACGCAGCGGCGAAGAGATCGGCGCCCGAGCGCTGATCGTCTCCGGAGGAGTAGCCTGCAACACTGGCCTGCGCCGGGCCGCGGACCGGGCACTCTTTCCCTACCCCGTATATTTCCCCACATTGGGCCTCTCCACCGATAACGCCGCCATGATCGGCGCGGCCGCATTCCCCAAACTCGCCCGCGCCGAGTTCGCCGGCCTGGATCTCCGCGCCAAAGCGAATCTTGCCTTAGCCTAGCGTCACCTATTCTTTAATTTCCGTTTCTTGGCGTTCCTTTGCGTCTTTGCGTGACTGATTTCTTTGATTTGTCCCCACCAATCCCACAGTCGTCGGATGCTAGAATCCGTTTATGCAACGGCAGTTCGAGATTGGAGACCTCGTCCGCGTGGCGAAGATTCCGGTTCACATAGGTCCCGACCATCCCTACCCTGAAGTCCGTCGAGCCTTTGAGTTTGCCCTCAGCAAGACATTCCGAGTCGAAGACATCGACTGGGGCGGATGGGTTGCGCTAACCCTCAGCGACGAACATGGTGGCATCGGCGTCCAACCAGATTGCGTACAACTTATCGAACCAGTGCAGCGAAACCAGATGTAGTCAGAAGGCACAAGGTCTCGTCTTGCTCTCACGCAACGCACGCTGTTAGCATTGATGTTTACCCCTTTTCGCTTCTCTAACTTAAACCCATGATTCGAAGCTTGCGTGGCATTACTCCCCGGATCGCTGCATCCGCCTACGTTGACCCCGGCGCGCACGTCATTGGCGACGTGACCGTAGGGGAGCGCGCCAGCATCTGGCCCACCGCTACACTGCGCGGCGACATCGAACCCATCACCATCGGCGATGAATCGAGCATCCAGGAAGGTGCGATTCTGCACACCGACAAAGGCTTCCCCGCGATCATCGGCAAGCGCGTTACCGTGGGACACGCTGCTGTTCTGCACGGCTGCATTGTGGAAGACGGCGCGTTGATCGGTATCGGCTCCATCGTTCTCAACGGCGCGAAGATCGGTCGAGGATCGGTCGTCGCTGCGGGAGCACTGGTCCCCGAAGGCATGGAAGTACCGCCCGACACCCTCGTCATGGGCACACCTGCCAAACCGCGCCGCGCGGTCAGCGAAGAGGAAAAAGCTCGCTTTTCAAAGGGCGTCGACGGCTACGTCTCGCGCTCCGCTCACTACAAGGATCCGGCGTGAACCCCGTAAAAGCAGTCAAGGGAACCCGCGATATTCTTCCGCCGGAGAGCGCCGCGTGGAATCGCGTTGAAGCCGTGGCGCGCGAAGTCTTCCGCACCTTCAACTACCAGGAAATCCGCACCCCCATCTTCGAAGAGACCGCACTGTTTGCGCGCGGCGTCGGCGAAGACACCGACATCGTCGGCAAAGAGATGTACACCTGGGAAGACAAGGACGGCAGTTCGCTGACGTTGCGTCCGGAGAACACGGCCTCAGTCATGCGGGCGTTCATCGAACACCGTCTCGACCAGATCCCAGGCGTGAAGAAGCTGTACTACATCGGACCCATGTTCCGCCGCGAACGCCCGCAAAAGGGCCGCTATCGGCAGTTCTATCAAATCGGCGCGGAAGCCATCGGTTCGGAATCGCCCATCGTCGACGCGGAAGTCATCGAGATGGTGGTCGATCTGCTGCGCCTTGCGGGTCTGCACGGCTTTCACTTGATCGTGAACTCGGTGGGCTGCTCCAGTTGCCGCCCGGCGTTCCTCGCCGCATTGCGCACACAGCTCGATGGAGTTGCCTCAACGCTCTGCACGGACTGCCAACGTCGCGCGACCACGAATCCACTGCGCGTACTCGACTGCAAGATTCCGGAAGATCAGGATACGATCAACGCTCTGCCGTCGATCCTCGATCACCTGTGCCCCGGCTGCTCCGACCACTTCACCAGCGTGCGAGCGCACCTGGATAACCGCAACATCGCCTACGAAGTCCGCCCGCGCCTGGTGCGTGGCCTCGACTATTACACCCGCACCACGTTCGAGATCACTCACGGGTCACTTGGAGCCCAAAACTCCGTTTTGGGCGGCGGACGCTATGACGGTCTCGCGGAATCCCTGGGCTCGCGCGTCGCTGCACCCGGCATCGGCTTCTCCATCGGCGAAGATCGCCTGGTGATGAGCGTGCAGGAAGCGCAGCCTCAAGCCGCCGCATCGGTCGACGTGTTCGTGGCCACCATGGGCGACGCTGCGGACATGCACGCGGGCGAACTCGTGGCCGAACTGCGGGCGCAAGGCATCTCAGTGGAACGCTCCACCGACAAAAAATTGAAACGCGCGCTTGAAGTCGCCAGCAAAAGTGGTGCACGCTTCGCGCTCATCATCGGAGACGACGAGGTCTCCTCAGGTTCATACTCATTAAAGGACATGGCTGCGGGCGAGCAGGTGAAGGTATCCCGTTCCGAACTCGCTGGCCGCATTCGATAACCACCATGGAAGAACAAGTACCTCTAGACTTTCTCGGCGACCTTCGCCGCACGCACTCCTGCGGAGCACTCCGCGCCGCCGACGCCGGCAAACGCGCCATTGTCATGGGTTGGGTCCATCGCCGCCGCGATTTGGGTGGCGTGCTCTTCCTGCACCTGCGCGACCGCGAAGGCGTGACGCAGATCGTGTTCCGTGCCGATGGCGACCCCGCCGTCCACCTCAAGGCCGACATGCTGGGCCCCGAGTACGTGATCGCCGTGGAAGGCCTGGTGGACCTGCGTTCCCAGGACACCATCAACCCGTCCATCCCCACCGGCGAAGTCGAAATCGTGTGCGAGAAGCTGCATATTCTGAACACATCGAAGACGCCGCCCTTCCCCATGGAAGAGAACGTGGACGTGAAGGAAGACGCGCGCCTCAAGTATCGCTACGTCGATCTGCGCCGCCCGCAGATGCAGCGCAACATCATCCTGCGTTCCAAGATCACGTTTGAAATTCGCAAGGTTCTGACCGACCAGGGCTTCCTCGAAATCGAGACGCCGTTCCTGGGCCGCTCCACTCCCGAAGGCGCGCGCGATTATTTGGTGCCCAGCCGCGTTTTCCCGGGGCAATTCTACGCGCTGCCGCAGTCGCCGCAGATCTTCAAGCAGTTGCTGATGGTCTCCGGTTTTGACAAGTACTTCCAGATCGCGCGCTGCTTCCGCGACGAAGACTTGCGCGCCGATCGCCAGCCCGAGTTCACCCAGATCGATTTGGAGATGTCCTTCCCGCAACAGGAACAGATCTTCGAAGTGATTGAGCCGTTGGTCGTCGCCGCCTGCAAGGTCGCCGGTTACAACGTGGAAGCTCCGTTCCCGCGCTTGAGCTACAACGACGCGATGCACATGTACGGCATCGACAAACCCGACATGCGCATCCCGCCGTTCCATTGCGTGGAACACCTGTTTGAGGGTGAGGGTCTCACAGCCGAGGGCATGCCCTTGGTGGCCATCCGGATTCCCAACGTGGGCACCGTGAGCCGCAAGGATCGCGACGAATTGAAGGCCTTCGGGCAAGAGCGTGGCCTGCGCGTGTTTGACGACGTGCGCCGCTTGGAACGCGACTTCCCCACTCAAATGGCGAAGGTTCGCGACCTGCTCTACGTCGGCGCGGACGATCTGCTGCTGATGGCGGGCTGGGGTGGCGAACTGAAGGGCAAGCGTCCCGATTACACCATGTTGGCCGCCTGCGGACAGCTCCGGTTGCAAGCCGCACAGCGTTTCGCTGACAAACACAAGGCGTTCGAAGGCAAAGACTTCAAGTTCCTCTGGGTGCTGGACTTCCCCATGTTCGAATGGGACGAAGAAGAAAACCGTTGGAACGCGGCGCACCATCCGTTCACCTCGGTACTCGATACCGACATCGACAAGCTGGAATCCGACCCCGCGCATTGCCACGCCAAGTCCTACGACTTGGTGCTCAATGGAACGGAGCTTGGCTCCGGCTCCATCCGTATCCACCGTCAGGACATCCAATCGAAAGTCTTCTCGGCACTGGGCCTAAGCCAGGAAGAAGCCCGGAAGAAGTTCAACCATCTGCTCGAAGGTCTCGAATACGGTGCGCCTCCGCACGGCGGCATCGCTTTAGGACTGGACCGTCTGGTGATGATTCTGGCGGGCGAAACTTCGATCCGTGACGTCATCCCCTTCCCCAAAACGGCGAAGGCCACGGACGTCATGTGCGAAGCTCCCAGCGAGGTTCCTGATAAGAGCCTGCGCGAGCTCGGCCTTAGCTTGCGGAAGCAGTAATATCCACCGGGGGCGGAACCGCAAGATTCGGTTTCGCCGGCCGGAAAGCCCAGCACCAAATCAGCGGACTCGCGATTTGGCTCACACGGTAGACTACATCGGTAATCGTCCGCAGCAGGTCATCCTGATGCGTAAACTGCCGCACGCCGAGCGTTAAGGCCGCTCCTGCGACTGTCACACCCAGACCCGCGCTGACGGTCAACAACTGACGGTCCCGCTGACGGGACAAGAGAAGTGCGCTCCACAGCGCCAGATTCATCACCCCCGCTCCGAAATTCAGGAGCTGCGCGACGCTTTGATTCCAACGGCGTCCAAAGATGTCGCTATCGAACAACACAAACGGCGCAACCACCACGACCACCAACACGATCGCCAGCAAGCGAACGATCTTGGGTTTCAGTGGACTGCCTTCCAGTGCGCGCGTCGTGAGGGAGATTACCAGGAAGAATAAGAGCAGGTCATTCAGAATTTCCCCGCCCCAATAGACATTGAAGTAGAGTTCGTTGGAGACGCCTTGAGTGCGGTAGACCCAGCCTAACGCGGAGGTAATCCCAAACAGGGTAAAGAGATAGAGGAAAAGCGGAAAGTAGCGGGTGATGGGGCCACGCGCCAAGAAAATCAGAGCAATGACTTGAAGAATCATCCCTCCGTAACTCAGCACCTCAGAAACAAAAGCCACGTGTCGCTCCTACCTATATAGGAGAACGGCACGTGGCCTCAAAACTTTACAACTTTACGCGAAAAATTACGCGTTGATGTTGCCGCCAGCGCTATCGTCTGGAAACGGCCACGGACCGGCAGCAATGTTGCCACCAGCGCTGTCGTCCGGAAACGGCCACGGACCCGCTGCGATGTTGCCACCAGCGCTGTCGTCAGGAAACGGCCACGGACCAGCCGCAACTGGGCTGATGGCCATCGCCAACATAAACACTAGTGCAATCACGGCGGCCAACTTTTGGCTCTTCTTCATGATGACTTTCTAAACCTCCATACTCCGTCTTTGCGTAGCACCCCAACCCACAAAGTGCTAAAGCTTTCCCCCTAACGAACGGGAGGAATACTCACTGAGACAGTGTAAGTGATTCACCTTAGAGATTGCAAGCCAAAAGTTTAGAAAGTACTAGGGTTTTAGAGCAGGGAGAAGAAGGGGCGATACCGCGAACAACAAGAGACTTATTCCCCTCGAAGGGTTCGCAGGAATTCGTGGATGGCCAGGTAGATGTTTACGGCTCCCAGTCCGCTAATGGCGCCACGGAAGTACGGATCTTCCCAAATGTTGCGGAGAATCTCGTTGGAATCCTGGAAGTAGTTGAAAAGCCAGGTGTCAGTCCAGGGGAAGATGAAAAGGAACAGGCCGACTTCCAGCGTGAAGAGGGCGAACACATACCGAAGGATGCGATACCGGCGGGACGCAGGATCGGATGGCGGAACAGGATGAATGGGGAATGACTCTGGCATCACGCGAAGAGTTCTCCCTGAGTTGGACCGGTCTCGGTGGCGATTGGGTAGCCCTGCCACGCAAATTGCGGTCCAGCAGCGCGTACGGGCTCAAAGCTGAAGCGGTGGAGCGGGGTCGGACCCACGCGCCGCAGTGCTGCCAGATGGTCCGGCGAGGAGTAGCCTTTGTTGGAAGCCAGTCCGAATTCCGGGAAGATAGCGCCCCAGGCGGCCATGGCGTGGTCACGGGCGGTTTTGGCCAGGATGGACGCGGCCGCGATGGAAAAACTGAGCGAATCGCCATGGACGAGGTTCCGCTGGGGGAGGTCGACAGGCAGTTTCACAAAATCAATGAGGAGGCTGTCTGCAGCGGGAGAAAGTTGGGAGATGGCACGCTGCATGGCGCGACGGCTGGCTTCGAGGATGTTGCAGTGGTCGATTTCAAAGGCGTCAGCGGCTCCGATGGCCCACGCTCGGGCGCGGTCACGGATGCGACGGGAGAGGAACTCGCGGCGGTCAGGCGACAGTTGTTTACTGTCATCCAAGCCACGAATAGGACGGGCGGGGTCAAGAATCACTGCGGCAGCAAACACGGGTCCAAAAAGTGCACCACGGCCAGCTTCGTCCACTCCGGCAATGGCGGAGTAACCCAGCAACCGCAACGATCGTTCGTGGCGGCTGCTGGGCATCGGGCTTAGAGAGAACCTAGACGCGTTCCTTGAGACGGGCAGCCTTGCCCTTCAAGCCACGCAAATAATACAGTTTGGCGCGGCGGACACGGCCTGTGCGGACCACGTCGATGTGGTCGACTACAGGTGCCTGCAGCGGGAAGATACGCTCGACGCCATGGCTGAAGCTGATCTTGCGGACCGTGATGGTCTCGCTCATGCCGGTGTTGTTCTTCGCGATCACAACGCCTTCGAAGATCTGGAGGCGTTCTTTGTCGCCTTCCTTGATCTTGACGTGCACCTTAATGGTGTCGCCTTCGCGGAATGAGGGATGGACCGTAGCCCGTTTGTTCTTGTTGAGGATTTTCGCCAGCGCCGGGTGAATCATGTTATACCTCTCAAGAGTTTAGCAGATCTGGACGCAGTCTTGCAGTCTTTAGTTTCGCCGCTTGTTTGCGCCACTCTCGGATGTGTGCGTGATTGCCGCCCAACAGCGTTTCCGGGACCTTCCAGCCGCGGAATTCCTCGGGCCGGGTGTACTGGGGACAATCGAGCAGGCCGGGTTCGCTGAAGGATTCGTTGACCGAGGAGTCCTTGTTACCTAGTACTCCCTCCTGCAGCCGGGCGACGGCGTCCATCACGATAGCAGCCGGCAGTTCGCCGCCGCTGAGAACGAAGTCTCCAATGGAGAGTTCTTCGTCGGCCAGGTGCTCGGCTACACGCTCGTCAACGCCTTCATAGCGGCCGCAGATCAGCAAGAGCTCCTTGAGCCCGGCGTAGGTGCGGGCCTGGGCTTGGTCGAATTTACGGCCTTGTGCGGACAGGAGTACTACGCGACGATCGGGATCACCTTGCTGGCGACCGGGGAGAATAGCTTCGACGGCCTCGAAGATAGGCTCGGCTTTGAGCAACATGCCTTCCCCGCCCCCGAACGGTCGGTCATCGACGGTGCGATGGCGGTCGTGAGTCCAATTGCGGAGGTCGTGGATTTGGATGTCGAGAAGGCCGGCCTTGCGGGCACGCTCGACGACCCCATAGTCCAGAGGGCCTCGAAAGAAGTCGGGGAAGATGGTGAGGATGTGGAAGGTCATCACGCTGGGGCGTTAAGCTATTTCCGGTTTACCACTGCGATGATAGCGCCCTTTGTGGCGGGGCACACGTCTGGCAAAGAAAAAGGGCCACCCTTGCGGGTGGCCCTGAGGAAGAAGCAACTAAGCGGAGGTTAGAAGGTGAGGCGGATGACGATGGTGCCCGTACGGGGACGCGCACCGGCACCGTTGAAGGTGTTGACGACACCGTAGCCGCCAGTCGGAATGATTGCGCCACGCTGCGTGACCGTCGTAACGGCCGCCAGCGGGTTGGCTGTCGACGGTGCCGCGTAGAACATGCGGTTCAGCACGTTCGCAAATTCGGCGCGGACGTTCAGGACCGCACGACCTTCCGCTCCCATCCTGAAGTTGCGACCAAAATTTACGTTCTCGCTTGGCTGACGCTGCCAGCGGAAGCCTTCCAGGTAGGGCGAGGTGACACCCCACTGGCCAGCCGCCGGATTGGACCAAGCGCATTGTGCCACGTTGCATGTCCCGTTGGCCTGAATGCCTCCCGTCAAAACGGAAGTAAAGTTTGGATCGGTCGGAGTGGCCGGATTGTAGGCGCGAGGATCGAACTTCCCGTTCGCGTCGAAGCCCGCGCGGAAGAACTGCGAACCCGAGATGAAGTTCCACGGGTTAAACGCAGCGCCTGCCGGAGGAGTAATACGCAACTGGGTAGTCAACGCATTGTTGGAGTTCGGCGTGGTCAGCAACGCACCGCTCTGGTATTGCAGAACGGCTCCGATCTGCCAGTCTTTGAGGGCAACGTTTACTACCCGCATGAACCCGTCGCGTTTGCCGATCCCCGGCGTGGTGTAGGTGCCGGAGATAACCGTCTTAAGAGGCGGGTTCAACTGGTTCAACTGCTTCTGGTTGGCGCGATTGAACGGATCGGTGATCTGCGGGCGACCCGCAAAGAAGAAGTCCGTGTCCGCGCTGGCGCCCAACACCATGGCGTGCGAGTAGGTGATGTTCGCCGTCAAGTCCAGGTTGTTCGAATAGCGCTTGGTGGCCTGGAATTGCAACGAGTCGTACCACGTATTGCCGCGGTTCGGGCCCAGGTAGGGGTTCACAGTGTTCCACTGTGGTACCGGCCGGATTGCCTGACCTACCTGCTGCGTGCCCGGGAAGCCAGCGTACGGAGCGAAGATGCCCCTTTGTGCGGCTGCGGCATTGCCACCGATGTTTTGGCCGAGCAAGGCGCGGTCCGTGGCATTCGTGATATCGAAACCATAGCGCGCAAGTTGACCGCCACCGAGGCTGTTCATGGCCATGGTGTCGAGCAGCGGCGAATAGAACCACACACCGCGATTGCCGACGTAGCTGGCTTCAATGACCAGGTTCTTAACAACTTCGCGCTGCATGCCGACGCTCCACTGCATGATGCGGCCAGGGCGCGAATCCGGGTGATACAGGCTGAACGGCGATTCGGGCGGTAGCAACCCGGCGTTGCGCGTCGGCAACCGACCCGGATCGAATACCGGCCAGATAACTTCCGTGTTTCCGTAGGGGTTGCCCTTGTAGAAGGTATTGCCACCCTGGAGTCCCTGGTTCAACGGCGTGATGCCGTATCCGGGAGCGTTGATGTTGTAAAAATCTCCAACGCTGAAATTATTGCCGGCTGTGGTTTGCACGACGTTGTAGTTTACGCCGAAACCCGCGCGGAACACTGTCTTGTCGTTGATGGCGTAGGACGCGTTGAGACGCGGACCGAACGCGAACGGGTAGTTGGAAGACTGGCGGCATCCGCAAGTTGCTTCATACACGATCCCGCCCTTCAAACCCACGGTCGGATTGAACTGGCTGAACGACGCCGAGGCGTGACGACCGTGCTGTTCGCGCAAATAGGTCTGGAAGTCGTAGCGAAGACCGTACTCCACCGTCAGTTTGCGCGTCACTTTCCAGTTATCTTGGAAGAAGCCAGCAATCGCCTTGCTACCCTCGCGGGTAAAGCTCGGCTGCGCGAGCGACATGTTGTTCGGCTGACCCAACAGGAAGCTGGCGTATCCAAAGCCGGTCGGTGCGGGCACGTTCAGAGCTACGCCGGTGCTTTCAAACGGGTTGCCTGTCTGGTTATTACCGAAGACCAGGTTTCCGTTCGCGCGCCACCGGTTTTTCGTGATATAGCCTTCCAGCGTCATGTCGCCACCGAACTTATAGGTGTGGTTGCCCTTGACCCAGGTTAAGTTTAAGTTGGCCGTGGGCTTCTGTTCCCAAGCCGTAGCATCGAAGCCAGCTCCGATGGCGGAACTAAAACCGCCCGCACCAGAGAAGAGACCACCAATCGTCGGAAACGCTGCGGTGTACGGAAACGCGTTGACAGCTCCAGCGCCCGGGAGGCCGAGCTTGGTCTGATCATACGGATTGGAGGGATTGGGTTCCCGTTGGTGGAAATACCCAGCTCCGAGGTGCAGGATCAGCGTGGGCGCAAGGGTGTAGTCGAAATTCACGCGGACCGTGTTGTTGTGGTACGCGTTGAATTGCGCTCCGGTCCACGGATACTGGGCCGCATCGAAGCCGTTGGCATTGGGCTGATTGGTAATGGTCTGCCCCCAATATCCCGAAATGCGCATTTTTGAGTTGATGTTGTGATCCAACTTGATCGACGGGATCGAGTTGTGGCGCCAGTTGACGAAGGTGGGTACGTTGTAGTTGTTTGTCAGATTGGCGTTGGTGGGTAACGGGAACAGATTCTGAATGTTAGTTGCCACCCGGTCAAAGCTAGTCAGAGGGACCTGCTGGTTCGGATATAACGTGCGCGTCGGAAATCCATTTACCACCTTGTATGAGTTCGGGTCATAGACACCGCCGTTGACGATGAGGTTGCCAGCGGAATCAACCGCCTGAACGCCGCCTGCAGTGATCTGCTGACGGAAGCGGCAAGTCCCGGTTACTGTGTCAAAGTCGCCGCAGCCGGCCGCTGCGAAATCGCCCCGGCGATAGGCTAGCGTTGGTACCGTCACAATCGAGGTGCTGTTCGTCTGGCTTTCGCGGAACTGCTCGAAATTGAAGAAGAAGAACGATTTGTTGTGGCCATCGTAGACCTTCGGAATGTCGATCGGCCCACCGATTGTGAAGCCATAATCGTTTCGGCGCTGCCGATTGCGGACGTGGTCGTTGCCCTTATAGTCGTAGCGGAAGTTATTGGCCGCCGTGCTCTGATCGAACCATGCCGTATTCGGGGTTCCGGCGTGCAGGAATTCGTTGACGAAATAGTCGTACACCGAACCGTGATAGGCGTTGGTGCCGGACTTCATTGTGTAGTTGAACAATGCTCCGCCGGTCTTACCGAACTCGGCGGCAAAGTTGCTGGTCTGCATCTGGAGGGTTTCGATTGCATCGACGCCGCCCTGGCTGCGATCGGTGCTAACACCGCGCCACAGAGTGGGGCTCGCGTCCTGGCCATCGATCATGACTGTCTGGCTATTGGCTGGCAGTCCGTTGACTACCATCGTTTGAAACCCGTTCGGATTGTATTGTACTCCCGGCACCACGACGGCCATGGAGAGAGGGTTGCGAATATTACCAAGTGCGCCACCTGTGCCGCTCAGCGTCAAGACCGGAATCTGATTCACCAGGTTTGATTTGACGCTATAGCTCACGTCGCCACTTTCGGTCTTGAGAAGAGGCGCGGTATCGGTGACCGTGATCACTTCCGCCGCCTGACCGACTTGGAGTTGGACGTCGCGGCGAGTTGCTTGACCTTCGACCACCGGAATTCCGGTTTGAACGAACTTTTTGAATCCAGTCACTGATACAGACATCTCATAGTTGCCGGCAGGAACCGGAATCGAGAAATTTCCCGTTTCCGATGTGCCGCCACTGAGGATGGCCCCCGTGCCGGCGCTGCGCAGCTCGATGGGAGCGCTCGCTACGACTGCTCCGGTCTGGTCACGGACGGTTCCGGTGATGGAACCTTGGTTGGACTGGGCGAACGCACTGAGGCTAGCCGCCCCAAGCAAGACGCACACACCTAAAAGACCTTTAATGTTCATAGACAAACCCCTTCCCAAAGAAACAACCCCAAAGGATTGTGGACTGTGCCTACCCGAGGCGCAATAGCGGACAAGTGATAGTTTACATCAACTGCGCTGATAGCCTGAAAATGCGCGAGTTTCAGCGGTTTGCCCTATTCGGAGCCCTAAACTTCCAGGGGCGCGGCGGGCCAACTTGATCGATAATGGTCCCATGCATCTCAAACGAATCCTAGCCGCTCTGACGCTCACCGTTGCCGCGTTCGGCCAAACGCCGCTGGTTCCGCCGGCCAATACTCCCTACGGAATCGCCATTTCAACCGACGCCGCGAAGAAGGTTGCCGCAGCCGCGATTGCCGAGGCTCGCAAGAACAATTGGGCGATGGCGGTGGCCGTGGTCGACACCGGCGGCTTCCTCGTCTACTTCGAACGCATGCAGGACACGCAGTTGGGGAGCGTCCAGATCGCCATGGATAAAGCGAAGACGGCCGCGCTGTTCCGGCGCCCGACCAAATCGTTCCAGGACACCCTCGCAGGGGGCGGAGACGGGCTCCGCATTCTGGGCCTGACCGGTGCGACGCCTGTGGAAGGCGGCATTCCGCTGATCGTGGACGGCAAAATCATTGGAGCAGTGGGCGCTTCGGGCGGCACCAGCGATCAGGACGGCCGTACGGCGCAGGCCGGAGCCGCAGCGTCGAAATAGCGATCCATCTTGCCACACAACCAACCTTCATCGCCCATCGTGACGCTCTCCTTCGACAATGGGCCGGAGCCGGACGTTACACCCGGCGTGCTGGAGACGCTGGCGAAACATTCCGTGAAGGCTTCGTTTTTCGTGATGGGGCGCAAGGTGGTGACACCCGAGGGACGAGCGCTCGCGATGCGGGCCAGTGCCGAGGGGCATTGGATCGGCAACCACACCTATTCGCACACGCAGCCCCTGGGCGAGTTAGATCGCGATGCGGCCCTACGCGAATTCGATCAGGCCGAGGAAGCGCTGGCCTGGCTCGATCAGAAGCCGCGCTTGTTCCGACCCTACGGGCGGCAAGGCAAGCTCGGGCAGCATTTACTGCATCCGGCGGTGGTGGATCGCTTGGTCGAGGGCGGATTCAGCACCGTGCTGTGGAACTGCGTCCCTGGCGATTGGAAGGATCCAGAGGGCTGGGTGGAGACGGCCCTGCAACAATTCAAGTCGCGAGAGCGGAGTCTCGTTGTGTTGCACGATCAACCCAGCGGAGCCATGCAGCACCTGGATCGTTTCCTGACGGCGCTGAGAGAAGCGAATATTCCGATCGTGCAGGAGTTCCCGGACGACTGCGTTCCGATCCGCGAAGGCCGTATCGTTGGGCCGATCGAGGACTCGACGTGCGAGTCTACCGATTGAGGCGGATCGTCTCACCGCAGACAATTCTGTGTCCGTCGGGCGTGCTGAGCCCGAATTCCCGCAGTCCCCAGGGTTTGTTGGTGGGTGCGGACGTGATCAGTGCGCCCTTCGCCTTGAACTCGTTATAGAGTTCGTCCACGCCCTCGACGTTCCAGTAGACGAAGTAGGAGTGATTCCCCAGTTCGCCCGCGGGCCGCTCACCGATGCATTCGCCGAGCATGACATGGAACACATCGCGCGTGAGGAAGCTCCAGCCGGGGCCGTCGATGGGGTCCTTCTGGAATCCGAGGACGTCGACATAGTAGCGCGTGGACACTTCCAGATCGCAGACGGCGAGGACGCAGCGGGAGTCTACAATTTGACCCATGTTCGCGGTCTTAGCGGGGTCCACCGGCATCTTGTCCATGAAATCAGGATACACGGTTCTCCATCTTCATCGACCTAGTGGATGTTCCCTTTGACAGACTTGGATTTGCCCTCCCCATGGCGGAACCTGCCGTCTAGCGTAGGTGCCAGATTGACCCGTCCAGAGGTTTGGCCGCCGACTTTTCCAAAGCCTTGCGTTGTTTACCGGCTAGGGCGAGCATCCTATCGATTCTTCGCGGAGTCCTCATACGGAGAAGTTCCTTGGTTTTCGGATAATTTGAGCCGAGGGCGACGGATAGACGCTCAAAGTTATCCCGGAGGATCTCGGCCCCGGCCTGCAACTCAAGTTTGGGAGGCTCGTTTTCTTCATCTCGAATTGCTTCGAGCACGAAATCGATCAAACACCAATTGGCAGGATCTTCGAGAGATGCCACACAGGTGGCTGTTTCTCCTCGGTCACGGATAAACTGCACTAGGAATCTTGGGGAGCTGAGCGTTAATATTGAATTTCCGAAGTGTTCGGCGCTGTAGGTACTCTCAACGACTTGAAACCCGAGATCTGTCAACCAAGGCGCGACCTTGTCTGCTTCCTGTTTAAGAGATGTTTTCAGATCCATACAGGTCCAGTCTCTGAATCCCGGAGTAAATAGCGAAGTTCTCCTTCACATTGCTCGTCGCTGAGGCCATAGGGAAAATACTTCCCAATAGAACCTGGCCTGTCGGAGTTGACGTACCCCTGGAGCATTTTCAGCAGTTACCCGTCGAATTCTTCGAAGTAGCACTGTGGAGACTTCCAGATCGCGGACTTCTAGCACGCATCGGGAGTCGACCATCCGCGCCACGCTATCGAGTTCCCTGCACCGAGGGTTTCGCTGGCGGCTTCAGACCCTTCATCTTGTCCATGAATTCCGGATACATGGTCTCCGGTCCGCCCAGGGCTGCCTCCATGGGGATCTGATACTTGGCGGCGAACTCCGTTTGGTACGGATTCTGGCCGGGCTGGTAGCTGATGACCGAGCTGCGGGGGGTTCCGGGGAGCTCATTCACGTACTCGCAGGGCCACAGCCAATTGCCTTCGGGGTTCACGGACACATCGTAACTCTGGGTCTTGATGAACGGCTCGGCCAGGTAGACCGGATCGGTGGCGATGCTGACGTGGGTGAGGATGTTGCCGTGACGGATGAAATGCTCCACCACTGTCATCTGGTCGCTGGAAGGAGTCCCGTTGCGGCGGTACCAGCCCTGCTTGATATGGGTGGTGTAGACGGTGAGGGTGTTGCCGTCCCATTTACCGGTGGAGAAGCCCATCCACGTGTGGGCGGCGTATTCGGGCGGATGAGGACGGTTATCCATCCAGATGGTGCGGTTCTGTTCGTAGGTGCTGATGTAGTTGTGGAGGGCGACGATGTTTTGGGTCTGCGGATCACGCTCCTCCCAGATGCGCAGGCGGTGGGGGCCGCCGTAGATGTAGCCGGCGGTGTGGACCTGGCACTGGTGCTCTTGCGCGCCCAAGCGGTCGGAATCCCAGCTGAGGGCCCATTGGCGGGCGAAGTTATTGATGGGAAGGCCGGTGTAATCCACCAGATCGGGATTTCCCAGGGCGTCTTCGGAGGGCCAGGGTTGCCAGCTCCCAGAGAGATCCACTTGGGCGAATGCGGGGATGCCGAGGAGCGCCGCCGCCAGTGCCAGACGTTTCCAGTTCATATCCATCCTTAAAACCGTTACTGACCTTAAAACCGTTACTGACCTTAAAACCGTTACTGAATTTTGGTGAACGTTTCCGGTTCAGCAGGAGCAGCAGCCTTACCCTTGCCGTCGCCAGCGCCGCCGGGACCCTTCGCCGCAGCAGGAGCAGCGGCCTTCGGAGCGCCGCCTTTGGCAGCGCCGAACGCTCCGCCGGCACCGGCCTTCACCATCACACGAAGAGCGGCGTAGGTTTTGCCGTCCGCAGCCATGGTCCATTCATCGTGCCACTCGGTGCCGTTCGGCATGGTGGTCTCGACGACTAGTTTATTGCCAACCATCTTGCCGGTAGCCTTGGAGTCCTTCCACACGCCTTCGCTCATGGTGATTTCCTGGCCTTGCGTGGGGTACTGGCGGAGGATCAGCAAACCGTTGGTATTCTGCTCTTCCATGAATACGATGCCGTCCTTGAAGTTCAACTTGCGTACCTGTCCGCCGTCGCCCTTCCAGGTGCCGTTGAACTTGGAGGCGTCTTGCGCCATCAAGAATGCGGTCACGCCCAACGCGACCATGATCATGAACATTGCTTTCTTCATCGTGTGTTTCTCCTTGGCACCGCTAACATACTACACGCTTTCGGCTTCCGCAAGGTTGGGACGGCGATAAAGTGGCATCATAGAGAACATGCAAAACGGATCAAGACCCTGGATCAAATACGCCGCAGCGGCGAATGTCCTACTTGCGGCCGGCTGCGCTCTCTATGCTGCCACCCCGGCGATCATCTCCATCCCCAGCAAGGATCTCTTCCCGGAGAGCATCACCTCCACCTCCGACGGAGCCATCATCATCGGCAGCTACGGCACCAGTTCGGTATGGCGCATTCCCGCCGGTCAAACTATCGCGGCTAAATGGATTGACGCCAGCACCACCAAGGGTCCGTTGTTGGGCGTCCTGGCCGATGAAAAGGCCGGCTTGCTGCTGGTGTGCCAGAGCGGCGTCAAAACGTTCGATCTCAAGACCGGCGCAGCCAAAGGTGCGCTCACCATTCCCACGGCCAACCCTTTCTGCAATGACCTCGCGGTCCGTAACAACGGCGACATCTATGTGAGCGACACCATCGGAGCCAAGATCTTCAAGTTCGGCAAGGGTGAGAAGACTGCGGTCGAAGTCGCGGCGGATCCGCTGCTCGCTGGCGTGGATGGGCTCGCGTTCCTGGGGGATACGCTTTACGCGAACAACGTGACCACCAGCAAGCTGCTGCGCCTAGATCTGGCGAAGGACGGCAAGGTTACCAAGGTTACCGATCTCAAGTTATCGCGTCCCCTGGAAGGTCCGGACGGGATGCGCGCGATCGACAGCAAACGCTTGATCATCGCCGAGGGTGCGGGCCGCACGGCCATGGCTGTCCCGAGCGGCGACACCGTTCAGATCACGACGCTGAAGGAAGGCGGCATGGAGGGTGGCACTCCAGCGGTCACAGTCACCAAGGGCATGGGCTGGACGATGGAAGGCAAGCTCAAGCAGAAGGGCAAGACCGAAGACGCGAGTCCGTTCCGGTTGTTCCCGGTTACGATTCCGAAATAGCGACAGTATCCGCTATTTCTGCAGGGTTTCCAGGTATTTGGTTAAATTGTAAACACGCAGTGACCCAAGGTCCTGGTCACGTGTCACTTGAGAAAACACCGGTCCCCATACGGGCATTTCGCGGTTGCCATGGCTCACAACCACCGGGGCCTGACCCGCAATCATCTGCTGGACTTGCAGGAACGGGAATTTTCCGCCGTTTCGCGCGGAGATCTTGGTGAGATCCGGCGGGGAGGACTTGAGGGCTTTGGCCATCGGTCCCTGCCCTTTGCCGTCTTTCCCATGGCAGGTGGCGCAGTATGCCTGGAACAGGTCCGCGCCCTGAATGGACTCGATCAGTCTGGCGTCCTCGGGGACTTCTACTCGCTTCTGCGCCGGGGCCAACGAAGCGACCCACAACAGCGCACTAGTGGCGAAGGCTAACTTGTGTCGCATGATTTGATCCTGTGTCTACTTTGCCCTCTGCTTTGTCACTGCCACCCGACAGGACTACAAGGGACGCCGCCGATTCTTTGGAGTGCGGGGCCACGTCTTTGACACAACCCATGCAGTTGTTTGCACAACCGGTGCTCATTTCAGTCACAAATCCTACCTCCAAGCCTACCGCCTGTTGGAGCACGTCCAGGACCGTCGTATAGAGCAACCCCCTCCGGGACCGATTGGGCAGATTCTGGGCTCTTTTCCATCGCCTGGGGATCAACTGCTTTCAGGGCCTGGGTCTTTTCGCTCAGTCCGGACTCCAGAACGCTGCGCCATTCCCCGCTATGCCGCATTGGATCGACCCTATCCTCGAAAACGTTTCGGTGGCAATATATATAGGCGACATTCGGGCAACCGAGCCGAGAGGCTATTCGAGATTCGCTAGATTCAATCGGGGGGACCGGTGAAGACACTCATTCGCGCAGTAGGTGTGGTGCTGTTTTGTTCATGGGGATTTGCGCAGGCCGTTCGCGTCGACAACGAAGTGCTCAAGAAAGCCGGTACAGCGGCGGATCCGCTGCCGGGATCGTGGTTGAGCTACGGACGCACTCAGGGTGAGACTCGCTATAGCACTCTGAAGCAGATCGATACGTCGAACGCTGGACGGCTCGGGCTGGCTTGGTCGTACGTAGTGGGCGCGGGTGGTGGCAATCAGGAAGGGACTCCGCTGATGTGGAACAACACGCTCTACGGCATCACTAGCTGGAGCGTAGTTTTCGCCGTCGATGCTCGCTCCGGCAAGGAACTGTGGCGCTGGGACCCAGAGGTCAATCAGACCACTGTTCGGCCGAAGATTTGCTGCGGGATCGTCAATCGCGGCATCGCGCTATACAACGGGATGGTGATCGCTCCGGGGATCGATGGACGTCTGTTCGCGCTGGATGCTCTGACGGGCAAACCGATTTGGGAGACGCGCGTGGCGTATCCGAAGGATGACTACACGATCACGATGGCTCCGCGGATTGCGAACGGCAAGGTGATCATCGGAGTATCGGGGGGCGACAAACCGACGCGCGGATTCTTTGATGCTTACGATGCGACCACAGGCAAACGCGAGTGGCGATTTTACACGGTTCCCGGCAATCCGGCGCTACCGTTCGAGAACGAAGCCATGCGCGCGGCTGCCAAGACATGGGGTGGAGACTTCTACAAGAACGGTGGCGGCGGAGCGGTGTGGGACGGCTTCGCGTACGACCCCGAAGCGAATCTGGTTTACGTGGGCACGGGTAACGCGGAACCGTGGGTGCAGAAATTCCGGGGCGCGCAGAACGTGGACAATCTTTATACCTGCTCGATCCTCGCCGTGGATCTGAAGACAGGGCTTCTGAAGTGGCACTATCAGACGGTACCCAACGACAACTGGGACTTCGACAGTGTGCAGCAGTTGATGTTGCTGGACCTTCCGCTCGGCGGACGCACGCGCAAGGTGATCATGCAGGCCTCGAAGAATGGCTTCTTCCACGTGCTGGATCGGGTATCGGGAGAATTCATCTCGGCCGAGCCGTTCGTGAAGGTGACGTGGGCGACTGGGCATGACGAGAAGGGGCGTCCGATCGTCAATCCGCAGGCCTATTATGACAACGACCCGATCGGAGTCGAGATCTACCCGACGGGTGGCGGCGCACACAACTGGTCGCCGATGTCTTACAACCCGGCCACAGGGCTTGTCTACATCCCGTCCTTCTACATGCCGTTTCCGTATAAGGCGACGGACGAATTGAAGCCGGGGTCGACTGGCTATGTTCGGCCTTCGGGAGAATTGCGGAAGTTGACGGGGTCCATCGGACCCGAGGCTCCAGCGGGCGTGAATGGCGGGTTGCAGGCTTGGGATCCTGTGGGGCGAAAGCTGGCGTGGAGTGCCAGCGGTGGCGGCGGCATCGGAGGCGGGAGCGTCACAACATCCGGCAACCTGGTGTTCCACGTGGCCAACGATGGCATGTTCCGCGTGTATAGCGCGGACAAGGGCGCGAAGGTATACGAGGTCCAGACAAACCGCACGGGCATGGCTCCGCCGATCACCTACGAAGTGGACGGCAAGCAGTACGTGGCGTTCATCGGCGGTTTGGGTCGCGCGGCGAACGTCGTGGGTCCGAATGACGCGAAGGTCGACAATGCTCCGATGCTGTTTGTGTTCGGGCTGGATGGGAAGGTGGAACTTCCGAAGCCTGTGGCAGTTCCGGCGAAACCGCAACCTGCGGCCGCACCGGAGTTAAACAACTAGCCGTTTCATCGCTCGCGGGGCCGCTTGGGACGCACGTTGAACTCGAGCTTCCAGCGGCGGCCATCGCGGGCGACAAACCACAATTCGAACATGCCGGTTTCGGTCACCAGACTTTCCAGTGTGACCTGGACGCTCTCATGGACCTCGCTCGGCAACAGGGCTTCGACAGGAGAAAGCTCCTCTAGCGTCGTGTCGATGTCTTCAATCAGGGATCCAACCGGATCATGGGTTCTCTCACTGGACTGGAAGAATCGGAACTGCGCCCGTTTCCCGACGTTCAGGACAAACTGTCGGTCGGTTAACTGGTGGCCGGTGCCCTCTTCCATGCCGAACGGAACGATCGTGAGCGCCTTGAAGGGCTTGGGACGACCGGGAACAGCCGGAGCCGCAGCCTCGATCCCAATGTAGTAACTGTGGGGCACTCCGCCGCGCACCCGCACGCCTTCGCCTTGTCTGACGCGACCATAGTAGGCCGCGCCGCGTGCTACGGATCGCATCAGGTCTCCACTGACAAGCGGTGTTACGGGCTTGGGAAACCATTGGTTCAGGACTTCCACAATCCGGTTGCGCACGAAGGGCGCTAGGAACACGCCTCCGTTGAACAAGACATGTGTTGGAGTGGCGGACTGACGGCGGAGAAAGTTCGCAAGGTGCCTGGTGATGGCCGGATCAGAAGCGTATGGAAGACCAAATTCGGAGAGGGCGGCGCCCTGCTCCTCCGGTTCCTCATCCAAGGCAACGGATGGCAGGAAGCCTTCCGTCAAGATGCCCATGATGTCGGCGCGCGTTAACGTCGCTTTCAGCGACTTGCCCACTACACTGGTGCCGCGGCCAAGAATGGTGATGGGCAGCTGACTATCCTGGTTATCCTCGGCAAGCAAACGTTCCTTGGCGAAGCGGCAATGCTGCTGCAGGGAGTGCGTCTGCATTCCATCGAGCTTGGGGAAAGCCGCTCCCACATGATGCGCGAGGGCAGCGTCGATATTATCGCCACCAAGCAAAATATGATCACCGACGGCAATCCGGCGTAGCGAGATCTTGCCCGCATCCGCTTCCACTGAGATGAGTGCGAAATCGGTGGTCCCGCCGCCAACATCGATCACCAGGATCAAGTCGCCCACGGAGACCAGTTCGCGCCAGTCAGGATTCTGCGCAATCCAGGCGTAGAAAGCGGCCTGCGGCTCTTCCAGGATGACAACATTGCGGTACCCGGCGGATTCGGCGGCCTTAATAGTTAAGTCCCGTGCCACTGGATCAAAGGATGCGGGCACGGTCACCAGGACGTCATGCGTTTCAAACGGAGCGTCGGGCCTTTTCTGATTCCAGGCTTCCTTGAGGTACTTCAAGTATTGAGAGGAAGCTTCTACGGGCGAGACCTTGCTGACTCCTTCGGGCGCGGTGACGGGAAGGATCGCGGCATTGCGGTCCACGCCGGCGTAGGAAAGCCACGACTTTGCAGAAGCCACAAGGCGTCCAGGATTGTCCAGACCTTTTCTCTGCGCGAGCACTCCAACAATCGGTGGATCTTCCAAGAATAAGAACGAAGGCAACAGTGGTTCTTCACGCACCTCGCCGGGATGAACGAACTGCGGAATGGAAAACATCTCTACGGTCTCGCCTTGCGAATACGCGAGCGCACAGTTTGTCGTACCCAGGTCGATACCAATGACGGGACGGATTTCAGGACTATTGCTCAAGATATTCTCATGTTCGCATCCTGTGATGCGGCTTCGCATCGATTTCCGCAGGCAACGGCTCATCTATCAACCTGGGTGACGGACGGTATCACTCCCGCGCACTGTGGATTTGGTGTACGCTGATCCTGATTAAGGGAGGGTTTGATGAATCGAACAGTTCTTACCTGGATGATACTTTCGGGAGCACTGCTGGCCCCGACGGCCGGATTTGCTCAGGTCGCCTGCACACGGCCGGGACTGCAAGCCGCGACCGACCTCTACATTGCCGCGCAAACGAAGGGGGACCCTTCGGGCATGCCGCTGGCGATGTCGTTAGGCTACATCGAAAACACGCAGGTGATGAATATCAACGCGGGCGTCATCAAGAAGCCCATGAAGATCGACCACCATTTCAGTTTGCTCGATACGTCAACGTGCCAGACATTCACCGAGGTGATCGTTACCGACAAGAGCCATCCGTACGTGCTGGGTACGCGCCTCCGAGTGAATCACGGGTTGATTGCGGAAATAGAGACGGTATGGACGGAGACGGGTTACTGGCTGTTCAACGCCGACACGTACTTACAGTATTCGTCCAGTGAGAAATGGGGCACGATCCCCGCAGCTCAACGCGATACGCGCAACACGCTGGAGTCGGCTGCCAACGGGTATCTCGATGCGTTCCTGGAGGGAAAGATGGACCTGGTGCCGTGGGGCCAGCCCTGCAACCGCACCGAAGGTGGCATGCACACAGGCAAGGGAGCTGCGGATGATTCGTGCCAGGTGGGTGTGCCGAGCGGTGTCAATATCGTCGCGCGGCATTTCGTCGTCGATGAGACGATTGGAGTAGTGGTGGCCTTCTGCACGTTTGGAGTCAACGGATCGGCGGACACGCACCTGTTCCGCGTAGAGAATGGCAAACTGCGTTACGTGCATACGCTGACGCACCTGTTGCAGGCGAACTTTGCGGGTGGCCAAGGCAAGGGCAAAGCTCCTGCGGGCGCGGCGGGCAAGCAGAAGTAGGCTGAGGCCGTTCCTGTTACTTCCCGTCGACGGAGAGTCCGAGCAATACGTTCCCGGGCGCTCCGCCCGCGCCGACGTAGCCTGAACCCATGAACAACATCCCGCCGGAGATCACCGGACCCGGGCCGTCGATGGAGCCGCCGCGTCCGGGGACGCCGTTGACGGTTGTGTACTCACGCTCGGAATCGAAGTCCCAGATCACTTTGCCGTCGGTGGTGGAATAGCCGCGCATGTGTCCGTCTACCGATCCGGAGAACGCTACGCCGGGGATCGCGGTGACTGCTGCGGACTGCGCGGGCGAACAACGCGGTCGTGTGCCGCAGGTGGCGGGAGGCGTCGTCCACACTTGCTTGCCATCAGAGAGGCGTAGTGCGAACATGCCCCCGCCCTGGATGGGATCGGCGTCGGTGGACGTCGAATACGTCAGCATGATGCGCTTGATGTCGGAGTTCGCCACATAAACGTTCGTGCCGTCGGTGGCCGAACCCCACTGGACGCCGCCCATCGTGCCGCCCTTGCCTACGCGCGTCTGCCAGAGGACTTCACCCTGTTGGTCCGGATTAATCGCATGAACCATCCCGGACTTCTGCCCTGCGACCAAAGCCCTGCGACCGTTGGGGAGATTGACCAGGATAGGACCTGATGAGAAATCGAAGTCTGGACCGTTGGAATCGGGGCAGTTCGTTTTATCGGGCAAGCGGCACGCCGAAACGTACGCGTCTTGCTCCGTCATTTGCCGCGACCACAACAGCTTGCCTGTATCGAGGTCCATAGCTAGGAACGCGTTGCTCATGCGCGAGGGCGGATCGCTATAGTTGTTGCCGGTGGTCGCATAGATGGCGTTGCGGCGCGTGTCGATGGTGGGACTGCTCCAGATGGGAGCGCCCGAAGGTCCGTACAACTGCGTGCCCGCCTTGTTCTTCTTGGTCGGCTTAGGAGTCTCCGTGATGGTGTACGTTTTCCAAACCTGCTTGCCAGTGGCTGCTTCCAGGGCGACGATACTGCCGCGGAACTTGCAGCATTCGTAGTCGGGCTTGGTGCTCGCGACCTCTTCTCCCGATGCCACAGGCACGTACAGCTTGCCGTTGTTGAACGCGACCGACCCGGTGACGCGAGCCACCGGGGAAGCGTCCACTTTCACTGTCCACAACTGCTTGCCAGTGGCTGCATCCAGCGCGTAGACGTTGCCTCGCTGATCTCCAAAGAATGCGGTGGCGACATTGTTCACGCGTTCAATGCGAATTGCGTTGCGCACGGCGCCACCCGCTTGAAACCACCAGTGCACGCAGCCCGTGGCTGTATCGAGCGAATAGACCTTGCCTGCTGGGCTTCCGATAAAGAGGCGTCCGCCGGCGATCGTCGAATGCGCCATCACGCTCTGTTCACCCGGGAAACCGAACGCCCACTTCACTTTGAGCTTCGGCACGTCTGCGGCGGAGAGTCCGGCGTTGGCGGCGTCTTGGAAACGGGTGTTGGAAGAATTCTGTCCCCAACCGTTCCAACTGACTTTGGAGAAATCGGGTGCCGGTCCGAGCTTGCACATCTCCTCAGGGGACGGGACGTCGACGAGGCCGCCCGTAAGCGCCTTACCGGTCACGAATTCGGCAATGCTACGGCGCTCTACGGCGGTGCGGTTGCTGGCCATCGACACCATGGCTCCGGTTTCCAGTGCCTGCAGAACGCGGTCCGCACTGAATTCCCGCAAAGCGGCCCGCGCGGGGGCGCGATCCATACCGCCGTCATGGCAGGAAGCACAGCTGTCTTTAAAGAGCGCTTCGCCGGACTGCGCGAAAACGGGAACGCCGAGAGCGATCAAAGCCGCGAACGGGAGCAGAACTTTCATGGACACCTTTCACTCGCAGACAAGTGGACACCTGCAAAGTGAGACAAGGTGCGAGGTTCATGGAACCGCCGCACCTTGTCTCTGTAACACGACGGTTGGCTACAGCTTGCTGTACAACGCGAGCAAACGGGTCCAGGCCTTCTCGGCCAACGGCTCGTTGTACACGCCGGAATCCGGCGGGCACCAACCATGCGCAGCTCCCGTGTAGACTTCGATTTCCGCGTTCAGCTTCGCATCGGCAAACGTCTTCTTCATGACGTCCTTTGCCGTGGGAGCCTGCTGATCATCGTTGGTGGCAATCGCGACCAGGAACGATGCCTTGGACTTCGAGGCTTGCAGGTGCGGACTGTTGTCCCCAGGCGCCACCAATGCTGCCCCATGGAAGGATGCGACTGCGCCAACGCGATCCGGCATCGCGGCCGCTGTGCGGAACGCCATCGGACCGCCCATGCAGTAACCTTGTGTGCCCATCTTGCGATTCTTGGCCACCGACGCTTGCGTGTCCAGCCATGCGACAAACGCCTTGGCATCGGTCATGTGGGTCGCCTCGGTTAGCGCTTGCATGAACGGCATGACCTCCCCGATCGGAGTCGCAGCGCCTTTGGACGCCGTAGGCGCCTTCTGCTTGCGGTAGAACGGATTCACCACCAGCACTGAATATCCGGATTCAGCCAGGCGCTTGCCCATCGTGCGCATCGAAGGCCGCAGCCCGAAGATATCCGGCCACAATAGAACGCCGGGGGCGGTGCCAGTCGCAGGATGCACGAAGTAACAGTCGGCGGTGCCATCGGGGGTCTTGATCGTCACGTCCGATTCAACAACCGTAACCGCATTGGCAACTTGCGGCAGTAACATGGCCATGCCCGCTCCCAGCAGGACACCGAACTGCTTCCGTGTCACTAGCCCTTGAGCTTCCCATAGCTTCTTGTCGTCTTCAAAATGATCTTGATCGCACATATTGGCTCCTTACGCAAAGTGTTGCTCGGCAGAGTTATTCGATGCCCGATGCGTACTGGACATTATAGCCACTCAGTTTGCCGGGCGGCGCGGGCGCTGTTTGGCTGAGACGAACTTGATGACGATCCTTCCCTTGCCCGATTGCGGCAGGGGTGGATCTGCTTTGGCGATGCCTTGCCGGATGAGGTCCTGTACAGCGGCTTCTGCCAAGGTTGCTGCGCCGTTTTCGAGCACGATGTGCCGGATACGAGTGCCCTTCCCTTTCAGGCGCATGGTGGGGTCTTTCAATACGGCTCCGTCAAATAAGAAGAGCGACACCCAGCGCGGATAGAGCACGATGGAGAACACAACGCCGCTGCGCTCGGTCGACGCGAAACCAACGCCCAAGGCATTGTAGTTGTCGTAGACCAGTTCGAGGGCACCCGGCAGAAGCTTGCGCATGACCGCGAGTGCCTGCCTCCCGGTTTTAGCGATTGCGGGATCGTACTTTGCGAGGAAAGCTTCAAGCGCTTGTTTTGGTGTGAGGTCCACCATGTCCACTATTGTAGAATCGGTCCATGGCAACCAACGATCGAAGCGTCTCAATCCATCCGTACTTCAAAGTCTCGGACGGAAAGCTGGAAGCGTTTAAGGAACTCTGCGAGCAGTTCATGGCGGCGACCGCCGACGAGCCGAAGTGTCTGTACTACGGGTTCAGCTTCAACGGAGACGAAGTTCACTGCCGCGAGGGCTACGCAGACGCGGACGGGCTGCTCACCCACCTCGTTAGCGTGGGAACGCTGCTCGGTGAGGCTTTGAAGATCGCTGAAATCGCCCGGCTGGAAGTGCATGGAGTCGAGGAAGAATTGTCGAAGCTCCGAGGCCCGTTAGCGGATCTGAACGTGACCTACTTTACGCTGGAGTACGGAACGCGGCGCTAGTGGCAAAGGACGACGTGACCACGTTGCTGCTGTTACTTCTTCAGTCCCGCCTGCCAGTTTATCCGGATCGTGGCCGCAGGGGCGGTGGAGGCTGCGCCTTCTTCCGGCAGCAGCATCAGAAACCTTTGCCCATCGGCCGCGGGCTGGTAGCCGAACTCACGGGCGTTCCCAACCAGCGCCAGAACTTTATCGAAGAGCTGCTGCGGAGCCGCAAAGTCATAGCCTGACGGGCCTAGCTTGGCCGGGACCGCCATCAACTTCGATTCCGCCGAGATGTAGAAAAGTTCCTTGCCATCGCGACGCCAGCGGGGACGGGCCCCTCCGTTGGTCGAGACTTGGCGCTTGGCTCCCGTTGCCGGGATGGGCTGCACATACACCTCGTTCCGGCCAGACTCGTCGGAGGTGTACGCCATCCATTTGCCGTCGGGAGAGAACTGCCCGTGCAACTCGGTGAACGGCGAATCCACGTAAACCACGGGTTTGCGTTCTCCCGTCAGCGGCAACAGCAACAGGTCGTCCTTCGTTTTCCCTTCCGTATGGGAATAGACCAGCCACTTCCCGTCCGGGGAAACTTCGGTCGGGACCGTGTTATTTCCTCCCTTGGGTAAGAGCAACTCCTCCACGCCCCCTCCGTCCGAGGGCTTCCGGTACAAGCCGCCTATATTGGGAGCGTCAGTGAAGACGATGAACTTTCCGTCGGGAGACCAGACGGGGAAACGCATCCCTGCGCGGAACGTGAACTTTGTTGCCACGCCGCGTTCCAAATCCTGCAGCCAGACGTCGCCGGCGCCGGCTAGGGTTCCGGCCGAAATGATAGTCGCCGCGCGCTTCCCATCGGGAGAGAGCGCCAAACTTACATAGTCTCTCGCCTCCCCTTTGACGTCGAGCCGTTTGCCAGACCGGTCCAACCACGCCAACTTGACGTTGGACGTCTGCGCACCTGACCGATACAGCAGCACGCCGTTCCCGGAAGCAGCGAATCCGCCGTAGCCGTTGGTCCCAGCCTCAGGAACATTTTCCGCGAGCGGGATAGCGCTACCCGTGGTGCTGAGCTTCTCGGCGTCGAAGGGCAGTGCCATGAGCGTACCTTCACGCCGGAACAGCAAGTGCCCCGCCGCCTCGCCCGCTGGAAGTGGCGTGTACAGCGCGCGCGAATCATCCGGCAGGATGCGGACGGGGGACGAACCATCGAGTGAGCCGGCGAAGATTCCCGTCGTTTCAGCTTGACCGGATCCACCTTCAAACAAGAAGCGTTTGCCACCCAGAATGAATTCCGGATAACGACCGAATTTTGTGAGCTGCGCCGGCGTGCCACCGTCGGCGGAAACACGAAACAAGCTTCCTTCGATGTTGGGCGCGAACACGATGACTCCCTCGCGATTCCAAGTGCCTCCGCGCGCCGTCGGCGCGTCACACAGAGTCTGCGCCGGACCTCCCGCTACTGCAATCTTCTTGAGTTTGCCGTCGGCGAAGAAGCCGAGATTCTCCCCGTCGGGCGACCAAAAGGGGAAAGACGCGCCCTCGGTTCCCGGAATCTGTCGCGCCTCCAGCACATCCAGGGGGCGGACCCAGATCCGGGGCTGGCCGCCCTCACTGCTCACGAAGGACAGCGTACCTCCATCCGGCGACAGTTCCAGAAAGCCCAGATTGCTCGGCAGCGCGACGTTGAAACGCCCCGACGGCAATACAGACGCCGTCTCACGGAAGTGGACGTAGGACACACCGGCCGCGGCAAACAATGCGACTGCCGCCACGATCACGGTCGACCAAAGAAACTTTCGCGGAGCGCCGGATTCAGACCTCACAGGAGCAGCCGCAGGTTCGCCCGCTTCCAAAATCAACCGCGCCTCGCCGATGACCTGCAAACGTTGCTTGCGATCCTTGGCCAGCATTCGCTGCAACAACGTCCGCAGATGCGAAGGGGTCGCGGAGGGTAGCGCCGACCAGTCCGGAGCATCCTTCACCACCGCCGCCAGCGTGTCCCCCATCGACTCGCCACGGAACGATCGCTGGCCCGTGAGCATCTCGTACAACACTACGCCGAAGGAAAAAATATCCGAGCGCCGATCCGCGGGCTTGCCCACCGCTTGCTCCGGCGACATGTAAGCGGCGGTCCCCATGATCACGCCCGCCTGCGTGGCACCCATGGTGAGCGTGGGAGAATTCTCCGGATCGAGCGACGTCGAGCCCGCGCGCTGATCCAGCGCCTTCGCCAATCCGAAGTCCAACACCTTAACGACGCCGTCAGGTGTGACCTTGATGTTGGCGGGCTTCAGGTCGCGATGAATTACGCCGCGCTCATGCGCATACTCCAGCGCATCGATGATCTGCTTGGAAAGCGCGATCGCCTCGTCCGCCGGTACCGGACCTTGTGCGATCCGATCCGCCAGCGTCGGCCCTTCGATCAACGCCAGCACCAGCGCCCAATTGCGCTCCGCCTGAACCATCCCGTAGATGTGCCCGATGTTGGGATGATCCAGCGAGGCCAGCAGCTCCGCCTCGCGCTGAAATCGCGCCAGACGTTCCGGGTCAGCAGAGAAAGCGGCGGGCAGCACTTTCAATGCAACCTCGCGCTTCAGTTGCGTGTCGAGGGCGCGATACACCTCGCCCATGCCGCCTTTGCCCAACAGCGATAGAACGTTATATTGGCCGAGCTTGTCGCCCGCGGAGAGTGGCATCGGAAAGTCCTAGTTGATGCGCGACAGCGCGCACTCTTCCGCGACCTTCAGATAGTTGAGGACCTTCGCATTCCCCACGATGTAGGGATTCGGCGTGCCCGGCTTGCGATCGGCCAAGGCAGGAATGTAGACCTTGGACCCATCCCAATCGGTGTGGTTGGCCAGGACGATATCCGCACCCGCTTGCTTTACAATGCCGGCGAAGCGCTGGTTCGACTTGATGTAGGTCTGCACGGATTCTTTGTCCGCATTGAGCCCCACTCCGCCCCACTCCGCCACCAGGTGCGGCGTGCCGTTGTCCTTCACCGGATAGAGCAGCGAGATCGTACCCGGCGTGTGACCCGGAGTGATGTAGAGCGTGATGGTGGTGTCGCCCAGCGTGAGCTTCTGCCCGTCGGTCGCTTCGATGTCGCGCTTCGGCTTCGTACCGTTAGTTCGCTTGTCGAGCACGTCCCAATCCGCCGGCGACATGATGACGCGCGCGCCGTAGTGGTCTTGCAGGTACTTCGCGCCGCCATCGTGATCCGGGTGCGGATGCGTGACCACAACGTACTTGATGTTGGCCGGGTCCAGACCCAGCTTCTTCATCCCGTTCACCACTTCGTCTTCGACCGAATAGTCAAAGATCGTATCGATGACGATAATACCTTGCGAGGTTGTGATCGCCCACACGGCGTACTCAGATTGGCCGAACCAGTAAAGGTTGTCGAAGACCTTCGCCGGTTCCCGATGATACGTCGATGGATCCGGCGGGCCGGGCTGTCTGGGGGCTCCTCCACCTTTCGCTTGGCCGCCACCTTGCTTGCCCTGCGCCACTGCTGCACCCGGCACTGGCCGTTGCCCTCCCGGTCCAGGACCGTAACATTGGAAGTTGAACAGATTCACGAAATCGTTACCTGCTGCGGCCTTCGCGGCAGCGAGGTGGGCTTCGGAAGTATCTTGCGCCACCAACGTGACGGCGGCGAGCAGTAAGACAGGCAGGGTCTTCATGGATCTTATTGTAGTCGCGGTTTGAGCATCGAAGGGGAACGGTTACTGAGGCCGCCGGAACAAGCCGAGGTAAACAGCCTTCGCCACGATGTGTCCCTGAATCGCTTTCATCACCTCCGCGCGCGTCTCAAACGCATCCGCGCTCGGCTTCACGTCCAGCTTGATATCCAGGGCATAGAGATCGAACACATAGTGATGGAACGGACCGTTCGCAGCGGCACCCGGACCGCGGTACATCGGACCGGTCGCGCTGATCTGAAAACTTCCGTCGGGCAGTGGTGAACCCTTGGCCACGCCTTCCGGCAAACCGGTGGCGCTGGCGGGAATGTTCCAAAGGACCCAGTGCGCCTGGTCGTCCGTAGTCTTGTTGCGGGCAAGATCCATGTCATGCATGTTGAGGAAGAAGCTCTGCGTACCAGCAGGGGCGTTCGCCCAGCTCATTGCGGGAGAGGTTCCCTCACCAGTCGCAACTCCGGGAGCCGCCTGACTGAATTTGACGGGGATTTGACCGCCATCGGGAAATCCAGGAATGGTCAACGTCATCGGAGGTGCCGGAGCACCGCCTTTAGCCTGACCTCCTTTACCTTTGTCTTGCGCAGACGCCAGGAAAGCAAGGGAAACAATGCATGTCGAAACGAGGAGCAATCGCATGGGTCTATACTAGCGTGGAATCGGAAAGGTGGGGAGCCACCTACTCGCCGATGATCTTTACCAACGCGCGCTTGCGCCTACCGCCGTCGAACTCGCCGTAGAAGATCTGCTCCCAGGGTCCGAAGTCCAGCTTTCCCTTGGTGACCGCGACCACAACTTCCCTGCCCATGATCTGGCGTTTCATGTGGGCGTCGGCATTATCTTCACCGCTGCGATTGTGTTGATACTGTGCGACGGGTTCGTGCGGTGCCAGCGCTTCCAACCACTTGTCGTAGTCCTGGTGCAGACCGCGCTCGTCGTCGTTGATGAAGACCGAGGCGGTGATGTGCATGGCGTTCACCAGCACTAAGCCTTCGGCGATGCCGCTTTCTTTGAGGCAGGTCTCGACTTCGGGGGTGATGTTAACGAAGGCTCGGCGGGTGGGCACCTCGAACCAGAGTTCTTTGCGGTAGGACTTCATACGACTCTGTTCCTCAGTTCTGAAGCAGCGGGATGTTCGCGGCCGGTTCCGGCGGCGGGAACGATTGGATATAGGCGAAGATGTCGGCGATTTGCGCGTCGCTCAATAGGGCCGCGCGATAGGGCGGCATGTTGCTCGGTGGTGGATCGCGCAGGATAGCGCGGAAGCCGGCGAGGTTCAGTTTAGTTTGCGCGAGACGCGGGCCGGGGAGTCCCCCTTGCCCGCGCCAGCCGTGGCATTGATAGCAGGCCTGCTGTTCGAAAAGCTTCTTGCCGGTTTCAGTATTGGGCGCTTGAGCCCGGATCGCCAGTGCGGCAATGAGACAGAAGAGAATTACAGTCATGTGTTTCATCGCGGTTGTGTCAGCACGTCCAGGAGTGCGGGCTCGCCTTTCTTGACGCGTTCGATGGCGCGGCGGATCGCGGGCGCGAGGTCGTTGGGATTGGAGATGGGGCCTTCCGCATAGAGGCCGTAGCTGCGGGCCATGCCGGCGTAGTCGATGTCCGGTCCGGAGATGGCGGTACCAATATCGGAACCTTCGACGCCACGGTCATACTTCGCGCCGAGCAGCGCGAGGTACATACGCTCCTCATGATACGCGCGGTTGTTGTGCATGATGGTGAGCAGCGGGATCTGATGGTGCGCTGCGGTCCACAACACGCCGGGCGCGTAGTTGAGATCGCCATCGGGTTGGATGTTGATGGTAAGGCGACCATGTTTCTTATTAGCGAGGGCTGCACCGACGGCGGCAGGCAGTCCGTAGCCCATGCCGGAACCACCGTGTCCTCCAATATAGTGGTGAGGCTTGGAAAAGTTCCAGAGGCGCGTGGGCCAGGAACTCATCATCCGGTCGAAGGACACCAGGGACCAATCTTCATTCTTCACTTGCGCCCAGATTTCAGCGGAGAGCCGAGCGGTGCTGATGGGGCTGGCATCCCAGGCGACGGCGGCGAGTTCACGGTTCTGGCGGCGGGCCTGCGCGTTGGTTTCAGTGACACGGACGCCCCGTTGCTGAATGGCCGCACGCCGGGCCGCAGTGAGTGCGCGACGAACTTCTTCGATGAGCGCGGGCAGCGAGGCCTCGGCGTCGCCGGTGATGGAGAGGTCGGCCTCAACGTAGCGTCCGAAGTCCTGGTAATTGGATTTGTGGTTCAGCTCGACGGCAGAGAGCGTGATGATTTTGGAGCCGGGCTTGAGCACAGCCTGCGTCTCCATGCCGAAACGATTCAGGCCCGTCATGCGATGGGTCATGGCCCACAGGTCCTGCGGCTCCAGCGCGAGGAGCACGTCGGCGTCGGAGACGTTGGGATTCATCGGCAGCGCGCCGGGGTTGCCATACAAAGGATGCGCGGAAGGAAAGTTCATGCGCCAACGTTGGTCTTGAACGCGGGCCTGCAATAGTTCCGCCAATTCCACCAAGAGATCAATGCCGCGCTGGGTGCGGGCGACACGACCGGCAACGATGACGGGGTTATCAGCGGCAACTAATAGTCGCGCGGCTTCGCGGAGAGCGGTGGGGTCGCCTTGCGGCGGAGCGGAGATGGAGAGCTTGGGAATACGCAGATTCTTTTCCGTGACAGGTTCTTCCTGCAACACGGCGTCCGCGACAATGAGAACCGGTTCGGTGGGCGGCGTCATTGAGATCTTATAGGCGCGCACTGCGGATTCAGCGAAGTGCGTGAGGGAGGCAGGATTGTCGTCCCATTTGACGTAATCGCGGACCATGGCGGCAGCATCCTGAACGCTGTGGACCCATTCGGCGTTGCCGCGGCGATAGTTCAGATCCATGATGTTGCCTACGATGATGTAGAGCGGGACCCGATCGCAGTAAGCGTTGTAGATCGCCATGGAGGCGTGCTGCAGGCCAACGGTGCCGTGCGCCATGACCATCATGGGCTTGCCTTCGATCTTGGCGTAGCCGTGGGCCATGGCTACGGAGGACTCTTCGTGCAGGCAAGTGAGGATCTCTGGATTCTTGTTACCGCCGTGGTGGAGGATCGATTCGTGCAGGCCGCGGAAAGCGGAGCCGGTGTTCATCGCGCAGTATTCGATGTCGAGGGAACGAATGACATCGAGCATGAAGTCGGAACCCGGACGCTCGGGTGCAGTCAGGGTTGGCGCCGCAGCGGAGGGCTGCGCGGTGGCGACTTGTGGTGCAAGCGCAACGCCCGCGGCGGCCCCCGCTCCTTTTAGAAAACGCCTTCGAGCCAAGGAGTCTTTATTTCTGGACACGGGAAGCACCTCGCTGGGAAGCCATCTTAACATTCTTCAGCTCTCTGCACGCCGCGTTACAATGCGTCTTCGGGATCTTTCCGTCCCATTTCCACGTTTTAGGAGCTCCGTACATGTCGAAATCTCTGTACTTGAAAATTTGGATTTGCGCACTCGCTACACTGTCTGCGCAAACTGGCAGCGCCCAGCAGACGACGTGCGATCGGGCCTGTTTGACGGGCTTCGTCGACTCCTACTTCAAGGCGCTGTTGGCTAACGATGCTCGGGCACTGCCGCAGGCGGGCAAGGCTCGGATCACGGAGAACGGAGCTGAGAAAGCGCTCGCAGCCACGTTCTGGGATAGCGCGGCGGAAACTGTATTTCGCTTTGACGGTGTGAACACACGGCGCGGAGATACGGGCACAGAGGCGATTATCCGCAATGCCGACGGCACCAAGACCATGTACATGGTGCGGCTCAAGGTGCTGAACGGTTCCATCACGGAGATTGAAACGATCAAAGCCAACAAGGGCGACGCCGATCGCTTGTGGGACGAGGATCGACTGAAAGAAGTCTCGCCTGCCTTCAAGCTGTCGATTCGCGAGGCCGACCGCGACTCCTACTTCGATTTGATCGCGGCGGCGGAAAGTTACTGGCGCGCATTCCAAACCAATGGGACGCCGGCGTATCATCGCGCTCGACTATTGCCGGATTCGGTGCGCTTCGAGAACGGACTGCAAACCACGGCACTGATGCGGGACGGCGTTTTCAACGACACCTCGCGCGGGTTCGATGAAGGTAGGTTCCTCGGTCGGAATATCTGGGACCGCCGCTACCCTGTGGTCGACGAAGAGCGCGGCGTGGTGCTCTCCATCGTGCGCTTCGGGCTAAAGGGCGGCGCGAAGAGTCAATCGATCGCCACCTCGAACGATCGGCTGGTGGCGGAGTTCTTTGCGATCAAGCAGGGCGCGATCCAGGAGATTCAAGCGGTGCTGTTCAATCTTCCGGACGCGAAGCCCACTGGCTGGCCAGCGGATTACGGTCCGGCCGCCGGCGCGGTCGAGTAGCCTGAAAGGGTGACCGAAGTCATCCGAATCTCAACGCCGCTGGCTGAAGCGGAGCTATATCCGTCCGGCGCGCATCTCGCAAAGTGGGCGCCGCGCGGGCAGCGGCCAGTACTGTTTCTGAGTACGCGCAGTCTGTTCACGCCGGGCAAAGCGATTCGTGGTGGAGTGCCGATTATTTTTCCATGGTTCGGTCCACGGAGCGATGGCCAACCCGGCACCGCTCACGGGTTCGCTCGCACGATGGAATGGACCAAGGAGAGCCAGCGAACCCTGGACGACGGTAAGGTCGAGATCGCCATGGTGCTCACAACGAGCGACGCCACGCGCGCGCTGTTCAATGCAAGCTTTCATCTACGTTTTCACGCGACGATCGGGTCCGAGTTGGAGATGGCGCTGGAGACCACCAACGACGGGTCGGAGCCGTTCACGTTCGAAGAGGCGCTGCACACCTACTTGTCCGTGGGCGATGTCCGTGAAGCAACGATCTCGGGGTTAGAGGGCGCGCTCTATATCGACAAGGCAGATGGATCTCGGCGCAAGACTCAAGGTCACGAACCGATTCGCTTCGACAAAGAAACGGACCAGATGCACCTCCATACGAGCGCGACGTCTACGGTTCACGATCGCGTGTGGAATCGGCGCATCGTCATCGAGAAGAGCGGTTCGGCAAGCACCGTGGTCTGGAATCCGTGGATCGAGAAGACGCTGGGCATGTCCGATATGGCGCCTGACAGTTGGATGCAGACGGTGTGCGTGGAAACCGCGAACGCGGGCGAGAACGCGGTCCAGCTTGCGCCGGGAGCAACGCATAGGATGAGCGCGACGATTCGAGTGGAATAGGCTCGGCCGATACTAGACTAGAGTTCGGCGGAAGTAATCGGCGGCAGACTCTGGCTCCTTGCCGGAGAGCCGTGCAACGTCAGCGGTAACCAGATCGAACGCGCCCGCACGGATCGCGACGTTGAACCCAACGATGCCGTCGACCAAGAACGGCGGAAGTCCGGCAGCCTGCAACCCCTGACGCTGTTGCGCTTCCGACATGGCAGCAAACGCGATCGACTTGCCGGTCACCTTCGCGAGGATGTCCGCGATCTCCGCTGGCCCCAGCGACACAGGTCCGGTGGCATGGTAAGTGATGCCTTCATGACCGGGCGTGGTGAGAATTCCGGAGGCTGCGGCGGCGATATCGTCGCGAACCACATAGGCCGCGGGAGCTCCTGGAACCGCAGCGTAGGAACCCGAAGCTACCGCTTGTTTCGCGGCATTGAGCAGTGAGTCCGTAAACACGTTCATACGTAGAAGCGTCCAGGCGAGGCCGGAGCCGATGAGCTTCTGCTCGGTGGCGAAGTGGGAATCGAGGAGTACGTTGTTCGGGTCGGGCCGGGGACTTACCGACGAGATGTAGATCACATGCCGCACACCAGCACGCACAGCTGCATCGATCGCGTCCGCATGCTGTCGAATGCGAACGCCGGGTTGCAGGTCGCCCGTGGGGATGATGACCAAGCGTTCGATGCCGCGAAATGCGTCCGCCAATCCGGCCGGTTGGCTGAAGTCTCCCACGCGGGTTTGGATCCCGGAGAACTGCTCCAGTTTGGCCGGATTGCGCGTAATCGCAACGATGTCTGATGCGGGAACTCGAGCGAGTGTGTGCCGCACGAGCCCCATTCCCAGTTGTCCGCTCGCGCCGGTGATTCCGATGGTCATAAGACCTTTATCATCGCTCATTCAGAAACGATCATCGAGTCAACGAGTGGTCGCGAACGAGACGCCGACAGAGCCGAATCTGGATAGGCGATTGAATACTCTAGATGCGCTGGGATAGTGGATCACTAGCGCATCGTCGGCGACCCACGAGGCACGAACACCAAGTGCATGGTTGGTATCGATTGGGATGGCCCCATGATTGTCGTCGACAACCAGGACGTTTCCAGGTTCATTCGTGAGACCGGCAGCCCGATCGAGAATGGAGACGTGGGTACTGAAGCCAGTGGTTGCTCCGCAACTGCGCACGAAGACAACTGCTTTCTTTTCTGCGTTGGGAGACACGGACTCAGAGACCATTTCGTTATCACAGACGGCGCATGAGGAAGTCGCCGTCAGGCAAAGGATAAAGAACATGGCGATGATCGTCGATCTCACGTCTCATTATTACGCGCAACCGCGCTCACCACAGCCGTGCTATTTCCGACAGGTCAGATGACGCTACAGGTCGGCCAAGCCCTCGGGCAATTCCACACGAATGCGCTTGGCTGTGATGTCGATTTCGGTGCACATCGCTTTGACGAAGGGGATCAGCAGTTCTTTACCGGCGGGCGAGCGAAGACTCAGGACGGGTGGGCCGCCGAACTCTTCTACGCCTTCGACCGTGCCGATGACTTGGCCGCGATCTTCTACGACGCAGCCGATCAAGTCTTCGTGCAGGTAGGCGCCCTCTTCAGGTTGGGCACGCTCTTCGGCGGGCACTAAGATTTCGGAGTGCTCCCACGGTTCGGCTGCGGAGATGGAATCGATGCCGGTGAATTGTAGGATGGGGCGGTCGCCATGAAACCAAACGTTGGCGACGTCGAATTGCTTTTCTTGGGTGGGCTTGCGGAGGAGGACGTGCTTGAGGCGTTCGGCACGAGTGGGGTCGGAGCTATCGATTTGCGCGATAAACTCCCCCACCCGGCCGCGGGTGCGCAGAAGGCGCCCCACGACGACCCAGGCAGGAGTGGACACTTTATTCGAGAATCTCCAAAGTAAATCGGCGGTTCAGCTTCATGCCGGCTGCACCGAGAAGTGTACGGATCGAACGCGCCGTTCGTCCTTGCTTGCCAATGACCTTACCCAAATCAGTTGGGGCCACTCGCAATTCTAGGACCGTGACTTGTTCGCCCGCGACTTCCTTGACGTCAACTTCATCCGGAATATCGACCAACGCTTTCGCGATGTCAATGACTAAATCTTTCACCCGTTACCTCCAGTTGCGTTGATTGTAACACCCCAGGTGATTGAACGCTGCTACCGGAAGAAAGTTTACGCCGCGACTGGAGCTGGAGCCGGATTCTTGCGAAGCAAACGCGCGACGGTATCGGAAGGTTGCGCGCCTTGCGACATCCAGTGGGCGATGCGGTCATGCTTCAAGTTCACCTGGGTGGGCTTCACGATCGGGTGATAGGTACCCACGATTTCGACAGCGCGGCTATCGCGTGCGCGTTCCTTGTCGATCACAACTACGCGGTAAGACGGCTTCTTCTTCGCGCCAAAGCGCGCCAAGCGGATCATCAACATTTAATTCTTCAACCTCTGTTCCTTCTTGTGTTCCCCGCGCGGTCCTGCGCTGTTCAATGGGAGCTCTTGTTATTATGCCGCAAAATGGGCGGGGAGGGAAAGTGCGGCGCATCGGGGCCCATTCCCCGCCCCGGACATGATCGATAGAACCAGGCTCTATCGATCATTATTTGTGCTATTATGATCGATAGAAAGAGTGGCTATCGCTCATGACTTGGAACTGGGAACAACCCGATTGGCCCGATTTCAGCTGGGAACCCGCACTCCTGAAGCAGGCCGAGCAGGTCTTTCTGCTGGGTGGAGGACTCTTTTCGGGCATCGTCAAGCACCTGGCAGAGAACGAGCGCGAGCATCTCAAGATTGAGGCGATCTGCGGCGAGGCCCTTACCACTTCCGCCATTGAGGGGGAGATCCTCGACCGGGCCAGCGTCCAGTCTTCGATCCGCAAGCAGTTTGGACTGGCGACCGAGAAGCGGAACATCAAGCCGTCCGAGCAAGGCATCGCGGAAATGATGATCGATGTGTACGGGTCCTTTGCAAAACCGTTGTCGGCGGAAACACTGTTCGCCTGGCACGGGATGCTGATGAAAGGCAGGGCGGATCTTTCTGCGGGCCGTTACAGGGCGACGGACGAAGCGATGCAGGTTATCTCTGGTAGACTGCACAGCCCCAAGGTTCATTTTGAGGCACCGCCATCTAAGAACGTCCCACGCGAGATGGCCGGCTTCCTGAAGTGGTTCAACCGCACCGCTCCAGGCGGGCGGGAAGCCTTGCCCGCGCTCACGCGAGCTGGGATCGCGCATCTGTATTTTGAGTCGATCCACCCGTTTGAGGATGGGAATGGCCGCATCGGGAGGGCGATCTCAGAGAAGGTGCTCGCGCAGGCCGCAGGACAACCAACGCTGACGGCTTTGGCCGCGACGATCCTGACCCACCGACCGGAATACTACGACGCTCTGGGCGCAGCTAGCAAACGGAACGATGTGACCCGATGGCTGGCGTGGTTTGCTGGCATCGCAATTGAGGCACAACGCCGCACCGAAGCGCGCGTCGAGTTCTTGATCGATAAGACGCATTTGCTGGATCGACTGCGGGACCAACTTAACGACCGCCAGGAGAAGGCGCTGCTACGCATGTTGCAGGAAGGTCCTGAGGGCTTCGCAGGAGGCTTGAGTGCTGGCAACTACGCGACCATCACCGGAGCTTCTCCCGCGACCGCCACGCGCGATCTTGCGGATCTGGTTGGTAAGGCGGCCTTAGTTCGCACCGGGGAACTCCGCCACGCGCGCTATTCCATCGCGATTCCGCTGCGCCAGGTTGGACCGGTCACCATTGATGCGCGAGGCAATTTACGAGGTTGAGCAGAGGGCGCTGATGTCTCGGCTCTCGAGGACCCGCTTCGGCGCACCTTGCTTGGCCACCTTAAGCATGGCTCGGCCGATGCATTCGGTAGTGGTCACGTAGTTGGGTGCGAGTACCTTCCACAAGGGATACAAACCGCCCAGCACTTTGTACACAGCTCCGTACCACCACGTCTTCGTTTGAATGCCGTTCAACGGTTGGATGTAAAACGGGCGGAACATGTAGGCCGCTTTGAAGGGGAGCGGCAGAAGATCGTTTTCGGTTTTGCCTTTGACACGGGCCCACGCCGAGGAACCTTTTTCCGTACTGTCTGTGCCGAACCCGGTGACGTAGACGAACGTCATTTGGGCGTTGAGACGAACCAGCGTGCGGGCGATGGAGAGGGTCAAGTCGTAGGTCAGACGGCGGTAGTTTTCTTCGCTCATCCCAACCGAGCTTACGCCAAGGCAGAAGAAACACGCGTCAAAGCCGGAGAGACGGGGTTCGATGCTTGAAAGATCCATCAAATCGGGATGGGTGATTTCGGCCAGTTTGGCATGTTGCTGTCCGGTGGGCCGGCGTCCCAGAGTGACGACCGTCTCGACATCGGGATCCAGTAGGCACTCGCGCAGAACACCCTGGCCCACCATCCCTGTTGCTCCCAGAACCAGCACATTCACCGGATGCACCTCTAGAAACAATTATGGGGGACGACGAATCGCCCCCCATTGAGACTAGCTAGATACTAGCTGTGAACTACCAGCGATTCTGACCGCCACCGCCACGGCCACCGCCGCCGCCGTATCCGCCACGACCACCGCCACCACCGCCGCGCTGTTCTTTCGGACGAGCTTCGTTGACGTTGAGTGCACGGCCGCCCAGATCATAGCCGTTGAGGGCGTTGATCGCTTGGTCGCCTTCTGCGTCGTTACCCATTTCCACGAAGCCGAAGCCACGCGGTTGACCGCTGTCACGGTCGGTTACGATGCTCACGCGATCCACGTTGCCGTACTGCGAAAACAACTGCCGAATCGAATCTTCCGTAGCGCTAAAGCTAAGGTTTCCTACAAAAATATTTTTCACGAAGTTCTCTTTTCTGCAATTTGAAGAGAGTGGATGCGGGCAGGATAGGCAGGCGGACCGGACTATGCGAGATACCGAAAACGACGGACTGTCAAACTACACAAGTAGTATGACACAGATTTCGCAACCCGTTTGACAGAGATCGCCCGGATGCATAAAATGACCGGCTACCGGATCATGAAACTATCCCTTTGCCTGCTCTTTCTCATTAGCGCGTCGCTGGCTGTCGCGCAGACGGTTCCGAATATCAAGAACTACATCTCTTGTCCGAATTCGCCCAATGGACGGCAGCCCTACCTGGTGAACACGGCCACCTCGGGAGACTTGCGGAGAGTGGTCATCGATGCGCCAAACGCGCTGTGCAACGACGGCACTAAGCCCGAAATGTACGTCCGAGCGGCCAAGCCCGGAGCCACCGAGCCGGACGGGTCGTCCGCCAATCGCTGGCTGATTCATTTTCTGGGCGGCAGCAGTTGTTCGGATTTCGAGGAGTGCGGCACGCGCTGGTGCGGCATCGGGCAGTGGGAAGGCACGCTCATGACAACCGCATTCAGTGGCGATTTCAAGACCAGCGTGGATGGGCTCTTTGGACGCAATAACATCAACAAGCTGGGGGATCGAAACGAGGTCCAGGTGAAGTATTGCAGCTCGGATCAGTGGCAAGGGCGTAAGTCAGACGTGGTCCTCACCAGTGAGACGGACCCGAGCAAAAGATACAGTCTGCACTTTCAAGGAGCGACGATTGCCAACGCAGCGATTGAGGCGTTGATCGCTGGAGTACCGGGCATGCCGAAATTGAGCGACGCCACCGACGTCTTGGTTGGCGGCGACTCCGCGGGAGCCAGCGGTGCGCGGGCGCATCTGGACCGGATCGCGGCGCGTTTGAAACAAGTCAATCCCAACACTCGCGTCAAGGGGCAATTCGAGGCGTCGTTCAACCCGGATTTCAATGGCAAGGGTACGGTCCCAGCGGGCGACCCGAACGACGGCCCGTCTGCCCGCAAGACGGAGGAATTCAATCGGATTCAAGTCAGCCAGCGCAACGCGCAGTTAGACGATTCCTGTGTCGCCGCGCATCCCACCGCGCAGTACCTATGCACCGACGACGGCTACCTGACGTTGAACCACATCACGACGCCGTTTTTCCAGATCCAGGATATCTCGGACCCTTTGATGGTACCGGCGTTACTCGAAGCGGGAGTTGGCAGTTCGGCGACACAGATTTCGCAGGGGCTGCACGATCAGATTTCGGCACTGCAGAACATTCGCAACACGGCGGTTGAGAAAGCCTCAATCAACTTCACGCCGGGAGTCGTCGCGAGGAACTGCGGGTTTCACGTCACCTGGGCCAACGACGACGGATTCCTGGGGAAGAAGATCCGCACGGGTCCCGGTGCGACGGCCTACAGCTACTACGACGTGCTGTGGAATTGGTTGACGGGGGTCTCGCCTTCGGTGGTGTTGGCTCAGAAGCCGCCTTCCACCCCTGCAATCCCGGTCTCCGATTCCATTTGCGACGCCAAGGCGCCGACCGCTCCCCCGCCCCCGACGATTGCAACGGCATCCAGCGCGAGTTATGCCTTTGGCAGCGCGGTGGCTCCGGATTCAATTGTGGTGACCTTCGGAACGGCTCTCACTTCAACCACCGCCACCGCACCTGCGGGTCCATGGCCAGTGACGCTCGGCGGGATTCAGGTGAGGGTGATTGATGCCCGCAACGTGACGCGCCCTGCTCCTTTGTACTACGTGTCGCCGACCCAGGTAATGTATCTCATCCCGACCGGGACAGCCTCCGGCACAGCGACGATTCAGATCGGTTTGCAGCAGACCACCGTTGAGGTGGCCGCGACCGCTCCGGGCATCTACACGGCGAACCAGAACGGCAAAGGCGTGGCATCGGCGACGTACCTGCGAATCCGGCCCAACGGAACACGGACCGAGGGGTTGCTCTTTGATCCGAATACCTTGGCCGAGACGGGCGTGCCGGGCGCGGCGGGGGACCAGATTTACTTGATCCTTTACGGCACAGGATTGCGCGGTGGTACGGCGACGGCGACGGTCGGGGATGTGGCAGTTCCGGTAGCGGGTCCAGTGAAACAGGGCCAGTATGATGGGCTAGACCAGATCAACTTGGGTCCGCTACCCCTGAAGGTCGGAACGGGGCAGAAACAGATCGTGATCCGGCAAGGCGACAACCTGGCCAACATCACTACCGTTACGTTCCGGGTCGCGCCCTAAAATCGTCGCGGTAGCGGCTTTTTTCGAGCGCCTCGCGGGATTCTTCGGTGTTCAATCCGGCGAGGAACTCCGCGGCCTCGCGCTGTGGCGACGCGGCCAGGAATAGCAGCAGAGCCTTGCGGAGTTCGGGAGAAAGCAACGCACTCCACAGGCCTTGCAGCGCCTCGATGGCGGCGGGTTCATGAGATTGGGCCAGCGCGCTGGCGGCCTCAGCGCGAATCTCGTCGTCGCGATCCGGCGCCAGGAAGCGGCGGACGAAGGGGACCGAATCCTTCGGCGCCATTTGCAGAAGTGAGTGAAAGCACTGGCCCAGGACCTCGGACTCTGGATCGCCGGACAGAACCTTGAAGCGCAGCAGCGGAACTGCCTCGGGAATGCCCGCCCGAACCAGCGCCAACGCGGCATCCACGCGGACACCTTTTTCGGGATCCGCCAGGGTCTCCGCCAGATGCGTCAGCATTGTCAGGTCGGCGAGTTGGCAATCGATCAGCGCCAGCACGCAAGTTCCACGGAGGGTCGCGGCGGTGTCCACGCTGCGGCCCCAGACCGGCTCTTTCTGAACGTGGCGGAGGCCTTTGAGGTAGACCTCGGCGTCGTGATGCGAAAGATCCTTCAGCGCCTTGGCGACGGCGTTCTTGGCCCAGCATTGAGGATCGGACTTGACGCCATCGGTCAGCGCGCGGTCGAGGGCCGCCAGCAAATTCGGGATCAAGCCCGACAAAAGCAGATCCCCGGCAAGGCCAGCGGCCTTGGACACTATATAGTTGTTACGATCCGCCAGGGCTTTCCGCAGAGGGGCCGCAGCCGCGTCGGGTGCGGCCCGCAGCGCCTCCAGGGCGGCGATCTTGGCGTCGAAGGCTTGTTTGCTCATGCGCTTGGCCCGGTCTTCCACAAACCGGACGCCTCATTCTATTTCTAATAGGTTGATCCTATTGCACTTCCTGCCGTTAGGAGCTTGACAGCGGTGACAAAAAAGCCCTAAACTTCTTTAGATCTTGAGTTTGCCACAGAGCACACTTTAGATGCACTCAAAAAGGGGTCAATCTAAACTAAATGCGAACACTACGTTTGTTCTTCGCAACCGTTTTGCTGGCTGCCGCTGTCTACGGACAGGGCGCCAACGGTACGATTACGGGAACTGTCACCGATCCGAGCGGCGCCATTGTGGCCGACGCGAACGTTGAAGTTTCCAATAAAGCCACCGGCCAGGTGTATTCGGCTGTTTCCACCAACACCGGCAACTATACGGTCACGCAGCTCCCGGTGAGCGCGTATGACTTAAAGGTCACCGTAGCCGGCTTCAAGGGTTACAACCGCACGGGCCTCGATCTTGCCGCAGGCCAGATCATGCGTATCGACATTCCACTGGAAGTAGGCACGGTGGGCGATTCAGTGACAGTTACCGCGGAAGCCTCCATGTTGAGCACGGAGACCGCGGCGGTGGCCCGCAACGTCACCATCGCGCAGCTCAACCAATTGCCGCTGCTCTCGCCGGGCGGCGCGGGCAACAACAACACCGCCGGCTATCGCGACCCCTACGGGCTCGCCAACCTGCTCCCCGGCGTGCAGTTCGTCGGTAACGGACGCATCGTGGTCAACGGCGCGCCGGATGACACGGTGCAATTCCGCCTGGAAGGCCAGACCTCCAACGCCATCGGCAACCTGCGGCAATATACCACCATGGGCCAGCCCAGCGCCGAAGCCATTCAGGAAGTCGCCGTGCAGTCTTCCACCTACGCCCCCGAGTTCGGTGCCGTGGGCGGCGCAGTCTTCAACGCAACGCTGAAGTCCGGCACCAACGGCTTCCACGGCAGCGCGTACGACTATGCGGCCAACGAGATTCTCAATGCGTACACGCCCTACACTGGACTGCGCAACCCCACCAAACGCCATAGCTACGGCTTCACCATCGGCGGTCCGGTGTGGATTCCGAAACTTTACAACGGCAAGAACAAGACGTTCTTCTTCGGCTCGCTCGAAGAGTTCTACGAAAACGCCAAAGTGAACCCGGCCAATACCACGGTACCCAACGCCGCTTACCGCGCCGGTAACTTCGGCCAGGTCATCACCGGCAACGGTAACGCCGCAGGTCCGCTGAACGTGCAAGTCAACGGAGCCAATTATCTGGACCCGTTGGGGCGCATCACGCAGTCGGGCATGATTTTCGACCAGTTGAGCGAGCGCGCAGTCAACGGCATCGCCACGCGCGATGCGTTTGTGAACAACACGATTCCAGTGACCCGCTTCGACCCCGTCGCCGTGAAGGTGATCGCGCTGGTGCCTCTGCCCGCCGGACCGAATCATGATCGCGGCCAGTTGGGCAACAACTTCCAGACCCCGTGGCTGAGCAAAACGCGCAGCTATCTTCCTTCGCTGAAGCTGGACCACTCGGTCGGCTCCAAGATGAAGCTCTCCGGCCTCTACCAGGCCACCATGCAGGAAGTGCAGTTCTCCACTCCCAACGGCAACATGGAAGGCTTCCCCGCCCCCATCACTGCGGCGCGCGGCAGCTTCATTTACACCTGGACGTACCGCGCGAATATGGACTACACGCTGACGCCGACCATGCTGCTGCACGTAGGCGCGGGCTGGTTTCACTTGAACTTCAACGATCCTTCTCCCACCTTGAACTATGACGCGGAAAAGGAACTGGGCCTCAAGGGTTCTACCCTGAACCGCCACTTCCCGGTGATCAACGTCGGCTCAGCCGGCGTCGCCACTGGCGGCATGAATAACCTGGGTCCGGCCAATGCTGGACAAGCTTCCTCATATGAGCGTCGGCCTTCCGGCGTAGCCAACCTCACTTGGGTGAAGGGCAACCACACCTACAAGTACGGCGGCGAATGGCGCCTGGAACGTTATCCGACCCGGACCTACGGTGCCTCCTCTGGACTGTATACGTTTGGCTCCAACTCCACGCAACAGACTTCGTTGCAGGGCCTGACAACATCCCAAGGCGTGACCGGTTTCCCGTTTGCCTCCTTCCTGATGGGCGATGCGACCTCGATCCAGATCAACCAACCTGCCACCAGCGCGACGCACAAGACGCAGGTCGGGTTCTTCGCGCAGGACACCTGGAAGCTGACCCGCAAGCTGACTGTGGACTACGGCTTGCGCTACGACTTCGGCCAGTACGCCCGCGAAGACTACGGTCGCAGCGGCAGCTTCAATCCGCTGCTGGCCAACGCCTCGGCAGCCGGACATCCTGGCGGTTATCAGTTTGAAGCCACTTGCAAGTGCGAGTTCGCGAAGAACTATAAGCCGGCCTTCGGTCCCCGCTTGGGCGTCGCCTACCAGCTGAATTCCAAGACCGTGTTCCGCGGCGGATTCGGCATCGTGTACACGGGAACCGCACTTCCTCCCTCAGGCGGCTTGATCGCCAGCAACGCCTTCACCAGCGTTCCGGGATTTGGCCAGACCGTCGGCAAATTTAGGGACGGCATCCCGACCTCGCTCAGGCCCGTTTTCCCGAGCTTCGATTCCAACGTGACGCAGCTTCCGGGTACGATTGTCAACGCGACCTACATTGACCAGAACGCCGGCCGGCCGGCGCGCCAATATCAATGGAGCTTCGGATTCCAACGCGAAATCACCAAGGACATGATCGTGGACGCCAGCTACATCGGCAACCGCGGCGTCTGGTGGAATACCGCAGGTACTGCGGCTCCCGGCCTCAACATGGTCAGCGAGCAGTTGCTCGGCCGTTACGGCTTCGCCCTGGGCAACGCGGCGGATTCAACGCTGCTCACTCGTCAGATCGGGCAGTTGAGCCCGGCGCAATTGGGTACGTTGGCTCAGCGCGGTGTTGTCCTGCCGTATAGCAACTTCCCGACCAACCAGACGGTACGCCAGTCCATCCTGCCCTTCCCGCAGTACGGCAACACCATCACGCCGTCCGCGGCGGCGGTGGGCAAGACCTGGTACGATTCGCTGCAGGTCAACCTCACTCAGCGCTTCTGGCACGGGTTGTCCTTGAACGCCAACTACACCTATTCTAAGAACCTGGACCTCCTCACTTCCCCGGATGTATTCAACTGGGGCCTGGGTAAGAGCTACTCCAGCAACGACCAACCGCATCAGATGCGCTTCTCCGCACAGTATCAACTGCCGGAGTTCCGCAACAGCTCCATCGCCGCTCTGCGCAATCCCTTCGTCTCCTGGGTCATCAGCGGCTGGGGCGTCGGTTTCCTCATGCAGTATCAGAGTGCCGACCGCTTGAACCGTCCCAATTCCGCCAACGCCCTGCCCATCAGCAACTGGCTCGGCCGCGGTCCTGGCGGCGGCAACGGTGCTGCCCAGATCAAGCTGGACGCCAACGGCCAGCCGATGAATCCCTGGTCCGTGAACTGGACCGACTACGATGGCGTCAAGCACACCGATCCGCTGAACGTCAATTGCCGTTGCTTCGATCCGACCAAAACGCAAGTCCTCAACCCGCTCGCCTGGACCAACATTCCAGACGGACAGTGGGCCAACGACTTCAGCGCGATCCGCAGCTTCCGCGGCATCCGCTACCCGAGTGAATCGGGCAACATCAGCCGCAATTTCCGCATTAAGGAAGGCATCAACCTCAACATCCGGGTTGAGTTCCAGAATGCGTTCAACCGGATTCGTCTGCCGCAGGTCACCTCGGCTGCGAACTTCGGTGCCGCACCCACGACGGCCAACGGCCTGTTCAACGGCGGCTTCGGCACCATCGTCCCGATCAGCGGTACTACGGGCTCACGTACGGGGCTGTTTGTCGGACGTTTGACGTTCTAAGCAGTACATTTCACACAACGGCCCCGGCGCTCCACCAGAGCTCCGGGGCCGTTTTTTTGAGCCCTCGCTTGGCTTGACAGCGGACCAATGAGGGCGTAACCTAACTAGTCAGTAAGGACCACGAGGAGAGCATCGTTCCTATGAAGAATCTGCGAATTTACAGTGCGCTGGCTGCTGCGGTAGCGGCGTTCGCGATGGTTGCGATAGCGCCTTCGTCGATGATGGGGCAAGAGAAAGCCAAGGGCAAAGGCAAGGGTCCGGCTGGATACCAAAAACCCGTGAAGGGCACCATCCCGCGCACAGCCGATGGGCAACCCGACCTAAACGGCGTGTGGATGCGTCCCTACACTCCTGACATGACCAAGGGCGGCGCCAACGCTTCGCCGTCGATCCTGAACTTCACCGATTGGGGCAAAGGCAAGTGGGAAGGCTACGATGCAACCGCCGGCGATTACGCGGGCGCTTGCTTGCCGTTCGGGCTGGTGCGGTCGATCAACGCACCGCATCCGATGCAGATCGTACAGAGCAAGAATTTCATCGCGTTCCTGCATGAGCAGAATACCTGGTTCACCAAGGTTCCGACCGACGGCCGTCCATTCCCGCCGGCGGCGGAGATCGATCCGTCCTGGTTCGGAACATCGCGCGGCAAGTGGGAGGGTGACACGTTGGTGATCGACACGATCAACTTCAACGGTAAGACGCGCCTCGATACCATTGGCCATCCGCACAGCGAGAAGATGACCGTGCATGAAACCTGGACGTTGATGAACCCGACGCAGGTCTACTACACCATCGAGATCAACGATCCGCGGACCTACAAGGAGCCGATCAAGAGCGAGCGGACCTTTACGCGTGATCCGAACGGCGAAGTCATGGAGTATTCCTGCGAAGAGAACAACAAGAGCCTCTTCGAAGGTCGCATCAAGCCGCCCAACTACGAAGAGTGGTTGAAGTAGCTCTCGCCAAATCTGAAAGCACTGAGGGACTGGGCCTTTCTTAGAAAGGGGCCCGGTCCCTTTTACTTTTGGGCCAGCTCTTTCTGAATCGCCGCGACGTTCTGCTGGGCAGCGGACTGGGTCTCTCCGGCAATCGCGGCGGATTGCAGCGAGAACTTCAACGCCTCCTCCATGCGAGCCCGATCACTGCTCGCTTTGGCGATCTGGTAGTTCGCCCAGCCAAGGTAGAACTGGACCTGTCCAGCCAGCGCGGCTTCCGAATTGATGGCCCGGAAGTGAACATCGCACGTCTGCCAAGCCAGCTGTGCGCAGGCCGCCAAACCGGCGTTGAAATGAACGTGAACGCTGAGCTGAGCTTTCTTGTCGCGCCACGCTTCTACGGAATACCGCTCTGGACGAGGCTTCCCGGACATCACCGCTAGAAGTTCGGCGGCGTAGCGCTGAGTTGCGGCGTATTGCTGGGCTCGCAGGCTCCCGTCGGTGAGTGCCAACAGTGCATCCTCGTTGTCCGGTTGCAGTTTCATGATTTTGGCGGCCCCTTCAAGCTGCTGCGCGGGGCTCTGGGCCAGCAACGCGGCGAGGTATGGCGGCACGGCCAGGACTAAATAATCGCTGTTAGGGGTTTGCGCAATGATCGAATCGGTCAACTGGACCACCACAGCCGGAGCGGTGTTCGGGTAGCTGGCGGCCACGGCCATACTGTATTCCGTATAAGTGTCCGTTTGACTCAGATAAATGGCCCGCTCCTTCTGATAGGCGTCGCGCGCTTCGGGCGGCAGTTGGGCTGCAATTTGGATACGGGCCAGCCGAGAGGTTTCGGTGGCGTACTTACGGACATCCGCGGCATTTTTTGCGGCCTCAGCCCGCTTGAGTGCGTCATAAGCATCGGAAAGATCATCGCCGAATACGGCACCGGCGCACAGGGCAAACACGAGAACAACAGCTTTCATGGGAGCGATTATAGCTGGATTCTAGCAGGGCACGATACAATCCAGACATAGGATGTCCGCTGCTTCCCTGCCCTCTCCGCACCCGAACGAAGATCCGCTGTACTGCGACGTCAGTCTGCCGGTGCCGATGGAGCAGGCCTTCACTTACAAGCTGCCGTTGACACTGCGCCATCGGGTCGCGGTGGGCTGCCGGATCCTGGTGCCGTTCGGGACCAGACAACTGGCGGGGGTCGTGATCGCGGCGCACAACGAAGCCCCTTCGGGGTCGGTGCGCGAAGCTCTGCAGCTGCTCGATGAAGAACCAGCGCTAGATGAAGGGATGCTCAAGCTGGGCCGGTGGATCGCGACCTACTATTGCGCTCCGCTGGGGGAAACGCTCCGGGCGATGACGCCGCTCGCAAACGATGTTCGTCGAAGCAAGACGTATTCGCTGACAACCTCAGGGCGCGATGCAGCTCGGCAGCTGTTGTTGGGAGCGGAGCCAGAGGACCCGGCGCTGGTGATCTTGCGGCTACTCGAAGCTCGGTCACTGACCTCGGCGTACCTGACGCAGAAGGTCAAGCGGGCGGCGACCGTTCTGCGGGGTCTGGAGAAGAAGGGCTTCGTCATTTCGGAGGAAGTCGCCGAGGCGCGCGATCCGCTGCGGGCGTCTGCGGCTCGTCTACGAGTGGAGTTCCTAACTCGAACCGAAGACAGGCTGGCCAAGCCGGAACGCGAACTCCTGGCCTACTTGGAACTGCATCCGGGCCAACATAACGTTGCGACGCTGGAAGAGATCCTTCCGAAAGCCAGTCCTGGGGCTCGGGCATTGGCTCGGCGAGGGTTGGTCAAGCTGGCGCTGGAGCCAGTGGCTGCGACGTTGGCTCCCAAGAAGGAACGTCACGCGCTGAACGTCCATCAGCAAGCCGCCTACGACGCCATCGCGGAGGGGATCCGTTCCCGCACATTCAAGCCGTTCTTGCTGGAAGGCGTTACGGGATCGGGCAAAACGGAAGTGTACTTGAACGCGATCGACGCGGCGCTGGAGGCTGGTCGAGGCGCGCTGTTATTGGTCCCCGAGATCGCGCTGACGCCGCAAGTGGCCGGGCAGTTTCATCATCGCTTCGGCGATAAGGTCGCGATCTTGCATTCGGCGTTTCATGATTCTGAACGGGCCCAGGAATGGCGTCGCGTTCGATCTGGCGAGGCATCGGTCGTAGTTGCAACACGATCGGGTGTGTTTGCACCGGTGCAGAACCTGGGGCTGATCCTGGTCGACGAAGAACACGACCAGAGTTACAAACAGCAGGACGCGCCACGCTACAACGGTCGGGATGTAGCAGTGGTGCGGGCTCGCAATGAGAACGCGGTCGTAGTATTGGGATCCGCAACGCCAAGCCTCGAAAGCCGTTACAACGCCGAGCGCGGCAAGTATACGCGACTGGCGCTGCCGGAGCGCATTCAGCAACGCCCGATGCCTGAAGTACGACTGATCGACATGCGGCAGGAGTTTCTAGACACGCGTAAGCAGTCGACGTTCTCGCGGGCTCTCGTGGACGCGGTCACCGAACGGCTCGAAAACGGTGAGCAAGCGATGCTGATGCTGAATCGTCGCGGCTTCTCCAGCTTCGTCACCTGCCGAGCCTGCGGCGAACGACTGGAATGCGCGAACTGCTCGGTGACGTTGACGTTTCATCGTCGCGAGCGGCGGATGCTGTGCCACTACTGCAACTATGCGGAGAAGGTCCCGAGCCGCTGCCCGAAGTGTGACAGCGATCAGATTCAGTTCCTCGGTGTGGGCAGTGAGCGCGTGGAGCAAGAACTACACGACGCATTCCCGAAGGCTCGCGTAGCACGGCTTGACCGTGACACGGTCGGTGCCAAGCGAGACTACGAAACGATCTTGACGGGCTTCCGCGACCATCATTTCGATATCCTGGTGGGCACGCAGATGATCGCCAAAGGGCATGACATTCCGAACGTCACACTGGTGGGCATCGTGAATGCGGACATCGGACTCGCGATGCCGGACTTCCGGGCGGCGGAGCGCGCGTTCCAATTGCTCACGCAGGCCGCGGGACGCGCGGGGCGCGGCACCTCCCCCGGCATTGTTCTTCTGCAAACTAGTTTTCCGGATCACTACGCGGTGGAGTGTGCGGCAGCGCAGGATTACGAAAAGTTCTACGCCAAGGAAATCGAGTTCCGCCGCATGATGAGTTACCCTCCGTTCGGCGCGATGGCGAACGTAATTATTCGATCCAGCAAAGAGGAAGAGGCCATCGCGAAGAGTGCCGCCATCGGGCGCCTGATGAGTCCGGCACCGGACGGCGTGAAGGTGCTGGGCCCTGCGCCAGCGGCGGTCGCTCGCGTGAAGACCGAGTACCGGTTTCAGATGCTACTCAAAACGTCGAGCCGGGCACGCTTGAACGAAGTCCTGGCGGAAATCCGAAAGTTCACGACTGCCGAGAAGTGGAATCCAACCACACTGGCGATTGACGTAGATCCGATGACATTACTGTGATGGCTGACTGGGAATACATTTACAGCAACTTACGCCAGGCCCTGCGCTTCTTCGGCGAAGCGACCGGCAAGGGCGAGGTGCGCGAGCTCGATCAGGCTTTGGCGATCTACTCGGGCATGGAGTACGGCGTCTTCAACATTTCCATGCTGGACGCGAACACGGAAGACATTCAACGGAGCCTCGATTCCTGCGCGGAATATTTTCGGCCGCAAGCAAGGCGCTGGTCGGTGTGGGTCTGCGAAGATGCATTCAACCTCAATACGCTGCGAACGTTGCGCGCAGGTCTCGCGAAACACCAACTCGGTGAGATTTCGAGAGCACCAGGGATGATGCTGACCGAGTTCGCTGAACCTCGGCGAGAGTTGCCATCCATCAAGTGCGTACCCGTGGACTCGGAGAAACTGCGCGAGACCTTTGGCAGCCTCGCGGCTATGTGCTTCGACATTCCAGCAGGCGTCGCCAGAGAAGTCTACTATCCGGCACGAGCCTGGAACGGCGCGTACAAGGGATACATCGGCATGGTGGCTGGCCGCCCGGTGGGGATGATTGCTCTGGTGAAAACCGAAGGCACACTGGGCGTCTATTCATTGGGCATCGACCCAGAAAGCCGACGCCTGGGCTATGGTGAAGCGCTCCTCCGCGTGGCCGTCGCAGGCGAGCGGGCCAAGGGCGGTATCGAGCGGGTGATCCTGCAATCCAGCGAATCCGGACAGTCGCTCTACCGCCACATGGGCTTCCGCGACGTCGCTCAGTTTTCAGTCCACTTGAAGAAGTAGAATAGAGCTGCATGCGGATCGGACTTACACTTCTGTTGACCGCCGGGCTCGCGCTCGCGCAAGAGACCACGGAAGTCGAGAAGCACTTCGACCTCGCGCTGCAGTTCAGCATTGACGGCAAGGACGCCGAAGCGATTCCGGAATATCGCAAAGTGCTGGAGTTGATGCCAGACCTGTACGAGGCCCACATCAACTTGGGCCAAGTACTGCTGCGATCAAAGCAGCCAGCCGACGCGCTTCCGCATCTCAAACGAGCCCACGAACAGAAGCCCACCGAATTCCGCCCGGCCTACTATTTGGCCGAGGCGCTCTTCGACCTGGGCGAATTCACAGACGCGCTCCCGGCCTATACCGCTGCCGTTGGCATCGAACCCAAGTCCGCCACCGCGGAACTGGGATGGGGACGAGCCCTGCTTCGCCTGGATCGCCGGGCCGACGCAGCACCACACTATCGCAAAGCGTTCGCCCTCGATCCCGAATTGAAGAGTTTCCTCCTCGAACTCGCCCAGGCCCACGAAGATAAGGGCGAAACCGAAGCTGCGGTCGCGCTCTATCGTGAGTTCCCGGAAAACCCTGCCGCCACCGAACACCTGGGTCTGTTGTCGCTGCGGGGCGGACAAGATAAGGAAGCCATCGCAGCGCTGGAATCCGTTGTGAAATCGTCGCCCACCCCTGCCAATCGTCTCGCCCTGGCGCAAGCGTACGTGAGACAGAAAGATTTCCCCCACGCCGAGCCACTGCTGGCGCAACTGACCTCCACCGACACGAAAAACTTCGACCTCCGCATGTTCTACGCGCGCATCTTGCGGGATCAACGTAAAGTCAAGGAAGCGGCCCAGCAGTTCTACGAAGCCACGAAACTCCGTCCCACCGCGGCGGACGCCTGGAGCGAATTCGCCGGGATGCTCATCCTGGACGAACAGTTCCCGCAGGCGCTTTCGGCGCTCGACAAAGTGAAAGAACTGGGTGCGGAAAACGTCGGTCACATCTTCTTCCGGGCCACCACGCTGGACCGTTTGAACCTGAAGAAAGAAGCGCTAGAATACTACCAGCGATTTGTCGAGCAGAGCAAGACGAATCCGGACCAGGAATTTCAGGCTCGGCAGCGGGCACGGATCCTGGAGCGGGAACTCGGCAAAAGGTAGCGCAAGAGGAAAGCATGCTGTGGTTTGCGATGGTAGCGCTGGCACTCAACGGATTGGCCCTGGACTTGGGTTCGGTCAAGGATGAGCCGAAACTTGAAAAGCGTAGTGATCTTGCACTGCAGTACGCAAATTCCGCGCTGGATTCCGCCAAGACCTTCTATCAAGAGGGACGTTTTGAGCAGACCAAAGCCGCATTGAACGAAGTGGAAAATGCGGTGACGCTCTCGTATGATTCGTTGCTCGCCACAGGCAAGAATCCGCGCAAGAGCTCTGGTCCGTTCAAGAATGCGGAGAAGGCGACCCGTGAATTACTGCGGCGATTGCTCGGCTTCCGCGATTCGATGAGCGTTGTCGACCATCCTGTTCTGGATCCAGTGATGGAAAACGTGAAGGGAGTGCATGATCAGCTGCTGTCAGGGATCATGTCGGGGAAATAACATGCTGGCGCGTGGACTACTTGTAGCGTTGATCATCATCGGAATGTTGCCCGCCGCAACCCGCGATTTCTTGACAGCGGAAGAAATCGACCAAGTGCGCGCCGCGCAGGAGCCTAACGTCCGGGTGCAACTGTACCTGAAGTTCGCTCAACAGCGCGTCGCCCAAATGAACCAACTGCTCTCCCGCGAACGCGCCGGGCGCACCGCGCTGGTGCACGATCTTCTGGAAGATTACACCGGCATTATTGAAGCGCTCGATACCGTTGCGGACGATGCCTTGCGTCGTAAAGTGGATCTCGCCATAGGGATGGCGATTGTCGTCCCCGGCGAGCGCGAACTGCTCACCCAACTCAAGAAGGTAGAGGCCGCCGCACCCAAGGATATGGCGCGCTACGAATTCGTATTGAAGGATGCCATCGACGCGACCGAGGATAGTATCGATCTGTCCGCCGACCTGAACGAGCGCACCCGGGAGATCTTGGTCAAGGATCAAAAAGAAGACGAAGTCCGGAAGGCAGGGCTCACGCCGGAAGACGCCAAGCAACAGGCCGACGACAAGGCCAAGCAGGAAAAGCAGACCCGCAAAGCTCCAACGCTGCGACGGCCTACCGATCCTCCACCCAAGTCGAAGTAGCTACGGCTCCACACGCGTTGTGTGGATAGCACCTTCGAGCTCCCACGCGGCCAGCAGGCTACCATCGGGTAACGTGATGAGGTTCACGAATCCTCCATTGGGGCTCAATGGCGCAGCTTTTACAGCGCCGGGCCTGAGGATTTCTAGACCATGCTCGCCAGTCCAAGCGACATAGATTCCCTTGGGTCCACTCACCACCGAAATATCGTGCCCTGAACCGATGCGCGTCTCAGCTTGGCCATAACGCGCCAGGAAGACGTCTTTGTCTCGTCTCCAAGCTGCCACGGGTTGACCGTGATCGATCACAAGGCCTCCTCCATCCATCGGACATGCCTCGATCTTCCAGGTGCCCGCGCCCGACTTCTGAGGTGTCCCGTACCGCAAGCCGTCGACGGAGTGGGCAATATACATGTCGCGCGAACCGTTCATCGCGTTACGGAACATCACGAACGCCTCGTTTCCAGTCGTCACAACAGACGGTCCGCAGCACTCGCATGTGGCACCACGCGGAGACTGATAGATCAGCGCGTTCTTCGACCATGTGCGTCCGCCGTCGTCAGAGCGAGCCCCATAAATCTGCGTCTTCCCCGCGCGCAAGTCGAGCCACGTCGCGTGAAGTTTTCCCTGGGCGTCCACGGCAATCGAGTGGAACCCCTCACTTGCCGAGCCTGGGGCGTCGTTGATGACGCCATGCCTAGTCCACGTCTTGCCTCGATCAACGGACCGCCACAGCGTAAGATCGCCAGCCTCGGGAAGACCATGGGAATGCTCCCCTGTCGCAAGCTTGTCACCGATCACGGCACTCACCAGAATCGCGTCCTTAAGGATCGTGGCCCTCGGACCCCGATGGCGGCCTAACGCCAACGCACCGGCTTCGGCCACCTTCACGGGCTTAGAAAACGTCTTACCCTGATCGGTCGAAGCGGAGAAGTAGATCGACTTCTCCGCCCCAAACGTCAACACCACCTGCCGACCATCCGCCGCAAGTTGCGGCTGTCGATAAGGAGGAGCCCCGGATGGAGGCTGAATCGAAGCGGCCAACAAGAGCGTAAGTAGTGTATGCATAGGCTTCTCTAGAAGTTCACCCGAGCGCCGAGTTGAATCTGGCGCGCGTCAAAGACAGACGTTGCTTGACCGAACGTGGGCGCGGTGATGACAGCATTCGGCACCGCCCGGTTCGTCCCGTTCAGCGAATTGAATGCTTCACCGATACCCTGAATGCTCCACCTTTCGGAGACCCGGAACGTACGGCTCAGACGGAAGTCGAGACTAACGTAGTCGAAGCCACGGCCGGTATTCCGACCAACCCCTACAGGTCGGTCATTTGTGCTCGTATCGAAGTTGCGGTCCTGGCCCAGTTGGAGGTTGAACGGCAATTGTGACGTGTAGAGGAACAATGGAGAAAGCTGCCAGTTCCGTAAGAACGAGTTCGCGAACGGTGACTCCAGGACCGCACTCACCGTGACGCGATGCCGTTGATCGTTATCCGACAAACCACGATCGTCGCGCAAATTGAAATTGTTCTGCGGCGCGCTGAAGAAGAAGTTCCCCACATCGTCAATGGCTTTGGAAAGATTGTAGGACAGCCGCAGAGAAGTTCCGCGGCTGAAGCGGTATTGTGCCGACACCGCGAGCCCATTGTAGTAGGAATCACCCGCGCCTTCGTACCGCGACACGTTACCGTAGCGCGCATCGGGCCGACCCAAGTTGGGCACTCCCTGCGCCGTCGCCTGCGCCGCAGTCAACGTAGGTACGTTCACATTGCGCGACAAGATCAGGTGCAATCCGCGCAACCACTGGTAACCGGCCGTCAGTTCCAACGCGCCGAATCTTCGCTCTATCTCGATATTCGCCTGCTGCGCGTAGCTATTTTGAATATTCCGATCGATGGTCGTGATATTGATGAACTGTCCCTCGGGGAACACTGCCGCCTGAAATGGAAACGCCGGTGCGCCGGTCTGGCCGAACGAGAGCAGGGCTACCCGATACTTGCTGCCATCCCGTTGTAACGCGTTGGAGGTAGCCCGCAACGGCACCCGATCGTAAAACAACCCGTAGCTCGCGCGAACCACCGTGGAAGAATCGGGCGACCATGCGAGCCCAAACCGGGGAGCGATGTTGTTGTGATCCGTCCGGATGGGCTGGGGAAGCCCCTGCACGTCGTAACGCGCTCCCACCTGCAATGTCAGCCTCCGATGCATGCGCCATTCGTCTTGCACAAACAATCCCAGATTCGGATTGGATTGGAATTGATAGGGATCACCGAACGCCTGCTGAAACGTCTGATAGCGTCCGGTCTGAAAGTTCGCCAGATTCGCAAAGGAATACGCCGCTGCAATCTGGCTACCAGGAAAGTAGATATTCAAGCGATTGAGCAGAACGCCACCGCCGAACCGCACCGTATGCTTGTGGAGAATCAGAGAGAAACTGTCGTTGAGCTCGGTTAGATCGTTGTCCCGACCAACGGGCGAGCTAGTGGAGGCTCCGAAGTTCGCGACGCCCGCAATCGAAATTGCGGGACCGGTCACATCGTTGCCTGGCGCGGAGAGTCGACTCCGAGTGAACTGGAAGCGCAGTTCGTTCACTGCCCGCGGCGATAGCGTCGACAGCCAGTTCGCGGCGAAGGAGTGATCCCGGTTGTCCAGACGCGTGCCCCGGCTCACGTCGCTCAGTCCCCCGACCCCGCGGGCGTTCGGGCTAGCGATATCGTACAGCGTGTAGCGTGCGAACATCTTCTGCGAGGGACTGAACTCGTGATCGAACTTCGCGAAGTAACTGCTCATGTCCCAACCGGTGGAATACTGCCCCGTGGCGATGCGATCCCCTTTGTACGACGGCGTATTGGCCAACACCGCATTGATGGCGTCGACGTTGGCTGGCCCAATGGTCACGAAGCCCGCGGCGTTACGGCGCGTTTGTTCAAAGTTCGAGAACAAAAACGTCCGGTCCCGACGGAGCGCTCCTCCGAGAGACGCTCCGTACTGGGTTTGGGTCAATGGATCTTTGCGGGTCGCGAGCGGATTGCGTGCATCCAGGCGCTGGTTGCGCAGGAAGCCGTACAAACGTCCGTGGACTTCGTTGGTTCCGGATTTAGAACTGACGTTCACAACCCCGGCCGACGCGCGCCCGAACTCGGCGGTAGAGCCCGAGTGCACCGTCTGAAACTCGCGAATTACTTCCTGACTCATATACGTCCCCGCCAAGCCGGCGGCGTCATCATTCAAAGACAGCCCGTCGAGCACGAAATTATTGTTCAGGTTCCGTTGGCTGGAGAAAGAAATCCCCGTGCCGGGAACTGCGGAGGTCTCCGCGAATTGCTGTGGCACTCCTGTATTCGTGCGCGAGACACCTGGAACCAGCAGCGCCAGGTCCAGATAGTTGCGCCCATTGAGCGGCAGCGAATCAATCTCTTTCAAACGAACAATACCCGCGACCTCCGCTCGACCGGTCTCTAGAATCGGTGCCTCGGCTAATACGGTGATAGACGTGGTCTGTCCGGCGACCGTGAGGCGCAGCGGCAAATCCAACTCCTGGCCCACCGAGATCGAAATCCGTCGCGAGCTAGCCGTGAAGCGCGGGTCACGGATCAAAACTTCATGTTCCCCCGGAGAGACCGAAAGGAACCGGTATTCGCCCGTGAGATCGGACTGGGCGTGCTGCACTTGCCCTCGATCCAGACTGCGAAGCGAGACATCAATGTCCGGCAGGGCCGCACCAGTTGCATCCTCAACCCGCCCGCGTAGCGAAGCGGACGAAACACCCTGCTGCCCGAGCAAGGGCAACGCTATGAAAGCACAAATGGCAATACGAAACACACTCATCCTCCTATGGACGGTCTAACGAAAATGGAAATGGGAAGCGGACGTTAGAAGGAGCTAGGAGGAGGGCGTTGAAAGCGGATGATGGCGAGAAGGGCGGCCGGAACGGTTACGCGCTGCAATGGGACAGGAGTCGTAGCAACCTGAGTCGGTCGAGCCACGTCGTTCGCTGCGGACAGCACCGCGGCCGGCGAGGTAAATACACCGGGTATCTGCGCGGCCCCGGAATGGCAAATGTCTTGCGCCACCCAGTGCGGCTTACCCGGAACAGTGCGGCGGCAGCAGCACTTGCCAGCGCGTTTGCACATTTCCATGCCGCACTCTTCGTGCTGGCCCATCTCGACCGCGGCGTGGACATAGGGCGCGCAAACCGCGAACAGCATGAACAGCGCCAGGAAATGTTTGGCGAATGTTCGGGCGGTCATGTTCAAGAGACGCGTCATGTCCAAGATTCCTTCCATCTTTACCACACATCCCGTCGAAAGGGAAATCCTCATACTCAGATTTCCCTGACCGATATGTTCCCCAGAGAGCAAGTTGGGACTCTCGACGAGGTGTAACAATGGACGTTTCAAGTATCAACGGAATCACCGCAGGAGTGACCTCCACCTTACAAACCAGCGGCCTAACCTCCACCCCCAGCGTCGCGGTGGAAGATCGCAGGGCTCTGATCCAGGCGGTCCGAGCCGTGAACGCAGCAGAGTTATACGGACAGGAAAACGAACTCTCCTTCGCCTTCGACCGGGGGAGCCAGCGAGCCGTGGTGCGGATCGTCGACAAGAAAACCCGCGAAGTGGTGCAGCAAATTCCTACCGAACAAGTGCTGAGATTCGCCGAAGAGTTAAAACAGCGGGAATGAGGCCCGCCGAGATGGTGTCTCAACCCTAGTTGAAGGTTAGTGCGGCGGTGGGTGACCGATTCGATAGAATCGAGTCGCCAAACCTAATCCTTGAAAGGACACCAACCGCCGTGAAGGAAAGATACCAGATTGTAGGACGCCAAGGGCGCCGGAATG
>CALQCC020000029.1 GCA_943328975.2 Bordetella parapertussis | reverse complement strand
CTGCATGGCTGATGCAATACAACCAGGAGAGGCCGCACAGCAGTCTCGATTACCGCACGCCCAACGAGTTCGTGCAGCAGTGGCGTGCGGCCCAGGCACCGATCATGCAAACTTAGGTGTGATGGTGGGCGGAATATGGGGGCAGGTCAATAAAAATTTTGTCTAATCGCACACCGCGCTGGAAACTTTGTGCAAGATTTTCCAATTCAGAAACTTCTTTTGGACCACGCACAAAAGTATCAATGATTCCAGTAGGATATTTCCCCTCAAGAACAAAGAAACCGTCCACATGCTCATACAGTCGTATTGTCTCGCCTTCTGGATTGGTTTCTAGATAGAGATTAAGGTTTGGTTTCATTCGGAATTGTCGCTTCCTTTTTAAGTAAATAGAATAATTTTCTTTCTTTGTTCTGCTGTGCAGACGCCGTCTATAGAACAAGACCGTCCCGCTACCGACCATTGACTGGCGGTTTTGACGGCACCCCCGTCGGCGTCGCGATCAACTTGCGGCCATCCGGGAACTCCACGGTGAAGCACTTCATCGCGTACACATCCGCGTCCTTCGCCCGAGCCCCCATGCACGAAATCTCATCGCCGGCCTTCAACGACTCCTTCGTCCAACCGTTGCGGCGCAGCAGGTTCAGCGCCTCGGCTTCGAGCGTCCACTTGCGCCCTTCCGACTGCAGGTGGATGTAGGAGTGCGGATTGGTCCAGACGAAATCGATGACGACGCCGTGAATCGTGGTGGACTTCGTCATGTCGAACGGCGCGGTGGAGTGATGCGCCATCAGCAACGACGCGGCGATCAGGAATGTGGAGAGCCGCCTCACTTCTTGAGACTGCGGTACGCCGCCGTCACGAACGCGTCACCCGAGCCATACAGCGGATCATAGTCGCGCGTCGGCTTGGCGGCGATCACCTGCTCCAGCGTCATGCCCTTCTTGACCATGTCCTGCACGCGGTCGCGCAGGATGGTGACCATGTCGCGGTATTCCACCAGATCCGCCTCGTCGCACACGCGGCCGTGGGCGGGGATCAACATCGTGCCGCCTTCCTGCTTGTCGGCGGGGATTGTCAGGTCGAGTAAGCGATTCAGCGCCGCCACGACTCCGTTGATGCTACCTCCGTTGGCGACTTCGATGGAGGGGTAGCGATCGGGCGAGAAGATTTCACCGGTCGCGATCACGTCGGAGCGGCGGAAGAAGACGATGCTATCCGCGTCCGAATGCGCGGCGGGCATGTGCAGGACCTGCGCGGCTTCACCGTTCAAGAAGAGGTCCTTGTGGTCGGCCGTGTAAGTGTTCCCCGGCCACGCGGTGGCGGGAGCCCCGGCTTCGGTCATGCGAGCCGTCACGTTCTCATGCGCGACGATCGTGGCCGGGAATGCGGCGTTAGCACCCGCGACGTTGCCTCCGGTGATGGTCTGACCCATCGCACTGAGCGTTTCGTTGCCGCCGGTCTGGCCTCGCCCTGCGCTCGTGTTGACGATGGTTCGGATCGGCTTGGTGCTCAATGCCCTGAGTGCGGTCTTCACGTCGTCGCCGGATTGCGCGTCGACCAGTAAGATCCCGTCTGGGCCGACCTGTGCCGCCATGTTGCCCTGTGGACCCGTGAGCATGTGTACACTACCCTGAACCAGCAGCGTAGACGTAGGGCCCTGCAACGCCGCGGGCGCAACAGCCTGCGGCGCCGACCCAGCCGTGAGATCCGGATACATCGTCGCAGCGCCGCCGCGTTCTGCTTGCCCTTGAACCTTGTGCGCCGTCGGAAACTCATTCAGAAACGGATTCGTCCCCGGCAAGTGATGCGGCACATAACCCTGCGCGCGCGGAACTTCTTCGACAGCCTCGCAGGGATACGGATCGATCACTTGGTGCAGATCAAATTCAAAATCCGTCGTGCGGATGAATGGCTCGGTGAGATACACGGGATCGTGAACGATGCTCACCAGCGTGAGCCCATTGCCGTGACGGACCCAGTGTTCTGTCAGCGTGGCCCGGTCGCTGCGCGGGACGCCGTTGCGCCGAATCCAGCCGGTCTTCAGATGCGTCGTCGTTACCACCAACACGTCGCCCTGCCACACGCCCGTCGAAAATCCCTGCCACGTGTGTGGAGCATTCGGACCGGGATGCGGCCGACCGTCCATCCAGATCGTGCGCTCCGGAGCCTGCCAGGAGATGTGAGTGTGCCATGCAATCGTCTGCTGCGTGTCCCTATCCACTTCTTTCCACAAGCGCAGATTCGCCGGACCGCGTGGACCGTAATCCGCAGGGTGCGGCTTGCACTGATGCTCCGGCAGCGTCAGTAATGACGCGTCCCAACTGTCAGCGCGCAAGCGTGCGGCGTCCGTAATGGGGAGGCCTAGATAGTCGCCGATCTCGGGTCCGGGGATGCGCTCGGGTTGGTCTTCATGAAAGCGCGGGGCCCATTCCCCAGCCAAGTCGATCTGGGCAAACACAGGAATGACGCTGAGGCAAAGCGCGACGGAAAGTCTAAGCATTATCGATGCTCCCAGGTCATTGTACATAATAGAAGTGTATGCCGGTGCCCACTCTATCGGAGGTGTCTGCGCTCGCGCGCGAAGCCACCGATCAATATCGCGAAGCCTTCCTGACCGCCCAGCCGTTCAAACACGTCGTCATCGAAAACTTCTTCGAGCCCGCTTTCGCGGAACAACTGCTGGCGGAGTTCCCCAGCTTCGACAAAGCGCTCGCGATCAATGAGAGCGGCTATGCCGCTGGGAAGTCCGTCAACACCAACATTCGTTCCATCAGCCCGACCTATCAGCATCTGTACGAAACGCTCGGCTCGCAGCCGTTCCTCGATTTCGTGAGTCAGCTTTCCGGCATCCCGAACTTATTGCTGGACCCCAAGATGTTCGGCGGCGGCACGCATGAGAACCTGCACGGCCAGGACCTCGATCCGCACGTCGACTTCAATTTCGATGAGAGCCGGCAACTGCACCGTCGCATCAACCTGATCGTGTACATGAACAAGGAATGGCACAGCGAATGGGGCGGCGCACTCGAAATTCATTCCAGCCCACGCAGGCCAAGCGAGAATCAGATCCGCAGCATCGATCCCTTGTTCAACCGCTGCGTGATGTTCGAGACCAACGAATATTCCTGGCACGGTTTCCCAAAGATTGATCAGCCCGAAGACAAGCGCCACTTGTCACGCAAGTCCATCTCGATCTACCTGTACACGAAGGAACGTCCCGCAGAGGAGACCGCTCCGGTACACGCGACCTTCTACATCCAACGTCCACTTCCTGCGCGATTCACCCCGGGTCGCACGTTGACCGAAGACGATGTCCACGAATTGCAACGCCTGCTGACCCGGCGCGATCAATGGATTGAGCTGTATCAAAAGATGGAGCTGCGCAAGAACGCCGAGCTTGCCGAGTCCTCCGCATACGCCGACCTCTTGAGCAAGCGGACCAACGTCCCGCTAACCGGCTACGCCCTTCAACAAGGCGGCAGTGAAGGACTCTTCGGCGACGAATGGGCATCCTCGCACGTGCGCTTGCGCGTTCAGCCCCTGATGCCGATCTCCGGTTTCGTCGTGCGCGGCTTCCGCCCCGAAGCGGCCCCCCAAGCGAAGCTCAGGGTGTTAGTCGACGGCAAGCTCGCGGCGGAGACCGTGATGTCGGGTTCGTTCGAACTCGCGGTGCCCGCGACACGCAAAGAGCAAGAATCCGTCGACCTGGAATTGGTCTGCGATTCGACACCGGGCTGGGCCAAAGACGCAGGCGACGATCGCGACCTCGCCTTCATCTTCACCGAGCTACGCGCGCGCCACCCAGGCTGCCCCGAGCCCGCCTAGCAAGCGAGCTACTTCGCGTTTTTCAAAGCGGCGTCGATCACAGTATTTCGGCCCGCACGAAGCCACGCATCGCGAGTATTCAGATCCGTTAAGCCAGCCACGCGCCCGATCAGCGTGAACGCCGGATACGCATGCGCCTCGGTCTGCCAGCGCGCCATTTCAATCAGCGAGTCGAGTGCGTCCCCGCGTAACCGGCTCAGCACCACTACATCCCGATCCCGCGTGAGTAACTCCAGCGCCCACACAGCCTGCATCCGATCCTGCCACGCCAGCGACTGCAGCATATCGAGGAACCACGTCGGCGAAACCCGGACCTTGGAACCCGGCTCGGCGCGTGCCAATAATGCCAGCGAAGCCAATGCCCGGACCACGTTGGTTCGCACGCCCGCGTCATTGTCCGTCAACGCCGCCTGCAAGTCATCGACGATCTCGGCCTTGTTCGGAGCATACGGCAACACGTACGCGGCCACCCCGCGCTGATATTCATCGCCCGATTCGCGAAGCACTTCACGCACCGCATCCAGATTCGCCGCAACCAAGGCAGGGAAGCGCAACTGCGCCGCACGCGCTCCCGCATCCGTCATCAGCGCGTGACCCTTCGTCAGATCCTCGCCCGTCTTGCCCGCCAGTTCCGCCACATGCCGAGCCTGCTCGAATCCGTGATACGCCGCCAGGATCTCGTCCGGCAACGCGACCGCGCCCCCAGGAGCAGTGCGTATCTCATAGCGAGGTGCGTCGCGTTCCTCGATGCCCACATAGAGGATATTCTTGCCGCCATCGCAACATACCGCTTCCAGCCGAGCCCCCACCACGCGGTCGATATCCATCAACCGCTCCTCCGCGTCAACCTTGGAAGTCGGCAGCGGAGCTCCCACGCTGAGCCCCAACGCTTGCCGAGCCAACGCCGGAGTCACCCGATGCAGTCCGTAAAATTCGATCAAGTCGATGCGCGGGATCCCCACCATGGCGACCTGCGCCTCAAGAGGCGTCAACATCGCACATGTGATCAGGAGTCCGCTAACTAGCTTCATGAAGGTGAGACGCACGAAACCTCGAATCGGCTACGCCTGAGATTGGGCCAGCGCACCCAGTACCGGCACCACGTATTGTTCTTTGTTGTAGGCTTTGATGATCAGAAGCAGCCACAGCCCGAACGCAAAGACCGGGTAAACCAGCGTCACCAGCGAGAACAGCAATCCGACCAACGGCAAGAACGCCAGGATGGAGAGTGCTCCGAATCCGGCGAACAGCGCGGCGAATACCAGGATCGATTGAAAGGCGTGGAACCGCACGGTGCGGCTGCGGTTGTAAGGTTCCAGCACCAGGAACAAGACCCCCGTCAGCGGCCACGCCACGTAACAAAGCGCGCTCACGATGTGATCTTCCAGGGCGGTCGGGGATGACGAGCCCCCGGGATTCGCTTGGGGTTGAACTGCCGGAGCCGCGTCCACGCGCGCGCCGCACGAAGGGCAGAAACTCCCCTGTGCTTCCGAACCGCACTGCGCGCAAAACGGCATTCCTCAACTCTAGCAGGCGAGGCGAGCATTTGCCGTTAAGCTCAGAGCTAGAACGGAAGTCTCGCGGTTCGCACCGTCCCGGCCGAATTCGATAAGTCCGCCTCGATCCCCGCGACCGTCGCACTACTGCCTGCCACCGGAAACTTGATCGTGATCTTGAAGGCGCTGCCGCCTGGCGAGCCAGCGTAAAACGCCCGGAGCGCGGCCGTGAAATCCGCTGGAATTGCCGCGAGTTGCTGTCCTGCGCTATCGAAAAAGCGGAACAGCATGGAGCCTATGGAAAACGTGTTGTCGAAGCCGGTCAAGACCAACTCAATGCGATCCGGGAAGCGCGAGGGCAACACCTTGTCGAGCGCGATCGGCGTGGGCGAAAGAATCACCGTCGTCTCTGGATCGCTCGCGAAGCCCGACGCGACGCCAGAAAGCGTGAAGCGAATCCGCCCGACCGTCGTGCCTGTCTGAAACGTCGCGAACGCTTGCCCGTTCAACGTAACCGTGCTCTTGCCCTCTTCCACCGCGAAGCGCACTTGCCGGGAGCTGGTCTCGACGAACATCACAGCCGGGTCGTCGGCCAGATTAGGATCCGCGATAAACGCGAGGTTCACCAGTCCCGTCGTTGTCGTGGGCGACGGCGCAGGCAGTCGCACTGTCAATCGCCTCTGCTGACCGCTGGCCGCAGCCGAAGATTCAAACTCGAAGATCGGCGCAGGCAGTGGAGCTTCCACCACTGTGGCCCGCAAAATGTATTCGCGACCTTGAATCTTGAGCATCCCCGTGATGACGCCCACGGTCTGCGGCGTAAGCTGCACCGCGAACGACGTGGATTGTCCCGCCGCCAAAGTGACCGCCGTCGTGGTTCTAAGAAAAGAAAAACCCACGCCGCTGACCGTAACGGTGGAGATATTCATTGCCTGCGCCGTCGGATTGGACAGCGAGAATTCGCACAAGCGCGACTGTCCGCGAGGGACAGTGCCGAACTCCAGTGTGTTCGGTAACGTACCGTTGCACGTGGGGAACACCGTCAGCGTTGGACCCGCCGTCACACTCACCCGGACCAGAACACTGATGCCGTTCAGTTGCAGATTCGCGCTGTAGTTGGCCGGCGCTCCGGCGACGAATGTGAGCGTCGCGTTCAGCGAGCCTCCCGCTGCCAGCGTGATCGGCGGCAGCGGCCGGTTCAATGAGAATCCGCTTCCGTCCGCAACGAAGCGCGTGATCTCCGCTGGCTGCTGCCCCGCGTTGCGCACTCGCAGCCGCACCGATTGTGTATCGCCGGTCTCGGTAGGCCGCAGTTGAAATACCGAATTTGCGACCAGCGCAGTTTCGGTAGCTCCGTCGACAACCGACAGCACCAACTGCGCTTGTGCCGCCAGCGGCAGCAGGAACGCGCACAGCAGAACACGCATCATCGGCGGCGAACCTCCGCACGGGCGGTCATGGGCAATACGAACAGCGCTTCCCGGTCTCGTTCGACCCGCAGCGCATAACTCCCGCCCGAGGTCATCACTTGCACCCAGTCCTTCGACATCGCTCGCAGCCCAACGATTCCGCTCAAAGCGAAGCGAACCTCCCTCGCGTCCGGTCGCCGCACTACGAGTTCTCCGCCATCCACAAATACGGTGCCGTAGGCTGTCACGAGCGGCCCGGAATCCAGCACCGACGCTTCACGAGCTTCTTGCGCAGGCCCTAGCGTAAAGTTCCCAGCGACGCCGTACACCGGCCGCAACGCACCAGACACGTCCAGCATCATGCCGATCGTCGGGATCTCCACCTGCGCGAACGCGCACCCAGCGAGTAAGAACACTGCGAGTCTCATGGTCGTCCAATCGTGATCGTGGGCGTTCCGATCCGCACGCTCTCCACCGTGCCGCCCGCGATCGCCGCAGGGGCCTTACTGCCCGCCATGCCGATCACAGCGACGCTCGCAGCCGCCGCTAGCCCCAACGTGATCCAAAGTTTCTTCTTGCTTCCGCCTGCCGTCCGTTGCGGCGCAGTCTCCGAACTCTTCAGCACCGGAGCATCGGATAGATACAGCACGCAGAGCATGCCCCCTCGCGTCGCACCCTTGGCCGCAGTCACGCGCAGGTCAAACGCCCCTGCCTCGCGACCCCACTGCATACCCCAAACTTCGGCGCGTCCGTCGGCAGTAGTCGCCACGATTTCAGTTCGTGTGCCCGAATTGAACTGCCCCGTGGGTCCCTGATCCGGCAGTCGAAACGTTACAGCGGCCCCTTCCACGGGTTTGCCCGTTTCGTCCGTGACCTCAATAATCACCCCGCGCGTAGCTCGCGACCCCGCTGCATAGACAGACCCCTCCCCTTGCACCACGCGCAGCTGCAGAATCGTAGGATCCTGAGCCCAACAGGGCAGGGAAATGCAGAGCAGGAACGCGAAAAGTCGGGCCACATGGTTAAGTGGTCCGACTCAGGAAGTAATCTCAGGAAGATTGACGCGCGCCGCTCAACGTTTGCCGAAAACTTCTTTGAGCAAGGGCGTGATCTGCGCCGCGGGGTCCGTACGAATCTTCTTCTCTTCCTCGCCCAGCATATGAAACAAGCCGTCCATCGTCTTGCCGACAACGTAGGTCGTAATGTCGAAACTCTGCGTGCGCCCGAACGGGAGCGCCTGAAGTCCACCCGTCAGTTGCTTGTACTGCTGCACCACGCCGATCTCTTCCATCGCGGATTCCACCGTCGGTTTGAACGAAGCAGAAAGTCTCTCCGCTGTCTTGGCCTTGAAGTAATCCGTGGCCGACGTATTCCCACCCGTCATGATTTTCCGGACATCCTCAAACGTCATCTGCTTCACGGCATCCTTAAAAATGGATCGTGCAGCGGGGACTGCTTTCTCCGCGGCCCGGTTCATGCTCAACTCGAACTCGTCAATCTTTGCGCCCATCCCAACCAGGCGCAATCCCTTTTCCGCCGTCCGCACCGAATCCGGCAGCAGGATCTTGATCGCCTCGTTCTTGAAGAAGCCGTCGACGGACCCAGTGAGATCCACGGCATGGTCCGTGCCGATCTGCAGTGCTTCTTTCAGCCCGGAGGCGTTCTTTGCGTCACCTGCTCCACCACGCTTGGTAAGACCTTCCAGAACCTTCCCGATTTGCGCGTCGACAGGCACTATCAATGCGAGTGTTAGGAACGTGAGACTAAGTTTGCAGGACATAGCGGAGTTAGTTTCCTTGCTCTTCAATCAACCGACCCTGTGCGACAAAGCGTCGCGGTGATGGACCCACAAAGTAAAACGGATAACACGTCACCAACGTGAGCTCGCTGCGATTCAGGTCCTGGGCCACGTCCACATCTTCGGGCGCCACGATCCGAATGCGATGAATCCGATAGCGAAAGACTCCAGCCTTGGTCCGAATCTCAGCCACATCGCCGCGCTTCAAGCCGCGCAAAGGGCGGAAGAACGTGTCGCGATGTCCCAGCAATATCAAGTTCCCCGGCTCGCCCGGTCTTGCGGACCACTCCGGATGCCCGGCCGCTCGCCGTAGCGTCTGTTTGTCCAACCCTTCACCAACCATAACGTCCAGATCTACGTTGGCGATTTTCAACTCCCCGATCAGGCCCGAATCAGCTTCCAGCGGACTCGCCGGCTCTGCAGGCTCCACTACTTTGGGAGGAGCAACCTCCGCTACCATCGGCCGAACAAACTCAGCTTTCTGTGCGCGCTGGTACAGCGCTCCGTCCACCAGGAACCAAGCCGCATACAGCACCGCGCCCAACCCTATCGCAATTAGCAAGTCTGCCAATATGCTCCAGAGTAGTGGGCGCGGTGCTGTCAAACGAATGACCATGGACTCTGCGGGACCGCCTTACGCGCCTTGTGAAAGCGCGCGTCGCAGCGCGAACCCGGCTGCGGCAATCAAGAGGCCAGCCAACGCGATACCGAATACGGGGCTACCGGTCGCCGGTAGAAGGTCCGCACTGGGAGCTTTCGCCGGTTGCTGCGCCGCCGCCGCTTCCACGGGCGCTGCCGCCTGAACAGGAGCTTGCGGACGAGTCGCTTGAGCGATAACCACCGGCGCTGCCGCAGCCGCAGCAGGTTCCACGTACGCTTGTTCTAACGGCTTCTCTTCTCCGCTCTTGATCACTTCCGTCACCGGAGCAGTGGTCAACTCCGCTTCCGTCGTGGCTCGCGACGTGAGCACCGGAGTGCCAGTCTCGCGAGCGATTCTGGTAGCCAACCCTTTCGGATAGACGAACTCTTGGCCCCACTCATCTCCAGGCGCAAACCATGCGCGCAGCGCGGGAGGATTGCCCTTCGGCGTTTCCCATAACTGCAGCGAGGTCTTGTTCGTCGGTTTGAGCCGGTAGTTATTGATTGCCAGAACAGTTGTCATGAGTTTGTTCTTGGAATCGAAAATCTGCACGATGTTCCGCGTGTGATCGTGAGAGAGGATTTTCATCGTGTATTTCCCAGGTTGCAGCGTGACCTGCGGCACCCCGGCAACCAGCACCGCTTCATTGACAGTAACCTCCGTCTTTCTCGTCGGGTCTTGGGCGAAGGCAAAGCTTGCCAGCAAAAGTAGAATACTGAAGATCTTCATGGTTCGGATCCTTTCAACTTCATACTGTGCAATTCAACCGCCGGGAATGCGTGCCCCGTATGCTGTTGAATTTAAAAAGTTATTTCGAGGCTGGTTTCGGCAGAGCGCGCAGCTATGGGCACTCAGCCACAGAATCTGAGCCTAGTGGCGCAAAAAAGCTACTTCCCAATCCCCGCACATTGCATCGGACTGATGACAAGATTCGGCAACGCGATGTATTCCCCAGGCGGGCAACCGCGATCCCAGAGGACTTTGCGCCATAGCTCGCCTTCGTTGAGCCCAATGTAATCCCAATGCAGCGGACGGTTGGCGTAAAAGAGCCACACACGTCCCTGGAAATCGTTCGGAACCAACGCAGCAAGATCGGAGCGCACCGCCACCTCCGTGGATCGCACCGGAGTCCGTCCCCTAGGGCAACACGGCCAGCCCGTTGATCCGTAACGCGCGGGCGGCTTCCAATCCGCCATCGCCGAATACAGCTCCAAGCCCTGCCGAGCGTCCGGATGCACCAGCAGTAAATCATTCGGCGCGACATGCTCGCGCAAGTACGATACGGCAGCAGGGTAGTCTTCCAGTGGCAGGCTGCGATGCGTCGCAACGGTCGTGATCGCGAGCCCGACCGCAGCCACAGGCGCAATCCACTTCCACGCGGCGAACTCCTCCAGCAACATCGCCACCGCCAGTATGAAACCCGGACGAACGAAGAGCCGTGTGCGCGGACTCGCCGGATACCATCCAGAAAGCTCCGCCCCGATCAACAGCAAACACGGCAACAGGCACGCAAGTGCGACATAGTTCTTACGCATCGCCGCACGCCCGCTCAGGAACACGGTGGCCGCGACCCACAACCAAACACCGGGAGTGTAGGCCTCAGTGAAGCTACCTCTCCAATACGTCCACAAGCTCGCTTCCACATTCGGACGGATGAAGAAGAAGTGCAGTGCGCCCAGCATCGCCCCTGAACTCGCCGCTATCATCCCCGCGCGCCGAACTCCGTCGTTCACGTACACAAACAACACCAGCCCCGGCAGCAGGAACGCGAGCGGGTAAGCCAGCGGCAACAATGCCGTGACTATCACGCAGTACCAAGCAAACCCGAGCCGTCGGTACTCAACGATCGCCCACAACACCAGCGAAACCGCAGCGGCCTCCGCTCCATACTGTTTAAACGAATTGAAGTATTCGACCGCAATATCCGGGAACAGCAGCGCCGCAGCCGCCAGCGCAGCCCACGCCGGAGCCACCCTCCGAGCCGCCCCCAACATCGCCACCGCGGCCACCAAGGCGAACGCCAGGGGAACAGCACGCAGCGTTTCCGTAGAAAAACCGAACACGCCCACCGCCGCCCGTCCGATTAATAAGAACAACGGCGGACTCGTCTGCAGCCACTCTCCTCCCCAGAACATGTCTCCTAAAGACATGGCCTGTATAGAGTTGGCCACCCAAGCCTCGTCCAGCCACAGGCTCCGGTGGATCCCGTGCAGTCCCAGCCACAGCGCCGCCAAGGGTATTACCCAGCGCGACCCCCTTGCGACATGTTTTAATAGAGAAGAATCCATGCCAGATACGGCTTTTCGAATGCGGCGCGGGGTCAGGTCATTTACCCGCCGGATGCGCGAGCTGCGAATGATCGCCGGGGGAGCTGTCTCCACCGGACACCCGATCATGGCGCACATCATCCCGACACGCCGCTGCAACTTATCGTGTACGTATTGTAACGAGTATGACGACTACTCGAAGCCCGTTCCCACGGATACGATGGTCGCACGCCTGAACCACCTGGCAGACCTCGGTACGCAGATCATCACTTTCTCCGGCGGCGAACCGCTGCTGCACCCCGACCTCGACATCCTGATCGCGACCGTCCGCAAACGCGGCTCCATCGCGGGCATGATCACCAACGGCTACAACCTGATGCCGGATCGCATCCAGCGCCTGAACCGCGCCGGTCTCGATCACCTGCAGATCTCGATCGACAACGTCATGCCCGACGACGTCTCCAAGAAGAGCCTCAAAGTTCTCGACAAGAAGCTCCAGATGCTGTCCGAGCACGCCGAGTTTCACGTCAACATCAACAGCGTAGTCGGCGGTGGCATTCACAACCCGAACGACGCGTTAGTCGTCGGACGCCGCGCCATCGAGCTAGGCTTCTCCGCAACCGTCGGTATCATCCACGATGGTGACGGCCAGTTGCGCCCGCTCGGTGATAAGGAGCGCTCCGTCTATCACGAAATGAAAGCCATGGAGAAGCGTAATTTTGCCCGCTTCAACGGCTTCCAGGACGCCATCGCCGCAGGCCAACCCAACGATTGGAAGTGCCGCGCCGGTGCTCGCTACATGTATATCTGCGAGGACGGCTTGGTGCACTACTGCTCGCAACAACGCGGCTACCCCGGCATCCCGCTCGAAAAGTACACCCTCGCCGACGTCAAGCGCGAGTACAATACCGAAAAAGCCTGCGCCCCGCTCTGCACCGTCAGCTGCGTGCATCAGATCTCGTACTTCGATTCCTGGCGCAACCCGCAGACGCTGAAATCAACGGTCTCCGAAGAGCACCACTCCAAGCCGCTAGTAAAGATCTCCGGCCTGGGTAAGTAGAAGTGGCGAGTAGCGGTCACTCGTAGGCGGAATCGTGGTCCGAGTGGATCGAAACTAAACGCAGCCACTCACCTTCGCGAGCTGCGACAACCCGGATTCTCTTGCTCGCACGGAAAGTATAAATCCGTTCCCCACTCGGGCCTGTCTTGGATCTGATTGCTTCCCAGTGAAGACTGCGGTCGCTGTAGAGTTGTTCCCACGTCAACTGCCGGATCTTCCTCAGTGTTACAAACAGTCGGGTAGCTTCCTCGACAGGAAGCGAGAAAAGATCATCCTGAAACTGCGGCAAGTTCAAGTCGATCCGAACGTGTTTCAATTCAAGAAGCCTTGCGCTGCCGTCGGCGCAATTTCTTTTCCAGCGCGTCCAGGTCGGATTCCTGGGGAGGGTGCGTTGCCATCCACTCGAATGCCCGGTCCAAGGTGCGCTTCATCTCCGGAGTGTGCAGCCACCGCTCATTGTCCGGAATCACTTGCGCGGTCCGGATGCTCCACACGCCGGGTTCCAGTTCCTCCACCATCACGGTACGCCCCGCCCACTGCTTCCCCAGCGAGATTTGGCCGCTGGCGCCGATGGTCTTGACTTCCATGGCCGCATGATAGCATGAAAGCGCTATATTCCTGCCGTCATGTGCTGCTGCCATTGCCAAGCCCGCTGTGTTAGCATTGCCTCTATCCACTTTTAGGAGATCCCCATGCGCTTCCTCAACCTTTCCCTCGCCCTGGCCCTCGCCGCCGCGCTCTTGACTGCTCAACAACCCGCCGGCAAAGGCAAGGCCGCGCCCCAACCCGCGAAAGAATTCGCCTCCGCCGCCGACATCCAGGCCATGATCGCCAAGGCCAAGAACGACCGCAAGGACGGACAGGCCATCGTCAACCAAAACATCCTGCGCTTGGCCCCCATCCAGGCGAATCTGGAATACCGTGCCTCCGTTGGACCCGCCTCCGTACACGAGACCGAAGCCGAGATGTTCTACGTCGTCGAAGGCACAGCCACCATGATCACCGGTGGCAAACTGGTCGGCGAGACCCGCACCAACGCCGAGAACCTGAGCGGCACGGCCATCGAAGGCGGCTCCTCTCGCACCGTCGCCAAGGGCGACTTCATCATGGTGCCGGAGAAGACGGCCCACTGGTTCAGCAAGATCGATGGCGTCCTCGTGCTAATGTCCCTCCACGTTCCCCACACCAATTAAGCCCAGCGCTTTGCGCGTGAGAAACTAAGGTGAATCCCCAGTCGTAGGGACCTCTGCCCGCTGGTAGTATGGGGCAGAAGTGTTCTTATGCGGCAGATTGTTCTCCTTTTAACTATTACCGGTGCGGCGTTCGGCCAATCGATGCTGGAGTCTGGCGCCGTCATGGCCGGAACCGCCGTCGGCAGCGCTGCGGGTAAAAAGGTCAGCCAAGGCGTGAGCGCCAGCCTGCGAAAAACCGGCAACATCCTGGACACAGCCTCGAAGACGAACGGCAAACCGGCCAAAGCTAGTTTGACTGCTCCCGCGATCCCTATGCTTCAAGTGGGTGCCGGGGTGCCCAAGCCGGAAGTAAACAATGTTCCTCCACCCCCGCCCCCGAAACGCCGCGCGGCTTCCCCCCAGCCTGCTCGGACCCGTGCGGTAAGCGTCCCCGTGGTCATGTCCGCCGTCGTCCCGGAAGCTTCGCCGCAACATCCCGTGAATGTCGACCTGTCTGGCGTTTCCCGTGGCATGCCCCGCGAGAACCTCCTCGCTCTGGGGACGCCTTCCGCCCGCATTACGATGTACGAAGACGGCCACATAGAAGAGATCTACCAATACCGCAATCAGACGCTAGCCTCCGGTACAGTCCGCCTGCGCGACGGTGCGGTGTCTACCATCGACGCCCGACCCTAGGGCCGTACAACACCCACCGCCATCCGGTATGCTGTTGGTGAGTGTTTCCAGGTCACCACAGGCGAGTTCGAATTCTGTACGGGGCATCGGACCTCATTTTAATCGCCCTCGGTTTCCAACTTGCGTACTGGACGCGGTCTCATCTCCAGCTTGAAAATAACTTCTACCTGGACCGTTCGGTCCGCGCCGCGCTGCTCATTTGGTCTGTCTTCTCCTGGCTGGCCGCAGCTTCCTGGTGGGAAATCTACGACCGTATCGATGGCACCCACCCCCGCATCATCCTGCGCGACGCCTTTCGTCAGTGCCTGCTCGGGGCCGTCGCAGTCGTGCTGTTCCAATACTTCTGGCGCTTGGAATTAAGCCGTCCGTTCGTGGTCCTGTTTCTCGTAACCACCTGGGTCCTGCTGTCGCTGTTCCGCCTCAACGCCAGCCGCATCATGGGAGCCGTCCGCCGCGAGTTCGCCGGTCCCCACTACGTCATGGTCGTGGGCCTGGGCACATCGGCCCAGCGACTCGGCCGGCAATTTGAAGACGCGGCCGCATTGCACGGCGTTCGACTGCGCGGCTTCTTCGCCGACGATCGCTCCGTCGAAGCCCCCGCCGAAATCGAATTGGAGCAGAAATATCCCGTCTACCCGCTCGCCGCTCTGCCCGAGATGTTGCGTCAACACGTGATCGATGAAATTGTCTTCGCCACCGACAGCCGCAAGCTCGCCGAGCTGGAAGAAGTCCTATTGATCTGCGACGAAGAAGGCGTCCGCACCCGCATCGCCGTCGACTTCTTTCCCCACGTCAACAGCCGCGTCCATTTGGAACACATGGGCACCTCTCCGCTGATCACGTTCTCAGCCACCCCGCACGATGAGATCCGCCTCCTGGTCAAACGCGTCACCGATATTGTTCTCGCCTCCGCAGCGCTGGTGCTGGTGTTCCCCATCATGGCCGCGATCGCACTGTTGATCCGGGTGACTTCGCCCGGACCAGTCATCTTCCGCCAGGAACGTTGCGGCTTGAACGGCCGCCGATTCACGTTCTACAAGTTCCGTTCCATGTGCGCCGACGCCGAAGCCATGCGCGCCTCGCTCGAACATCTTAGCCAGCGCGATCTCGCCTTGAAGATCCCCAACGACCCACGCCTCACCGCTGTCGGCCGCTGGCTGCGCAAATTCTCCATCGACGAATGGCCACAGTTGTGGAATGTTCTGCGCGGCGACATGTCGCTCGTGGGTCCACGACCCGCCATCCCGGAAGAAGTCAACCAATACAAGCGCTGGCAGCGCCGCCGCCTGCGCATGCGTCCCGGCCTAACGTGCCTGTGGGCTGTGAACGGACGCGATGACGTCGACTTCGAAACCTGGATGAAGATGGACATGGAGTACATCGACAATTGGTCGCTGGCGCTGGATTGGAAAATCATCGTCCTGACCATTCCCCCGATGCTGAGCGGGCGCGGAGCAAACTAACCCATCATGGAACTGATCCCTACACAAGAAGAAGTGCTCGCGCTGTTGCGCCGGACCGGCGGACTGCGGTCCGGTTACTTCGAATATCCCAACGGACTGCGCACCAACGAATATCTGCAAGTCGCTCTCACCATGCGGGACTTCCAAGCGTCCAACATCCTGAGCGTGGCCCTCAGTCGCAAGCTTCGCTCTAATAGCGATATCCGCGCGCTGCTCCCGAACCTATCCATCGTGGCCCCCGCCATCGGCGGACTTCCCGTGGCCTACGGCGTCGCCGAAGCGCTACGAGCGCGCAAGGTCTACTGGGGCGAACGCGACAGCCCCACCGAACCTCTACACTTCCGCGAGTTCCTCGAACTCGAACGCGGAGAGAAAGTAGTCCTCGTCGACGACATCTACCGCACCGGATCCAAGCTGGCGGAGATGAAGCAGTTAGTCGAAGCCGCGGGAGGGGAAGTCATCGCGCTCGCCGTGATCGTGCAGCAGCCCGTTCCCGGAGCCTCCGAGTTCGGCTCGCTGCCCTTCTACTCGCTGGCCCATTTGGACATGACCTACGTCGATCCCAAAGACGGCGACATGGCCGGCGTGCCTCTAACCAAAGTACGCCTGTAACCGCCATGACGCGCCGCGGCTTCCTGCTAACGCCACTCGTGTTGGCCGCGCAATCATCGCGACCGCAAGTCTCCCTCGTCTGGACCTCCACCGGCATCCCCGACGCCTTCGCGCGCCAAGCCGTGGTCTTCCCGCGAGCCTATACCTGCTGCCCGGATCCCATCGAAGCAGTATGGGCCTTGGAACACGGTCGCTTCCCGCACGCAGCCCGTTTCACCGACCCCGGCCTGTGGGATTACTTCGACCACGGTCCCGAAGGCAGCACCATCACCGTAATGACGTCGCATTCCGCGGATGGCAAAGATTCCGCCTTCGACCGCTCCATCCACGTCCCCTTCGCGATCCGCTGGCCCGGACGCCTCACGCCGCAAGTCGCCAATCAGATCCTGTTCTCGCACGCCGATCTTCTGCCCACGCTACTGACTCTGGCAGGCATCGCCCCTCCCGCATCCGTGCAAGGCCGCGACCTTTCGAGCCTACTCCTCACCGGCACCGGCGAAGTCCCCGAGTCCGTCTATTGCGAAGGCAGCCTAGGCAAGCGCGAAGAGTGGCGAGCCGTGGTCCGCGGCTTCGACAAAATCACCTGGAATCTGCGCGACGAAATCACCGGCCTCTACAACGTCGCCGACGACCCGCACGAAGAGACCGACCTGCGAGATCAACGCGAGCAGCGCCTCATGCGCGATTCTATGTACGCCCTCGGCCATCAGTGGATGGACCGCCTGCAAGACGGCCGCGACGCCTTCGGCCTGCGCACCCGCCGCCCCGTCTAACCCCTTGGCGACGCGTTCCACTGCCGCATCGATTCGTGCAACATCTCCCGTGCATTGGCAGTGAACGGCTCGCCCGCCGAACACTCCACGATGTGAGTCCCCAGCAGCAGCCCGGCCGCGACCCGAAACAAAAACTCCGCAGACCCACCCCGCGAATCCTCAGGCACATCCTGCGGATTTCCAAAAGTGAGAATCTTCCCCGACGCAGGATCCGCATACCCACGAGCCGCAGCGCACGAATACTCCCGCCCGTCCAAGACCACCGTCCCCGCATTCCCACCCCAAGATTCCACGCCCAACAACCGCGTCATGGAAGAATCCATTTCCGCAAGATTGTGCGCCAAGATACGTTGGTCCGGTTCAGCAGTGTCTCTCAAAACTTTGCGATTCTTTGCGCCTTGGCGTGAAATCTTACTTCCGCTTCGCGACCGCGAGCCAGTTCGTGACCACCGTGATCGGCTGCGCCTCGCCACCTTCCAGTTGGTCCATCACCAGGAACTTCTGCCCGTTGGCGCTGACGGAGTAGGGCCAGAAATAGGCACTGTAGTTGGTCCCCAACGCCAATTGGAACAACCGCACCGGCGCTCCCCATTGCGGGTTGACGCCGAGCGTGATGGGAACGGAGTACAGCATTCTCTCGGGCGTGATGAAATACAGCGCCTTGCCATCGGCGCTCCAGCGGGGCATGGATCCGCCCGCAGTGGAAATCTGGAATTTCCCTCCCGTAGACGGGTAGGGTTGCATCCATACTTCCCGGCGTCCGGATTCGTTGGAATCGTACACGATCCACTTCCCGTCCGGCGAAAACTGGCCGTGCTCCTCGCTCGCAGTAGTCTGGGTGAATGGTTCTACCTTTCCGCCGGACAGGATGTGCAGGTCGCCGTTCGTGTTGGAGTACAACAGGTGCTGTCCATCACGGGACCAGTCCAGTGGGAATCCCGCTTGGACTTGACCGAGTGGTTTCTCGGTGGCCGTTCCGCCAAGGGGCTTCTGGAACAGCGCGGACAAACCTACGCCTCGCCGGAACGTCACTTGGTTCCCATCGGGCCGCAGCCAAATGGGGAATAGATCCCCCGCGGGGTCGAAGGTAAAGCGCGTGAGCAGTCCCTTCTGCGTGAGATCCATCAGGTGGATGTCACGGTTCCCGTTTTCCGTTTTGTCCACTGCGACGCGCGACTCATCGGGCGAAAGCGAGAACGCAGTGTAAAGGCCGGGAGGGCCCGCATCGCCGAGCGTTTTCCCGCTGCGGTCTTTCCAACGCAACTGAACGCTTTCGTTGAAACCTGAGGAATTCTTGGAGAAGGCCAATACCCCGGAGTCCGATACGGTCAGGAACGGGTGGTCATTGTTGGTGCCCACCTCGGGTAAAACCAGGAAGGCTTCGCCGGACAGTTTTAGGGACGCCGAGTCAAAGGACTGTGCGACCAGGGCGTTGTCGCGGGGATAGAGCAAGTATTCGTCGCCCTTTGGTCCCCGGGCGTAAAATGCGGCGCGCGGAGTCTTCATGACGGTGGTCCGCTTGTCTTTTTCGTCAAGAGATGTGGCCACCATGGCGCTCTTTTCCGGATCGGAGCTTTGCGCGAAATACAGGAAACGCTTCCCGTCCGGCAGGAACTGCGGAATTGCGTGCCTCCTGTCCGGCCGGGTTGTGTCGAGGGACGTCACCTGCTCGGGCGTGCCTCCTTGGTCAGAAACGCGCCATAGGTCGCCCTTTGGTCCCGGAAAAAGAATGACGCCGACGGTGGACCACGCTCGACGAGGGATGCTGCCGCCGTTATAGTCGCACAAAACTTGCGGCGGCCCCCCGGCCACGTCAATCCGCTTCAGCTTTCCGTCGGCGACAAACACCAGGGAACGGCTGTCGGGTGACCATTCCGCATTACTTGCCGACTCGGTTCCCGGCAGGGTGCGGATTTCATCAGAATCGAGCGAGCGGACGGCCAGATGTGTCCCCACTTTACCATTGACTTGCAATGCCACGGCGTGTCCATCCGGGGCGACGGCGGGGTGGTTGGCCCCGAAGGTCTCGTCCTTGTTGGGAAAGATGTCAAGCAGCACGGCACGCTCCACCGGTGCCGTGCGCCACGGCGCCCACAGGGCGACACCCGCAACCACCGCCAGCACCGCCGCGAGAGCCATGTAGGGCAGGCTCCCAGCCTGCGCGGGACTCCCAGTCCCGCTCTTCTTCGCGTCCAGCAAAAACTCAATCCCCGAAATATCCCGCAGCCGCTTCGAAGGCTCCTTCTCCAGGCACCTCCTCAGCAACCCCTGAATCCGCTCCGGAGCCGAGCTCAAATCCGGCTCCTGCAACACCACCGCCGCCAGCGTCTCCGTCAGGTCCTCGCGCTTGAACAACTGCTGCCCCGTCACCATCTCATGCAGCATCACGCCGAACGCCCAGATGTCCGCTCGCTTGTCCACCGGCTTGCCCTTGGCCTGCTCCGGAGCCATATACTGCGCTGTCCCCAGGATCGTCCCCGCCTGCGTAGCCGCCATGGTGAGCGTCGGCGAATCTTCCCCGAGCGACGTAGACGCAGGCGCTCCAAACTTCGCGAGTCCAAAGTCGAGCACCTTCACCACGCCGTCCGGCTTCACCATCACGTTCCCCGGTTTGAGATCGCGATGCGTGATCAACTTGTCGTGCGCCGCCTCCAGCGCGCTAGCAATCTGCCGAGCGATGCCCAGCGCTTCCTCCAGCGGAATCGCCCCCGACTTCAGCCGGGTATTGATCGCCTCGCCGTCCACGAACTCCATCACCAGGTAGTTCGGACCCACATCGTACAGCGTGCAAATATTCGGATGATTCAGCGCCGCAATCGCCCGGGCCTCGCGTTCAAAGCGCTCCGAAAACCGCTCCGCCGAAACCTTGATCGCGACCTCCCGATGCAGCCGCGTGTCGAGCGCCTTGTAAACCTCACCCATCCCTCCCTTGCCCAGCAAGGAAAGAATCTCATACGGCCCGAGGCGTTCTCCGGTGGCGAGTGGCATGGATCAAGTTTATTCTAACTTTGCGATTCTTCGCGCCTTTGCGTGAACTCTTTACTTCCGCTTAGCGATGGCGAGCCAATTGGTCACCACCGTGATCGGCTGCGCCTCGCCGGTATCGAGCGACTCCATCACCAGGAACTTCTGTCCGTCGGCGCTGACGGCGTAGGGCCAGAACGCGGCGTTCACGATGGTAAGCGGCAACGGGAACAGCGTGGCCGGAGAACCCCATTGCGGGCTGGCACCCAATGTGATGGGGACGGCCGTTAGTTTGGCATCGGAGATGTAGAACAATTCCTTGCCATCGCGCCGCCAGCGGGGGCGGCGCCGCCGGCGGTGGAAATTTGAAACTTCGCGCCGGTGGCCGGGTAGGGCTGCAACCAGACTTCCTGCCGACCGGACTCGTTGGAATCGTACAAGATCCATTTGCCGTCGGGGGAGAACTGGCCGTGCTTTTCGTTGGCCGGGGTCTTGGTAAACTGCTCCACTCCAGCCGCGCCTTTTTCCGGAGCCGCGATGTAGATGTCGCTGTCCCTTTGGTGCAGCAGGTGCTGCCCGTCCCGCGACCAGTCGAGCGGCGTTCCCTGGATTCCCAACTCCGTTTCGATGGCGGTTCCGGAGACCGTCTTTTGGAACAGTCGCCCCTGGCGGGTGAACGTCACTTGACCGCCGTCCGCGGACCAAATGGGGAACGTGTCCTGTTCGGGTGTGAAGGTGAAGCGCGTTAACAGCCCTTTGGGTGCCAGGTCGAGGAGGTGAATGTCGCGGTTGTCGTTGATGAGTTGGGACACCACGGCGCGCTGTTCATTGGGCGCTAGGGTAAACGCGTCAAAGGCACCGGGACTCCCCACATCACGGATCGTTTTGCCCGCACGGTCCTTCCAACGCAATTGTAGATTCGCAAGTCCGCCAGCTCCACCTGCGGAGGTGGTGGCGTAGGCCAGCGCGCCGGATGAAGAGGCGGTGATGAAGGGGTGGTCTCCGTTGGTTCCCACTGCGGGCAGCACCAGGAAGGGTTCGCCGGTAAGTTTGAGCGCGTCCGAATCGAAGGTCTGTGCCATCAGCGCGCCTTCGCGTAGAAACAACAAATATTCGTTCCCGTCTGGGCCAGGTGCATAGTAGGCGACGGTTTCCGTGTGCATGACCAGCGTGGGTCTCTTCTTGGATGCCAAGTCATCCAGAGACGCCGCAAACATGCCGCTATCAGCCGCGTTGTTAGACCGGATGTGGAACAGGAAGCGGTTCCCGTCCGGGAGAAACTGGGGAACGCCATGCCTGTTCTCCTGCCGGTCTTTGTCGAGGGCCGTGACACTTGCAGGGGGAGCGCCGGAGGCAGGAACCCGCACGATTCCTGTGTCGGAAGGCATCAAGATCACCCCGCCGGAGTTCCAAGTCTTGAAAGGAACGCCGCCGAAGGTGTAATCCGCCAGTGTCTGTGGCGGGCCGCCAGCTGCCTCAATGCGCTTGAGCTTGCCGCCCGCGCTGAAGACCAGCGACCGGCCGTCGGGGGACCAGTCGGCGTAGTTCGATCCCTCGGTCCCCGGCAGCTCGATCAATTCGCTGGAGTCCAGACGCCGGAGGACCAGACGACCGCTGCCGCGGGTGACGGAGAGGGCTACCATGCGCCCGTCGGGGGAAATCGCGGGATGGTTGGCCGGGAAGTACCCTCCCTTGGGCGGATAAATGTCGAACACCACCGGAGCCACTTCCGGCGGCGTGCGCCAGGGTGCCCACAGGGTGACGCCTGCAATCCCCACGGCGACGGCGGCCAGTGCCCACGGAAGTAGGCTGCGTTTGGGCGCGGGCGTTACGACAACAGGCGCGGGTTCGGTGACGGGCAATTCTTCCAGCAACAGCGGCATGTCGCCGATGTCGCGCAGGCGCTTCTGGGGATCTTTCTCCAAACACCGTTTCAGCAGCCGCTGCACTTGCGGAGGCACGCGGGCCCAATCGGGTTCCTTCGTCGCGACGTCGATTAAGGTGTCGGAGAGCGTCTCGCCTTGGAACAGCCGTCCACCGATCGCCATCTCGTACACCACCACGCCGAAAGCCCAGATGTCGGCGCGCTTGTCCACTTGTTTCCCCCTCGCCTGCTCGGGGGCCATATACGCAGCAGTTCCTAACACCGTGCCTGCGACGGTAGCCGATGCGAGCGTCAACGTCGGCGCATCCTCGCCCATCGATTCGGCGGTGGGCTCGGCCACCTTCGCGAGTCCGAAATCGAGCACCTTGACCACGCCCGCCGGAGTTACCTTCACATTCGCAGGCTTCAGATCGCGATGGACGATCGTCTTCTCATGCGCCGCCTCCAGCGCCGCCGCCATCTGCCGAGCGATCGAAAGCGTCTCCTCCAGCGGTACCGGGCTGGCCTTGATGCGCTCCTGCAGCGTCGGCCCTTCGATACATCGCGCCGCTAGCGAGGATCATGCGCGCGATACACCTGCCCCATCCCGCCCTGCCCAATAAGCGCAGTAATCTCGTATGGGCCTAACAGCGTCCCCGGCGTTAGATTCATAGGCCTAGTGTGTCCCCGCCAATGACGCGCCAAAACTTTGCGAACTTAGCGGCCTTTGCGTGAAACGTTTTCATTTCCCGCCGCGAGCCCAGTCCGCGATCGCCTTCCAATCCGGATCGCTCTGCGATTGAAACTGGCGGCCACCCGAATGGAAATCATCCCCGCCGGCTTCTTCCGCCAGCGGATGTTTCAATAACGGACTCGCCATCAAGTTGGTCTTATTCACTAGTGTCGAGACCGATTCGAAGTTCTTCCGCGACTGCTCCTCGGTCCACTTCGCTTGACCTTCGGGCAGTGCCTGCAAGCGTAGAGCCGTGCGATTCCCCTCATGACACACGATGCAGCGAGCATGCGTCGGCCGCTTCTTCAAGAAGATCGGTTCCACCTTGGTGCGATAGGTTTCAAAGTCCAAAGTCTGCGCCGCCAGCGGTGCCGCCAAGAAAATGATCGGTGCGGCCAAAAAACAAATCGTGGCAAATTGTTTCATGAGTGTATCGCGCTCCTCGGTCCATAATTATACATGGGCTTTGCCTTGTGGGTGGACATCGAGAGTTCCCAAGTCTGGGTGCGCGGCACTCACGAATACCGCCCCATGGGAACCGCCGTCATCGCCCGCACCGACCAGTTCCGCCATCGCGATTTCCGCCAGACCAGACGAGTCCCGGAACACCTGCGTGCCTCCTTCGCCGGTTTCTTCGGATCGCTAGAAGAGGTAAACGTCCGCCTACGCGCCCCCGCAAAATTTCGCCCTCGCGCCACCCCCGCCCATTTGCTCTAGATATATATCGTTAAATCGTGATACAGCGATACTGTGTTAGTTCAGCCACCCTTCCGAGCCGACCACGTCGGCAGTCTCCTGCGTCCCCAATATCTTAAGGATGCCCGTTCCCAGCGCCAAGCGGGCAAAATCTCCCCCGCCGAACTGGCCGTGATCGAAGATCGCGCCATCCGGGAACTGATCGCCAAAGAAGAGGCCGTCGGTCTTCAGGGCATCACCGACGGCGAATTCCGCCGCGCCTTCTGGCACCTGGACTTCCTCGCCGGTCTCGACGGCGTCGAAGCCTATGAAGCCGAACACGGCATCCAGTTCCAGGGCGGCCAGACCAAGGCAACGGGCCTCAAGGTCACCAGCAAGCTGGGCTCTGCCGAGCCGCACTACGAAATACCGCACTGGAAGTTCCTAGCCGCCAACACCACGCGGACTGCGAAGGCCATGATCCCGTCGCCCACCGTGCTCCACTACCGCGGCGGCCGAAAGGCCGTCAGCACGGACGTCTATCCCACGATGGAAGGTTTCTTCCACGACCTGGGTCAGGCCTACAAGAAAGTGGTCGCCGATTTCGGCCAAGCCGGCTGCAACTACCTGCAGCTCGACGAAGTGAACTTCACCTATCTCTGCGACGAGAAGGAACGCCAAAAGCTGCGCGACTGCGGCGACGATCCCGACGCGCTACCCAACATTTACGCGGACCTCATCAACGTGGCCCTCTCGGGCAAAACGCCGGGCATGCACCTCACCATGCACCTGTGCCGTGGCAACTTCAAGTCCATGTGGATCGCCGAAGGCGGTTATGAACCGGTCGCCGACATCCTCTTCAATAAGGTCAACATCGACGGCTACTTCATGGAATGGGACACCGAACGCGCCGGCGGCTTCGAGCCGCTGCGCTTGGTCCCGAAGAACAAGTATGTGGTCCTGGGCATCGTGACATCCAAGACCGGTGAACTCGAGAGCAAGGATTTCCTGAAGCGCCGCCTCGACGAAGCCTCGAAGTTCATTGACCTCAACCAGTTGTGCCTCAGCCCCCAGTGCGGTTTTGCCTCCACCGAGGAAGGCAACACCGTCACCGAGGAGCAGCAGTGGGCCAAGCTTGCCCGCATCGTGGAAGTCGCCCAGGAGGTCTGGGGCTAAAGCCCTGCCAGCCCCCGCAGAAGGTGCCACCCGGCAGTTGAAATCGGGGGCCCTTCTGTGGGACAGTGATCCCCGGAGCCCCCTATGCATCGCCGATTCCATGTTCTCGTTTTTGCTGCCGCGTTATTGCCCGCTCGGATGTTCGCCCAGGGTGCGCCTACGCTGGAGTTAACCAACTTCGCCGGGGTTTGGCAGGAAACGATTCATGAGGATAGCTACGAACGCTCGGGCGGTCCGCCGCTCGGCGACTATCAGGGTCTTCCGTTGAATGCCGCTGGCCGCATGAAAGCCGATAGCCACGACCACTCCGATTGGAGCATTCCTGAGTTTCAATGCCGTCCCCACTCCGCCCCCTACCAGTGGCGCGCGCTGGGCAGTGTACGCTTCTGGGACGAGATCGATCCCATCGGGCGCGACCTTACCGCGATCCACATCGAATATCTGCGCTCCATGGACCGTGTCATCTATATGGATGGTCGTCCCCACCCGCCCGAATACGCTCCCTACAGCTGGTCGGGCTTCTCGACGGGCGAATGGCTGGGCAACACGCTGAAAATTTCCACCACGCATATCAAGTCGAGCTACCTCCGTCGCAACGGCGCTGCATTCTCCGAAAAAGCCAAAATGACCGAGTTCATCGATCGCCACGGCGACGTCCTGGTCATCACCATGATCCTCACCGACCCGGTCTACCTGGAAGAACCGCTGATCCAGACCACCAACTACGTCGTCAACGACCATACGCAGTTGACCTTCTATCCCTGCACGGTGACCGAAGAGAATATCTCCACCGCCTTCCCGCACTTCCTGCCGGGCACCACCGAGCATCTGAAGGATGCCAACGGCTGGGCTCCCGCCGAAGGAGTTCGCGGCGGCGCGGAGACGCTCTACCCGGACTTCCGCGCGAAGCTCAAGAAGTAAGCCTCACTTAATCACCAGCGTTACTCCAGCCTGCGACGTGTTGCCACTGATGTCGACCGTAACAGGTACGGCTGCGCCTTTCGTCGCATCGTCTGGTACCACCGCGTTGATCTGCAGCAGGCCGAGGATTCCTCCCACCATCGGTCCCGCATACTGCACCACCGCAGGCGCTCCACCGATCGTCACCGCCGGAGTGGGTGTCACCTCCGGCAAGGGCGCGAGGTTTGAGGGCACAATGTAGCCCGTCCGTGGAGTTATACTGGTCGCGTAGTCGCCCTCTCCCGTCAGGTACAGAATCACGATGTCACCCGGCCGCGCCGGTGCCGACGCTCCATTCACCGCGTAGAGTCCCGACTGCTGACTGAACGTCAGCGCGGCAGCCTGACCGAAGCCCGAGCCATCCAGCGTGAACAACCCAGGCGCGACAGCGGCGGTATCCACTGTGCCCGAAGCGATCACGCTGTTGCTATTCACCGCGACCGTTTTAGCCGTCCCGAGCGTCACGTTATACGGAACCTGCACCGTAATCTGGTCCCGGCTCACGTAAATTACAGCGGCGTTCTTCCCATCGATCGCCACCGAAGTTCCCTGCAGGATCGAGGTCGCGTAGCCCGCAGTGACACTCATGGATGCCGGCGTCGCCGGACCGATCCCATATCCAAACAACGTCACCAACTCGCCCGGACTCACCGCCCCAGCCGAGTAACTCGCAGCGCTCACCATCGCCTGGACCACCGGAGTGCTCGACACAGTGAAGTTGGATCCCGTCGAGTCCCCACCCGGAGCCGGGTTCGTCACCACCACGCTGAGCGTACCCGCCGTTGCGATCATACTGGCCGGCAGATCCGCGAGCATCGTAGTCGCACTGATGTAGGTCGTCTTCAGCGGGATCGCTTGCCCGGTGACCTTCGCCGTCGTGCCCTTAAAAAATCCCGTGCCTCGAAGCGTCAGCGTAAGCGGTCCGGTATTCACCAGCGCAGCCGAAGGCCACAGACTGGTGAGCGTCGGCGTAGCCGCGTTGGCCGTCAGATTGACGGTCACGTTCTGGGTCTTATTCGCCGTCGGAACCCCCGTCGCACCGATCACCAGCTTCCCGCTATAAGGAGCAGCTTGCGGGACCAGACTGCTGCTATCCACGGAGATCGTCAACACGGTCGGGATGCCCGGCAGCACCACTCCTCCACGAGGACTCACCGTCATCCAAGCCGCGCCCTGCGGAGCCGCCGTGAAAGAGATCGGACCACCGGTGGTGTTCAGCGTGATCGTCTGGTCCGCCGGTGGATTCGCGGGCGTCGCAAAATCGAGCGCCAGAACACTCACCGTCAGCGTCGGCAACGGTGCAGTAACCGTCAGCGAAACCGGAACATTCACCGTAGTTAATCCCGTTGCCGCCACCTGCACATTCGCCGTATAACTTCCCACAGGGAGCCCGCTCGGGTTCACCCGAACCGTCAACGCCCCAGGCAAAGTTCCCGTCTCCGGAGACGCCGAAAGCCACAACGCCGTGCCCGGACTGATCGTCACGGTGTAGGCCGCCGCGCTGGACCCCGATTTTACGGCCAGCGCTTTTCCCGAAGGCAACGCCGTCCCCGATTGCCAAGTGAAGGCCAACGAAGAGGGCGTCGGGACCAGAGCCGCCGGCTGCCCCAACAGCACCGGACCGAGCGCGACGAAAGCTAGAACGCGGAAGTTCACAGTTGTTGTATCGGCCCGCCCGCCGCAACGACCAGGTCAGGCTTTTCCGCCCCCCTCCTGAACCCCTAGGATTTCGCCGATAGATGCTCGGTACGCAATGTCGCCACAAACAGAGCTTCAGTCGCCCGAGATCCAGTCCCCGGAAACTCAATCGCCGGAGCTACACTCCATGGTCCACTCCTACCTCGCGACCCTCCTCGCTTTGTCGGATGCCCTGGGCGAAGCCTGCCCACCGGTCGGCGGACCGCATCAGCAGCGCCTCGGACGTCTGCGCACGCGCCTCTCGTTCGATTCCAATAAGGATGCCATCGAAGCCAGTTCCACCGTCGTAAAGGCCGAGCTGCAGGACTTCGCCACCAAATCGTCCGAATACGTCGCCTTGAACACCGGCGAATGGAAGCAGGCGGCCGCGGAAATCCGCGATATCGGTGTCGGCCTCATCAAGCGCCAACGCTTCTACGCAACGCGCCTCCGCGACTTAGCCGCCAAAATGGATACCGGCCAAGCCGCCTTACTCATGAGTTGCGCCGAAAGCATGGATAATGACGCGCAATCGATGCTGACCCGCATGCAGGAGCTGCTGGGTGGCGTCGAAACCCGCTTAGCCGCGGCCGAAGTGGTGGACCAGGAAACCGGGCTCATGAACCGCCGCGAACTCGAACGCCGTATCGAACTCCGCCGCGCCGACGGAAAACCCATCGTGCGACTGCTCTTCCAGATCACCTCCGACGGCCCGACCCAGTTGTGGGATCAAGTGGTGCGCCAAGTGGCCTCCCGTCTCACAGCACAGTTACGCCCAGACGATCTTGTCGGCCGCTGGGGCGAAGCCGAATTCATGGTGCTGTTCAACGGCGCCGAAGACATCGCGGAGCGACGCGGTCCCCAGGTAGCTGGACTCGTGACCGGTCGCTACTCCCTCGCCAACGGCGCCACCGCCGGTGTCCGAGCCTCCGCCACCATACTCGATCGCCAACTCGCCGAAGCACCGGCGCTCTAGCCCTGCCAGAAGCCGAGCAATCTCATAGCCTCCGCGACTCTATCACGGCTTGTTAGGCGCTGCGGGAAGGCATGTAAGCTTGGATCATGGAACGGCTTTGGTGAAACACAAGACGATCGGCATAATTGGTGGCCTCAGTCCTGAATCCACGGTGAGCTACTACCTGTACATCACCCGCAGTTATACGGCTCGCTTCGGCGAAGATAGTTACCCTGAAGTCATTATTTACAGTGTGAATCTCGATCGGTACCATCGATGGCGCGATGATGAGCGGTGGGACTTGATTGCGGAAGAACTTTCGCTCATTGCCAACAAGCTGCTGGAGGCCGGGGCAGACTTCGGTCTTATTGCGACCAATACGATGCACAAGGTATTCGATGCGGTGCAGGCTCAGACTGCTCTGCCGCTGCTTCACATCCTTGATTCGACGGTACAAGCTATTCGCAAGGCCGGTCTACGCAAGGTTGGATTGTTGGGTACACGCTTCACGATGGCGGAAGCCTTTTACCGGGACCACCTCAGTGCGAATGGAATTGAGGCGATGGTGCCAGATGAACGCGATCAGCGAATTATTCACGACATCATTGTGACGGAGTTGGTTCGGGGGCATATTTCTGATGAGTCGCGCGGCTCATATCTGAAAATCATCCGTCGACTGACAAAGGCGGGGGCCGAAGGGATCGTACTCGGCTGCACAGAAATTCCGTTGCTGATTCAGTCCGAGCATTGCAGTTTGCCGGTTTTCGATACCGCTTCACTGCATGCCGCGGCGGCACTGGAGCGAGCCATATCCGGCTAGCTGCGGGGCAGACGCCTCGGCTGCGACGGACCCTCGTCGGCTTTCGACCTGGGGGTCCGCCCCACTTGTGCGAAATGGGCTACGCGTAGTCGTGATGGCTTCGGCCCCGCGGACCCCAGGTTGCTGGACTCGTGACCGGTCGCTACTCCCTCGCCAACGGCGCCACCACCGGTGTCCGAGCCTCGGCCACGGTACTGGATCGCCAACCCGCCGGCGCACCGGCGCTCTAGCTACACCAAAAGCACCAGGCACAACCACCCCGGTTTGTACTACCTTGATGAAGGTGCAAACATTCAAGGGAGTCTCCGTACTAGTGACCGGCGCGGGCCGGGGTATCGGAAAACGTCTATCCATCGGCTTCGCGGGACAAGGCGCCCGTGTTGCCCTCATCGCCCGCAGCAAAGCCGAACTGGACCTCTGTCATCTCGAAATTGAACATGCCGGCGGCGGTGCCATGCGCATGCGGACCGATGTCTGCGACTACGAGCAGATGGCCGCCGCCGTGGAACGGACCCGCGTGCAGTTCGGCAGCCCCGTGCAAGTTCTAGTCTGTGCCGCCGCGGTACTGGGCCCCATCGGCCCTTTCGTCGAAACCTCGCCCAAAGCCTGGCAGGAGATGATCCAGACCAATCTCATCGGTGTCATGAATGCCTGCCGCGCTGTATTGCCGCAGATGATCGAACGCCGCGCCGGAAAAATCATCGTGATCGCCGGAGTGGGTGGCCGCATGCCTTCGCGCCCTAACTTCGCCGTTCATAGCGCCACCAAAACCGCAGTCGTGCGATTTGTGGAGAGCCTTTCCGACGAACTGCTGGAACACAATATCCAGGTCAACTGCCTGGCTCCGGGCGAGACCTACACGCACATGACCGATCAAATTCTCGCGGCCGGCGAACGCTCCGGTTGGCGCGAACTGGAAACCGCCCAACAGGTGCGCCTCACTGGCGGCGTCACTCCGGATAAACAAATCGATCTCGCCCTGTGGCTGGCCTCGCCCCAAGCGAGTCACATTACCGGTCGCATGATCCACGTGGATGACGATTGGAAGAAACTGAAGAACCACACCATTCCAGCCGAGTTGTATCGCTTGCGGCGTGTGGTGCGCAATGCCGCTGTTGATCCGAAGAGCCACGAGTCCTAGGATGGGTACTGGAGCCTGCGGGCCCTTTCCCTGGGGTAACTAGAGTACGAACACCCCATTCCCGCACACGACTCACTTGGGTAGTCTTGCTTGACGATGTTCTCACGTACAAAACGCGGCCCGGCCGCGACCATCCATGAACGCTTTGAGCACCACGTAACCCTGCGTCCGCGCGCGATTGCCCTGGAATGCGACGGCGTCCAACTCACCTATCGCGAAGTCAACCAGGACGCCAATCGAATGGCTCGTCGTTTGGCTTCCGCGCGCGTTGGAACCGACGGACTCGTGGTTATTTCGATGGAACGCTCCTGCGAACTCGTCATTACTTTACTAGCCGTCATGAAGGCGGGCGGAGCATTCGTCTTGACCCCTAGTGCACTCTCCACACGCCAGTGGGACGAATTCATGAAGACCACCGCCGCAGAAGTCGTCGTGACCGATTCCATTTGCCGCCCCGTGCCCAAGCAACTGCGCGTTGTACGCTACTATGCCGTCTCCGGCAACGACGCGAACCTGAATCAAGCCACGCAAGGCGACCGCTGGGCCTGCGTAGTGGCCGGGAAAGCCCGCTCGCACGAAACCGTACTCCAGCTGTTGGATGACGCAAGCCACCAGCAACAGTTCCAAGCAGGCGATGGAATGTTCACCGCCACGGACCTGACCGGCCAAGCCGCCCTCGATCTCTTCCTGCCGTTAATCACCGGAGGCCGCCTGGTCCTCGCCGCGCAGCAGGACCTGCGTGAACCCCAGCGCCTGCAAGCCGCCATTCAAGCCGCCAACTGCAAATTCATCCGCCTCCCCAAAACCGAAACCCTAACCCTGGTCCGCTCCGCCGCCGCGTCCGCCTAGCCAAGAAGGCCTGCGGCGCTCTGCTATCATCGGGCTATGAAGAAGCCTTTGGCCCCGGGTGCAGGCATGGGAATCGGCATGGCAATAGGTGTCGCCATCGGAGCCGCCTTGGATCACATCGGCATGGGGGTCGCCCTAGGCGTGGTCTTCGGTACCGCTTTCAAAGCGGCCTCTAAGCGCATGGGGCAACAATAGCAGGCCTGGCCGCTGCCAGTCGCATCCCCATCGGCGATAATCAAGGAATGAAGCGCGCGCTCCTCCTCCTAACCGCCGCAGCCCTACTCCAAGCCCGCTCCATCCAGGACGTAGAATACGCCCAAGCCCCCGGCCAAGCCCTGCGGCTCGACGGCTACATCCCCGACGGCCCCGGTCCTTATCCAGCCGCCGTTATCGTCCATGGCGGAGCGTGGGTCACCGGCGACAAATCCCGCAGCGTGCGCCCCCTATTCCAGCCCCTGGCCGACGGCGGCGTAGCCTGGTTCTCCATCAACTATCGCCTGGCCCGCGGCAGCGACCCCACCTCTCTCATCAGCCTGGAAGGCCTAGCCTCCCTGACCGGCGCCTCCGACGACGTTCGCAACGCGGTCGAATACGTGCGCGCCCACGCGACCGAACTCAACGTAGATCCCAACCGCATCGTCTTGATCGGAGAATCCGCAGGAGCCCAGTTGGCCTCCATGGCCGCTCTGCGCCCATCCCCCGGCAAGCCAGTGCAGGCGGTGGTCGCGTTCTACTCCCCCAGCGACCTCGTGAAGCTAGTCGACACCTCCGCACGCATCCCCGAACTCCTCCGTCGCGCCATCAAAGGCTCCCCGCTCGAAACGATGTTGATGACCGGCCTCAAACAACTCTCCCCGCAAACCTGGGTCACCAAGGACGCGCCTCCGTTCTTAATGATCCACGGCACCGCCGACATGTTGGTCCCCTACGAACAATCCGAAGGCATGTGCGGAGCCCTGCGAGGCTCAGGCAGCAACTGCGAATTGATCGCCGTCAACGGAGCAGGTCACGGCATGAACTTCTGGGAAGGGCAGCCCCCCATGATGGCCTACAAAACGCAGATGATGACCTGGGTGAAGGACCACCTAGGACTTCATTAATTCGTGCCCTTCGGAATGCGCGACGTAGGTAGCGGCCGTTAAGTCGCCCACCACGTTGAGCGTAGTCCGGCACATATCGAGGATGCGATCCACGCCCAGGATGATCGCGATCAGCGCGGGGTTGATGCCCACCGTCGCCAGCACCACGACGATGAATGGGATGGATCCGGACGGCACCCCCGCAGTCCCAATGCCTCCCAAGATCGCCATGTACGCGACCAGAATCTGTTGGCCGATCGTCAGGTCCACGCCCGCAAGCTGCGCCAGGAACAGCACCGTCACGCCTTCATACAGAGCCGTCCCGTTCTGATTCGCCGTAGCTCCCACCGTGAGCACGAAGCTGTTGATCTCCCGTGGAATCCCGAGCTCTTTCTCGCCGACGCGCAGAGCAGTCGGCAGCGTCGCATTCGAAGACGAGGTCGCGAACGCAGTCAGCATGACGGTCTTGGTCCGCCGGAAAAACTCGATCGGCGAAACGCGCGACAGCAGCTTGAGCGATAGCGAGTAGACGCCGAACATGTGAATCGCCAGCCCCGCCAGCACCGTCACCATGTACCAGATCAGCGCGCCCAATAAGTCCAGTCCGAAGCTCGCAGTGTTACTGAACAACAGACACGCCACCGCAAACGGAGCGATGTACATGATCAGTTCTATGATCTTGGTCGAGATCGCGAACAGACCGTCCATCAAGTTGATCACCGGCTCGCTCGCATGGTTCGGGACCAGCGTGATCGCGATCCCCAGCACCAGCGCGAAGAACATGATGTGGAGCATGTTGGGCGGATCGCCCGCCGCCGCTGTAATCGGATTCGACGGCACAATCGTGCGGATCACTTGTAACAGCGGAGCTTCCTTCGACGCCGCCTGCGCCGATGCAACCCGCGCCGCCGCGTCCGTTCCATAACGAGCCTGCAACGCCGCCGCCGTATCCGGAGCAATCCGCTTTCCCGGAGCCACAACGTTCGCCACAGTCAGCGCGATCACGACCGAGATCGCCGAAATCCCAAACGTGTAGAGCAGCGACTTGAAGCCCACACGCCCCAGCTTGCGGATGTCGCCGATCCCCGCCACACCAGCCACCAACGAAGAAAATACCAGCGGCACCACGGTCATCAACAGCAGCCGCAAGAACAACTGCCCCACAGGGTTGGTGATGTTCTCCACCGTCCACTGCACGCGCGGATCGGCCGGCCCCAGCGCAAGATTCACAGACACGCCCGCAAGCACTCCAACTGCAAGACCGAGAAGGATGCGCGTGTGCAGAGGCATCTTTACAGGGTACAGCACACATTAAAACCAGCGCCGTTTTGCGATACAGTAGTCGCCATGAGAGTCCTCTTGCTCCCTCTCCTCTTTGCTCTCAGCGGCTGGGCTCAGACCGCCGAGATCCGCGGCACAGTCGTCGAACAAGGCCCAAATACTCCACTCCCCGGAGCCGAAGTCACTCTCTACGAATTCGTCCCCAACGGCGACACGCTTGACGCCAAGGTCTTCAAGTCCATCCACACCGACTCCCGCGGAGCCTTTTCCTTCAAGCCCGGCCACCTCGGCGATTTCCGCTTGGAAGTGAAGAAGCCCGGTTACGTCGTCCAAGAAGACGGTCCGCGAAATCCGGGTGGCGATACCTTCACGCTCCAACTCTTCCTTGCCGCCGCCCGCCCCACAGCGGAACATCGCATCGTCCTCATGAACCCGAGTTCGCTCACAGGCCGCATCGTCGATGAAGACCGCAAGCCAGTTGCCGATTTCCGCGTTTTCGTTCAGCCGGCCGACTCGCTGCTCATCTTCGGTCGCGGTACGCCCGCGGTCACTGACGCGGACGGTACTTTCACCGTGACCAAGCTTCCTCCGGGACCCTACGTCGTTCGCACTTCCGTAGAAGGCATGCAAGCCCTCAGTATCATCGACTACGGCGAGGCGGAAGCGAAGATCGTCGACGAAGCCATCGAGACTGCCTATTGGCCCGGCGGCGTCGCCGACCCCAAAGCCGCGCTCCCCATTCCTGTGCCACCCGGAACGCCCGCGAACATCGGGACCATCGTGCTGCGCAAAGGCCACTACCATCGCGCGAGCGTCGAACTCACAGGGGATTGCACCGCGGAAGAGTGGACCTACGCGTTACTAAAATTGCCGCGCGATCCGCGAGTGGTCGAACAACGCTCCGTCACCGGACCGTGCCGCAAGCAGTTCATCCTTCGCAATCTGGCGCCGGGATCGTACGCGCTCGCCGTTTCCGTCGGGAAGAAGGAAAGCCTCCGCTGGGCGCACGCGCTTATCACGATCGCGAACGAGAACGTGCAGGCTCGGCTCATTGTCTCCCCGGTTACGGACCTCACGATCCGCTTCATGACGGCGGATGGAGGTCCGCTGCCTCGCTTCCCACCGGTGCGAGCGTTTCGCCCCGAGGATCTTGCGATTCAGCAGCCCAGTGCCCCTCCGACGCTTGTGAGACTTCGCGTGGAGGACGCTCCAACTATCGGCGACTTTGGCGGGGCGCCGGATGCCGAAGGGCGACTGGTTGTGCCCAGTCTCCCCTGGGCGCACTACTCGGTCTCCGTCCCGGGAGTTCCGTCTTCGCACTCCATCAAAGAGATGCGCTACAATCGCCAGCCGTTCACCGACGGCTTGATCACGCTGGTTCCCGGCGGCTTGCTCGAGATCGTCCTCAGCGATCGCCCCGCATCGATCGCGGGCATCGTGAAGGACGGATCGCTGCCCTCGCACGGCGTTGTGATCCTAAATCGCTGGCCGCCGGTACGCCCGGGAAACTACGAAGGAAACGAGCCTTTCTCCTACATCGTTCAGGCCGTCGATGACGGAACGTTCCAGATCTCCGGTCTAGCGCCCGGAGATTATCGCATTCGAGCCGTCACCACCACGCTCACGGAAACCTCCCCCGAGGACGGAGACAAAGTCACTCTCGCCACCCGAGACCACAAAACCATCGAACTTAAACTCAAATGAAATTCGCCGCCGCGCTCTTCTTCACGCTCACCGCCTTGGCGCAGGACGCTCCAGAAATCCGTGGCATCGTGACCGAATACGGCACTCAATTGCGCACCGGTCTAAGCAGGCGTTCAAGCCCGTCCCAGTTGGAGTGAATAGGTTCGCGTTTCCTTGGGTCCGCCAGTCCAACTTCGTCCAAGGTATAGTTCATTCGCCCGAAGTTACAGGGAGCACATGTCACGACCAGGTTTTCGAGATCATTGTTGCCCCCACGGGAATGGGGCAGAATGTGGTCGTATTGTGCCCACATCGTGAGGAAGGCTGCGTGTTGGGTCTTGGCAGTTCTGCCCCATGGAGCTGCAAGGGGATAGAGCTTTCGGAACCGATCACGAACTTCACGCCGAATAACTGGGATAGCGCAAAAACGGCAGTGATAACCATCGCGCAAATGTAATGCGCGCTTCTCAGCGGATGTCGGCATCCGCAGCTTTTCTCGCTGCGCTAGCGCGAAGGTCGGAGGCGCGTCAGCCACCCGCCGATACTGGATGTAGGGGCTCGCCTTTCCCCAGAGAGACTCGCCCCATTCGGCAATCACAGACATATTGGCGTACTTGATTAGCGCGTCCGCTCGTTCCGGTCTCTTAGACGCATGAGCGGAGACAGCTTCGTCCAGATAGTTTGCAGCTAGGGCAATTTCCGGAATTGGAGTCCGAAAGCACATACGGCCTACAGATAGATCCGGGGGGGGCACTTCAGTTCTCAAATCTACTCCGTCTTCCAGGCGTGATGATACCGCATGGAACCCTACGGCCCTGCAGCGGTAGAAACATTGGAGTGCTTCCTCTCTGCCGCGTCCAAGGTCACTCTCGAGCGGGGCGCGCAACAGACCGTTGAGCTGAAACTATCCGACCCCGCGCGCTAATCTGGAATCAGTGCCACTGAACTTCGCCTTCTCCACTTGTCCTAACGATACCTTCGCGTTTCATGCGCTGGTGCATGGCTTGGTCCCCGGACCTGCCATCGTCCCGCACATGGACGACATCGAAGCGCTCAACATCCGCGCGGCGGAGGGTCATGCGGAGGCGACGAAGATTTCGCTGGCCGCGTACCTGCAACTGCGTGACCGCTTCGCTCTGTTGCGTGCCGGTGGAGCTGCGGGCTTCGGCGTCGGACCCATCGTGATCTCGCGCACGCAGCGCGAAGTCGGTGGACGCGTCGCGATCCCGGGCAACACGACGACGGCTGCTCTGCTGCTGCGGCTGCTCGGCAAGTTTGAAACGGTCCCGATGCGCTTCGATCAAGTGGAAGACGCCGTCTTGCGGGGCGATGCCGATTGCGGCGTGTTGATCCACGAAGGGCGCTTCACTTACCAGCAGAAAGGGCTGGTGCTGCTGCGCGACCTCGGTCAGTTTTGGGAAGAGAAGATGAAGTGCCCGCTGCCGCTGGCGGCGATCGCGATTCGTCGTGACTTGATCCACCTCGCTCCGCAGTTCGATGCGGCGTTGCGTGCGAGTGTCGACTACGCCTTCGCGCATCCGGAGGCATCGCGCGAGTACGTTCACCAGTACGCGCAAGAGATGGATCCGACGGTGGCGCAGCGGCACATCAACCTCTACGTCAATCACTACACGCAGGCGCTGGATGAGTCGGCCGTGGAGCGCTTCTTCGCGATTGCGGAAGAGCAGGGGTTGTGTCCGAAGTCGTCGCTGCCTATCTTTGCCTAGCGGCGCGCGATGATCACGCCCAGCCACACTGCGGCGTAACCGGCGATGACGCTGGTTAGGATGTTCGCTAGTGCGAACAGATGCTCGCCTTGGCGACTGAGCTGCACTGTCTCCCAGCCGAAGGCGGAGAATGTTGTGTAGCCGCCTAGGATGCCGGTTACTAGAAACAAACCCCAGATGGCGGGCGACTGCGCGCGTTCGATCAGGATCGTTGAGATCAGGCCGATCAGGAAGCAGCCGGTGATGTTGACTGCGAAGGTGCCCCAGGGGAAGCGGCTGGCGAAGCGCGCGGTGATGAAGGTGGCGATGGTGTAGCGCGCCAGCCCGCCTAGCGCGGCTCCCGTCATCACTGCCAGATATTTATGCATTGGACTCCAAGACCAACTTGCTCTTGAGGTCCTGCAGGCGGTCGCGGTAGATCGCGGCTTGTTTGAAGTCGAACTTGCGGGCAGCCTCGCGCATCTTTTCTTCCAGCTCCACTAGATACTCTTGCATGCGTTCGGGCGGGACCGCATCGGGCAACTCGTCTTCTTCCAACGGGACCGTCATGTAGTCCGCGTCGGTGATTGCGATCAAGTTGCCGTCGATGGGCTTGATGATCGATTCGGGCGTGATGCCGTTGGCCTCGTTGTAGGCCTTCTGAATGACGCGGCGACGGTTGGTCTCATCGATGGCGCGGCGCATGGAGTCAGTCATGACGTCGCCGTAGAGGATCGCGCGGCCGTTCAGGTTGCGCGCGGCGCGGCCGATGGTTTGGATCAACGAACCGAAGGAACGCAGGAAGCCTTCTTTATCGGCGTCGAGAATTGCGACCAGTGAAACCTCCGGCAAGTCCAGACCCTCACGTAAAAGGTTGATGCCGATCAACGCGTCGTAGGTGCCGCGGCGCAGGTCGCGCAAGATCTTCACGCGGTCCAGCGTCGAGACTTCGGAATGAAGATAGGCGCACTTCACGCCGGCTTCGGTGTAGTGCTCCGCTAGATCCTCGGACATGCGCTTGGTGAGCGTCGTGACTAGTGTGCGTTCGTTGCGTTCGGTGCGCAGGCGGATCTCATGCAGCAGGTTGTCGACCTGTCCGCGGATGGGGCGCACTTCGATCTCGGGATCGATTAAGCCCGTGGGTCGGATGATTTGTTCGCTGACTTCGCCGTCGGTCTTCGTAAGTTCGTAGGGGCCGGGCGTGGCCGAGACGTAGATCACTTGGTGAACGCGGTTCTCGAATTCCTCAAACGTCAGCGGGCGGTTATCCAGCGCGCTGGGCAGGCGGAAGCCGTACTTCACCAGGTTCTCTTTGCGCGAGCGGTCGCCGTGATACATGGCTCGGAGCTGCGGGATGGTCTGGTGGCTTTCGTCGATGAAGATGAGTGAGTCGGGCGGGAGGTAATCGAGCAGCGTCGGCGGAGCCTGACCCGGCAAGCGTCCAGAGAAGTGGCGCGAATAGTTTTCGATGCCGTGGCAGAAGCCGATCTGTTTGATCATCTCCAGATCGAACATGGTGCGCTGCCAGATGCGCTGCGCTTCGATGCGCTTGCCTTCCTTGCTCAGCTCGCCGTTCCACCATTGCAGTTCATGTTCGATGGTGACCAGCGCGTCGAGCTTGGTCTGCTCGCTCATGACGTAGTGCGTTTTGGGATAGATGGGCAGGCGCGTGTAGGTCTGCTTGGCTTGGCCGGTGAGCGGATCGAACTGCTCCAGGTTTTCGATCTCGTCGCCCCACATGGAAATGCGGAAGGCGAGGTCGTCATAGGTGGGATAGACCTCAATGATGTCGCCGCGCACGCGGAAGGTGCCGCGTTTGAAATCGCCTTCGTGACGTTCGTAGAGGATCTCGACCAGCTTGGCGATGATGACTTCGCGCTCGATGTGCTGCCCTTTTTCGAGGATGAGCAACATGCCGTAGTAAGCTTCCGGCGAACCGAGGCCGTAGATGCAACTGACGCTGGCGATGATGATGACGTCGTGCCGCTCAAACAGGGAGCGCGTCGCGGAGAGCCGGAGCTTATCGAGCTCGTCGTTGGTGGTGGCTTCCTTTTCGATGTAGACGTCGCCGGAGGGAATGTAAGCCTCGGGCTGGTAGTAATCGTAGTAGCTGACGAAGTACTCGACGGCGTTGGTGGGGAAGTAGGTTTTGAATTCCTGATAGAGCTGCGCCGCGAGGGTCTTGTTGTGCGCGAGGATGAGCGCGGGCCGGTTGGTGCGCTCAATGACCTTGGCCATGGTGAACGTCTTGCCCGAGCCGGTGACGCCGAGCAGGACCTGATGCTGATCGCCTTCGCGGAGCCCGCGCATGAGCGAATCGATCGCGGTGGGTTGATCGCCGCGAGGTTTGTAGTCGATGCCGAGGCGGAAGGCGGACATGGGGTCCTTTCAGTATACGGGGCGGCCGGGCCGAAAATGGGTTCGTTTTCGGGGGTGGAAGTAGCTGGATTGTCTATGGTTTCGGGGTCGAAAATGGGCTCGTTTGGTTTTTTAGTTTGTGCATGGCTGTTCTCCTCCTTTTCGCCTCGATTTTTGCGCTTTTTTTGAGGCGGGCGTTGGGTGGATTATAGATGGTCGGGTGGGGGGAGGCGGGTGGGTGTTGGGGGAAGTGGTGGAGGGGGCGGGGGATAGGGTGCGGGGGTACTTGATACTGAGCTGACTGCGTTGGCGGCAGCGGCCAAAGGTTCGCGCAAAAGTAGCGCCCGGATGGCCGACAATGCGGAGACTATCCTGTCAATCCACCTCAAGAAGGGCTTCATCAGAGATCCGCGCAGCAATAGAAGCTACTTGCCCGCGCGGGCAATCGGCGCCGCAGTTCGTCGAAGAAAGTTCATGAGGAAACGATATGGCAGCGGGGCGATCCCAAACCGTCATATCCTCTTCAGCTGTCCGCTAATGAGCAGTTCACTCGCTTGCCATGTCGAGTCAAAAGGGCGACCAGTGTCTCTACTAGTTTCCTTACTGGGGTTCTGAGGAGGCCTTTTGACTGCCGCTATTAGGCGGGGGCGTAGACGCGGTGTGCGGAGGAAGCACAGGGTAGCTGACCATCGGTTGACGTCCCGTAAGCGTGTTCAGGAATGAGACGATCGCGTTGGCTTCGCTCTCGTTCAGAGTTATACCTAATTGCGAAGAACCCATGATCTCGACGGCTTGCTTCAAGTCCCAGACCCTGCCTGAGTGGAAATAGGGAGCTGTGAGCGAGATGTTTCGCAGCGACGGAGACTTGAAAACGTACTCGTCACTTACAGTCTTAGTAACGGCGAAGCGACCCTTGTCGGTCAGAGGCAGGATTTCGGCCCCGGGCCGTTCCACGACTCCAAAGGCAAAATACCCTGTACCTCCCAGATTCACGCCGCCATGGCAACTCCTGCATCCCTTGGACATGAACAGGCGCAATCCTTCCTTTTCGGTATTGTTCAGAACTCCATCTTCGCCTTTTAGATACCGGTCAAAGGTCGAATCCGGAGTCAACAGGGTGGCCTCAAATACTTCGATCGCCTTAGCCATGTTGTCGAACGTCACCGCCCCGGGTTCCCCGGGGAAAGCCCGCTGGAATTGCTCAACATAACCTGGCATGCTTCGTAATGTCTCGACAGTCCGCTCGGGAGTGCTGTTCATCTCGACGGCCGCCTGAACAGGGCCCTTAGCCTGTTCGCGCAGATCCTTCGCTCGGCCATCCCAGAACTGAGCGATATTGAGAACCGCGTTCAAGACTGTCGGACTGTTGCGCGGGCCTTTCTGCCACTGGTGACCTATGGACGTTTCCAAAGCGTCCACACCTCCAAGGCCAAGGTTGTGGCAAGTGTTACAGCTAATGAGCCAACTCGATGACAATCGGGGATCAAAGAATAGCATCTTGCCGAGTTCGACCTTCGCCGGATTCGACGGGTTTCCTTTCTGTTCAGGAGGAAGGGGAGGAATAGGCTTGAAGGCCGCCGTCGCCTGTTTCATCAAGTCTTGCTGGGCCCAGCCCAGAGGAGCAATTGCGATACATATGCCGGCAACCAGCGTCTTCATCCTCATCTCCTTCGTAAGCCTTTGTCCCGATGGGCGCGGCTACAAAACAACTCGCGCGGAACCTGTAAACGCGACTGCCGAGCCTATTTCATTCCCTCTCCGAGGTTTGGCGTGCACGTGAAGCGCTCCGCTTAAGCTTCGAGCCTGAAGCTGCAATCCACGGGCCGAATCCGCCGCCTCAGGCAGGTGGCTGAACCAGCTTGCCCCGGGTCCCGCCAAGGCAGGCCTAAAAGTCTTGCTGCGTGCGCACGGTACCGAACCGGTGTCGCATGCAAGTTCTGGCAGGGGTGTCGGTCGGCTGGCGATCAAATGTCAGCTTGGACGGTATCCTTGTGCGGAATCACACACTAGCTGTGTGAATCGACTCACTCAGAGTTGCTACGTGTTGTCAGAGATTCGACGGGGTAGCTTTGGGCGTGGACTATGCGCTTGAGGAACCCGGCTCAACATATCCATTTCTGTCCGAGCTAACGCTCGCTGATGGCTCAGCGGCTTCGGGGGCTAGCTGTGCACGGATCTTTCGCTCTTCTCCCGACATGTCTCGAAAGCGGTTAGCGCCGGTGTTACGGGGCATACGGAAGCTATTCTACGGTTCCGACCCGAAGTCGAGTTGCGGGAAATTGATCTTGAACTCCGCAGTGAAAACGACACTCGACATCTCAAAGGAAACGCTGCGGCAAGTGAAGTCCCTCGTGGCGAGCTCTCGCTTATCGAGATCGAATCCGTATTTGCTACCAAGCTCAGGACCGGAGGTATTGCGAAGGCGGCTCTCGATCATCTGCGGGGCCGGTTCAGCCCCGATATTGCGAAGGGTCGACTCGACGTTGTTCTGCTTGAACGGCGCCACTTCCGGAGAGCTGCGGCCCTGGTGCGTGTCTATGTGGTGGATCATGCTTTGCGCACATTGGACGCTTTGCAGGGATCGGTGGCGGTGGATCTCAGGCTTCGGGGCGTTGTAAGGGATTACGGAATTACGGAGATCACCACGCGCCGGTGGGAGGCGTCGGTTTGGCCGTCGGCGGGTTCGGCTTCGCTCTTCGATTGCGACGTCACGTTTGTGAGGCCTAGGCCTTGGAGCAGAGTGGTGACGGACTGGGTTCGGTTTTCTGCGAGGCCGGTGTTCTCCGTCATGCGCTGGCCGTTGGATAGTAGTGTTGTCGCGCGGAAGCCGGAGACTTTTACGTTCGTCGCTTTGATTCGTTTCGCGTAGGCGGCGGCCTCGTTGATCGTCTGCAATGCGGCGAAGGCCGCGCGGTCGTCATTGAATTCATACTGCAGCGTGAACTCCTGGGGTCCGGTTAGGGGGCGCGGGCGGCGGGGGGTGGTTCGGTCCTGCGCGATGAGGGGCCTGCGCCGCGAGGTGCGGGGGGAGCTTCGATCCCGGGCTCGGCTGGCAACAACACGTTGCATGCGAGGTTCACTTCCTTGATCACCGAAATCGTCACTGGCCGCAGGGGGATGCCTCCGCAAACACGCGGGCCTTCGGCGACAGTGCCTTCGACCAGGACCTCGTGCTTCAGTTGGGGAGGATGAAACTCGGTTGTGATGTCTTGCTGGATGCCGAGGTAGTAAGTCTCGCCCTCATACTCGGCGAGGAAGCACGGGACCGTTTTCGTATCGCGCACGATGGGGCAAGTGACAAAGTTCCTCTGCTGCCCGAAGGCCGAGGCTGCAATCAACAGCAAGCTCAGGGTTCGCACTATAGCGCTCCCAGGAAGTTGGTGAGGTCTTCCTTTTCCTGAGCGGTCAGCTTCATGTCGAAGCGTCGGTCGTAGAAATCGACCACTTCGCGCAGGGTCTTGGCCGAGCCGTTCGAAAAGTACGGAGCCCTGGCGGCGAGGCCGCGCAGTTGCTGCATGACGATCGATCCCACGTCCTCACACTTGCCGGAGATCATGGCGCGCCCTGGATCGGTGGTGTAAATCGTCCGGCCCAGATAAGGATGCGGGTTGGCGGTCTTGGCGCAGGTAATTTTGAACACGGGCAGTTCGCTGTTCTCGGCCCAAGTGGAGGGCTCCGTCCAGGTGGGGAAGTTCGTGGTGCCCAGGTCGACCCAACCGGCCGAGAGATCCTGACCGGTCATTTGCGCGTTGTGGCAGGTTGCGCAGGAGCGCTTCAGCGGATTGCCCAGGCCGATGGAATTGATGTGCGTCGCGTCCCGCAGCCAGAACTGGCGATACATAAATATGTCCGCGCCGCGCGCGATGGACTTCTGATAGAAGTTGCCTTTGAGCCAGGAGTCGAATTTGCCAAACACCGGATCGTAGTCGTTATCGCCGAGTACGCCGGCGCGATGATCGCGTAGATTCGCGACACCCAGGCCCGACGGAGCATTTGCGCCCGCCAAGGGTCCGCCCCAAACGTGCGCTGCCTGCGCGGCGTAGACCTGGGATTCAAACGCTACAATCTTGTCGATCTGCGCCTGCGAGGGCAATGCCTTCGCTTCTTCGTGGCCCAGGATCGCGCTGATCGCCTGCGTGGTGAGGGAGGGTTCGCGAGCATCGCTCATCAGGTTCATCGAGACCGGTTCGCCGGTGTTCGGATCGCGATCGGACAGAGCGCCGTTCTTCAAAAGGGTGGGGCGTCCGCCGGAGACGACATACTTCAAGTTGATTGCAGGACGCGGGCGGCGATACACCGACACCGTGGGATTCGCGCTTTTCAATCCATACTGAGCGTTCGTATTGCAGCCTGTGGGATCGCGAACCACTTCAATCGAAAACTCGACTGGCTTCACGGATCCGTCGGCGTTCTTCGGAGGCCAGGAAAGAGGAATGCGGAACAACCCGCGGTCCAGCAACAGCGAATGGGATTCCGCTTTATCCTGCGGGAGATTCGGACAGTTCGACCCGTCGACCGCGGCGAAGACAGGGTCCTTGCCTTTGGTGGTTACCCACTGGCTCTGCAACGCGGCTGCGGAGACGCTCATGGCCCAGGCGGGCTGGTGGCAATTCACGCAGGCGCGGCCATTTGTGCCGAGCGGGGTAAAGAATGGGTGGCCTTCGGTATTTATGGGTCCCGACGCATTGAGTACGCCCAGCGTCCCGTCCACGTTATCGTACGACTGGAATTCCGGAAGCACGGCGTTCGATTTGGGCTCCATCCACAGGAGCGTGCCGGACGCCTGATATTGCGCGCTGAGCGTGACGCCGAGCAAGAGGAGCGCGGCCGCGGTCCATTTCAGAGGAGTTCCCATGAGGCGAGGGTATACCGGCATGCATTCGGGTGTCAATCTGCCGGTGACGCCGTGCAGGACCTGATGTAGATCGCCGCGAGGTTTATCGTCGATGCCGAGGCGGAAGGCGGACATAAGGGGGCTTTCAGTATACGGGTGCGGCCGGGTCGAAATGGGTTCATTTTTCGGGGCGGAAGTGGCTGGATTGTCTATGGTTTCGGGGCTGAAAATGGGTTCGTTTGGTGTTTTTAGGTTGTGCATGGCCGTTCTCCTCCTTTTCGCCTCGGGTTTTGCGCTTTTTTAAGGAGCGCGTTGGATGGATGATAGATGGTCGGGTGGGGGGAGGCGGGCGGGTGTTGGGGGAAGTGGTGGAGGGGCGGGGGTGCGGGGTGCTTGATGCTGAGGTGACTGCGTTGGCGGCAGCAGCCAAAGGGTTGCCCAAGAGTAACTTCCGAGTTGCCGACTACTCGGACACTATCTCAATCAACTCATGGCACAAGGTGCCGTTACTTGCCTACTTCACCCGCCGCCGCAGTTCGTCGAAGAAGTTAAACAGGAATACCGCGTGCGTGGAGGGCTGCTGCTCCCCCGCGTTCGCGTCCATCGCCACGACGAAGCGTTTCCCATCGGGCGCCGGGACGACGACTGTACGACGGGCTTATCGAGAATCCGCTTTTTGAGACACCCTCGAAAGTGAGCTAAAGGACTCCTTCAGAGATAAACGAATGGATTTGACCAGACCAATATTTTTGGACTGCGGCTCAGCGTGTTCGCCCAGGAGCCTAAAGTTTACTTCCAACACGCCTTGACAAACCGGCTGCAGCAGGAGCGGTGCCGGTGATTGTCACCATAGTAGCGGTGTTTCCCAGAAAGCGACCGTAGTCCTTAAGTTAAGTGATGTTCGACCCCTATACCGGGCGCTCGGCCAGCGCAAGTGGCACGACCGGAGCCCGGCCACTGGCGCTTGGTTATTGATAGGCGACCGTGCTGTCGTTGATCACCGATCCGCTCGTGTAAGCGAAGTCCAATCCCGACGCAGTGAAACTCTGCGGATTCGTGATATTGGCAATCGCCAGACTACCGGCAGTCGAAGGCGGGAGCCCCAGCAACACCCAAGACGGAATCACGAATTGCCCGGCGCTCTGCGGAGCGTAGCAGGTAAAGGATACGGAAATCTGCGGTGTGGTGGTGGCCAAGGTTGATGTTCCCGTGATGGAAACCACGGTGCCGGGCTGGCCACCGGTCCAGGTCACAGTTTGTCCCTGGCTGCGGTTTACTGTGGTGACAGCGGCCTGGTTCGTCCAAACCAGCGGTGCCGGGAAATTGAGCGCTGTACTGAACGATCCAACATCCCGTCCGCCCGAACCGTTGAAGTTGTAGGAGGCGCCACTAGCGGGAATCGAGCCCAATTGAGCAAAAGATGATCCCAGCTGAGTGGGAAGGCCCTGCAACGTAGCTTGTGTTCCGCCACCGCTCACAGTGAGGGTGCCCGCATCGAGACCGGTTGGCAGGACGCCCCCAGCGCTGGATGGGGGGATGACGCAACTTCCAAACGAAGGCGTGCTTCCGTTACTCGCGTTGGCCAAGAACGTACTCGTGGGAAAGCTGAAGAACGAAGCCAAGGCTATGTTCGTGGTGGTGGTTCCCGTCGAGCTTCTCGAGTTGGACTGAGTAATTCCCACCGTGCCAAAGCTGACTTTGGCCTTGCCGCTTAGCGACTGGAGGAGCGTCGAACTAATTGCGGAATTCGGATCCGAGCAGTTCCCGCCGCCGGGGGCCACGGGAAGTGTTGCGGAATTACTGGGAACGTTTCCGCTGATCGCAATCACCGAAACAGCGCAGCCCGGTGTCACATTGTTCGGAATCGTCACCACGACCTGATCTACTCCGGGATACTGCGATCGCCCACGATAAAGAACGGAGGCCGCGATACCACCAATGTAGACTTGTAGCGGGATGTTGGTCAGGTTGTTCTGATTGAGCGGAAAGACCTTGTCGGTATTGGAAGTATCCGCACCGACGCCAGAACCCCACAACACAATCGTTTGGCCGGGACTAGCGGAGTTGTTGTTCTGGAATACGTTGCCCAGGTTGTCGGTGGCTACTGCCAATCCCGTGCCCGTGCCGTAATAGGTGTCGATACCGAACGCACTAGGCACCACCACGATCGGTACTGGCGTTCCGGCCTGACCGTTAGTGGTCACGGTAAGCGTACCTGTTCCAGTCGGCGTATTGGACGGCAACACGGCTGCGATTTGTCCAGTAGAGGTGTAGTAGATGCCCGGTATGGTGGTCGTGCCGCCAACGGTCACCGAGAGGCTAGTCCCATTCAACGTCGTTGGAATTCCAGGAGCCGCACTGGATTGCAGAACGGGTGTCGTATTGGTAGCGAGACTCGAACCCTTCACGATGAACAAACTGCCCGGGGCGATCCCGTAGTTGGGTAGGCCTGGAAGTATGTAACTGTAGTTATTCTGGATCTGAGATACCGTGGGCGCACCTGTTCCGCCTCCGCCGCCTGGAATAATGAGTGACCCGGGACCGACCAAGCTAAAGGTTCCGCCACCGGATCCGGTCGTGCCAGTGCCGGTGCCTGTGGCAATCACGTTAAACGTGCCCGTGGTCCCGGCAAATCCACCGGTGCCGCTGGTGACAGTGATGGTCGCGGGCCCGCTGGACGGCGTCCCCGCGAAGACTTGGGCCAGCAGAGTTATCGAACCTGTAATGGTCGCAGTGAGCGTTCCGGTGGGAGCGCCACTGGTGATGGTCAGGGTGAGCGGTGCGGAACCCGAAAGGGCGGCGCTAACCAAGGAGAAGTTTGAGCTTAGAGTGCCAGTCCCAATCCCCGACAGAGTGACCGGTCCGGTAGCGGAAATATTGCCACCCGAACTGGTTCCCGTCCCGTTAACCGTTAGAGTTGTCGCGACAGTAGCACCCTGCGCGCCCGCACAGAGGCAGGAAACTAGCGCAACGATTCGAAATCCAGGTAGAACCTTTTTCATACTTTCTCCTCGAGAGTTGATTACAGCACGTGCATTTCCACACAGGAAGCACTTATATCCCTCATTTGCGGGGACGCGCCGGGTGTACTCACCCAACCGTCCTGTCAATTTGGCCCAGATTGGGTGAAAGTGCTCCTACCGAGTGCGCCCGTTCGATTATTCGAAACCTCCTTGCCGACTGCCAATTCGTGGGACGTCAGCCGCGACGGACAGCGTTTCCTCGTCAATCAGCCGCTCGATCTTGGCGCGACTACGCCGATCACCGTAGTGATGAATTGGCAAGCCGCTCTCAAACACTGACGGAGGACTCTCCATCCGCTGCACCTTGCCCATAATTCAGCATGAGGTAGTAGGCCCTTGCCTCGTCACGCGCTTAACCCCTGGATGACGGGCTATCCGGAAGGTATCCTACGGTTCCGACCCGAAGTCGAGTTGCGGGAAATTGATTTTGAACTCCGCTCAGTGGTTGCCGGATTTATGGAAAACGAGGAGCAGTGAAAACGACACTCGACATCTCCAAAGAAACGCTGCGGCAAGTTAAGCCCCTTGCGGCCCGAGAAGGTGTGCCCATGAGTGAGGTTTTCGAGCGAGGAATGCGGGCCTGCGTGGCGGGGACTACGCCCTTGCAGCCGTTCCGTTTGCGAAGGATCACAACCAAAGGGCAGGGGTTGGCGAAGCCGATGGATTGGGCGGAGATTCGGGAGTTGACTTACGAAGGGCAAGGCGGGGAACGGGAAGCAGGTAAGCGTTGATCGCGGTGGACACCAACATCTTGGTGTACTCGGTCCGGGCCGATTCGCCACTTCATGCAAAGGCGTTGAAGCGAGTGAAGCAATTGGCGGAGAGTAGCGCTCCGTGGGCCTGGCGATTGTGACGCATGCTCGGATTTACCAGCCGCCTCCTCCGATAGAGGACGCGTTGCAGCAGCACGGCGGGAAACGCGCGGCTACAATGAAGGCATGGTGCGGAAGCTAGAGGCAGTCTATGAAGGCGGGGTGTTGCGGCCTGTGGTGCCGCTGCGTCTGGAAGAACACCAGCATGTCAGCGTTATCATCCTCGACGATTTGGCGGATGACGGCGAAGAATTGCGATTCGCGCCTCGGGAAGAGTTTGAGGCGCTGGCGGATCACAGCATTACGCTGGAAGACGTACGCCGGGAGCTTTCCCCCATCTCCGGTTCGCTGGACGCGGATTTTGCGGGAGGCCGGCAGTGAGCGGATGGAGTCGCTCGCACAATCGCCGGATGTGCCACTGATCATTTCCGAGCTCTCGCTTATCGAGATCGAATCCGTATTTGCAACCAAGGTCAGGACTGGAGCTATTGCGAAGGCGGCTCTCGATCATTTGCGGGGCCGGTTTAGCGCCGATATAGCGAAGGGTCGACTCGATGTTGTTCTGCTTGAACGGCGCCACTTCCGGAGAGCTGCGTCCCTCGTTCATGTCTATGCGGTCGATCATGCTTTGCGCACATTGGACGCGTTGCAGGTATCGGTGGCGGTGGATCTTAGGCTTCGGGACGTCACCTCGGTGCTGGTCGCTTCTGATCGAAACCTTTGCAACGTTGCCGCCCAGGAAGGGCTGACGGTCGTTAACCTGCTAACGAATGCGTAGAGGTTTGTAGCTCGGTCGTCGTTGCTAGACCGACTTCGCCCGTTGCTGAAACACTCGGGTCCCCACAATCGCGGCCATTGAGACGCCGCCTAGCGCTAGCAGGAATGCGGCGGAGTATCCGTAGCGCTGCGCGAGTGCGCCGGCTGCGAAGGAACTGGTGCCTACGAACAGGTCGACGAACGCGCTGAGGATGCCCACTGTGGACCCGCGCAGATGGCTGGGGGTGCGGCGCAATACGGTGGACGCGACGGAGGACCAGGGGAAGGCGAAGCCTAGTCCTAGAAGAACGGCGCCGGCCATGGAGGTCAGGGGTCCCGGCACCAGCGCGAGCAACGACAGGCCTGCGGCCATGGATGTGAGGCCGGCGTAGAAGGTGTAGGCGGGCGGCACGCGGTCGGGCAGGCCGCCGAGGAAGAAGCGCGAGAGCAGGACCATCAAGGCGTAGGCGGAAAATGCGATGGGTCCGGAGCCGCCGGTCTGCGTCATGTGCAGGATGAGGAATCCTGTGACGACCGGGTAGTGCACGTTGACCAAGCCTACGGCGAGGCCCGAGGTGATGAGTTCCTTGGGGAGCCATTTGCGTTTGCCGGGGGAGGGGTGCGGTTCGTAATGCTCGTGCACGCGTGAGAGCAGGGCTAGTCCGGCCAGTGCGGCGACCACTTGCAGGATGGCGGCGCGTTCGAAGGAGCCGAGCCATTGTCCGATGACGGGGCCGACGGAGAAGCCGCCCCAGATGCCGGTCGAGACAAAGCCGAGTGCGCGTCCGCTGCGATGCATGCCTGCGGTTTCGACGGCCCATGCTGCGGCGCCGGTGTAGAGGCAGGCTTCGCCGAAGCCTTGCATGCCTCGACCGAGGTACATGCCGGCTACGCCCAGCGGTAGCAGGTACGCCACTCCTGCGGCGGAACAGCTGGCGAGGCCGACCATGAAGACCAGTTTGCGGCCTTTGCGGTCGGCGAGCGGGCCGGAGATGAAGCGCGAGGCGAGTGCGACGACGGAGAAGGTTCCGATGACGAGGCCGACGGTTTGATCGCTGCCTCCGAGGTCGTGACGGATGTGGATCGCCATGCCGGGGAGCACGGTGCCGATGCCGCAAAATGCGAGGAAGGTGGCGGCGATCAGGGTCCAGAATTGCGTGCCGAGTCCGCGCGCGCCGGTCTGCAGGGGATCGGCTTCAGAGGAGGGGACTTCCATGAGGGGATAAAATCATGGTGACATGATTCTCTCTAACGCCGCATCCACGGCTCAGTTTTCGGATACGAAAATGGGCAAGACTACGATCGTGAAAGGCGCGCAGATGTTCGCCGGGCTCAACTGTTTCGAGCCGGGGCAGGAGCACGCGCTCCACTGCCACGCGGGGCAGGAAAAACTCTATGTCGTGATGGAGGGGACGGCGGTCGTGCAGATTGGCGAGGTGCAGGAAACGCTGGCTGCTGGTGGGGTGGCATTCGCGGCGGACGGGGTGCCGCATTCGGTGAAGAATCCGGGTCCGGGGCGATTGGTGGTGATGGCGATCCTGGCGCCGCCGCCCAAGTAAGCCGGGGCTGGGCGCAAGTTAACTATAGTTTAGTATCCTGTAGAAGTCTATATGAAGTTGTGGATGCTATCTATAGTTACTTGCTGCGCCATGGCTCAGTCGACGGCTTCGCTGCGCGGCCACGTTGTGGATTCGACGGGGGCGGCGATTGTGGGGGCGCGGCTTACGCTTGAAAATACGGCCGCTGGATTCAGGGTTGACACGCAGTCTTCGGATGCCGGCGCGTTCGCGTTCGTGAATCTCCCGCTGGCGGCTTACTCGATCCAGGCTGTCCAGGTTGGCTTTGAGTCGCACGTCGAAGTTATTCCGCTGCGCTCCAACGTTCCGGTGGACCTGACGATTGCCCTCGCAATCGCGGGTACGCGTACGTCCGTCACTGTCGCTGCGGACGCTCCGAGGCTGATCGATCCCGAGTCTTCCGGCACGTACGCGCAAATCAATCAGAAGGACATCGATCGGCTCCCGACGGGCGCGGGGGCTCGTGGTCTGGAAGCGGTGCTGGTTCGTTTCCCCGGCTTTGCGAAGAATGCCAACGGGGCGATTCATCCGCGCGGGGCGCACAACCAGATGACGTTCGTGGTGGATGGCATGCCCATCTCGGACCAACTTAACGGAGCCTTCGCTAACACGCTGGATCCATCGGTGGCGCAAACGGTCGAGTTGTTCACGGGGAATATTTCCGCCGAATACTTTGGGAAGACGGGAGCGGTGGCGAACATCACGACGCGTTCCGGGCTCGGCTCCGGGCGGCGTTTGATGGGCAGCTCCACGGTTGAGGCCGCACAGTTTGACTTGCTCAGCCAGACTACACAGGTCGCGGGCGAACGTGGCCGCTGGGGTTACAGCGCGTCCACGACGACGATGAAGTCGAACCGGTTTCTGGACCAGGTTTCGCGGGATAACCTGCACAATGGGGGCAACTCGGAACGCGGGTTCACGCGCATCGACTATCAGGCGTCGCCACGCGATACGTTCCGCCTTACTGCGATGACGGGCCGGTCTTCGTTCCAGCTGGCGAACTTGCGTTCCCAGCAAGCGGCGGGGCAAGATCAGCGTCAACGCCTCGGAGATGTATCGCTCACGCTCGGGTGGGTGCGGTCGCTGAGTCCGCACGCGACGCTGGATGCGAATGCGTCGTATCGGACGGCGCTCGCGCAACTCAGTCCCAGTGCCGGAGATAGGCCGGTTACCGCGAGCCAGGATCGGCATCTCACGACGATCAACCTCGGTCTGCATGCGAACTACATTTCGTCGCGCCACAACCTGCGGACCGGGGGAGACTATCAGCGCTATCCGGTGAGCGAACACTTCACGTTCGGCATCACGAATCCGAGTGTGTCCGATCCCGCGAATCCTAACCTACTGGCGCATGACTTGAGCCGAGGCGGACGCCTATTTGAGTTCTCCAGTAAAGCTACGGGCCATCTTGGTGGAGGGTTCGTGCAAGACAATGTGCGGCTGGGACGGCTGACGCTGGCGCTTGGCCTGCCTTACGATCAATACCGCTTCCTGGTCAATGCGAGCCAGTGGCAGCCGCGCATCGGGGCTGCTTATTCCATTCGCGAAACGAATACCGTGCTGCGAGCTTCGTACAATCGCACCTTCCAAACTCCACCGAATGAAAACCTGCTGCTGTCTGCCTCCACTGAGGCTGCTCGTCTTGCGCCGCCCTCGGTTCAGCGAGCCCTCGGCAGCGCTCCCGCGCAGATCCGGCCGGAGCGGCAGAACGTGTTCGAGCTGGGATTGCAGCAAGCTCTGGGTGCGCACCTCAGTTTCAACGGGGCGTTCTATCACAAGAATGCCGTGGACCAACAAGACAACAATAACTTCCTCAATACGGGCGTGATCTTTCCCATCACGCTCAAGAGCATTCGCGTGAACGGAGCCGAGGCTCGCCTCACGCTGCTGCCGATTCGCGGCTTCTCGGCCAATCTTTCCGCGACTCATTCGCGATCGATCTCGACGCCGCCCTTCACGGGAGGTTTGTTCTTGGGGAACGAAGCGGTTGACGCTCTCAGCCAGGGACCGTTCGTCATCGATCACGATCAATTCCTGAGCCTTCACATCTCGGCTCAATACAATCACACGAGTGGCTGGTGGGTCGCGCCCACGGTTCGTTATGACAGCGGGCTGGTTGCGAATCCATCGGATCCCGTGCAGGTTGCCGGTGATCCTGACTTCGCGGATCTGCTCCCCTATGTGAATCTCGTTGGGCCGACGGCACGCGTTCGTCCCCGCACCATTACGGATTTAGTTTTCGGTTATACGCCGCCGGAGAAACCTCGCTGGGAAGTCAGCGCTAACGTGGGCAACGTCTTCAATACGGCGGCGCTGTATAACTTTCAATCCATCTTTGTGGGGACACGATTGGTGGCTCCCCGAACGCTTGGGGCTAGGCTGCGCTGGCTTTTTTGAACCGTCGCCCAATTGAGAAGTGGTTGTAACACTCCCCTGATAACGTTGGGCCATTACCAACGCTAAGGGAGCAAGAATGAAAACCATCCTCTATGGGATCTGTCTGTCTACGCTTTTGATTACTGGACTTTTCGGGCAAGCCGGGCAAGGCAGCATCGAAGGCTACGTAACGGACCCCACGGGCAACGCGATTCCGAACGCCAGCATCACGCTGCGGGTTGCGGACACGGGGCAGACCCGCAAGATCAACACCGACGACGCAGGCCACTACGTAGCATCCGCGCTGCCGGTGGGCACCTTTGAGCTGCTGGCCGAGGCGTCCGGCTTCGCCACGGCGCGCATCGCGGCTATCGAACTGCCGGTGGGCGAGACCAGATCGGTGAACCTTGGACTCACACTCTCCATGGCGAGTACCCAGATTGTTGTTCTGGAAAACTACAACATAGTGAACGTCGAAGACACGCACAACAGTGTCGTCATCAACTCGCGAGCGATCCGCGACCTGCCGATTCGCGGCCGTAACTTTCAGGAATTCGCTCAGCTCACGCCGGGCGTTACGCAGGAAGGCAACCGCTACGGTTTGGTCATCAACGGGCAGCGCTCGATTAACGCCAACATTTCCGTCGACGGCATGGACTTTAACGATTCGCTGCAGGGCGGCTCGCGCGGTGGCGGACCCAACGAATCCGCGTACTTCTTCCCGCAGCTCGCGGTGCGTGAGTTCCAAGTGGTCGCTAGCGGTGTTTCTGCCGAAGTCGGCCGGACCAACGCGGGGTATGTGAACGTAGTCACCAAGTCAGGCGGCAACCAAACCCACGGCGAAGGCTTCTACGCCAATCGCAACGGCAAGCTGACCTCGCCGGACGCATTCGGCAATGACAGCAGCAGCAACGCGCAGCACCAGTTGGGCGCGTCGCTGGGTGGAGCGATCCGCCGCGACAAGCTGTTTTACTTCGCGGCCGTCGAGAAGAATATCGTCACGATTCCGTACACAGTGAAATTTAATCCGCCCACTGGGAATGTGGTTGTCCCGCAGAGCATCCTCGATCAGCAGGGAACGTACACGCAGAAGAATAATCCGTTGGTTGCTTTCGGCCGCACCGACTACCACTTCAACGATAGGAATATTTTCAATCTGCAGTACACCTACGCAGCGCAATCGGGATTGAACTTCGGCGGCGTTAGCGGGCAGACCACCGCGGCGTCCACCAACAACACCTATCTGGACCGCGCGAGCCAAGGCGTAAAGGCGTCATTAACAACCTTGATTTCTCCGGCGATGGTCAATGAAATGCGCTGGCAGTATGCGTATGACAATCGCCTTCAGCGCCCGAACAGCACCTTGGCGCAGGTCACCATCAACGACTTCGGAACGCTGGGCGGCAACAGCAGCGGCACCTTCATTTACGAAGCGACCCGGCACGAATTTATCGATAACCTCACTTGGAACCGCGGCGCGCACACCATCAAGATGGGTGTCGATCTCAACATCAACCCGCAGCGTCAGCAGCGTGAAACGAACTACGGCGGCGTCTATACCTTCACCACGTTGGCGAACTACCTTGCTGCGGTGGCGGGAGACAAAACGAAGATCTCGCGCTATCAGCAATCGATCGCTGCGAATGGTACGCAAGGCCTGTACGTGGGCACGCAGAAAGATTTCGGCGGCTTCATCAACGACAACATCAAGATCAATCGCGATCTGACCCTGACTGCTGGTTTCCGCTGGGACTTCCAGGTGAACCCGCAACCCACTACTCCGAATCCAAAGTATCCGGTGATTACGGGCCGCATCCCGCACGATCTCAAGATGTGGCAACCTCGCTTGGGCATGGTGTGGAACGTCGGCGGCAAGGACACCACGGTGGTCCGGGTTTCCGGCGGCATCTTCGATTCGCGGACCCCAGCGTACCTTATGCAGCGTGTCTTTACCGATAACGGATTGAACACGCTGGTGCTGGACAGCAACACCGATCCGACGATTCTCCAGTCGCTCACGGTTCCCGAGAAGCTCAGCAGTCTGGCTCCCGGGGTGAAGACGCCGATCAATGCGCTCTACGCGTTCGATCAGGATTTCCGCAATCCGCGCTCCGGTCAAGTTGCCGTGGCTCTGGAACAGCGGTTGGACCGCAACACCAAAGTGACGGTGAGCTTCACTCGCAACGCCACTTGGAACTTGCAGCGTCGTGTGGACCGGAACCTCTATCCGACCGTGACGATGCCCAATGGCTTGGCTGTTTACCCGACACTCGATTCATTCGGCCGCTTGGTGAACGCCTCGGGTTACAACGCCGCCACTGGCCTACCCATCTTCTCCGATGCCAGCGGAGCGACGGTCGCGGCGAAGGTGGCCCGTCCGGATGCAACGTTGGGGGCGATGAACTTCAACGCCTCAGTGGCTCACTCTACCTATAACGGTTTGGCTGTCACCATCCAGCGCCAGATGAACAAGCGCCTGCAGTTCACCTTCAATTACACCTACTCCACCAATCGCGATGACGATACGAACGAGCGCGATTTCAACCGCCAGAACGCCTACGATACGTACAATCTGAAGCGCGATGCCGCGTACGCCAAGAGCGATATGCGTCATAGCGGCAACCTCAACGGCTTGTACGATCTGGGGCACGGCTTCACGATCAGCACTTTGCTCTTCGCCCACACCGGCGTTCCGGTGAAGCCGGTGATCGGCGCGGACGTGCAGAACGACGGTAATACGGTCAATGATCGCCCTGTGATCAACGGCCAAGTTGCCGCACGCGACGCGTTCCGGCAGCCCGGTTTCTTTGACTGGGATATGCGCCTGCTTAAGCAGTTCCGCTTCAACGATACGGTCCGTCTGGACTTTTCCATCGAAGGCTTCAACCTGACCCGTTCCAGCAATAAGGGCTTCAACGGTGACGGAGAAACGACGTTCGGAGTTCCGACGGCGACGATCAATGCTCGCACGGGACTGCCGTTTGCGAATAACACTGCGGTGGTGCCCACCTTTGCTCCGGGTACGGATCGCTTCGGCGGTCCGCGCCAAGCGCAGATGGGCTTCCGATTGGTGTTCTAGTTTTAAGAATCCCTGGAGTAGCTCCGCGGGCAAACGTTAAAATTAAAACGTGACCCACGCCCGCGGACTACTCAAAGGACCCAAGTTCAACGGCCGCCACTCCACTGTTATTCCCAGCGCCATCCCCGCAGTACAAGCCGCCCGCGATTGTTTGCTCGTTACCAAGATCGCCCTCGGCGTCATCACGCCCATCCGCCCTGGACCCGAGCATTTGAAGTTCACGCCCGCCACTGGTTGTTTGAAGATGCAGGTGCGCGGGACGAATGCGGTGCAGACGTTCTGGGTGTACACGACTAGTCCCGATGACGTGGTTTCGGAGATCACCGGCAAATGGGAGATCCGGTAGAGTTGGGTGATTTCGCCAACTCGTTGCGCAATTGCGCGCCCTCGATAACTGGAAAGGGTTGAATTCGCCTCACGTTTGCCTCCCGAACTCCTGGCACCGGACGTGCATCGGCTTGGGTAGCAATGCGAGTCGAATTGTTTCTCCAAAAAGCGGCACTGACGGTACTTCTGGGGTTGAGCGCGACAGCAAACGTGTTTGCCGCGGCGCCCGTGATCGCCACGGGAGGCATCGGCAACGGAGCCGATTTCACGCCGATGTTTTCTCCTGGCATATTGTTTTCGATCTTTGGTTCTAACCTCGCGCCGTCCCTTTCCCAGGCCGGGGGATTCCCGTTGCCCACGTCGCTGGTCGGCACGTCCGTCGATGTGATCGATGGCGCCCGCACACTGAAGGCGCCGCTGTTCTTTGTGTCCCCCGGGCAGATCAACGCGGTGATGCCGTATGAGGTCACGTCTTCTTCGGTGCGCGTGCGCGTCAACACTTCGCAAGGGCAGAGCAATAGTGAGACGGTCGCACTGATCGCCCGTTCGCCGCGTTTGCTGACCACGACGATGACGGGACGTGGTGACGCGATTCTGGTGCATCCGACGGACTATTCGTTGGTCTCCCCTAGCCAGCCTGCTGCTGCGGGCGAAGTGTTGACCATGTTCTTGACTGGACTGGGTGCGGTTTCTCCGGCATTGGCATCAGGCCAGATGGCTGGCGATGGGACCCCTGGGCGTCCTCTGAATTTGGTGGTGGATAAGGTCACGGTGAAGGTGGACACGCAGCCGGCCGTCGTTTCGTTTGCCGGACTCGCGCCCGGATTCGCGGGACTGTATCAAATCAATTTTCAGGTCCCGGTGGACAGCCCGCCGGGCGTGCCCGACATTACGGTGGAAGTCCTCTCGCAAGCCTCACAGGGAGCCGTGAGGTTTGCCGTCGCGTCTGGACAGAACGTTCTGACGTCCGCGACGGTATCTCCTTCTGGAGGCACAGTGAGCGGGGAAGGGTTTAGTTTGTCGGTACCGTCGGGTGCGTTCGGTGTTCCCGCAAACGTAACCTTGACGAAGGCCGTCACTGGAATCGCGCCCGCGAAGGCGCGTCTGAGCGACGTCTACATGTTGGACGGACTGCCCAGCTCCATTCCAGTTTCGCTCACTGTGACCGTGCCTTTGCTGCACGCGCCGGGCGTTGGGACGCCGTACATTATTCTCACCGAACTGGCTGCGGATGGAGGGAAGCTGGAACTTCCCGCCACAGTTCAGGGCAACACGATGGTTGCGACGCTGCCGCCTCGCGTGGGCGTGCCTTCGTCTGTTGCCAAGTCCGCTACGTCTATCAATCCTTCTAGCCAGGTTTCGGTTGAGGCTACCACGCGGGGTCAGGGGAGCGCCAAGGAAGATTGGTCGTCGGAAGAAATCAAGGGGACCTATGTCAACGTCAACTTCACGAAGGGGCTGTTCGATACGGACCCATTTGTAGCCGCCACGGAGATGAGCGCCTTCCTGAACGGACCCTTCATCCAGAGGCTGCAGAAGCTCGGCTACGGGCTCCCAGCCCGACCGATCAGTCTGTATATCGATCAGTCTGTGGCCGGTCACCACGATTGCGGGGGAGCCTTGAGTTATACCGCTTGGGACGGCAGTGCCAGTCTTTCCATCCGTCTCAATGCCCGTCTGTTTCAAGATGATTGGTACTACGCGGGTATGCCCGGCAAAATGGCGCTCCGCCTCAAAGCCGCGCACTTGGTGACCCACGCATTGCAGAATCCAACGGCTCCAGGCGCAGCGGGTACGAAGTGGGTATGGATGGACGAAGCGGTTGCGACCTCTCTGGAAGATGAATACGGTCCGGACACACCTTCGGTGTTGGGTCTGCTGCCCTACCCGCCCCAGGCTTACTCCAACAGAAACTTCGAGCCGCATGGTCTGGAGTATTGGGCCACCACGGGTGATGAGGGAGAGTTGCGAGCGCACGGGGCGGGAGCCAGTTACTTCCTCTCTTGGCTCACGAAACAGTCTTACGGCGAGGGCTTGATCGGCAAGATCTATAAGTTTTCAAGGAATGGGGATCTTCCTGGCGTGGCAATGCGCCAGCCTCTCATCTTGGGCGGACCCGATATCAAGATTAGTCAGGACTGGGACCTCTTTGTTAAAGCGGAGAACGCGGAAGGCTCTGTGTACGCGACGCAAATTGCGTATGCGAATGGTCTGCAGAATCGCGAGCAGAAAGTGAAGTTGCTGGCTGGTACGACTGCGGAAACAGTTGTTTGGAATTGGAATTCCCCGGATCTATCTGCCGACTATGTCCCGATTCGCTTCCAGGCCACCCCGGGTGCAACGTCGGGTCTCAAACTCTCAGCGACGGTCGCGGCTCCTGCTGATGTTTCCGCACTCTTCTACCGGGTCCGAGGCGAGACGGCGAGCCTGTTAGGTTCTGGCACCGCACTGGCGGCGATGACCGCAGCGGGCAACTTCGTGAAAGGGGATGAGCTCTGGGTTGTTGTGAGCAACAAGAAGTTCGTATCTCCCTTTACCGCGCGTTCCGCAGTAGTTGTGACTGTGGAGCTGAAGGTTCCGCAAGCTACCCAGATGCTCTCTGTATTGAAGACGGCGATAGATATCGACTTGGAGATCACGACGCACGGTCAATGTAAGCAGGTTACAGGGAAGGTCTATGACTGCTATCGGGGGCAAAGTGCGGATTCCGGCGAAGGCGAACAGTCATTCCAGAGGGAACGCGAACGGCATTCCGGGCCGAAGGCGAACAGTTCACGGAGCGTAGCGACGCTGGCAGTTTGATTTTGCCGTAAGTGTTCGCGTTCGTCAAGGAAAACCTGTCCGGAG
>CALQCC020000028.1 GCA_943328975.2 Bordetella parapertussis | reverse complement strand
CTCTGCCCTGCGGACACCGTCACCGACGCGGGCACCGTCACATTCGCACTTCCATCCGACACCGTAACCAGCGTGTTGGCTGCCACCGCCGATACCAACGTCACGGTGCACGTCGCACTGCCCGCCGCACTGAAGCTGTTCGGAGCGCAGCTCAGTCCCGATAGTCCCGCTGGAGCCACCAGGCTCACTTGCGTGGTCCGAGCAACACCGTTTAAATTCGCGGTCACCGTAGCCGTTTGACTCGATGCGATTGAGGCCGCCGTCACTGTGAACGTCGCACTGCTCGCTCCGTTCCCGATCGCGACACTTCCGGGCGTCGATAGCTGCGCGCTATCGTCCGACAACGTCACCGTCGCTCCACCCGCCGAGGCCTTGTCCAAGAGCACCGTGCAGCTTGCGCTCTGTCCGCTGTTCAGGCTGCTCGGCGCGCACGTCAGCGAGGACAGTACGGCCGGCGAAATCAGACTGACATTGGTTGTACGAGACACACCACCGGCGACCGCCGTCACCGTGGCAGTCTGCCCAACTGTAACTAGCGCACCCGTCGCCGTGAAAGCGGCGGTTGTTTGTCCGGCGATCACGGTCACGCTTGCTGGGACACTTAGACTTGCGTTGTTACTGGACAAGCTGACGCCAAATCCGCCCGCTGGCGCTGCTGCCGTCAGGGTCACGCTACAGGAGAGACTACCAGGAGTCTGAATTGCGCCGGTTCCGCAAGCGACCGTGTTCAAGGCCGTCGTAGGAAGTGGCGTAGTGACAGTTATGAGGCCACTGCCTCCCGAGGATGGGATCGAGTTCACGTCGGAAGCAACCACGCCGGTCAAACTCACGGACTGATTTCCGGTCGCACTCGCGGACAACTGGAAGTTCGCAACGGCGATGGTGCCGTTCGGAATAGAGGTCGCATTCAGCCCGAAGACAAGGCAACTGGTCCCGCTGCAGCTCAGCGATTTCCCGGCGGACGATGCGGACGGCCCGACATCCACGGTCACGCCCGTAATCCCGGACGAAAGAGCGAAACCCCACTGTACAGCCGTCGGCAACGCCCCACCTGACGAAGAAATGTTGATAGGAAGCGAGACGACGGAACCCGCCAGGCCAGAACCGGAGGCAATGGTCAAAGAAACGGTCGGCTGGGCCAGCGCCGGAAGCGCCGCGAGGATCAGTGATAAAACAAACGTTTTTGCCGACATCATATTCTCTTTTCCTTGTCCTTCACTCCATCGGAGTCCCTTGGGCCGCGCTACATGTGCTCGCCCTACGGAAATAACCGGCAGGCCATCCAGCACCAGTAACTGCAGGCTGCCGTAAGATTAGGGAAGCTTGCGGAAGCCTAAACGTTACAGGAATTCTGGCACCTTTATGTATTTAGTACCGGTACCCTAAGGCCCATACGATTACCTCTGATTCATTGACAGAATTTGGGATGAGACGTAGGTTGGAGTTATACCGAAGCAGCAGCTAAAACCCCAAATACTCGGATTTTTAGCAACACGTTCAAATAATAGGAAAATATTTCCAGTATTGCTCTTGATGCCAAGCGATTGGTGCCCGCCTATCTCCGGAATGCGAGGGGTGTTCGGGAACCCTCATTGGACCGATTGAAGGAAGATGGAATCGGGAAGCCACGTCTCATCGAACGAAGCAACTATCCTGACTGGGGCCGGAATCCGGCTGTTTGTCGCCTCCGGCGATGCGGCTCTGATTTCGACATGCCGGGAAGTACTGCATGACCTTCAGCTGGCCCATGACGAATCCGGCGTCGGTGGAGACATCACCGAGATCTATCTGTCAGATTTTGAATCCGACCGGCCCATAGTTCGGTCCGAACCAAACCAGAAAGTCTTCTATGTAGTCCATACGAGTCAGGTGGAGGAATTACGCGCACGCATCCCCGAGGCTGAAGGCAACATTTTACTTAAACCTGTGACGCGGGTAGTGCTGCGAGCTTTCTTGGGCTCAACCACCCGTTCACCCCGTTCATACAGCAGCCCTCCAGGGAACCAGAACGAGATAGGAACGCTGCGTGCCGACCGGGATGAAATGCTGCAGCACTTGCTGCGCGCCAATCTGCGTTTGCAGGAGTACGATCAGCAGCGCACCAATTTCATTGCTCGGGCCGTGCACGATTTTCGCGCGCCGATAACCGCGCTGTCCGGCTTTTGCGGGCTACTGACCAGCGGCGAGTTAGGCTCCCTTGGCGAGGTTCAGAAGGAGGCACTGGACCGGATGCAGCGTAGTATTCAGCGGCTCTCCTATATGACGTCCGCCATGTTCGATCTCAGCGCCGGACCTAGACTGGGGAAAGCCCTGGATCTGCGCGCCGCAGATATAAGGGAGCCAATCCACCAGGCTATCCATGAGATCGCGCCCATTGCTCGCGAAAAGCACATTGAGGTACGGGCCGATCAAATTGTTCCACCTCCCACTCTTTTGCATTTTGAACCATCGCAGATCGAACAGGTCCTGGTCAATCTTCTCGACAATGCGTGCAGGTTCGTGCCAAAGCACGGGCTTATAGAAGTCCTAGGCTATCCTTTTTTTTGGGACCGGCGACCGTTGGAGGGAAACCGCTCTCTCGATCGACGTGGGAATCGCTCTCAGGCGGCCAACTCTTACAGAATTGATGTCAAAGATAGTGGTCCCGGCGTGCCACCCGAATTGATCGAGCATATTTTTGAGGAATATACCTCATATTCTGGGTCTCAGGACCGTTCTGGGGGTGGACTTGGGCTCGCAATCTGCCGATTCATTATCGGTCGACACCAGGGACACGTGTGGGCAGAAGCGACGGCGGACGGAAGTGCCTTTTCTTTCGTGCTGCCGCTGCAACAGAACGCTGAGAGTCCGAGCGGTCGCAGTGAGAGCGGAGAACAGTAGGAATCGGAGGAGTTGACGGTGGTTCACCAGGGTACGCCCCGGAAGACGATTTTGGTCGCCGAAGACGACAGGGTCGTTCGCGAATGTATCGAAATGATGCTGCGTTGCCAGGGCTATCAAGTCCTCTCAGCGTGCGATGGCGAAGAGGCCGTCAGTTACTTCACGTCCGGTTGCGAAGCGGCCGCGATCATCTTGGACATGATGATGCCGATTAAGGATGGACTGGAAGCCTTGCGCGAGATCCGCCAACTGGACCCGCATATTCCCATCATCACGCTCTCCGGGCTTTCCACGCCACTGAACATTGTGAACGCGATCAAGAGCGGGGCCACGGACTTCCTGGCCAAGCCCATCAATCATGAAGACCTTGGCCGGGTCCTTAAGAATGCGATCATGGCCGCCGAAGCCACCGGTGATCCGAACCTCCGGCCTGCTGCCCTTACCGATATGTTTTTCGGCAAGAGCCCGGCCATGCTGGCCTTGAGGACGTCTCTAAAGACGATCGCAACCAGCAATGCACCGATTCTGATTGAGGGCGAAACGGGGTCCGGCAAAGAGATGCTGGCGCGCCAGTTGCACGCGCTCTCCCCAGGGACCAGCAAACCGTTCATCAAGTTGAATTGTGCCGCGGTTCCCTCTGAGTTGATGGAGAGCGAACTGTTCGGCTACGAGCGTGGGGCGTTTACGGGCGCCTTCCAACGTAAGCTGGGCGTATTCGAACTGGCCGATGGAGGCACGTTGCTGCTGGATGAAATCGGGGACATGGATATCCGGCTGCAGGCAAAGTTACTGCAAGTGTTGCAGGACCAGGAATTTCGCCGTTTGGGCGGCCGCGAAACAATCCGGGTTCAAGTGCGAGTGCTTTCGGCAACGCACTGCAACCTGCTCAACGCCGTGTCCACGAAATCTTTCCGCGAGGATCTTTACTATCGTTTGAACGTGTTCACCTTGACGATGCCCGCCTTGCGCGAGCGTCCCGAAGATATTGTCGGGATCGCGGAGTTCTTATTGCGCAAGCACGCTGTGCCAGGAACTCCGCCGGTCCACGTGACGGAGCGTTTGAAGGACGCGATGCTGCGTTTCTCATGGCCGGGAAACATACGGCAGCTGGAAAATATCATACGGAAATTCCTGGTTTTGCGTGATCCTCACATCATCGCCTCGGAAATCGAGGCGATGCACCGCGGCACTGGAGCACCCAACCCGGCCACCCGAACCGGCCCCATCGCGGTCCCCCCCGCCGTCGTGACCCAGCCGGAAGCGAAATCGAAATCCATGTTGGAACAAGTGGCCCGAGCCAAGGAAGCGGCGGAAGCCGAAGTCATCCTCGCGGCCTTGCATGCAACACATTGGAACCGTAAACAGGCAGCAGCACGGCTCCAAATTGACTACAAAGCCTTCCTGTACAAAATGAGAAAACTGTCGATAGAAGATCAGGCTAGGGTGGAACCAGTATCGGCGTAGGGTGAGCCCCTAAGCTGAGCGGTTAAACCAACGACGAAAAAGTCATGTTTAGAGAAACAATACAGCGTCCGGACGAGCAGTCACCCTGGTACGCGCTGCGGGTGCGCTCGAACTTTGAGCGGGTTGCCTCGGCACACCTGCGCAATCGCGGGATTGAGGAATTCGCTCCGACATTCAAAGCTGAGCGCCAGTGGTCCGACCGGAAGAAACAAGTGGATCAGTACCTGTTCACCGGTTACGTATTTTGCAGATTAAACCCGCAGGATCGCCTCCCGGTCATGAGCGTTCCGGGGGCAGTCAGTCTAGTGGGTTTCGGGAATGGTCCAACGCCGATCCCACATGAAGAAATCGATGCCGTGCGAAAGTTGACCGGTTCGGGTCTGCTGGTAGCGCCCTGGCCGTTTCTTCAGGTAGGCCAAAGCGTAGTGATCGAGCGAGGGCCGCTCACCGGGCTGGAGGGAATTCTACAGGAAATCCGCAAGACCTTCCGGCTGGTGGTTTCGGTCAAGCTACTGCAGCGTTCGGTGTCAGCGGAAGTCGAGCGTTCCTGGATACGGCCCGTGGCCGCGCACCCGTCCCGTCCTTTGAACTGGGAAACTGCGTCGATTTCCGTGGCACGCGCGGGTTAGCGCGTTGAATGAATAAGGTGAAAACGATTATGTCTATGTGCCGAGTTTCTAGTGCAGTAATTGTATTCGTATTGGGGGCCTTCTCCGCGTTTGGACAGGCACCCGCAGTCCCGCAAGTACCCACCCCAGTGGCCATCCGGCCGGACTACGTCCTGGGACCCAACGATCAAATCCTGGTTCGTTCCAACGTTGAAGAACTCAGCGAACGCCCGTTCCGAGTCGACGCAGACGGCATCATCACCTTCCCTTTGGTGAACCGCTTGCCGGTGAACGGACTAACGGTGCAAGCACTGGAAGTGGAACTCGCCACGCGTTTGCGGGAATTTTACCAGCAGCCCCAAGTCGGCATCATGGTTACGGCATTCCGCGATGAGCCTGTCTCCTTCTTTGGAGCGTTTGCCAAGCCCGGCGTCTATACGCTGACCGGAGGGCGCACGCTGCGCGAAATGCTGACTGTAGCGGGAGGGTTCCTGCCCAACGCCTCGCGTCGGCTGCGCGTAACCCGGCGTCTCGAGAACGGCACCATTCCGTTGCGCTCCGCCATTGAAGATCCAACCAACGGGACAAGCACAGTGGAAATTAATCTGGATACATTGCTACGCGAGATCGCGCCGGAGGAAGACATTGTGCTGGAAGCCTATGATCGCGTCACAGTCGATCAGTCTCAGCCGGTGTATGTGAACGGTGAAGTAGTTCACGCCGCTCCGCTGGAACTAGTGGGCAGAGATAGTATCTCCGTCATGCAGGCGCTCACGCAGGCCGGTGGATTCAACGCGACGGCCACGCGAGGCAAGGTCCGGGTCTTGCGCCCAATTGAAGGGACCAGCCGCCTGGCCCAAATCGATATCGATATTGAGCGAATTCTGACCGGACAAGATAATGATTTCCCGCTCTTTCCGAACGACATTCTGTACGTGCCGCGGACGTCAGCCATCCGCGCCGCCCTGCCAGGCATTGGAACCAGCCTCTTGTCTTCGATTCCCTATATCGTGATCTCCGCACTTCTTCGGTAAACCAACATGACTCAAACCACTTACAGGCACCCGGTGTACCGCGGACTGGCGATGGCCATGGCGGCATTGCTCAGCTTTCCTGCCAGCATGGCGGCGCAAGCCCCTCCAGCGGCACCACCCGCGGCTCGGAACCTTCGGATTCTCCCCCTTGCCGGGAACAATGGCATGAACGATCTGGAGCGCCAGGTGATGACCCCCTTGGCGGTGCAGATCCTAGATGCGAACGATCTGCCGGTGGAAGGCGCCACGGTGATCTTCCGTTTTCCGATCAACGGCCCCAGCGCTACTTTCGCGGACCAACAGACCGCGCAGACCATCCGTACGAATGCGGGCGGTCAAGCTAGAGCAACGGGTTGGACGGCAAACAACCAAGTGGGGGCGTTCATCGTCCAAGTGACGGCGACGCGCGGAACCGACCAGGGACTGGGAACGATTTCCATGACCAACGTAAGCCGGATCACGCAGGAAGCCCAAAAGAGCAAGAAACACTGGTGGTCATCCAAGTGGGCCAAGATCGCCTACATCGCCGCGGCGGGAGCTATCACAACAGGCATCGTGCTCAAGAATTCAGGATCCACTACCATCAGCGGCACACCTGGCGTGCCGACTATCGGAGGGCCACAGTAACCATGAACCGGCTTCAATATTCTACTTGGGCAACTCGCGCCGCCCGGATCGCCGCAGCGTCCGCTGCATTGACTCTTCTGCCGCCCCTGCAAGCGCAGCAGTCGGGAAATGCTTTGGCAGGTCCCACGCAGGGTTTTACATACGACGCAGCGAGCAGGAGCGTACGGCAAGTGCTGGGATCCTTCGGCTCGGCTAGTCTCGGCCCCGCTCTTGTGCAGGACCTCAGCTTTGGGTCGGTAGCGCCACAACGCTCCTACGGAATCGGATGCGTAGCGGACCAGTGCTTCCTGGTAACAGGCTTGGGCTCAGACCAAGCGCAACAGAATCCGATCCCGGATCAGGTTGGGATACCAGAAGGTGCAACGTGGTCTGCCGATGGGCGGGTCGCGGTTTTGTACTCGCGCAGCGGACAGTGGCTTCGAGTCCTGCGTGGGCTTCCGGAAACCATCGACGCGGGACCACAGTCGAACGTATCGTCGCTCGGCGGCCAACTCAGTTCGGTCGCGGTGAGTCCGGATGGCGGGCAGATTGTCCTGGGAATGGCGGGAGATCAACCCGGTATTTTCGAGATGACCGCAGCGGGAGCCTTCGTCCCTATGCACAGCGCGGTGAACCCGGTTGCGTTGGCCTTTTCCAAGAACGGAGACACGCTCTACATCTTGGACGCCGGCAGTCATGAAGTTTCAGAGATCCACGTCTCAGATGGCCTAGCCCAAAGCTGGCCTATTGAGGCGGTACAGGATCCCATCGGTGTGCAGGTAGGACAAGACAGCGCTGCGAGAGCGGTCATTTACGTGGCCGGACGCGGCGATCAGACGCTCTTCGTATACGATCGCGCGAGCCATAACTTGCTGGAGCAAATTCAGCTAACCTTCGCGCCGTCGCAACTGGAGCCCTCGGGGACAAGCAGCTATCTGCTGACCTCGCGCTCGAGTGCGGACGAAGTACTGTGGTCCTTCACCGCAGGACGAGGAATCTTTTTTGTGCCCGTGACGCCCACGGAAGCCGAGACCCCGCAACGGAGGGTACGACGGTAATGAAATCGGACAAGAACATGCATCAGACTCGCAACCGCTTTTTCACCGCTATAGTGGTTTCGTTAGGGCTGGCCTCCGCGGCGACCGCCCAGATCCCGTTCCAAATGCAGTTTACGCAGGGACCGATCACCACCACGATTCCCAACGACAGCGTGCTGACAATGGTCGCGCCCTTGGGGCAATCGCAGACCATCGCGGTTCGCGCTGTGTACACAGGCACGGGCGTGGTCACGGTTACCCAGCCTCCGGCGGTGACCGGATCGTCGGCCTTCACGGCAACATTGAATCAATCGCTTCCCATCACGCTGAACCCTGGCGAGACACTGTTCTACTCCGTGCGCTTTGGCCCCATCACACCGGTGCCGGACACCGCACGGCTGACAATTTCGTTTGCCGAAACTCCGGCCAGCACCATCACGCCCATCACGCTCTCACTACAAGGCGTGACCTCGGCCATTGTTCCGAGCTACACCTCGCCGGATGACAACAATATCGTGCCGCTACAACCGGGTGCGACGATTCCGTTCCCAGCCACGCTGGTGGGCGACGCCACGCCGGTCACACTGAACTTCACCAACATCGGTTCCACCATCGGACAAGTGACGAAAGTCACTGTGGCGGGCAGCGCCTTCCGGTTGCAGGACCTGCCTTTGTTCCCGGCCAATGTGGCGGCGGGACAGAATTTGCAGATGAAGGTGGTATTCAAACCGACCGCGGTTGGAGCGAGCACCGGAACCCTGACGCTGGAAACGCTGGGTGCCGAGCCGGTGATCATTCGCCTGGAAGGCACTTCGGTGGCCCCCAAGCTAAGCTATCAACTGGGAACTCCACCGGTGGCGATCGCAGCGGGAGCGACCATCAGTCTGCCCACGGCGGAAGTAGACCAGACTAGTACTGCCCTGGTCCGGGTGACCAATACAGGAACGGCTAACTCTGTGGTCAACGCGATTGCCACGGTCGGGGCCAACTTTCAAGTGACCAACGTACCGCTGCTACCGCAGACGCTGGCGCCGAACGCAAGTCTGACTTTCACTGTTAGCTTCACGCCGTCGCGGACCGGAGTTCAAACCGGAACGCTGATCATCAATAATGTGGATGTCTTCAATCTAAGCGGCAGTGGCTTGGGTCCGCTGCTCAGCTTCTCCTACGTGGCAGCTGGAGCTACGATCACTTTGGGCGGGAACAATAACACCGTCTTTTTCAGCCCCGTTCGAGTCACCGAATCGGCCCCTGTGAGTTTGGACATCAAGAACACGGGAACCACGGCGGCGACGCTGGTCAACGTCGGCATCGGACAAGCGAATGGTCCGTTCTCGATTGTGAATGCGCCGGCGTTGCCGACCAACATCGCACCGAACGCGACGCTCAGGATCACGCTGAAGTTCGAGCCCACCGTGGTCGGGTTCGCCAACACGACGCTGATCATCGACAACACGAACATCACGCTGACTGGCTCCGGCACGGTGCCGCCCGCGCTGCCGGCGTACACGCTATCGGGACCCACGGGGACCATCGCGCCGCTTACGCAGCCGAACGTCGGGTTAAAGCTGGCGGCGCCCTATCCGATTGCGCTTACGGGCACGCTCACCTTGGCTCCGGCCGCGTCGAATCTGCCGTCGGACCCGGCGGTACAGTTTGCGACCGGAGGACGAACCGTCGCCTTCCGCATCCCCGCGAATACTACGGACGCCGTATTCGGCGCACAGGGGACGCAGGTGGGGCTGCAAACCGGCACTGTGGCCGGGACTATGACACTAACGCCGTCGTTCGCCACCCAGGCGGGCAACGTCGATCTCACGCCCGCAACGTTGGTCAGTTCTCAGTTCACGATAGGCGCCGCGGCTCCGACGCTGGTGTCGGCGCAGGTGCAGAATGCGACCGCCACAGGCTTCACCCTGCAGGTGACTGGCTTCACCACAACGCGTTCTCTGACTGCGCTGAACGTTCAGTTCACAACGGCCTCGGGGTTCAAGATGCCCACGACGCTGTTCAATGTGGATCTGAAATCGATCGCAGCGGGTTGGTTCCAAAGTACAGCCTCGCAGGCTTTCGGCGGCCAATTCCGGATCAGTATTCCGTTCACCTTCCAGGTGCCAGCGAATCAATTTGTAGCGGGAGAAACAACTCTAAATGGAATTTCGTCCATCTCGGTAACAACGACCAATGAAACTGGAACCTCTACAGCGTTGCAGGCGCGGACGCAGTAGCGATCGATTATAGGTGGTGTTTCAACGAAACCATGTCGGAGTTCTTGTGGGACGTGGCAGATTTCTGCCCGTCCACCAGCCCGAGCCATCTCTTCAGCAACGAGGGTCTTGCTTGCGACCATGTGTCGAGAGCAGGCTGCTCAGGCGGAGCTTGCGGGACAGACAACTTCTGGCCATTGGATTTGCGGGCATTCTGGGCAGGTACGGATGGCGATTGTTGCGACGAACCACCGACCGTGGCCTTGCGCACCAGAACAGGAACATCCGCGGCTGCACTCCGCACCTCTGCGTTTTCGCGCAGCGACAGCAACCTTCGAGGTACCGGCGGAGTCGCCAAATGCAGATCGCGACAAACCTCCTCGATCAACTCCACGCCTATTTTGCGGACCGAATCGGACAGAGCCAACATCAAAGAGTTATCGCAGATCGCATTGATAACGCGCGGAATGCCGTGCGACCAGGCCGCAATAGCATCCAAAGCATCCGCGTCAAAAGGCAAGGGGCCCCCGCCAGCCTTGGTCCAGCGAAAGGCCAGGTAGTCTTCCACTCCATCGTGATTCAACCGGTTCAGCGAGAGCCGGAACGCGACGCGCTGCTTCAATTGCCACAGTTCAGGCAGATCCAGACGGGTGTTCAATTCGTTCTGCCCGACCAGCAAAATCTGCAGCAGTTTGTGATTGCCGGTTTCAAAGTTCCCCAGCAAGCGAACTTCTTCGAGTGCGTCCGGTGGCAACTTGTGGGCTTCATCCACAATCAGCACGGAGACTTTGCCTGCCGCATCGGCTGTGGTGAGGAACTTTTCCAGCACCTTCAGCCGCTGCGCTTTACTGGCTGCGACCTGAGGGATCCCGAAGTTCAGCATCGTCAATTCCAGAAACTCAGAGGCATCAAGCGTGGGGTGCGAAATGATACTGGTGTGGGCGTTGGAGTCCGCCAGCAATTCCGAGATGGCTCGCAGGGCGGTAGTTTTTCCCAGGCCCGCTTCGCCCGTAAGCACCACGCAACCACGGCGTTCCAGAATGCCAAATACTGCGCCGCTAATGACGTCGGCGTGTTGGCCCGTCACGTGCACGCAATCCGAATCGGGCACCATGGAAAACGGTGTACGGTGCAGGTTGAAGAACTTTTCGTACATAGCGCAGATCCCGAAAAGCAACGAGAGAGAAACTCCGGGTGCGACGCTATTATGACATCTTTTCGGCCTAAAATCGCGAAATGCAAGCCCTCTTATCGTTCCAGTACTCATAGCCCGAGGCGCGCATGATCGTCGGTCTCATTCCTAGCGACACTCCCCAACGGGACCTCAATTCCAGCTACAAGCTGCGCAGCCGATTCTGGCTTGGATCGGTGATTGGGCATATACTCTGGGTGTCGATTGTAGTCCGCATCCCGATCGTGTCCACCGCGTCGAAGCGTCCGATCTACGACCAATTTATTCGCCCGCTGGAATCCAAGATTCTGGTCTACAGGCCGCCCAAGAAGAGCGCGCAAGCGGCACCCGAAAAACGAGTAGGCGACACGCCCGATCCTCGCGGCAAGATCCAGGCCCCGCAAACCATCATCGCGACGGCGCCCAATGCGAAGTCGCAGAAACAGATTATTTGGAAGCCGGTGAACCTCCCGGAGATCAAGACGGACGTCCCTGCCCCGACGGTGGTGGCTCGCGTTGAAACCGCACTGCCTCCGCCTCCGCCGAAACTTGCGCCCAAGCAGTTCACTCCGCCCCCCACCGCTAAGGCCGATCCGAAACTGGCCAACACGGAAATCTCGGCGACCCTGACTGCTACTCCCGCAGTGGCGGTCGCACAGAATAATCTACCCGCGCCCAAGGCCATTCTGCCGCCCGCTCCCAAGACGGCGCCGAAACAGTTCACTCCGCCTCCTCCATCGCAGCGCGAACCGAAGCTGGCGACCAAGACGGAGATCAACGTGACCCTGGCGCAGCCAACCCCCTTGGCGGTTGCGCAAAACGGTCCGGCGGTCCCAACGTCCACGCTACCGCCACCTCCCAAGACGGCGCCCAAGCAGTTTACGCCTCCGCCAGCGAAACAGGCCTCGAATGCAAAGGCTGGCGCAAAAGCTGAAGTGACAGAAACTTTGGCCTCCCTCTCCACCGTGCCCGGCAGTCAAAATAGCACGGCCCCTCCGTCCATCACCTTCTCTCGACTGCCGGGTCCTCCCAAGGACTTGCCCACGGCTCCAGTCCCCACGCGCGGCAACGAACAGGCCAACATCGCCATCGCCAGCATCAATCCGGCAGCAGCGGCGCAAGTACCCACGAGTTCCCGTTCGGGCCAGTTCTCGGTGGCACCAGCCACGGGGGAACCCTCCAGTGGAGCAGCAGCCCCAGGGTCCCTCACGGTACCGAATCTCACGGTGCGCGAACCCGCGCCACCCAAGGCGCAAGGGGCCAAGTCCAATACAGTGGTCTATGCAGAGAAAGTACGTGCCAGCAACTCAACGACATTTACCGTTCCGCTGCGACCGTCCAATCGATCCATCCCGCGCACGGTTGGCGAACAATTTCCGGGGCGTACCGTTTACGCCATCGTGATTCCGATCGAAAATCTCCCCGCCTATAACGGCGACTGGATTCTCTGGTTCTCCGAGACCGCGCCGCCAGCGGGACAGACACCCAGTATTCGCGCGCCTATGCCGTTCCGGAAACTCGAGTTCGTCGAACGAGCCAGAGAGACGACCGACACCCGTCTTCAGATCTCCGCCAAACTCGGCAGTAACGGGAAGTTGACCGATGTGAAGATCCTCTCGACGGTATCGGCAACAGTCCAGGCACTTGCGCTGGAAGATCTAACCTCGTGGGAGTGGAAACCCGCGACGCGCAGTGGCGTTGCCGTCGCAATCGACGCGGTGTTCGAGATTCCGTTTCGACTAGGGATTAGACCTTAGAATATTTCTCAGTACTCCTAGGATTATTCTTCTCGTAACACTTCGCCCCGGTGATTCTCTCTCAAATAGTCGGAGAGAAAGAATGTGCATTCCATGATCGCGAAAAGGATCCCTCTATTTACACTGACCGGCGGTGCCGTATCCCAACAGAAAGGGCCGCGCAGCTAGCAGGGGACTCCTGTAAGTTGGGAGGCCCACCTTGTGCGTTTCGCTCTTTAGGAAGGGCGGAGTTTTGACTCGCTATTTCTATTACTTCGGCAATAGAAGGTGTAATGCCGATTCGTAGTACGCACTAGGCGATCGTCCCATCTCTCAGGCCCCCGCAGCCGCGTCGATATGAGTGCCATGCTCAGAACAACCGGTACATTGGGAAGTGTTTTGCTCAGATTGTTCGCCGGCGGTGTCCTCACTGTCGCAAGCAGCAACTTGGTTTCAGCGCAACAGGTTGCGCTGTCTCTGGGGTCAGGAGGCGCACCGCCGGGCGGGAGCGTGAACCTGACCCTCTCCCTTACCAGCACGGGGGGAGCGTTACCCACGGGCGTGCAGTGGAGACTGCCGTATCCGATGACGTCGATCTCTTCGGTAAACTTCACGGCCGGCCCGGCCGCGACAGGCGCGGGTAAGACATTGAGTTGTGCCAACAACGCAGGTTGGGTAGACTGCGTTCTATTCGGCGTAAATGCAACCGCGATTCCGAACGGCGTTGTCGCCACAGCAGCGGTGACAGTGCTGGCAGGAACCACAGCCACCACAGCGCCCCTGGCAGTCACGAATCCCGCATCCACCGACACGACGACAAGAGTCCTTCCGACGGTGGCAACAGGCGGTTCGATTTCAATCGTGCAAGTCCCCTCGACTTGGAGCATCTCAGGACTAATTGTCCAGGGCAGCGGCGCGACTGTGACGTTAAGTGGAGCCGCGAGCCGGACCGCAACAGCGGATGGCTTGGGCAACTATTCCTTCACGGGGCTGGTCAATGGCAGCTACACAGTGAGCGCGGCCAAGGCAGGCTTTGCAATGACGCCAGCCAGCCAGGCAGTAACGATAAGCGGAGCCAACGTCGGCGGAGTCAGTTTTAGCGCCACGCAAACAACTTCGACCATCTCCGGCAACCTTACATCGGGAAGCGGAGCCACGGTATCGCTGGGGGGCGCAGCGACGCGCACCGTCACGGCCGACGCGTCCGGCAACTATTCTTTTGCGGGGCTGCTCAATGGGAGCTACACAGTGGCTCCGTCCAAGGCGGCGACGACCTTTACTCCCAGCGCGCGGGTGGTCACGCTGAGCGGAGTCAACCAGAGTGGAATTAACTTCACGGGCGTCCAACAAGGAACCACAACGCCGACGGTGGATACCACTGTTTGGACCGACCGTTCGCAATCCAGCACTTCGTTTGTCTCGCCCATGTTCTCCACCAACCAGAGCAATGAGTTGCTGCTGGCTTTCGTCGCCACCGACTCCACCTCCGGGACCGAAACAATTCGCAGCGTCAGCGGCGCTGGCCTGAGCTGGACGCTGGTTCGACGGACCAACACGCAACAGGGCACGGCCGAGATCTGGCGCGCCTTCGCTGTGAAGCCGCTGAATCAAGTGACGGTGATGGCGAGCATTTCGCAGCGGCTGACAGGTTCGCTGACGATCGTGAGTTTCGCCGGGGTCGACACCTCTGCCGCCAACGGGGCGGCGGCGATCGGTGCAGTTGGCTCGGGCAGCGCACGCAGCGGCGCACCCACGGCCACCCTGGTGGCAAGCCGGACGCAATCGTTGGTGCTGGGCGTGGGCAACGATGCTGGCACCGGCATCGGACGGACCGTCGTCGCCGGACAGAGTCTGGTGCACCAATATGTCGATAGCAGCAACCGCGGAACCTATTGGGTACAGCGCCTCATCGATCCCGTGAGCATGGTTGGTAGCGTCACCATTCGCGATTCCGCACCGACCTCAAGCGCCTACAACCTCAGCATCGTTGAAGTTCGTGGACCGCTCCCGGTAGCCCTCGACATGATCTCGACGGCAAGCCGCCCGGCGAGCCAGACAGCGCTGGCGAGTGCCACCACCGCGCCTACCTCGTCCTCCACCACCCGCCGCACCGCTCAGGTCTTGTTGACCAATCCGGTGAGCGGCGAACCGGGCAACGCCTGTAGTCCGGCTGGTTGGGCCTCCCTGGTAGGGATGGACTTCACCACGCAGAAGCCACAATCCGCTCAGTCCATTCCTTTGCCGATGACGCTTGCTGGCACGCGGGTAGAGATCAACGGACAACCTGCTCCGTTGTTCTTGGCCGCAGCCGGACAAGTGAATTTCCAGTGCCCCTTGCTACCCCCGGGAACGCCACTCCACATGCAAGTCAGAACCGAAGGCGGTGAACTCTGGTCTGTTGCAGACACAACCATGAGCGCAGCAGTGCCTGCGATCTTCACCGTGGACACAACCGGCAGAGCCGTAGTGCAGATCGCGGCAACAAACCAACTTGCCGTGGCCTTTGATCCGAGCGGTACGGGTCGGCCGGCGCAGCAGGGAGAGCACGTGCGAATCTACGCCAGTGGGCTGGGCGAGGTGGAAAGTGAAGTCCCCGCCGGAATGCCTGCCCCGTTGGACAAACCGATCCGGCTCAAGAACCGGGTGACGGTCTTAGTGGACGGACACGAAGTGGAGCCGCTCTTCGCTGGACTTGCTCCGGGCACAGTGGGCGTCTTTCAGGTGGACCTGGCCTTCCCCAGCACCGCTGTGGGCTCGGACGTTCCCTTGTTCTTGCGAGTGGAACTGGCCGATGGCACCGTCCGGCTCAGTCCGCAGGCTGTGGTCGCCATCGGGGTGCCGGATTCGGGCGTTCTGTTGACGGCGCAGCGAAATCGCTAAGGCCTTATCGGGGAGCCGGGCGAAGCTGCCCGACTCCCCGCTGTTCTTTGGTACGAAATCCGCATGAGACCTTATTGTGCCGCCTTCATGGCCGTGATAGTGTTGGACAATCGACGCTCTTGCGGCCACGATCCGTGCTCAGGCCAACCACACCACTGCCGCTTCTACTGACCCTCTTTACCGGGCTGCTCCCCAGCCTGTCCGCAAACGATCTGAGGCTTCCCACTATCGACCTGAAGCTCGATAGCAGCGCCCCGCTCACGCTAGACTTCCGGCCATCCCCTGAACCAATCGTCGCCATGCAGTTCGATGTGGAGTTTGACCCCTCCGCGATCCAACTAACCGCTATCGCCGGCGAGGCGGCACGGCAAGCCGGGAAGTCTCTCTATTCCGCAGCCCTCAGCGCCACCAAGACTCGCTACATCATTTCCGGCTGGAACCAAACTGCGATCCTGTCCGGGCCGCTCGTCCGATTCCTGGCCGGCGTGACCGCGACCGCAAGCGAGCAAGTCTACCCGGTAAGGCTCTCCAATCTGGTGGCGACATTCCCCAACGGAACATCCGCACCGATCACGGCCACCGATGGCTCCGTCACCGTCTTGGCAGGGACCGGCGAACGGCTATCCGAGGCGGGCGTTTTGAATGCGGCTAGCCTGACGGCGGGCCCCCTGGCACCTGGAGAAATCGCAACACTGTTGGGCCAAGGCATTGGACCAGCGTTCCCACTGGTGCCCGAATCTGGCCCCAGCAGTCTGGTCCTGGGCGGTACCAGCGTCTGGTTTGACGGGAAGCAGGCACCCTTGCTCCTGGTTAGCTCCGGCCAGATCAATGCCGTTGTGCCCTACTCCGTCGCCGGACAGACGACCGAGATTGTGGTACGAAAAGAGGGCCTGACCACGGTCACGATATCGGTACCGGTAGGTCCGGCCGCACCCGGCATTTTTGCGCTGAGTGGAAACGGCGTGGGACCGGCGGCGATTCTAAATGAAGATTCCACCGTGAATTCGGCCGCCAATCCCGCACGGCGTGGCGCCCTCATTTCGATTTTCGCAACCGGCGCTGGCCGTATGGACCCACCCGGAGTCGACGGACAAATCCGGAACGATGCCGCGCAGCACCCTCTCTTGCAGGTGTCGGTGAGGATCGGGGGCCAGGATGCGGAAGTTCTCTATGCGGGCTCGGCCCCGGGACTGGTTGCGGGTGCGCTGCAGGTGAATTGCAGAATCCCCTTGAGTGTTGCAGCCGGGGTTGCGGTGGATGTCGTCTTCACCATGGGCGAACGGACCAGCCCCGCCGGAACCACCTTGTCGATTCAGTAATGTCACGTCGGTAGGCGCACGGCCCGGTGGCGGAGGCGTTAAACGATCCGGTAGCTCAACATACGCCAGACCACTTCCACACCAACTCCATGTTCCTGGCTGGTCACGCGGATCACACTAGCGTAGCCGCGCAATTTCAGGGCGCCGCCAGTGCCGCGCGCAGGGGTCAGATCAATCTCACACGCCACCATGTCGCCGGGAATAAATTGGTCCGGAAGGATGCAGGAAAAGCCTTCGCAGTTGATGTCCTCGGTATGAGATTCGCCGACCCATTGACCCGCCTGAAACAAGCGGACAGGATAGACGAGCTTGAAGCGCGAACGGTCGCGCCGTTCCGGGGCTGTCCAAGGCTCACGTTGGATCAGATTCACTGTATTCATGGTCTACTTTGAGGAAGTTGTCACCGAGCAACGGATCTCACCCCATGCGTAGCCGGGAATTTTTCCCGTACCATGGAGTAACTATTGCTTGGTGAAACTGCGAGACTAAAGGCACAGGCCAATCGGGCAAAGGTGGTTTTAGGCCCTATTCCCTAGTTTTCATTCATGCGACGGTCGATAAGGTCAGGTAGAGGGGCAGGAAAACCCGGTCTAGAGAATGGCCCCGCAGATGCAAGTGAAACACCCTGGAACAAAGCCGTGAGAGGAATCCATAACATGAACTATCAACCCCATCGCAAGTTTTCGCCGTCCGTCCCGCGGCTCGCTCGATCTTGCGGACCGGTACTAGCCGCTTTGGCGTTGCTAGCAAACCCGGTGTTCGCCCAGGGTACCGCTTGTGATCTGGATGGCAGTGGCTCGGTCAACGTGGTGGATGTGAATCGCGCCGTCTCCATGGTGTTGGGAACCGTGCCCTGTACCGCGAGCGTCGAAGGATTAAACACCTGCACCATTGTTACCGTCCAGCGAGTGGTGAACTCCGCGTTGGGTCAGCCCTGCGTCGCCTATAACAGCACCACTCACACGGTAGGATTAACGTGGCTGGCCAGCCCCTCAACCAACGTGGTGGGCTATAACGTCTATCGCCGATCCACACCTACGGGAACACCAGTCAAACTGAACTCAGCCATTATTCCGTCGACTAGTTTCACCGACACAACGATCCAACTGGGCCAAACTTACTACTACTCCGCAACCTCGATTGACTCCAGTGGAACCGAAAGCGCGCAGTCGAGCCAAGCGGTCGCAATCATTCCCACCATCTGAGGGATTCACTCGGACGGCAAAGAAGTTTTAGTGAGCCTGCCGCGCTGTCTCGGCAAAGTCTCGACGGACAGAGAGTAGCAGCAACGTGATCGCTACACCGGCAATATCGATTCCCCAGTCCACTAGAGAAGCGCCTCGCCCGGGCACAAACCATTGGTGAAATTCGTCGCTCAGGGCATAGCCCGCCGTGAGGGCCAGGCACCAACTGGTTCGCCGTAGACGCTCGCTGGGAGCTAAGATACCTTCCAGCGAGCGGAACACGAAAAAGGCAAGAATCGCGTATTCGGTTACGTGCGCGCCCTTACGTAGTATCAGACCAAAGAGCAAGACCGAACTCTCCGCTGGCCGGAACCCAAACCATTGCTCCAACAGGATGGCCAGGAAAGATCGCGTATGTTCGCTGGTCATCTTCGGCGAAGACGACAACAGAAAGATCTGCACGGCCCAGGCGACCGTGGCCAACCTCCAGACAAATGTTGGATATCCTGACCGACCGTGGTCTGTAGCAGCGCTACGGCCGCTTGTAGTAACCGGCATAGCGGGATGCGGCTTCGTTGAGCTCGGCCTCTCCGTTCACGATAATGCCAAAAACGTGTTTGGTCCCCAGTCGATTCAGCGCCTCGTTGATCGCCGGCTTGGGTGTAGATTCCGCTCGAATGACCATCAAGCTGGTATCGGCATAGCGGCCCAGCAACAAGGCATCGGTTAACACGGCCAAGGGAGGCGTATCGATGATGGTCCAATCGAAATGGCGGCGCGTTGTCTCCATGACGGTACCTAAGGCATCGTCTTGCAGAATCTCGGTCGGGTTGGCCGAGGTGGAGCCGGCCTGAAGAAAATACCATCCAAGGGGCTCAATCTTCTGAATCACCGAAAGCGGATTCAATCCCGTTTCAACACACTCCGCCAATCCGCGGGATTTGGGGATACTGAGAGCAGTCGCGATGCTAGGATGATGCAAATCGCCCTCAATGAGGAGTACCGCGTTCTTGCCGCCCTCCGCCAGCACGGTAGCCAGGTTCATCGCGACGGTAGACTTGCCGTCCTGCGGCAGGGCGCTGGTCACCACCAGGCTACGTACATTGCCGGCCGATCTCAGTTCGCGCAGCCGCATCCGCAGAAACCGGAACCGGTCCGCGCCCGGGCTGGACAAATCGGTCGCTACCACGATCCTGTTTTCGGGAGCAATCGTCACTTGAACGACGGGCGCTTTGGCCAGTGCGGACACTTCCACGCGGTCCGCAGTTTGCACGGGCACGCGGGGTTGACTGCGCGATTGCGGGGTCCAAAGCAGCTCGGAAAAATTGATCACAGCGTCGTCACCTTGGCGGGAGTCAAGAGATCACCCTTTAATATAAACATACACTTCGGTCGAAATAACCCAAAGAATGAGAGCCGTGCCGCCGGCCCAGTCAAATACCCGTTTCCAGGTCCGCGCCGATTGCTCCTTCGGCGTCAGGATTTGGGGAATCCCTAACACCAACGGAACCTTGAAGGCGCTGGCAACTTCTTTTTCAGAGCTGAATGTAGCGTCCATCGAACCCATCACAAAAGCCAGCAGAAGCCCGAGGATTAGACCGCCCGCCGCTCCGCCTAGCGCGAATCTCAACCGCTTGGGACCGATGGGACGAGTGGGGAAGGACGCGGATTCGATTAAGCGAAACTTCTGCCCGCCCTCGTCCTTCTGATCCAGATTGGTGGCCAGCCCCGAGGCCAATTGTTTCGCCTTCAAACCCTCGTAGTCGGCCTTCAGGAGGTTGTAATCGCGTAGAATCGCGGACTGCTCCTGTTCCCGCAGCGGAGCCGCCGATACCCGCCCCTGATAGTCATTGATCTGGTCCTGCAACTGCGCTTCCTGGCGGCGCAACTTATCGATGTCATTCGCGTACTCCTCCGCCTGATTGCGGATCTGACCGATCTGCGGATCGTCATTCCCCGCCAATACTTGACGTGCCTTGGCCGATAGTCCACTCGCTCCAAACACCTCCCGTAAAGCGGTGTACCTCGCGATATCACCATCCAACTTCACAAGCACGGGGTGCTGCGGGGCATATTTTTTTGAAAGATCTGCCCGGTCCTGTTGCAGTCTCGTCAGCCGGTCTGAAACCTGGCCTTCCAGCAGGCGCAAACTTCTACGTGCTTGGTCCACATTGGGCGCGACGGCTTGAAGCCGGTTGCGCAAATCGGCTAACACCCCTAGATTTGCGTTTTGCTGCTCCGGCAATTGTTCCAAATTGCGGGTCTTGTACGACTGTAACCGTTGTTCCTGCGCGGCCAGTTTCGCCTCCGCCGCTCTTACTTCTTCATCCAGAAAGGTCTTGGTGGTCTCGGTTCGCGTGTCTCGCTGCTTGACGTTTTCCTGAATGAACGCGTCAGTCAGCCGACTGGCGACTCGTTGCGCTACCTTAGGTGTCTCGGCTGTGAAGGAGATACGCAGGGCTGTGATTTGATCCCTCCGGGCTTCGACAACCTCCACGTTCAAGTCATCCTGCATACGGGCGGCTAAATCCTCGTCCGAAACTCCAGACCGGTCCCCGTACAAATCCAATTCTTCGATAATCCGCACCAGCGAAGCCCGCGACAGGATCTCCTGCTGCATCCCGGCAACAACATCCATGATGGGGGTCTCGTCGGAGAATACGTAGCGCTGCGACACCTGCTGCTGCACAACCCCGACGGTCGCCTCCGAACGGTATTGATTCGGAAGCAGTAGCGCCACTTGGCTTACGCCCGCCGTTACAAGAGCTAGAGGCAACAAAATAAGCCACTTGCGCCGCTTCATCATGCGGCCAAGCCCGCCGATCATGTCGCCAAAATCGGGCTCGGCTTCTTCCACTTCCGGTGTCGATACCGGTTGACCTTCTCTATTCATTGAAATCTTCCTGCTGCATTACGGTTACGCGCCCACTAACTGACTATCGTCTGTGGGGAGGTCCTTCTCTATAGTAAAGGGCTATAAGCATAGTGAGAAATCACCACAGTGGTAGGTGAAGACGTTGAGCGTTGCCCGGGCTAAGCGAACTCATAGCTGATCCGATCGCCGTCCAAGTGAGCATAGGCGATGCGGGCTCGCTCGCTCCCCGGGCCGTCGATCCTGTAGCCACTTCCTTCGGCGACCACGCGCATGGAGTTTCGCTCCCTCCACCATCGCGCCACTTCTCCCGGCTTCGCCAGCCAGACTCCTCGTGTTTCCTTCAGTTCAACCAATCGCCGAAGCAGCTTCTGATAAGCCTGAAGGGCCGTCTCATCCAAAATATAGTCGGGATGAACAATGAAGCTCATCAAACCGTGCTGCCCCAGGACGAGTTCCACCTGCTCTTCCCACAGGTCTGAAGAATAGGTGCGCAGCATGTTAAAGAGACTGAAGTCTTGAATCATCGTAAGCGGTAGCTCTACGATGTCCCCGATGAAGAACGGGAATACCGTGCAACATCCCCCTCGCTGGGGCTCAAGACGGGCGGAATTGGGCACCGACATGTCGTAGTCTACGGCCAGATCGGATAACCATTCGGCGTTACGATACATGCAAGCCGCTCGGAAGCCTTCCGATCCGAAGGCGCGCGCGTAGTGATTGATCCGCTGCGCTTGCTGCCGGAAGTGTTCACGGTTGTCAAATAGATTGCCAGCGTGGGTCAAATCGTGAATATTGACTTCGCAACCATACGAGCGAATCAAGTCCCGCAGGGCCGCGGGCACTTCGTAGCGTTGCTCCGGGACCAATTGATAGGAAGCCTTTATGCCGGCCTCGGCATCGACTTCAAGCAAGCGCGGGATAAAATCCCGGCCTATTTCCGTCTCCACGTCGTGCGTCATGATGGCGGCGGCCTTGGCCCCGTCCGGCCAAAACCAAATGAAAGGAACGCGGATCACGCCCTGCAGCTTCATCCCTATCCGCAACAACTCGGCGTGAAAATGTTCCACGCTGGTATCCAAGGGCCACGCAGGAAAGCGGATATTTTCCCAGCCCCGGAAATAAAGCCGCTGCAGTTTGTTCCGAAAATGGTCGCCCAATAGTGGACGGACAGCATAGTAGATCTCGCTTAACCGTTTGGAGGAAAGCACAGATTGGGTTCCCTGCGGATACCGTTCCATGCGCAAGTTATCGAGAACCTCTGCTGGATCGAAGGGCAAGGAAAGGGCTGAACCACCCCGATCCAATAATGTCTCCAGCAGGTCCGGAAGATCTCCATCTACCCTCGGGGGACAAGACCGCGCGGTGGAGCCGTAGCCAATTGCATGCTGGCCAAAGCGGAAGAAACCGGGATCGGCGAGCGGCTTGCAGGCATGCGGCAGTTGCACCGCTCCTTCCGGGCAGCGATAAAACTCGGCGAGGATATCTCTGCCGGAGTCCAACTTCGGGGTATGCGATTGTGCAGCCAGCTGTTCTTATCTATGCCTAGTATCTACTCAAATGACGTTTTCTCGAAGATCCATCATTACTAGCCCACATGCTTGTAGAGCAGACCGCCCGCATGGGAACTCAGGCGAACAGGCAGACGGGAAAAGATCAGCCCGGCCAAATGAAGTTTCCAGTCACTAGTTTCCGCGCCGGTGGACTCCAGGCTGGAGAGGTTTCGCGTCCGCCGGAAGTAGGTCAAGGTGGATCGCTCCGCGCCCCAGCGATCTTTGTAAGTGATCAAGCCCGTATTGCTGCAATCCGACCGGCCCAAGTCCAGAACGCTCAGGCCGGCCTGTTTGGCCTCTTGGATCGTGTTCCACATCAGCATTTGCATCCCGCCCAGATTGTGATCCGCCTCATTCGAGCAGCCATACTTGTAAACCATCGCGTTTCCGCTCCGCAGGGTCAAGATGGCTGCGATGGGCCGGTCTTGGGTGGAGGCAACCCGAATCTTCAGGTCCGTCCCAAACTGTGCAATCAGGTTCCGGAACCACTGCATGGGCTGCGGCGGCAGCGCATGACGTCTCCGGGTCAGCATCATCAGGCCATAGAAACTTTCGAGCAGGCCCGCGGATTGCCCCTCTGCGTACACCAGTCTTTCCCGCTCAGCACGACGAATTTTCCGTTGAATCGAGGCCGGGTGTAAGTTTTGAAAGAGCGCATCCAGACTAGGCAAGAGATCGAGCTTGTGAAAGGCAAAAGTAGATTCAGCGTAGCCAGGGAAAACGTCCGCAGCGAACCGGGAGAGGGGACGAAATTCGACGTAGCGCAAATTTTCCAGTTTCAATCGAGCTTCTGCTGCCGCTAACAGCTCCGGGAGTTCGGAAGGCCGCTCCAATAGCGGTTCGGCATGATCGGAAAAAGGTAGCGAGACCCACCGCCGTCCGGTCAACCAACTGTTGATCCTGCAGAACACCACTCCGTTCCGCAAAGCTTCGCCGGGCGCGGACGTCGTCAACACCACCGGCTCATATCCATAAGTTTGCCGCAGTGCCGTGAGCCAAGACACGGTGTGGAACACCGAGGCGTCCCGGTGAGTGCGGACCAATGCGCCCCAGCGAGCGTCGGTCAACGGATCCAAGGCATGCACCATTCCCAGAGGCCTCAACCAACGGCGACCGGGATCTTATTTTTCACCGTTAACAGAAGATGCGCGAGGGCCTTGAACATCGTGCCCTGCCCCCAATGAAACATGGGAGTCTTGACCTTCATCCATCCCAGGTCACGGTAGTAAAAGTGTCCGTCCTTGGCCTGCATATTGGCGATGGTCCATTCCGCCACCTTCTGCGAAAGATCCAGACAAGATGGGTCTTCTTCGGAAAAGAAAGCTAGCGTATCGATGGCCTGCGCCGCGCACTGAATATCGACCGGTCCCGGCCGATCGTGATAATACTTAGGCCGGCCGTCGGCGTCAAAGAACGTCTGCTTGAAATACGCCAGGCCCGCATGCAGCTGCGGTTCGAATTCGCGATTCCCGGTGCTTTGGATATAGCGTTTCAAACAATCCAGGTTGTAGCCGGTATGAAAGTTATCGATCCAATGATATTTTGGATCGACACCATAGAACCACGCTCCATCCGCATTCTGCCGGGTGCAACTGTACTTCATGGCTTCGTGCGCCAACTCAAGCGCCTCGGCGTCCTTGGTGTAGCGCGCCACCCGAGCCAACAACGCACCCCCCAACATGTTGGAGTTATGAATCGAACTCTGATGGGTAGGGACGTAGCTGAGACAGACGCCCTGGCTGGTCTGCTCCCGCGGCAGACTCTTCACAAATTCCGCCGTGCTAGTGGCAACCTCCAGATACTTCGGATTCCCCAACACTTCGTAAGCTTCTACAAACGCCATCCCGATGAGACTGCTCCACACGATGGTGGGCGTATAGCGGGCGATCGTGCCGCCGCGCGTCGAAAAGGCGAAGTTGTTTCCCCAGGCGTACTGCTTCCCAGGAGAATGATGCTCGATCAGCCACTCGAAGCAGTGCTCGGCTTGTGTCCGGTAACGGGCCTCCCCGGTGGCCGCATACATCTTCAGGTAGCCCCATCCCATGTACCCCATGCCCTTGGTCGAGGTGTGAGGTTTGATCCCAATCAAAGGCCGGATGTGAAAGGGCGTTCGCAGCACAGCGGCGGTGAGCAGCCGTAAAGGGAAGTGCTGGCCGAAGGCGAAGTGACGCAGATAGGACAGTTCTCCGTCCCCGGGGTCATAGGCCTGGTAGTTATGCGCTTCCACCCACGCAGCCACCTGATCGATACTCTTACGCAATGGTGTCGCCATAACTCCGCGCTGCATCCTGGCCCCGAGCAGGGCCCGTGAGACGTTCTACTAGATTCAAGTATTCCTGCTTCTTTACATCCCAAGTATTCTTGGCGATAAACACGGCGGCGTTTTTCCGCAACGTCTCTCGCCGGGCCGCATCGCGCACCAGTTCGACGATCTTTTTCGCCAGATCCTCCGCATCGCCGGACTTGAAGAAATGAACCAAATCGTCATTGAAATAATACCGGTCGATCTTTGTCTCCGAAGCCAGAACCGGGACGCCCATGGCCATGAACTCCATGATCTTGGTGCTGAACGCCTCGTTCCCAAAGGAATCGCTCCGTTTGGGAACCACCCCCAGGTCGACCGACGCCATCACCTCGGCGATCTTTTCCAGCGGCATGCGATCGCGCAGCTCCACCCTGTCTTCGAGCTTCGCTTCGCGAATGGACGCGCGCAACGCTTCCCGCTCCGGCCCATCTCCGATGATCAGCAGGAACGCTTCTGGCACCTGCGTGCGTGTCAGTTCCATCGCGCGAATCGCCACATCGAGCCCCTGGTGCCAATTGAGAGACCCGGGGTAACACAGCACGAAACGGCCGGGGAAACTGTCGCCACGGGGACGCTGGAAGAAGATCGAGAGGTCCGGGTAGTTGATCATCGGCGTACACTTTTCAGTCCGCACCGCGCGCTGGAGAAGTTTGGTCTCCCACAGATGGTTCGCGATGATGACGTGGCTGGAGAAAGCGATCGACAGACGCTCGACTAGCAGCAGCGCGCGGAACACCAGCGACTTCTCCGACACGTTGAACTTGCCCGCATAGAACTCAGGAACAATGTCATGGATATCCAGAATGACTTTGGCTCCCAGCAATCGCGGCACAATCGTCGAGAAGACCTGGAAGTCCGGCACAGAGTGGACGTGAATCAAGCCGTAGGGAGTGTGAAGATGCCGCCAGGCCAACAGCGCTGTAGACCGGAAGAAGAAAAGTAACAGCTTCACCAGATAGCTGAGAGGCCCGCTTTCATTGATGGAACGTTCTTGGATCCGGTACACCTGAACGCCCCGGATCACTTCGTACGCGGCTTGACCGGGACGCCGCAGCGCGATTGCTTCTACTTGATCGCCCCTCTGCACCAGGGACTCAGCATAGCGGCGCACACGATTGTCGCCTTCATAGAAGGCATACGCGACCATACAGGCTTTCATCGCAGCACGCTCCCCTGCGCGGCTCCGGGTTGGAGGCGGCCCGCGCCGACCCGCACGCTGCGGGTCTTACCGCGCGTCCGGCCCTCGTTCAGAACTCTGCGTTCGGTCCTCTGTTCCCACAACCGGGTCAGACGGCGGGCAAGAAAGTTCCCTTGCTTCCGCCACGATCCCGCCATGTGATGAACTCCGAAGCTACCGAACTGGTGCCAGGTCCCGCGGTCGCAGACGTCCTCTGGAAAAAGCACGTTGATATGCTCGACCAATTGCGGGTTCTCCGCGAAGGTGCGCGAGAGCATTCCCGGGCCGGTCGTATTCAAAATATAGAAGTCCGACTGCATGCTGGAAGGGGTTCCCTTCATCATCGGCAGAGACCAAGAGGGATCCTTCTTGGCACGTAGGCAATTTTCGATGACGGCCGCCAGAAACAGATTCCCCGCTTCGGCGCCGAACGCATAGTTGCCGATCTGCCAGTCCATCCCGAACTGCTGTTCGAAGTACCGGCTCAGCGCGAGTTCTTCGAATGAAAAGACGCTCGAAGAGTCCAGCAGAGGGTGTAAGCTCTCGGCCAGGAACACATCCAAGTCCAGGTAGAAGCCCCCAAATTGATAGACCGCCAGGTAGCGAAAGAAATCGTACTTCTGAATCCGGAAGCGGAAGCTATCATAGTCCGCTCGATACTGAGGGAAATACTGTTCCAAAAACGCGACGATCATCGCGTCGTCGAAGAACTGGTAGTCAAAATCCGGATGCAGAGCCTTGACGTTGACCATGGCGGACTGCAGCAGCAAGGGCAGCCGTGGCGGACCGGTTTGAATGATTCGCTTGGGGATCATGAGGTGGACATTTCAGACCGGACTAGCGGCCTTTGCCTTCTCCCAGCTTGAAGAAGCGACGCAGGCGTTGCATCTGATCCCGGCGCTGGAAATCGATAAGTTCTTGCGAGATGGGACGCTCCTCACCGCGCAGAAAAGCGTAGCTATAGCCCAGGAACAAAGCCGCCCCTCCGGCCACATACGGAGCCTTCGTCAACTGGTAGACCGAACGGAACGCCTGCCATGCCGGGTGCCAACCCAACCGGTAGGCCCTCTGTCCCAGACGGAAACTCGCCGCCACTTGACCTCCGCCGCTTCCGGTGCCCATGGGACGATGATGCTTGGTGACGAATTCGGTGAAGGTCTGGGTGTGCCACCCCTTCATGCGCGCCGTCATCACGGCCACGCTGTCGATCCCGCCGCCCTTGAGGGGAACGTAGCCGCCGATCGCCGCAAAACATTCGCGGCGGAACAATTGACAAGCTCCCGAGACATGGTCCTTGCTGGTGTAACGGTAGTCGTAGGTCCGGCCATTTTCTTCAAACGGCGTGCCCGCGAGGCCCAGGCGCGGATCTTCCGCGAAACGCTCCAGGAGAAAGGCGAAATATCCAGGCTGGAACGAAAGGTCGCCGTCCAAGCTGCCCACAATGTCATACTCCAAGCCGGCCAGGCGTGCAAAACCTGTATTGAAACAGTCCACCTTGCCGCCAAAATGACGTTCCTGGCGAACCGGCCTCTTTACCAGCTCGATCCATTCGTGCTGCGCCGCGTAGCGCTCAACAATCTCCTCGGTCCGATCGGTGGACCCGTCGCTCACAATGATCCAGCGGACCGGCAGCAGCGTTTGCGAGACCACCGACTGGAGGGTCAGTTCAATAAAGTCCTCTTCGTTCCGCGCCGGTGTGACCAGGACGTAACGCGGCATTGGGGTATTCACGGACTCCTTCATTCTCCCTGCCTCGGAACTTTCTGGCGCAAGGCCTCCAGAGCCTTGGTCACCGGAAGCAGGGTAGCTCCCGATTGGGCCGCGTATTGAACCACCGCTTCAAACACTTGTGGCGTGCATCCGTACGGAGAGGGGCGATCGCAAATATCGTGGGTGGCAAAGATCAGCCAACCCTTGGCCGCATTGTTCTGGTCAATCATGCTCTGCATCGCGGCCAGGTCCCCGTGAGCCTGCTCGATAAAGAAGGCGCCCAGATAGTTGAGGTCCGCGACACCGGCGTTGAAGGTCTGGCCTCCGCCCCGGCAGCATTCGAAACGTGGCGCTGTCACTTGTTTGGTGCGCCCGCGTGGAGCGCTCTTGGGATAGGAGAACGTCCGGAAGATCTCTCCGGGAAGGAGCGTGTTGAGGGCCTGTTGGTTCGCTCGTACCGATTCCAAAAATACACTCGGCTTGGTCCCCGAGGAATCGAAGTGCCCGTAGGTATGGCAACCCAACTCATGACCCTGCTCTCGCAAGGAAGTCAAATCGTCCACCCCGAACATGGGTCCACTGGCATCATTCTTACCGGCCAAACCCAGCGACACATAGTAGGTCCCGGCGACACCATATTTCTGAAGAATGGCCCCGCCCACCGAAAACGCCGTGTGCGGGAAATCATCAAAGGTAAAGGAGATCAGCGGCCTGGTGCTTTCAATAGCGAAAGGACGGCGGAACAAGTAGCGGGCGCAGGTCCTGAAATACTTAGACTGCAACCGGGTCCGGTAGTGTGCGATCGACATGCCGTACTTCTCTTTTCGGCAGAGAAACGGTGGAGGCGTAGGGCGCCTCGGTTCTTAATGAGATTGGGTCGAAGAGTGAATCCCGGGGAATCCCGGCCTGGAAGAGCCAAACGGCCCTTCCAGCCGGCAAACAAATGGGTTAGCGGACCACCGCGCTCATGCCCGGGGGCGGAATGGGCGGCTGACTGCCTCCCCCAGTTCCGGTTGCCCGGAGCGGATGAGGATAAGTGTAGGGCGTGTATCCCGGTTTGGGTGTCGTGCCGTTGTTCACAAAATCGACCTCACCATTTGCATGGGGCGTCGATTTCACATAAGCCGTGCTTCCCCATCCGACGAAGATATTGGTCGCGTTTGTGCACGACACACCCGTCTTGCATCCGGCCTGTGCTCCGTTATTCCACGCGTACATCGGTGCCGAGCCAAGTTTATCTCCGGCCCGGATCTGCGCCCATGTCTTTCCGAAAGTCCTGCCGATCTGGCCTAGACAAGGCCACCCCGGTGCGGACGCATCGCCTGCGTTTCCATCCCACGCCTTGGTCCCATCGCAAGAGGAAAGAATGCCCGAACTCTCACCCCCTCCGCCGCGCCGGTCGTCCACGAACCAGCCGCCACTATAGCCGGTTACCTGGTTGTTAAAGATAACGCCCGTGCCACCCTCGAAACGCACCGGGTATTCGTTCCAATTCGCGTTTCCCACGATTGTGTTGTTGTACAACTCTATCTTGAAGAGATTGATCTCGCCGGTGCGTGTCCAATGCGCATACAGGAACCCGCCCGTCAACACACTATTCCGGAACACCACCCTCGCCCCGCCGTAGGAGGTATCGAAAAAGGCCTGCCCGGCGGCCTTCGAGGTAAACGTGGAATCTTCGAAATAGATGGCCTTCTCGGTCCCTAGATCCAGCGGCAGCGACAAATTATACCGTCCACACACTTGCGTGATCGTGGGGGAGCCCCAGCACTGCTCGTAATTCGGATCGGCCGTGCTGCTGCCGGTGTAGTGGGCCATCTCGTAATAAATCCAAACCGAATGAATGAAGGAGAAATCGCAGCTATCGAATAACCCGTAGGTGGCGCCGTAAATAATGATGCCGCCCGATGGAGTATCGCCCGTGTAGTTGAAGTTGACGTGGTCCACTCTCCAGCCATAGGTGTAGGACGGCGCATCCGCCGCATTGATCTGCAACGCAGCTCGCGCCGCTGTCGACGATTGCAACGTGAAGCCACTCAGGCGCCAGGCTGCTTTTGCCGTGCTGCTAATGGTGACCTCAAAGCCACTCGACGCAGTAATGATCGTCAGATCTTTACCGGCCCCCAGGATCGTAATATTTTTATTGGCCCAACGAACCCCACCCATACTGCAGCTACCCGCCGTGATGGGGATGGTCGTTCCGTCCGCCGCCGAGTTCACAGCTGCTTGCAGAGCGCTGGTAATGTCCCCAGAGCAGGTAATCGCAAAAGCCGGCATCATGCAAATTAGAAGTAGTAGCGGTAGTTTGTTCATCTCTGTCCTTTAGCCCAAACGGCAGCGATCCATCATCTCGATCCCCGGACGCATGGCTCGCGAGAATGTTCACTCCACCCTCGCACCAAATACATCATGGTCCCATCCTCAGGGACCATGAGCACGGACTTGACTCTAATCCAACTCCATTAGCAGTCCTGGCCCGCAGAACGTCCTAGAACGCCCACGTCCTTCGACTTCTCTAGCCGACTTCTCTAGCCGACTTCTCTAGCCGACTTCCCAGGCACCTTTTACCGGCGAGCCGGGAAATTCTTCCGCCTATGCCTTGGATCCCAACGGGAATCCATGGGCTTGGCGTCTGTCTCTACCCCTTGTGTGCACGCCGAATGCCAAGAACCCACGCTGTTGTCATTTTGCGGACCGCATGGCACCCTCGGCTTGCATCTCGAAGCCGCCTTGTAGCCGATTCGCCAGATCTTGGGAGAATACGGTGGCCCCCTTGGCGTTCAGGTGCTGGGAGTTCTGAAAGTACTCCGTGGAACCGGCATACTTCCAATCGCTGTAATCCCAAAACGAAACCTGGTAGCGCATCGCGAGCCCACGAAACCTGTCAAATATCTGCTCCCGGTTCTGCGTCAATTTCTGCATCTCCAAGAATTCGGGCGAGTAGACCAGGACAAGTTTGATATTCTTTTCCTGGCACATGCGCAGCAGTGCTTCCACATCCCGGACACCCTCAGGATCGATGGGCCAACTTACCCCCATGGGATTCGCAACCTTGAAACGCTGAAACTCATCTGTCCACTCCGTGGAACGCGGATTGAAACCCTGGAAATGATCTTCCGCCGGGTTCCAGCCGAACAGCCGCGCCAGACCCAGCATCCAGGAAAAGCTCATATCATCCACGACATATCCATAGACAGGCAGATAACGCCGTCTGAAAGTATTCGGATCGATGGCCTGCAGTGGCTGGTACAACGCATTCTCGTAAAGATACGGAACGTACTGTCCGGGGTTGTAGACTCTCCGCGTGGCTTCGAACGAGAACCCATCGAGATTGTGGAGCACCATCTCGGGTTTCCGGTTGTGTTCCAAATAGGCCCGGAGCACCGCCAGTTGCATATCCGTTTGCGATCCGTTCAGCCCCAAATTGAAGCCACTTCGACCGGTCTGCGTTTCGATGATACGAGGATCATAGTGCGAGCGAGCCCTCGAGGAACCGCTAATCACGATCTGCGCATTCACTTGCCCCTGCATGACCTTGTTCGAGACGCCATAAAGCCCTGTCTCCACATGCCGCAGCCCGAAGGTGATCATCGCGTCCCACCCGAAGATGAGTGCGATGAGCAACACAAAAAACAGACTCACCCGCCGGACCGCACCCGCCGCGCCCATCGTCCCGCCAGCCTCTCCAACCTTGTTTGCTTGCTCTAACATGTGGGTTCTTAGAATTGAAAATAGATGAACTGCGTCATTTGGTAGACACCGAACATCATCACCAGAAGCACGCAAGCGGCGTAAGCCGCCCACCGCAGCGGCGCGGGAGCCCGGCCCAACAAATTAGGGCCGGCGGATTCGCCCACCCAATGCTGGCCGATTTCAAGCACGAAAATCGCGACGGCGGCCACCAGAAGTTGCCGAAGTGTAAACTGCGTAGTTTTGATGGCTTGCAGATCCCAGCCGCTGGCAAGGTGCGTCATGATGTAGCCCGCGTCCGCCAAGCTATTTGCCCGGAACAAGATCCAGGCTCCGCAGATCAACAAGAATGTTGTCGCCCGCATGATCCACTGACGGGACAACGTGTCCGGCGTGAGTCCGATGGAACCCCACAGGCCGTCGCGCCAGGTCTTCGTCAGCGAGCCCGCCACCAGATACGCCCCGTTCAGCAAGCCCCAGACTACGTACGTCCAGTTTGCACCGTGCCACAGTCCGCTCACTCCAAAGGTGATCAAGAGGTTCGCCACATGCCGCCCCAGATTCACCCTGCTGCCACCAAGCGGAAGGTACAGATAGTCTTTGAACCACGTAGACAGCGAAATATGCCAGCGCCGCCAGAATTCCGAGACGGACTTGGACGCATAGGGCGTGCGAAAGTTTTCCATCAACTTGAAGCCCAGGACTTGCGCGCCGCCGATGGCGATGTCGGAATAGCCAGAGAAATCGCAATAAATTTGATACGCAAAAAAGACGGTGCCCAGCGTCAGTTGCAGACCGTTATGGTCGCGCGGCGAGCCGTACACATCGCCCACATACAAGGCCAGGCGATCCGCCACGACCAACTTCTTGAACAGACCCCACGCCATGCGCTTGAGACCGCTGGTCACGTTGACATAGTCGAAGCGGTGCTCTTCCCGGAATTGATGCAAGAGATTCTGCGGGCGCTCAATGGGTCCAGCCACCAGTTGGGGGAAAAACATCACGTAGGTCGCATACACGATGAAGTCCCGCTCCGCCTTTTGGTGGCCCCGGTAAACTTCGATCACATAGCTCAGGCTTTGGAAGGTATGAAAAGACAGCCCGACGGGTAAAATGATCTTCACCACCACGGGAGGTAAGCGCCAGCCTAGAAGTCCAGCCCCGCCCACGAAGGTATCGGCAAAGAAATTGAAATACTTGAACACGAACAGCACAATGCATGTGGAAACAATACTGACCCACAGCAGCACGTTCCGGCGCCGGCCTTGGACTTTCTCAATATAGATACCGGCGACGTAGTCGATCAGGATAGTGACGAACAGGATGGCAATATAGGCCGGAATAAAGGCCATGTAGAAGAAACAGCTGGCCGCCAGCAGCCACCGCACCCGCCACAGTTGGGGCAGTAGGAAGTAAATCGCTGTGACGACCGGAAAGAAGATCGCGAATTCGAGGGAATTGAACAACATTGTTTTCGATGACCCCGAGGGGGCTTGCTGCGATGCGGAAGTTAGCTGAGATCCTGCCAAGGGCGGGCATCGCTCAGTTGGCTCCACTGAGACGTTTGCAGTTCGGGCACGTAGGTCGGAGACGGAACCGCCTTGGCGCGGGGCTTGGGTGTCCCCATGACGGCCCACAAGAAGGTGATCCACACCGGCGACATCATCTTAAAAGATGCCTCGGTGAAATTGTAGATAAGGCAGATGAGGAAGAACGCCAATTTCAGACGGCCCATTTCCGGATCGGTACGCAACCCGCGCAGGATGTTCCAGTAGCCGCTGAGGATCACGATCCCCAGCAACGCCAGACCAACCCAGCCGATATTCAGGTAAATCTCGATATAGCCGTTGTGCGCTTGGTTCAATCCCGCTCCCAGCGTGGCCACGATCCGATTGATCCGTTCACCGATCCAGAAATTCTCGTACCCCGCCCCCACCCAGGGATTCACGGCGAAAGGCAGCACCGTCTGCCAAACCTGCGACCGGCCCGTGAGGCTGGAATCCCGGCCCATCGTTTCCAGAGCTCCGCTTCCCACGCCAAGGAAGAGCACGCTGTAACAGACCGCGATCATCGCCGCCATCATCAGACTCACCAAGCCTTTTCCCCGGAACAGTTTGACGAGTGTCACTACAATCAGAATGCTGGCCATGAGGAAACAAGCAAGCGCCGTCTTTGAATCGACGATGAACAGGAGATACAACACCATCGCAAACAGTAGGCTGATGGTGATGAGTCGGCGCCCCCGGAACTTAGCGATCCGTTGCGAATAGGTGGATAGCCCTCGCCACAGCAACGCAACGCCGAATAACATGCACAGTGCCCCCAGTGCATTCTTGTCGGTGGCAACGCCCGTCCACATCGGAGAACCGCCAACACTATAGGATCGTCCTAACGCGGGGAAAAATCGAATAAACAGAATCGATAGAGGAATCAGAACGTACCCAACGCGCATCAACACCCTCTTCATCGCATCCGCCCAATTAGGTTCGGTAAGGATCACCAGGATCATCGCGATGTCGCCCAGGGTGCGAACCCAGCGTTTGAGCACCACCAATGGGTAATCGGACCAAAGCGCGCTCACCGCACAAAAAAGGAAGAACAGGATGAGAGGACCATTTGCCCTATAGATGGATACGACCTTTCTGGACCTCTTGTAGAGCACGAAGACCGCCAGTGCCAGAAAAAAGCTCAGGACATTGCGATCGAGCGGACTCCCGTCGATATATTGATCGTAGGGACCTGCGGGAGCGCTAAAAGTCACCCAGGAACTGAGCGGCCGGGAACTGGCAATCAGCAGCCAGATCGAAGGTAGCCATACCCAGTTGGAAACGGGCACGTCATCCCGGTCCATCCAGAACAGGAAGCCGATTCCGGCACAGGTGAGGATCGCAATAAAGATAGATACCACTACTTAGCCGTGCCTTTCAGAACTGCGCCCTGCGCAAACGCGAACTGGTCGGGAATCTTCATTTTCGCTCAAGAGAAGACCGCACCGTACCACTGATTCACGCGCAAATTGCCGCGTCTGGCTCGTTCCACCAGCTCGACGCTCAACACCGTACAAACGATGCCGAGGACCAGAGCCAGCAGGGAAACGGCCATGCTGGAACCCAATGGCCGCAGGCCCGTGCGCAGAACTCTGAGGATCGCAATCTGAGCAATATAGGCAAACAGGGAGTACCCACCCAGCCGCGCGAGAAGACGTGCGAGCGAGGTACTCTGCCCTGCCTCTCCCAGCCAGAAAAGGACCGCAACGTTCAGACAGACGCCGACAATCTGCAACAGGTAGACGGCGTTCCACACCGCGATCGCGTAGGCATACGCTCCGTAAGCTGCCAGCGTAAGGACCGGGTGTTGCAGCAAGCGCTGAATGTTCTGCATGGAAATATGACCAGCACTTACCCCCAGCATCCCGATGCTGAGCGTTTCCAGGTGTCCGCTGCCGAGGTGTTGCCACTCGCAGATGAGGGCACTCAAACTGAGCGCGATGGAGACGACGTGGAAGATTGGCGGAACCATCCTGTGAACGACGAAGAGCCCGGCGGAGACCAGGAGCAAATAGGCGATCGGGACCAGGATCGCAAAGGCGACCGGAGCCGTGCCTACAAAAAATGCCAGCGCCATTTCCTCCGGCGATTGCACGGTAGTTCGAGTCTGAATCGAACCTTGCATTCCGCTGAGCGCCAGGTTCAGGAACAAGGCGATCCCCAAGAGCTTGCAACCTCTCACTGCCATTCTCTCCGGGATTCGCGCATCCGGTCGGCTGGACTTGGGTAGATATACCTGCGCGATCAGAAAGCCGGTAATAAAGATGAAGGAAGGAGTCAGAAACCTTAAATAGCGGAACGTGGAATCATCAAACGCCACGAAATAGTTCGTCCAATGATAGAGCACCATGATCAACACCAGCGCTCCCTTGGTGAAGTCCAAACCAACAATCCGATTGGACGGAGTAACTGGCGCAACGTTCTTCGCAGACCCTGCGTAAAATTGTGGGCTCACGATCATCACGAATCAAGGAACAATCGGTGGATCAACTCTAAAGACAGTGCCTTATGAATATCCAATGTGTGATTCCCTGCTCCGCGGGTGTGATCCCGGACCATGGCTTCCACTGTTTTGCGTTGGAAGAACGGACGCGACAGTGTTTTCGAATCGAGCAACATTTCTTGAATATATCCACGCAGCGCATCCCGGTACCAAATCCGGAAGTGATAGAACTTATGTCGCCCGAGAAACAGGCGCTCCAAATGCAGCGCCGATAGCCGACCATCCACTTTGGCCAGCCACTGCGGCATTCCATAATCGTAGGCGTATTCGGCTTTGACGGTGAACTCGATCAAGGCCTGCCGCGCGCGCTCGGCCTGCCCGTCCGCTCGCGTCACACCCCTGTCGGTGGGGATCTGGCCCAGAGCCGCGTTGCCGTCGGCAATGAGCCGCAGCGATACGTCGTTGTTGGTCAGGCAAGACGCCGGGGCACGGAAGACGGTCTTCACGAAGTCATTGTCTAAGAAGGGCGATCGCAAGGAGACCTGGGTCTGTTCCAAGGAAAGCAAACTGTAGTGATGCCACGGGGCTTGACGGAATACCGCGAAGGAAAGCGGATGCCCCTCCACCGCACGACGATAGGCAGCCTCGCCTGCTTCGCGATGGGCCAGCATCTCCGGCGCGAATAACGCCGTGGTCGGCTTCATCGGCTTGAAGGCCCGCACTCGCCGCAGGACTTCTCCGCCATAGTTCCCCGTCATGCGGACCGGCGCAATTTTCGCGGCCCGTTCGTTGACGTAGAGATCGGGCGTGTGGCTCACATCCATACAACCGTCGGTAAGATAGACCGTGCGCTCGGCATACTGGGCAAACTGCGCGAGAAAGTCGCCCGCCACTGGAATGGTCTCGTGCGACTGGCCACATACCTTGGCCACCTTGCGCGCGATCAACACGTCCTGGCAGTCGCGGAACATGCCGCCGAACGAGTAGCAGGGAAGTTTTCCCGCGGCATGCCTTTGCCAAGCCATGATCATGCGCGAATCCAAGCCACCGGTGAGCGACACGCCGATCGCTTCGTTCCCTTCAAAGTAGCGGCCTATATTTCGCGAAAACACATCGCGAATCGCATCGTAGTAGGCTTCGGGCTCTAAGGGAGTTTGCTCCTCCCAGTCGCGCTGTTCAAAGTACAGCGCCTTTTGCTCCAAGGCACCGTTGCGGAATTTCCAGGCCGAGGCCGGTGGAAGCAGGTGAACTCCCGGGAACAGCGTTCGATTTTCGAGCACGCATCCGCAGGAAATAAACTCGCCCATGCCTTGCGGATCGAGTTTCCGCAGTTCCGGACGAACGGCGAGGATGGCTTTGGCCTCCGCCGCGAAATAGAACGCATCTTTGGACTGGTGGTAGTAGATCCGATGCATCCCATAACGGTCGTTAAATAGGGTTGCGATGCCGCGTCTTTGGTCCACCAGCAGACCGTGAAAGCGGCCATTCAAGTTCGCCGGGAAAGTGGAGTCGTCTTCGTACAGATGAGGAAGATACGCTGCCGCACCCTGCTCCATGACGTGCCCCTGTTGCTGCAGGCGCCGCACTGTATTGGGGGCCGGAAATTCTTCCCCGGAAAAAACCAGCGCAACATCCTTCGTCTCATTACTCACGGGCATGCTGCTGGAAAATGAGCCCCGACGCGCGGCCCAACCGGAATAGATTCCCATGGAAGCATGGGCGTGGGTGCCCGTCACATAGGACGGGTCGTGCTGCATGGCTCGCAGCATGAGACCTAGCTCATGAGTTGCTTGCTCCGCAGGCATACACGTAATTAAGCCGACGATTCCGGGCATTTTATTTGGCGAAGAGACTGGCGTGGAGGGAAAAGTGCGCCAGATTTATGGATTGGAGCCGGCGGGGGGAATTGAACGCCCCGTCTGCCGATTACGATTCGACCGCTCTGCTATTGAGCTACACCGGCTTGTGAACGACGTATAAAGATTATACCACTTTGCCCGTAAAGCGACACCCTTTGTGAGCACACTATTTGGCAGTACACCCAACAGCCCACGGTGCAAGCCTACGGACATGGCGAGCCTTCCCTTTAGCGTCAAGGGGATGAAGAATCGAGGCACCAGAGCTTCCTCAAATCCATGCCGGACCTTGAACAAGGTAATGGTTTCATCCCGTTTATTGCCATGGTGAAAGAAACCATAGGTGAGATGCGTCAGGCCCTTCTGATGGCAGCGCTCAATGGCGGTTTTCATCAAGGCGTTGGCGCAGCGCTTGTCCCGGTGCTTCTCATCCGCCAGGATATTCAAAAGCGAAGCAATCCGGCCCCTATAGACCAGCTTAATGAAGCCAATGAGTTCGCCTTCAAAGTACGCGCAGAGAAACTCGGCCCGATCCACAAAGCTGCAATGGTCCTTCTTCACCTGCTCAAAACTCTTACCAAAGTGCGTGTATCGCCGCCCCTGACGGATGGCCGATGAATTATTGAGCTGCACCAGATCCGCGACCAGCGCGTCATCGAACGGCTTAATCTCCACCCGCACGCCGCAGCGTTCGGACCGGCGGACGTTCTTTCGCGTTTCTTGCGGCAGGCCTTCCCACCAGGCTTTGTAGTCTTCTACCTGAACCACGGCGATGCTGTCCGGCTCGCAATGATACTTGTGGTCGTAAGGCCGGCCCGGCGGCATCTGCGCGAACGTGAATAGGTCCGGCCTAGGCTTCTGCTGCCGCAACTCCGCCATGCAACCTTCGGGATCCTGCATTTCGGATTCGATCCAGGCTTCATCGTGCACCCGGGCGATCTTCAGCCATCTGGGCGGCGTGATGATCGTCTGCGCCCCAAACTTAAACGAGGGAACGGTGATCCATTTTCCCCGGACGCTTATTTCGGTTGTTCCAAACACTGGTTTGTTCACCACTGGATGCTAAGTCTCACGTTCTTTTGCAACGATCCATCCGGAGAATGCCATCAGACGAGCCCCGTGGTCGCACAGCTTGATCAAATACTTGAGAAACAGATGCTGCCCCAGCACCGCGAGCACCGGCAGAGCCAGCAAGTAGGCCGGCACGGCCACCAGCGACTTGGCGATATTTTTCGCCCGGCCTTCCGGGTGCTTCGGGAAATTGCTACCACGCAGCAGCGCGCGTTTCAGCAGGAACCCTTTACTCATGCGCGCGGGAGGAACCAACTCCAGCACGGCCGCTTCCGGACACCACAGAAACACGCATCCTTTGTCGATCATGCGGCGGAAGAAATCCATGTCTTCGCCAGCGGTTCCGAACTGAGAACGGAACGGCTCGGCCAGCCCATCGATGATTCTGCGCGCGAACAACACGTTGCCGGTCCGGCACTCGGCCCAGCTCAGCTTGTAGCCCACAGGGTGGCTCGGCCGTTCGAAGAATCTGCCTTTTTTGACCCACACAGGCGGAGGATCGTCGAAGTAAGGGTCCACCGGCCCTAGGATCCCATCGGCTCCCGAACTCTGCATGGCTCCGAAGAGCCGAGAGAGCCAATCATCCCCGGGAACTTCGTCGTCATCAATGAATGCAATGAAGTCGCCCTCGGCATGCTCGAGCGCACAGTTTCGCACCAGAGCGATATTTTGCCGCGGCTCCGCGCAGTAGGTCGCCCGGATGCTCGCCGTACGCGAATAGGCCTCCACCGCCGCCCGCGCGGACTGTTCCTTGTCGTTATCCGCTACGACCACGGAATAAGTGAAGAGATCCTGCGTAACTTGTTTGTTGAGCGCCATCAACAACCGGTTGAGCAACTCCGGCCGTTTGAAAGTGCAAATGCAAACCGAGATGTGTTGGTTCGGCACGAAAAGATTCACTTCCACTTGCGGGCAGCGCGCAGCATCAGCGCTATCATGCGCCGCCCTTTTTCAGCCACCCGCATCATCGGCACCGAACCGGCGAGATCCGGCAGCGTCCGGCCGAAGGCCCGAGCTTGACAGCGGCGCGCCCGCAGACAGCGCAGGACATTTGCTTCCGTGATGTCGCCTTCGATATCGAACACCATGGTCAGCGGAAAGGATTGCCGCTGGGTATGAAAGTCCAGCCCGGCGAACGGCACCAGTTCGCCCAGGCCCAACAGAGCGGGCGCGGATGGACTGGGGGCCCAGCCATCGTATTTCCGGTTCCAAATCTCGATGCCCAGCAACCGGTCCACCCACTGCGGATCAAACGTCTTCCACACGTCTTTGCGCCCGGGATGCGCCAGCACGGCGACGCCGCCGGCGCCTTGCACCGCCGCGAGCATTTCACCGGTGGGCAGATTCTCTCCCAGGAACGAATCAAGACCCCAGGTCAAAACATGCACCCGGTTCTCGGCGTCACTGTACTCAATGCCAGGCACCACCAGAATGTTTCCGTTGCTCGCCGCGGCGCAAGCCTGGCGGAACTGTTCAAACCGCGCCGCGCTAAAGCCGCGATCATGCTCGGTCATCAGCAGCAGCTTGCAGCCGCGCGCCGCAAACTTGGCGCTCAGCGCTGCGATGGTCCACTTTGCATCGTAGGACCATTCGGAATGAATGTGGCAAGCAGCGATCACTTCCATGGAGCTCAGTGCCTGTCCTTAAACACGTTGTCGTGAACCGTGTTGTAGCAATCCGCCAGGAACACTTTCGGATCCTGCAAACGCCAGTTGTAGATCCCGTCGCCGGTGCGAATGCGCAGCAACTCGCGCAGCGTTTTGGTGACCGAGGGCCAACGCACCAGCGCGGTCGATTTCGGACCCCGCAGAACGAAGAGAAGGTGCATCACTTCCCGGCCTACGTTCCGGCACACAACTCCCGGAACAGCCGCCGGCAAAGAATCGACGACCGGCTTTTCTCCACAAGCCATCCGGACTTGCCAAACCGGATATTCAAAACCCTGGCAGCGCGAGAGCGCCAAGCTCCCCCACGGCCTTCCGTTCAATTCGACGAACCAAACTTTGCCGGCGTCATCGCGCAAGAGTTCGATCATGAACAAACCGCGCCAACCACTCTTGGCCATCAGTGTTTCCGCACTGCGCTGGGTCTCGGGGTCCACCACCTGCGAAATACAAGCGCTCGATCCGGACCCATGCGGATTCATCATCCGCAAGCGGCGATGTGCGCTCCAGCCTTGTACGCCCTGCTCGGTCGCCAGCCCGAATACGCCTTCGCCGGTTCCCGCAATGAAGGGCTGCACCATCAATGGAACGCGCCCACCCCAGCTTTTTGCCGCAATCTCCAGTTCGCCCAGATTGGCGCAAATCCAATTGCGCCCTTTCTGAACCCGTCCATCCGCAATCGGAACGCATTCGATCGGACGCAGGATCAAGGGAAACGCTTGCTCCCGGCCGATGCGCAGAGCTTCTTCCGGCGTTCTCACCAGCCACGTCGTGGGGACGTGAAAACCCGACTCGCGCGCCAGATCGGTCTGACGCTGTTTATTCAATGCCAACTCCGCCAGTTCGCCCTGCGGCCCAGCTAGATTCCAGCCCGGACTGCGGGGCGCAGCCAGGCTGCACAAAAGAACCGACGAATCGTCCAGCGGGAACAACGTCTTCGAAGTTACGCCGCTCCCGCCGAGGGAGCCCATCAACGCATTCAACTCAGTGACTGAGGTTTCCAGGTTCGAGTCCGGCCCGCAGATCTCGCGGTACTCCACCTGGCAGCTGTAGCGAAGCGCGGAGGTCCGGCCACGGCGCCCAAACGCCACCACTCGATAGCCTCGATCGACCAAGTTCCATGCCACTTCCGGCGCGGCGAGCGCCTCTGCAAAACCGATAAGGACGATGGGCTGAGACATGCGAGGACTACCTGGAAGCTCCCGCCCGCGTCACGTACCCCGGAGCAATCGAGCCCACCCACTGGAAAATCTTTCCGCTACACAGAAAATGATGTTCTTCGGGGTTGATGGGATGTGTTTCGGCTTCCACCACGCTGGCCTTCGCCAACAGTGCCATCCGCTCCAGCCGGCTTGTTTCAAGCGGCGGGAGCGAGAAGAAATAGTCCGTCAACAAATGCCGGCGACCCAGCCAGCCGTCCAACACTCCCCGATAGGCGCGATTCACCAAGCCCTTTTCGCCGGCCTGAAAGGAAAAGTTGCGGCGTAAGATGGTGCCCTCCGGCAGCAATCCTGGAAACATGACGTTGGCCGCCAGATGCATATGATGATGCCCATCAATGCGGCCCGGGGCGTGCCCGTAGATGCGGGCGAATTCTTCGAGTTGCGCGGCGACCACGTAGGCGAACGACTGCGCCAGCCCAGGATGGAACAAAGCCTGCGCCACCCGCCGGCTTCGCAGATAGCGTGAGATCCGTTCCTGATGCCCGGACAAAGTTGCGTTTATCGAATCGGAGAATGCCAGCGTCAAATTGAGATGCAGTCCAGCGTCGATGCGATGCTCGCCGGCAAGCGCGGCCGCGCGCTCAGAATCTTCCATGAACACCATCGCGCTTACCGAGGAGAGAGCCCCCTCCTGGGAACATTCCAAGGTGCGATCCGTCGTTTCCCGATCGCGCCCCCAGTCATCCGCATTCACGATCAAGCAACCTGCCTGCAAGGGCTCGCTGCCTGGCCGCGGCGCGACGTTGGATTGTTTGGTCGTGAGGGAAGGGTGGGAATCCATGATCATAAAGCGGAGTTCGAGGTGCGCACCGCACTCCCCTCCCCCAACTTCCTCGCCAGCCATTTGAGCGGACGCCCCAACGACACCGGGCGCATCTTGAGCGCGTGTCCGGTTTGCACAGCGCTCTTGGCAAATTCCCCTTGCTGCCAATACAACTCGGCCGCCAGCAACCGAAGATCCGCCATCACCCGCCTGCCCGCGTGTTTCCACTCAGAGGAACTGAGCATCTCCAGCAGAGCCTGCTGCGCCACCCCTCGCTCCCCTGTTTGCGTCATGTTGCGGATGAAATACAAGTACCGTTCCGCCAGCGCAGCCTCCTGCGCCGCCAGACTCACGCCCATCGCAACCAGCGCCTCAGGAGTGATCTCTTGCAGGTGATCGAGAGGATCCACCTCGCCGTTTCTCCGCAGCCTTGCCGAGGCCCGAGCCGCTAATGCGCTCAGCGCCATCCGCCGGCACTTGGTTACCGTGACTTGATTGGCATGCAACCGGTAGGAGAGAACCACCGCTGCCAAATTGGCCACCGGGTATTTCTCGGCGATGCGAAGCCATAAATCATTGTCCTCGGCATCCAGCACCACACTCCGGTATCCGCCCGTTGCCTCCAGCACATCTTTTCGAATCAAAACCGTCGGATGCCAAAAAGGACAATCATCCACCAAAGCCGCGCGGATCTCTGCGTCCTCGGTTGGGTTCACGTTCTCACGCAGGAATTCGCCGTCACCATTGATGAACGCGACCGCTCCGCCCACCATGGCCAGTTCGGGATGTGCCTCGAGAAAGGCCACTTGCTGTTCGAACCTTCCAGGCTTGGACACATCGTCGGCGTCCATGCGAGCAATATAGCGACCGGCGGCTGAGGCGATGCCCCGGTTCAACGCAGAGATCAGGCCTCTGTTTTCCTGCGAGAGAATCCGCACCCGAGGGTCGCGCCCGGCGTACGCAGCCAGCATTTGAGCTGTGCCATCGCGCGATCCGTCATCGATAATCAGAAACTCGAAATCCCGAAGGGTCTGCGCCAGAATACTCTCAACGGCCTCGGCTAAGAAGCGTTCGCCGTTGAAGACGCTCATGACGACCGAAATCAGTGGCGCGCTCATGCCGCTTCTCGCAGTCCCCACTGGCGGTAAACACAGAACTCCGCACCCGCAAACATCACGAAGTCTCGTTTCCCCAGAGATCGAATTTGCGGGTTTCGCCGCGCACCAATCGTAGGAGCGGCTTGAGCGCACGTCCCAGAATCACCGGCTGGCGGAACACCGCTTGGCTGGCTGCACTGGCGCCACGCAAGTAGTTCCCCTGGCCCCAGTGCAGCCGCGCAGCAGTGTACTGAAGGTCCGCCATTTCTTCCCGCCGCGCTCCCTGCCAGCTGCGAGGGTCCAGCGCTTCGATGGCATTGCTCCAGCATCGCTCGTCCGCTACTTCCCCCACTTGCAGAATCCATCGCAAATACGATCGCAGCCGCGCGCTTTGCTCTTCAGTTCGCGTGGCCCGCAGCTCCGTGCCCGTTAAAGGCCGCAGGGCTCCGACCAGCCTCGCCAAAGTTCCGGGCGTAATCGCCACCACCGAATCGAGCGGATCCACCATGCCCGCGCGTCTGGCAAGCGCTGCTCCGCGGCTCGTCAGCGCACTCAGCGACATCCGCTCATTCTGTTGCACCGTGGCTTGTTGCGCATGCATCCGATACCGCAGGACGACCGTCTCCAGATTCCCCAAAGCCGAACCATCGGCCATTCGTAGCCACAAGTCGTAGTCTTCCGCCAGTGGGACATTGCGGTAGCCGCCAGCGGCTACCACCGCGTCCCGCTTGGCGAATACGGTCGGATGCCAGATAACGTTTCGATCCAACAGTGCGCCTCGAATCTCCGCGCTCTCGGTCGGATTCGAGCGGAACCCCAGAGACCGGCCCGCCTCATCGATAAATTCGACCGCGCCCCCCAGCAAGGCCACCTCGGGATGCTGCTCCATGTAGGCCACCTGCAGGGCTAATCTTTCTGCAACGGCGATATCGTCGGCGTCCATCCGCGCGATGTATCGGCCCAGGGCCTGCGCGATCCCGCCGTTCAGCGCGGAGATCAAACCTCGGTTTTCGTGCGCCACGATCCGGATTCGCGCATCCTGCCCCCGATACCGCTCCAAGATTTCCGCGGTGCCGTCTCTCGATCCATCGTTGACGATGAGGAACTCAAAGTCGCGGAACGTTTGCCCCAGAATGCTCTCGATGGCCTCGGCAAGAAACCGCTCCCCATTGAAGACGCTCATCACCACCGAAACTGCCGGGGCACTCATTTCGTTCCTCGCGCCGTGGCTGTGAAGATAGGGATGCTCATCAGGTCGATTCGTACCCGGCTGCAACTACTCAAGGACCAAGCGAGCGATGTCGGCCATGCGGTCGTCGATACAAAACTCTTCGGCTACGCGCGCCCGGGCGCTCACCGCCATTTTTGCGCGCTCGTTGGGGTGCTGGATCAAAAACTCAACGGCCGATGATAATTCGTCCACCGATCCTGGCGGCACCACAAATCCATCGATCCGGTGCCGGATGGCCTCTGCGTTGCCTCCCACATCGGTCACCACACAAGGCAGCGCGCACGACATTGCTTCCAGAATGGACAGTGGAAAGCCCTCATTGTGGGAGGTCAAGATGAATGCTTCCGCAGCGTACAGGAACGATGCGACGTCTTCCTGGAATCCCTCAAAAAAGATCCGGCCCTCTATCCCCAACTCTTGTGCCTGCTGGATCAGCGATTCCCGCAGCGGGCCATCTCCCACAATCACGCACTTCAAAGAGAGGTTTCCCGCTCCCGCTTGCGCCACAGTTCGCAACAAGATGTCGATGCCTTTCACTTCGCTGAGCCGCGCCACGCAGACCAGCAGAAAGTCACCGTCGCTCACACCGAGCCTGGTCCGCACACGAACCCGAGCGGCAGCCGAACTGGCCGGACCCATGGGCACCCCGTTATGAATGGTGCGCGTCGTCGCCTCGGGGAATCCATAACTCCCCACCAGCCGTCTTCGAACCGCGTCGCTGACACAAATCGTTGCATCGGCGAAACGGGAGGAAATCCAAAACGCCAGCAACCGGCGAGTCCGGCCTCCGATGAGTCGCCCCACGATACTACGCGGCGACCAACCCTTGTCCCGCTCCATCACCGGTGCCAGCAGGTGGTGGATCGCGAAGATTCGTTTCACACCCGCAGCCCTTGCAGCGACACTCGCCGAGCACGGGAAGGCACGTAGACTCCCGTTCACAAACACCACAACATCCGGCCCAGCTCGACGAAACAGCCGGAACCAGTTCCAGGAAGAAGTGCCGGGGTGGGCGGAATACACAACTACTGTTGGATCCGCTTGCAGCAGTCCTGTGTAAATGTCCTGCTCCACTTGGAGAATAGTGATGTGGGCCTGAGTCCTGTCCAGTCTTCGCAGTAACTCCAACAGGTGCCGCTCGGTCCCCCCGAATCCGTCCGTTCTGGTCACAAACAGGACGCGCTTTTGCCGACGCGATGAAGACCGGTCCGCCGTTTGCCGTTGGTCGCTCATCGGGGTGGGAAGCGGCTCACTTTGGAGCATGTTCCGCTGGCTCATCGGGAGAGCGAAACGGCTTTGAGCATCTCAAATACGCGCGGTCCAAGGCGATGTTTTGCCACCAGTTTCACCCACGGCACCGAACCGCGGATGGACGGGCTCACCTCAACCGCAAAATCTAAGAGTTCCTGCGACGCCACCGTGTCTCCGCTTTCAAAGGCCCTGTGCGCAAACACAAGTGCCTCCTCCCCCAGCGACTGGAAGGCTCGCTTTTGGATTCCTGCCGCATCTGCCAGCCGGTCACCGCAACCGCGCAGGAACCAGTCGATCACCGCCTGCCGTTCCCGCATGTCGAGCAGTGCCTTGGCGCATTTCAACGACATGTTCGACGCATGACGCCGATAGGCAGCTTGGCACTGGCCAATCATCGCCACCGAACCATGTAGCGCTAACCGCCACCACATTTCCATGTCTCCGGCATGTGGAAGCTCCGGCCGATACCCGCCCACTTTTTTGAGATGGACCGTCCGGACCACCGGAGTCGGCGTGGGAACGATATTCTTCGCGCCGCTCACGTCAATGAATTCCAGGCCCGGCCAGATCCAATTCTTTCCGCTGTCGTAGGCTTCGATTCCGGTGCCGTATTCTTCGTTCTTCCCATCTTCGCCCAGGATGATCACCTTGCCAAAGGTGAATACGACGTCCGGGTTTTGTTCCATCAACGTGATCGCGCGCAGCAGGGCTCCGGGCAGCAAATAGTCGTCCGCCGAAAGCAGTATCGTATATTCGGCGGCCGCCCAGTCGTTGCCTTCATTGAAGGTCGCGATATGCCCTTTGTTCACGGCGTGCCGGCTGAAACTGACCCGGGAGTCCTCCCGAACCAGGGCCTCCGCCACCTCCGCGCTGTCATCCGGGGACGCATCATCAATGATGAGAACCCGCACCGAGGCGCCTTCCTGATGGAGCGCACTCTCTACACATTCACGGAGGTATTGCCCGTAGCGATAGCACGGAACAATCACATCGACTGAGTTCTTGGTAAACGTATTTTCCATCATCCTGCGGCGGCCTCCACTCCCAGCAGTCCCAGCAGGCGCCGCATCGGCCGGGGAATTCGATCCGCCGACACCAAACCAACCAAGGAACGCACCGAATACACTCCACACAGCAGCATCGCCACCCCGCCCAACGTCATGCCCAACAGAGGCGACAACGTCTGGATCCCGTAGAAAACTGCCCCGATCACGCCCAAATAGGCCAACGTAGCGTTGCGGTTCGCTCTAGACCATTGGAATTTGGTCAAGCGGAACGCCACCACATACGTCAGCCCGATATGAAACGCGTAGGAGCCAAAGAACGCGATACCAGCTCCCCGCAAACCAAAAGCCTGCAAACAAACCCACGCCAATCCCAAATGCACCAGCGCCCACGCGAGTTCACTCCACACTAGGATTCCCTTCGCGCCCTTCGCCAGCATGATGTAGCCCATGGGCCAACTCACCACCTGCAAGGCCGTGCCCAGGCAAATCCAACGCAGCACGTCCACCGCGGATTGAAAACTGGACGCGTAAAATACGTTGAGCACCAGCGGAGCAAACGTGAGCGTCGCGATCACTCCAGTACCGGCCAACAACAGACTCACGTGCGCCTGTTCGTTCACCAGGCGATTGCACGCATCGTTGTCACTGGCAGCGGCTGTTAAACGGGGATAGAAGTCCGACCCCATCGCCTGCAAAATGAATCCCACATACGTCCCGCCCATGGTCCATGCGGCTTGGTAGAGTCCGGCCGAATCCGCGCCCAGGCCCCGGTAAATCACCGTGCGAATCGCGTAGCTGCATCCCACTGTGACTAGCCCGCTGACCATGAGAGCCGAGCCCAAGTGCAGCAACCCCTGCGCCTCGGCGCGCACCTCGGAAACCGTAACCGGAGGCGTATCCACCGCTAATTGGCGGCTATACCACCACGATGCGCCCAAACCCAGCGCGGCTCCGGTGGTCACCGAAACTGCGATTCCCCTTTCCCCCAGGAAATACACCAAGGGAATCGTCATGGCCGTCGCACCCGCCGTACTCAGCACTCCGGCCCGCGCCATATCGGGGATTCTGCGCAGACCTTGCAACAATGCGCCCTGTCCGGCGGAAAGAAGACGGAGGAAGACACTCCCCGCCAGAATGCACACCGTCACTGTTTGGCTGGAATCTCCAAACGTCACACGCGATATCTGGGGAGAAAACCCGATCAGGATCGCGGCCCCTAACAGACCTAACACCAGTGAGGTGCGGCGCAGCACGGCCGCCGTCTTTGCCACCCGGACTTGATCGCCCGAACCGGCGGCTTCGGCAATCTGGCGGACGCCGCTGCTACTGATCCCCATTCCGGCGATCAGTTCCGCCATGCCCGTGATCGACCCGTAGATCCCGTTCAGCCCTACTCCGCTGGGACCCAGGATAAGCGCGATTGCTTTGGAGCGCGCCACGCCGACCATGATATTCAGCACCGAGGTGCCGCCGATCAAGGCCGTGGATTTTAGAATTTGTCCATAGCTTCCGCTGGTCTTCTCCCCGTCATGAGACGCCTCGATTTCCGCGGCGACCTCCGGCTCAACGGGTGGACAAACTTCGTGTTCTTGGGGGACGCTAGACATTTACACTAACCGGGTCGTAGGGACGGAAGGAGATCAGACGGCGCTACCGGCAGATCTGCCCAATGCATTCGAGCACGTAGTCGTGCTCCTCGTCCGTCATCTCGTAAAACAGCGGCAGTACGATCGCGGTATCAGTGACACGATTGGTAACCGTCAAGTGTTCTTCCCAGCAAGGGTTCTGGTAGGGCCGTTCGCGGTGAATCGCCATCACTCCACGCCGCGAGGACACGCCCCGGTCCAGCAGTTGCTGCATCAATTCATCCCGGCTGATGGGAGCCTGTTCGGTGAGCCGGACCATATACGACTGGTAGTTGTGGCGCGATCCCGCCGGTTCCACCGGGACCACCATCCATGGGTAGGCCGACAGCTTCTCGGCGTAACGCCCGGCCAGTTCCCGGCGTCGCGCCAGCATGCTGTCGAGCCGTTGCAACTGCACCAATCCCACGGCTGCCTGCAGGTCCGTCATGCGATAGTTGTATCCGACCTCGTCGTAGCTTTCGGCCACCACCTTGGTTGCGCTATGCCGCGCCAGGTCGGAGACCGACATCGCGTGCTGCCGTAACCGCCTCATGCGCGCCGCCATTTCGCCGTCAGAGGTGGTGATCATGCCGCCGTCACCGGTCGTCAAAATCTTCCGCGGATGAAAGCTGAAACAGGCCAGCGCGCCATGCGGAGCACCGATGCGCCGCCCCTGATATTCCGCTCCGATGGCGCAAGCGGCGTCTTCCACCAAAAGCAGATGATGGCGCTGCGCAATTTCGCTGATCTCTTCCATTGCCGCCGGGAGGCCGATCTGATGCACCGCTAGAATAGCCTTGGTCTTGGGCGTGATCGCCGCTTCGATCTTCTTCGGATCAATGTTAAAGGTCGCTTCGTCGATATCGACAAACACCGGCGTGGCTCCGGCATAAACAATGCAGTTCGCCGTGGCAATAAACGACAGACTCGGGCAGATTACTTCGTCGCCAGCCTGGACTCCACCCGCCACCAGCGCCAGATGGAGACCCGTGGTGCAAGAAGAGACAGCCACCGCGTGTGCCGCTCCAACGTATTCCGCAAACCGTTGTTCAAATTCGGCCACCCGCGGGCCTTGGCTCACCCAACCGCTGCGCAGGGCCTGCAGAACTGCAGCTTCTTCTTCCACCCCAAACGATGGCCGCGCAACCGGAACGTTCTTCGACACTATGGATGCACTCATGCAAATCCGCTCCTTGAACCAGACTCTTTAGTTGCCTACCAGGCAGTTTTCGCTCACCCAGTTCTCGACGAATTCCTGTTCCAGCAACGTTTCCACCGGTGTATCCAAGGACTGATACCAGGCTTTCAATTGCGCCAGCCCCGTTTCAAATGGCACCGTGGGATTGTACCCGCACAGTTCCCTGGCCCGGCTAATATCGGCACACAGCCGGAGCACATCGCCAGGACGCGGATCGTTGTGTCCCACCAGTCTGACGTGACCCGTAGCGCGAGCAATCGACTCGGTCAAGTCGTTGATCGTCATCTCACGGCCGCTGCCAAGATTGATGGTCTGCCCAATGCTACCCTCGGCCTCGCCCGCTTGCAGGATGCCCTGCGCGGTATCGCTGACGTATGTAAAATCGCGCGTCTGCGTTCCGTCGCCGAAAATCATCATGGGGATTCCCGCCATCGACCGCAGCATAAACTTTGGAATCACTTCGCCGGAGTCGCCCTCGTGATGGCAACGCGGTCCGAACGTGTTGAATGGACGAATGACCACGGTCGGCAGCTTGTAGGTATCGAAAAAGGCGCGCGTGTAGCATTCACCAGCCAGCTTCGACGCACCGTAAATCGTCTTCGGGTAGGCAGGATGCTCCTCGGTCATGGGCACCCACTTGGCAGTGCCATAGATTTCGGAACTCGAAACGTAGACAAACCGCTTGACCTTGTTCTTCTGCGCTGCAAACAGCAACTGGAGCGTTCCTGTGGCGTTGACTTCGTGATTTTCTTCCGGCGCGTGGATGGAATGCCGCACCCCCAAACAGGCCAAGTGGTACACCGCATCGACGCCGCGCATCAACTCGGCCATGCGCGCCGCGTTACGGATGTCGCATTCCTCTAGCCGGACCTGTTCCTCCGGCAGCCCGTGTAGATTCTCCCGGCGGCCGTTCACCAAGTTGTCGACTACGATAATCTCGGCTCCCCGCGCCGCGGCTTGCCGCACCACTTCGGAGCCAATAAAGCCCGCACCACCCGTAATTAGAATCCGCTCATTTTCCATAGTTCTCAACCTTTCTCCTGTGGAGTCCGCCGGTCGCGCAACACTCGAGCCGGTACTCCGGCAGCGATCCGATACTCCGGAATATCTTCGGTCACCACCGCCCCGGCTCCCACGATCGCTTGTTTCCCGATCGTTACCCCCGGCAGAATGCTCGCATTCATCCCAACGTCCGCGCCAAACCGGATCCGTACTGGCCGGATCACCAAACTGGTGCGGATGGTTGGCTCCGTGACGGGCTCCCCGGTGTGCGTGGATCCCAGAACTTTCGCCCCCGGACCCCAACCCACGTAATCTTCCAGCACCAAATCACGAGCGTCAAAATACGCCTGCGGCCCGATCCACACGTTGTTGCCGATCTTGCAGGTGCCATCGAACCGGCCTTGGATCATCGCCTGCGCGCCAATAAACACGCAGTCCCCGAACTCCATGGTCTCCGGATGCTTCAACACCACATTCGGACCCACCTGCAGATCGTTGCCGACGCGTTTACACATAGCCCGCATCAACACCCGGCGCATCATGCCGTCAAAGGCACCCTCCCCCGCCCGGAACCGGGCGAAGAGTTCGTGTAGCGCTTCTTTTGAATGCAGCGTCTTGAGAGACTGCGCGAAGTCCCGCTCCCAAGCGGGATCTTCGCGCGTCTCTCGAGCCCCAAAGGTGGGCGCAATCGGTCTGCCTCCGACTTTCGCCGGCTTTGCTTTAGGCTTTGGCACAGGCAAAGTCGATCACCTGCTCGGCCACACGACCTTGCTGCTCCGCGGTCAAACCCGGGAACATCGGGAGCGATACGATTTCCACCGACACGCGCTCGGAAACCGGGAAATCGCCCTTTGCATAGCCCATGTTGGCGTAGGCTTTTTGCAGGTGCAGCGGAATCGGGTAATGAATTCCGGTTCCGATCCCGGCCGCGCCCAACTGCTTCATGAACGCGTCGCGATTGTCCACCCGAACCACGAAGAGGTGGTAGACGGCCTTGCTCCAGTCCGGCTCGAACGGCAGCACCAGCTTGAGGCCCTTGTCCGCGAGCAGTTCACGATAGCGCACGGCGGCTGCCTGGCGATTCTCGGTCCACGCGGCCAAGTGCTTCAGCTTCACCCGCAGGATGCCGGCCTGAATGGCGTCCAGACGCCCGTTGTAGCCTTCGACGTCGTGGTAGTATTTCTGCGCTTGGCCGTGATCGCGCAACATGCGCATTTTGGCCGCCAGATCGGCGTCATTGGTCGTGATCGCGCCGCCTTCTCCGCAAGCTCCTAGGTTCTTGCCCGGATAGAAGCTAAACGCTGCGGCCTTGCCCATCGATCCAGCCGTGAGCCAACGATTCTCTTTCTTCGAGAAATATTTCGCGCCGTGCGCCTGGCAAGCATCTTCAAACACCAGCAGTCCGTATTGGTCCGCGATGTCCAGCAGCGCATCCATGTCGGCCATCTGCCCGTAGAGATGCACCGGTACGATCGCCACCACCCGACCCTTGGACTTACGATCGGTCAGCGTCTTGCTGGCGGCATCGAAATCGCACTGCGTTTCAATGTAGGCCCGCACCTTCGCCGGATCCAGATTATAGGTTGCCTCGTCAATGTCAACGAACACAGGGCGGGCACCGGACTGCGAAATCGCTTCCGTCGTCGCGATAAAGGTGTTGGGCACCGTGATCATGACGTCGCCGGCCGTAACTCCCGCCGCGATGAACGCAAAACGGAGAGCATCGGTTCCGCTACCCACACCGACGCAGTGAGCCGCATCGCAGTAGGCCGCGAATTCCTGCTCAAAGCCCTGTACCACCGGACCGCCAATGAAGCCGCCGGTGTCGAGTGCGCTACTGAAGACCGCGCACAGTTCTTCCTTCAACTCCTGATGAGGAGTCACCAAGTCTAGAAATGGAATGTTTGTGTTCAATTTAGCCTCGCTCATTTTGTGGCCCTCCGCGCCACGGTATTACTTCTCAAGACCCTGGCCGGATTGCCGGCCACAATGCTGTTGGCGGGAACGTCTTTGGTCACCACGCTTCCAGCCCCCACAATCGCATTCTCGCCAATGGTCAGATTGGCCAGAACCGTCGCTCCGGACCCGATGGACGCGCCCTTTTTGACCACCGTGTTTTCCACGTGCCAATCGGCTTCCGTCTGCAGTCCGCCTTCCTCCGTCGTCGCGCGCGGATAGCTATCGTTGATGAAGACCACCCCGTGCCCGATGAAGACGTTGTCTTCGATCACCACGCCTTCACATACAAAGGTGTGACTGGAAATCTTGCAACGGGCGCCAACCCTGGCGTTCTTCTGAATCTCGACAAAGGTTCCAAGCTTGGTCTCATCCCCAATCTCGCACCCGTAAAGATTCACAAACTGCGCCAGCTTCACGTCCTTGCCCAACTTCACCGTCGGCGCGACGCAGCGGAAATCCGGGGCTACCGGACTGCTCATGCCAGCACCATTTCACGCTTCTTGGCCAGCGATTCCTGTGCCGCTTCCAGCATCCGCACCACTCGCAATCCCGCCAAACCGTCGTTGATCGGAACCTCATTCTTGTTGATGCAGTTGACGAAGTACCCCAGTTCCGCCTTGAGCGCTTCAGTGGACTCAATCTTGGGAGCCCACATATCGCCCGAACGGTAGCCGACCTTCAACGCGTTCACGCCTTCGGCGCTGGTCACATTAATGCCGCGATCATAGACGCGCAGCTTTTCGTCGTTCACCAGATCGTTCCACACGATCATCTTCTTTTCCCCGCCGATCAAGGTCATGCGGACCTTCACCGGGGACAGCCAATTGACGTTGATATGGGCGATGACGTTGTCCGGATAGTAAATGGTCATATAGGCCACATCGACTAAACCGTTCGATGTATGGCTTTCTCCGGTCGCCACCACCGCTTCCGACGGCTTGCCGACCAAGTAGTCGATAATCGACAAATCGTGGGGCGCCAGATCCCACAACACGTCGACGTCGTGCTGGAACAAGCCCAGGTTGACCCGCGTGGAATCGTAGTAATAGATTTTGCCCAACGTACCGTTGTCCATCAGTTCGCGGATCTTGCGCACCGAACCGGTAAACAGGAACGTGTGATCCACCATGATTTGGAGGTTGCGTTTCGCCGCCAAGTCCAGGAGTTCTTCGGCTTGCGCCGCAGTAGTGGTGAAGGGCTTCTCGACAAACACATGTTTGCCATTCAGTAGCGCCTTCTTGGCGAGTTCAAAGTGTGTCCAGACCGGCGTGATCACGGCGACCACGTCGATATCCGGCGCGGTCACAATCTCATCGCTATCCGTGGTGACACGTACGCCCGGGTAGGAACCGGAAACGCGCTTTAGCGCGGCCTGGTTCTGGTCACAGACCGCCACCAACTGGGCGCCCTCAAGACCCTGCAAATTCCGGACCACGTTCGGCCCCCAGTATCCATACCCAATTACTCCAAATCGAATCATGTTTCTCGCTCCGAGTTATGTATTTTTCCCGCGGTGGCCGGCGTTGACCCCGCAGCCAAACAATGAATGCAACACAGAGCCACGCCGAGGCTCCTTGCTTACGGACTATCTGTTTTGGAAAATCGTTCAACCCAACAGGCCGGAAATCCTGGCCGCAAGGAAACTAGCGGGCACCGTCGCCGCCAATGACGGCCCACGGTGTCTGCAACAGAATCTTAATGTCGCCCCAAATGGTCCAGGTCCGGGCGTAGAGCAAGTCGAGCCGCACCATTTCATCGAAAGTGGTCCGGCTGCGGCCGTGTACCTGCCACAGACCCGTGAGTCCCGGCTTCACCGAAAGGTACCGGCGCTTATGCCAAGTGTCATAGCGATTCACTTCGTACGGAATGGGAGGCCTGGGTCCAACCAGCGCCATATCCCCCTTGAGCACGTTATAGAACTGCGGAAATTCATCCAGACTGGTGCGGCGCAAAAACTGGCCCACGGGCGTTACCCGCGGATCGTTCACAATCTTGTAAACGGGTTTCGCATTCTCTTCCGCCGCCGGAGCGGCCGCTGTAATGAATTGCTCCACGTATGCTTGGTGAATCGCAGGATCATTGTCGGTTTTCATCGACCGGAATTTGATAAACGTAAACGTCTGGCCGCGCAAGCCGACACGCTGTTGCTTGAACAGTACCGGCCCCCTGGAAGTCAGCTTCACCGCAATGGCGACCGCGATCAGCACAGGTGAGAATACGACTAAAGCCAGAAGACTGCCTGCAATATCCATGCAGCGTTTCACCAGTAACGCGCCCGCTTTGGAATCCGCGCCGGCATCGGCATCCATCGGAGAGCCGATGCGTACGGGTCCGAGTCCCGCACCCCCCTCGCCCTCTTCAGGAAATACGTGAATACTGAGGCCGATGCGATCCGCGACTGGTACCGTCAGCGCCCGCCCCAGTGCTTCTCGCGTGCGAGACACAAGCATTCCGCCTTGTTCCCCCACGCTCAACCGGCTCACCTCGGTGTAGATCACAGCCAAAACTGTGCCCGCCTCGAACCAGCCCACGAAATCCGTGTCCCGTGTCGATTGCGCCAGAGCCGTCAGCAGCGCAGGCAATGACTTGGGACGTTCGATCAACAAACCGCCCGTGTCGACAAGCAGCAAAATGAACGGGTTCCCCGAGCGTTCCGTGCGGGCTTTTTCACGCTGGATCGCCCGTCGGAATTCGACCTCCGCCAGCAGTTCCAGCGGCTGCGGATTCGCCGCCGCGACGCCCCTGCCGGCAGCTGGCGCACCGGAGCCGTATCGTCCTTCGTTATTGTTTGCTGTCGCGGGTCGCATGTCCTGTCGTGCCCTATTACCCTTCAATGCCGTACCGTGACCGAGGACGCCAGTATGCAAGCTACCGCCCTTTTAGCCCCATTTGCCCAGCACTTCACTGGCGTTCCGGGAACTGAAGCTGAATTGGATACACTCCAGATAGCAATCTGTTGGCCATAAACACCACAGACGCAATCTCAGCGTTCCCAAAACAACTTACAGAAGTGAGATCGGTGAAAAGGGTGGAGATCAATAGATCGAAAATAGTCCGAAGAGACATATCTCTGGGACTCGTACCCACATTTTGCCTCTATCTTAGTACTCGAGGCCTTAGCGGGGGATATTTGCTAGATCGAGATGGCCAAGCTACGTGAACGAACAGAGGGGGGCGCTGCTAGATGCATTTCAACTGTGATCCTTGGGCGCGCAGGAGCATTTATGATCAGCCCTTGGACGATCGAGTTGTACTTCTTGAGGATCGCGTCTGCGGCGGCCTGCTCATTCGAGTCACCCAGTTCGGGGCAAATAACACCCAGTACCTTACCGGCCTCGAACCATCCCACGGAATCGGTCTGGCGTGTGGCCAAAGTAAGCGCACGCACGAAGCGTTTGGGGACTCGGTTGTGGGAAGTTCCAGCGGCAAGGGCCGATCCCTCGATCCGAAACACTAGCAATGGCTTGCCGGAGCGTTCCGCGCGCAACTGCTCCAGACGCAGCCCGCGTTTGAATTGCTGCTCGCCGAGCACCACAGGGGGCGCGGGACGATTATAGGAGTTGGTCCAGGCCCGCCATAACCCGGCGACGGATCCGGACCGCTCGGGGTGAGCCGAAACATCCTGCCTAGCAGGGTTGACAGATAAGAAAGATGAGAACATTGCCTAAGGGCCTGCCTCCGGACAGGCTTGAAAAGCGTATTCAATCGCCAACTACGTCAACTTTATTAACCTAGCGATTAATAAATAGTCTAACGCGGACACCTGAGGTAGGTAAAGAGGGTTGAAGTACTGAAATTAAGGCCATTCACCTAGTACTCTCGGGACTCTTCACATCCACCACTAGGCCGACTGACTTGTTGCAAGGGAGAGAAGACCCTTCTGTTCATGCCAAAACGAACCACCGTACTAAGGGTTGGTACCAGAAGCCTATTTCCAAGTCATCCATCCATCCCTTACATTAAATCTACAAAGTAAAGAAGGGTCCCGGGGCACTTCCCCAGCGACAGCTAAACCTTCTACAAAGGACAGTCGACTTTTTAGGTAGTGGAAAGTAAGCATGAGCAAATCGACCCATTCTTGTATTGCTCCGAAATTAGTGGCATCGGACAGCGAATTCCAGCGGGTATTGCGAAATGAGAAGCGCAGAGCGGAGCGCTCGGGGCGGCCCATCGTGGTCGTCACACTCCGCACAACAAAGCCATCCAGTGCTCCTGAAGGTTCGGGGCTAGGAGCACTGGTGGCAAGCATACTGGTCGCGGCCATGCGAGGAACCGATTTGGTGGCGTGGTGCGACGGGGCAGTCGGCATCCTTTGCACAGAAACAGGAGCAAGCCCTGGCGAGGATGCAGGAACGGCCATCGTCCAACGACTGAAGGAGCTCCTCTCAACCGCACTGCCAGCGGAAGAGTTTAACAGCGTGGAGTTCTCTTTTGAGACGGTGGGAGCGGTGCCATTACCCGCGTCGGACATAACAGAAAGGGAGAAGGTCTTGGCGCAATGAGTGTCCCGAGTTTCGCTCCCACTGGCCCCATATTCTGCCTCACTGCGGATGCCGACTGGGCCTCCGAATACTGCATGCAGGATTTCACCGAGCTAACGGAGAGCTTTGGCATCCGCCCGACAATCTTCGCAACGCATGAGAGCAACGTCATCCGCCAAAGCTTGACCCGCGGCCAAGTAGAAGTAGGCCTACACCCTAATTTCTACCCCGGCACGACACATGCAGAGGATCACAACGATACCGAGGGTGTCATCGATCATGTCCTGGGCTTGTATCCGGAAGCGGAAACCTTCCGTTGCCATCGATTCCACGACAGCACTCCCATTGCCTTGGCCATGATGAAGCGAAATATCCGGTATGACAGCAACTTGTGCTGTTACCTCCAAGCTGGTCTATTTCCATTGCGGCAAGGCTTCGGGAGCATGCGTTTCCCGGTCTTCTGGGAAGACGACGTGCATTGGTGCAATAATCCCGGCGACTGGCATGCCGGGTCTTATTTGGATCATTTCTTTACGCCGGGGCTAAAAATTCTAAATGTGCACCCTTTTATGGTCACCTCGAATTGCACCAGCGGCGAGCACTACGATCGAATAAAACATCATATTCCGGGCCTGAATGAAACCACCTTGGAACAAGCCCGGTTCAACGGGCCGGGATCCCGTACATTTTTGATGGACATCCTGGGTGAAGTAACTCGGCGAGGATGCCGATTCCACACCTTGAAGGAACTTTTTGCCATGTACGCCCAAGTGCCCGGTGGGCCCTTTGCGGCGCGATAGGATGCGCACGATCAAGCGGCGCAATTGAACTAAAGGGATATCCGGACCCGGAGAAGAGAACTGATTCGATGAACATACTTGGAATTTGCGGTGGAGTACGGCTAGGAAACTGGGACGCGGCAGCGGCCTTGGTGGTGGACGGAAAAATTATTGCCGCTGCTGAAGAAGAACGATTTATGCGCGTTAAGCATGCCCCCGGCATGCTGCCCACCCATGCCATCCGCTATTGCCTGGCCCAAGCAGGACTTAAGCCGGAAGACATCGACGTGGTGGTGTTCCCGGGACGGACCTACGTCAACATGGTCGAGCGGCTAACGGAATACTTCCGCTATGTGCATGGAATATGCCCGCGCATCGAGTTGTGCGATCACCACGAGGCGCACGCGGCGTCGGCGTTTTACACCAGTGGTCACAAAGAATCGCTGGTCTTTACAGCGGACTATTCGGGCGACGGCATTGCCAGCACGATGTGGAAAGGTTCGCCGAGCGGCCTGGAAGCGATTCGCCGCTGGGAATTCCCCGACTCCCTGGGTTTGTTTTACGCCATGATTACCCAGCATTTGGGATTTGATTTTGGTGAGGACGAATACAAAGTAATGGGATTGGCCTCCTACGGGAAGCCCACTATGGATTTGTCCTGGTTGTTGAACAGCGAACCCCAATCGTATCGTTTCGACCAAAAAACGCTACGTTCCACCAACGGGAAAGAGCCGCCTCTTTCTCCCCAGGAACCATTGTTTACGCGCTATTTGGAAGAAAAACTAGGCCCGGCCCGTGCGAAGGGTAGTCCCATGGGGGAACTCCACCAAAACTTAGCGGCCAGCGCCCAGCGTCAACTGGAAGAAGTGGTAGTGCGGTTGATTCGGGAATTCCAGGCAAGCCATCCGAGCCGAAATTTATGCCTCTCGGGCGGCGTGGCGATGAATTGCGTGCTGAATCATCGATTGGCGAGTTCGGGTGACTTTGATGCCGTCTACGTTCCACCTGTGGCCGGCGATAACGGACTGGCCCTGGGAGCAGCGTTGTTGCTGTGCGCGGCCGAAGACCGCTATCCGGAACAAATGCAGACGGCCGCATTGGGACCGGAGTACTCCCCTGACGAAATTCGGCAAGCGCTGGCAGACGTGGGAGCACCCTATCGAGAAGTATCCGATCCGGCCAGTTCCGCCGCAGGTTTCATCGCCGCTGGCAAGATCATTGGCTGGTTCCAAGGCCGAATGGAATACGGTGCCCGCGCGCTGGGGCACCGCTCTATCCTGGCGGATCCCGGACGGGCGGAGATGAAGGACCGGGTAAACCGAGTCGTGAAATTTCGCGAGGGCTTCCGGCCATTCGCACCTTCGGTAGCGGAGGAAGCCGCTGGCGAATTTTTCGCTCAGACTTTCCCTGCCCCGTTCATGACGTTTGTCTTTGACGTTCGTCCCGAGGCCAAACAGAGAATCCCCGCCGTTACGCACGTGGATGGGACGGCTCGGGTGCAAACGATTTCACAGAAAACCGAGCCCATGTACCATGCCCTGGTCAGCGAATTCGCCAGACAGGGTGGCGTACCGATGGTCCTCAATACCAGCTTCAACATCAAGGGACAACCCGTGGTCGAGAATCCGAACCAGGCGATTTCCACTTTCTACGGTTCCGGCCTGCAGGCCATGTTATTGGGTTCGTTCTTGCTTGAAAAGTAACCCGCTGGCGCGGAAAGCAGACTGGCCTTGCCAGCTACTTTCCTGGAAATAAATAGTTTTAAAATCCATTTAGCCCGAGAGCAAAAGTTGCCACTTTGCTCTCGGGTTTGTGGCTTTTGGGCCTTTAGG
>CALQCC020000027.1 GCA_943328975.2 Bordetella parapertussis | reverse complement strand
GGCTTTGGTCTTGCCGTAGGCATCGCACTCGGCGTCTAAAATGCCCGCCTCGGCCGCGATCTGCGCGATGGGCGCAGGGATCGCAGCTTGGGCAATCGCGATGTCGCTAGGGACGGGGTTGAGTAAGTTCGTGAGCTTTTTCGCCATGGGGTTCGATAAATACGATCTCCAATTATACTCGCGCGCCGCCGCATTGGGCGAACGGCATAGGCAGCCGGTGGATTGAGTGTGTTTAGAGCCTGCGTGGGGTGGGGTGGCGCGCGGAGAGAAGACCACCTACAATAGGCCAGCCTCAAAGACACCATGATCCTAACCGGGTTGGCCGAAGAACGATTGTTGAAGGATGCGTTCGTACGCCGTCGAGACTTGTCTTTGAGCTTGGGGTTCTGTGAGGTCTATGAATCTATCGCATGTTGCGCCGTTGTTTCGCGCCTGTGTCCTCTCTGTTCCCATCGCACTAGCAGTGGGGAACGCTGATGCCCGATCCTTCACTCTTGATGTTCGAATTCTGACCCCTCTCACGAGCCTTCTGTCAGCGACGCAAGATCAATCCGTCGAAGCGATGACGATCCAACCGTTGATTCGCGACGGTCAAATCTTGATGCCGGCGCACAGCCTGCTGCATGGAAAGGTTCGTCGCGCCAGAGGCGTAGGCATCGGCCTACGACGCGAACGCGCCTCGCTGGATATTGGCTTCACCGATTGGGAAACGCCCGAAGGCGAACGCTTGCCGTTGGAGGCCACTCCTCTGAGCATCGACAACGCACGCGAACAGGTGGACAAAAAGGGCCGCATCCAGGGCATCCTGGCCGCGAGCAACCCATTGGGGATCGTGCGCGGCATGTGGTACCGACCGACTTCGCATTTGTTTCTGCGAGCGCCTGCGGGTTTAAGCGGTGCCGGTAGTGTCTGGGCCAAACTTGCCCTGGGGCCTGTTGGAGCCATTGGACTACTTGCTGCACGGCTACTGATTACGCGCATGCCGGAACCGGAAATCGAACTGCCCATCGGCACGGAGATGACCCTCCAGGTGAGTTCTCTCGCAGTGGAGCGCAGTTGGGGGACGGTTCCGCTAGCCTCGAGCCTGGAGCCGGAGTTGGTCCAGTTTCTGCAAGCTCAACCCGTGCAGATCGAAAAGATGGATGAGACGCTGACAGCGGATATCATTAATCTCGCGTTGATGGGCTCCGCGCAGATGGTGAAAGCTTCATTTCGTTCGGCCGGTTGGGTGGAGGCGGATTCGTTGAGCCGCGGGTCCTTCGCGCGCACCTATAAAGCGTTCACTCAGCGCCAAGGCTACGCAACGTCGCCGGTTTCTAAACTGTATTACCAAGGGCGGCTTCCCGATCTGGTCTTTCAGAAGTCCCTCAATTCCATCGCCAAGCGGCATCACGTCCGGTTGTGGCGCGTGACCACGGATAGCGGGGAAGAGGCCTGGTTGGGTGCGGCGACGCACGACGTCACGGTGATTTTCGATCGTAAGAATTTCGGACTTTCGCATCGGATCGATCTCAATATCGATCTGGAACGGCAAAAGATCATTAGCGATTTGGATTTCGCCGAGGCCTTGGTGGGCACGACCTATGTGCCTCGAACCCTTTCGTTCACCGAGGGAACTCGCACGGATAGTGCCCTGGCGGTGGCGTACTTGAAGGATACGGCCGCGATGAAAGACGTCACCAGCCCGCAGAAAGCCCGTGGCTCGAAGTTGCTGGCGCTGCGTAAATTCACCCGGCGAATGGTGCTCGAAACGCGCCAGTATGTGCTGCGCGAGAACGCGTACTACCTTGCGTACTGGGCTGGGCGTAAGTTACTGGCAAGATCCAGAGGGGTTCCTCTGGACGTTGGGGGCGAAGTGGAAGCTTCGTCCTTGGTTACGGCCGCCGTCCCGTCGTCTGGGCCTGACGCATCCGGAGACTAACGCGGCCTCACTCCGAATGGTGCATGATAGAAAAATTATGCCTGAGACACCTGCCACGGAATTCTGGAAAGACATCGAGCCGATCGCCAAAGTGTTCCAACGGGATTCGTTGCCCGAGGTCTACATTCACAACGCGGCGACCGATGACGAGAAACTCTACGTTCCCTTCACGGAGACTGTATCCTCGCGACCCCTGTGGATTTCGCCATCGACGAATCGCTGGTGCGACATTCTGTATTCCAAAGCCGCGGGACTGGTGAATCGGCACTATCATCCCCACGAAGTATTCGCCTACACGATCTCCGGCAAGTGGGGTTATCTGGAACACGATTGGACCGCGACCGCGGGTGACTTCATCTATGAGACTCCCGGTGAAGCGCACACCTTGGTCGCGTATGAACATCCCGACCCGATGAAGGTTTTCTTCGTCGTGAAGGGCCCGGTGGTGTGGCTGGACGAAAAAGGCGAGTCGACCGGTGTCTTCGACGTCCACAACTATATCGCTCTGTGCCGCGAATATTACGAGAGCATCGGGCTCGGCGCGGACTACGTCACGAAGCTGTTCCGCTAGTTCTTGGCGGACCCAAGGCTCCACCGCAAGCTGTCTTGCCGGCCAGTCAATTAGGATAGACAGATGGAGCGAATCCGCAGACGGCTGATCTTTGTGTTGCTGGCGATGACGGCGACACTGGCGATTGGCACCATTGGCTTCGTCCTCATCGACGACTATCCTCCCTTCGACGCGTTCTACATGACGCTGATTACGGTGCTCACCGTGGGCTACGGCGAGATCCTGCCGCTTAGCTTCTGGGGGCGGGTTTTCAACTCGGGTCTGTTGCTGGTCGGCGTAACCGTCATTCTGTTAGCCACTGGCTTCCTGACGCAGACCATTATCGAGCTAGAGCTGAACCAAGTTTTCGGAAAGCGGCGAAACAAACAAATGATCGACAAACTGAAGGGCCACTACATTCTGTGCGGTTACGGGCGCGTGGGCCGGGGGGCTGCGGCGGAATTGACTGCGGCGGGAGCTCCGTTCGTAGTCATCGATAGCAACGAGGACCGCGTGGAACGCGCCATGCAGGCGGGCTTGCTGGCCGTGGTCGCCGACGCCAGCCGTGACGACGCTCTCCGCGACGTGGGCATCGGCAGGGCTAAGGGACTGATCGCAACACTGGGCACGGACGCGGACAATTTATTCGTGACGATGACGGCGAAGTCCTTGAACCCGCTGTTGCAAATCTCCGCGCGTGTCGCGGAAGAAACCACAGAACCGAAGATGCGGCGCGCGGGTGCGACGTTCGTGTTCGCTCCGTATGTCTCCACTGGTCATCGCATGGCGCAGGCGCTGCTCAAGCCGCACGTCTTGCAGTTCCTCGACTACACGCTGCAGGAAGGCACCGCCCCGAGGCCGGCATCGAACAAATTCGCATCGAGCCCGGAAGCGCGTTCTGCCACAAGACAATCCAGGAAGTAGCCGTGAATAAGGGCAAGGAAGTTGTCGTATTGGCGCTGCGGCGATCCTCGGGCAAGATGTTGTACAACCCGGCCGATGACGAAAAACTCGCGGGTGGGGACTACTTGATCGTGATGGGTGAGCCCTCGGGCCTGGAGCAGTTGGAGAAAATGTTGGCTGAGGGAGCAGAGTGAAAGTATTAACCGCAGAGCAGATGCGAGAGGTGGACCGTCGCACTATCGAAGACGGCGTTGCCGGCATCGGGCTTATGGAGAACGCCGCTCATCGAGTCGTCGAAGAGTTGGTGCGCGTGTTCACGCCGCTGGACGCTCAAAATATCGTGATCCTGTGCGGCAAGGGAAACAACGGCGGCGACGGGCTCGCGATCGCGCGAATCTTGCGTGACTGGGGCGTGACCCGATTGCGTGTGGTGCTGGCTGCGGATCCGAGCGAGTATACCGGGGATGCGAAGACGAATCTGGATCGCTTGCCGGAAGCCTCGATTCATCCTGAGCGTCAGATTCCCGATAAGCTGCGGGAGCGCCGCGCCGTGAACATCGTGATTGACGCACTGCTGGGAACCGGAGTGAAGGGCCCTCCCACTGGTCGTGTCGCGGAACTGATCCGCGCGACGCGGGACTTTCCCGAGGCAAAGATTGTGGCCGTCGATTTACCGTCTGGTCTTGGCGGCGGTGGAGATGTGGTGCGCGCAGATATCACTGTGACGTTCACGGCTCCCAAAGTGGAGCATTACTTGGCCGATGGTGCCGAGGAGAACGTGGGGCGCTTGGTACTGACCCACATCGGTAGCCCGCCCTGGTTGATTCCCGGCGGGCTGGAGCTTTCCGAGCCTGAAGAGTTCAAGCCCTTCTTTGCGCCGCGCAAACGCGATGGACACAAGGGTGACTACGGGCATGTCCTGGTCGTTGGAGGTGCTCCCGGAAAGTCGGGCGCGGCGACGATGACTGGCTTGGCCGCGTTGCGCATGGGTGCGGGACTGGCGAGCGTGACGTCTCGCGAAGCGACACTAGTGGTCCCAGAACTGATGACGGAGACGCTCGACGACTTCTCGCTGGAGCGGAAGACCGTGGTTGCTGTGGGTCCTGGGCTAGGCATCCATCGTCCCCTGGTGGAGCGTTTGATGCGGGACGCCACGGTGCCGCTGGTGATCGACGCGGACGGACTGAACTCCATCGCCGGAACCGATTTCCGCGGGCGCGGCATCGAAACAATTCTGACGCCTCATCCAGGCGAGATGGCTCGGCTGATGGGCACCGAGGTCGGCAATCGCGTTGACGCGGCTCGCGCATTCGCACAGCTTCGCAACGTCTGTCTGGTGTTGAAGGGCCATCGCACGTTGGTGGCGACGCCGGACGGCAACGTGTGGATCAACACCACCGGATCCCCCGCGATGGCGACAGGCGGCACCGGTGACATCCTCACGGGGATGATCGCAGGGTTGGTGGCTCAGCATCCAGACAACATCGCCACTGCGGTTCGCGCCGCAGTATGGTTGCACGGGCGCTGCGGTGAATTGGGCGCCGAGGAACTCACTGAGCAGTGCCTCATGGCGACAGACCTGCTCCGATACTTGCCCAACGCCATTAAGGCGCTGAGCGTCTAGAGCAATCCGTGCAATTGTATAAAACCCATTCCGAAGAAGAGACCGTCGAGCTGGGTCGCACACTGGCGCGCGAACTGCCGCGTCGCACCGTCGTGCTGCTGGTCGGAAACTTAGGGGCAGGCAAGACTGCGTTATCCAAGGGCATCTTGAGCGGGCTCGGCGTCGCGGTTCCGGAAGAAGTCACTAGCCCCACGTTTACCTTGATCCATGAATACGGCAACGGCGCGGCCTATCACATCGATCTGTATCGTTTGGACACTGTGGCTCAGGTGGCAACTCTCGGATTAGAGGAACTGTTTGACCGCGAAGCCGTGGTCTTGATCGAGTGGGGGGAGCGTTTTCCTCAGTTGATGCCGGAAGAGCGGTTCGAGATTCGTATTGAAGCAGATGGAGAGAATGACCGGCAATTCGAACTACGAAAGATTGTTGGAGGCGCGAGTCGGGATCGAACCGACGAATAAAGGCTTTGCAGGCCTCTGCCTTACCACTTGGCTACCGCGCCCCAGAACGACGGGCCTATCCAATGGATAACCCGCCGAGGTAGGGAATGTCAATATCCTTTTAACGAACTTGGATCTGCACCGTGCTGGTAATTGCATCCTTCGCGCCGGTGGGCTTGAAGGAAATGGTGAAGGTCTGCAGTCCGCTGGGCATGTCATCCGGAATCTTGATGTTGATTTGATTGACGCCGAGCACCAGGCCCGGAGCGGCCCCCGCGAATCCAACATCCACCGTTCTCAGGCCGCCGGCGGCCGCACAGACAAACAATCCGCACCCGCCGGTGGGCGGCGGCTCAGTGCTGGCCGTAACCGTGCCCTTCACAAGTTGCAAAGTGGAACCGGCTACGCCGCCTTCGACCAACGTTCCGTCCACAACGCCGAATCCGGTCATGAAAAGTTGCACGACGGAGCCGGGCGCTGCCGGATTGTTGACTTCGTGGATGCTGCTGTTTTGGTTGAGCGCCGCAGTGACCGCGCCGCGCTGGAAGGCTCCGATGACGGCCGTTGTGGTGCCCACTTGTACGCACGTGGTGGCTCCGTCATAGGTGGCGCAGAGGGGAACCGCCGCGCCGTCGGTGCGGACGGTCCACGGCACGATGAAGTTGATCTGTTTGTCCCAGGAGAAAAGCATGGGAGCCGGCTTTCCGTCTACCGTGACCGACGTCCCGCCTAGAACCTTTTCCACGATCCCGCCGGGGAGCGTGAAACTGGTGAAGGTATTCGGGCCCAAATGGCTGCCGAAGATGGTCATGAGTGTTCCAGGGCTAACGCGCACGGCTGCGAACGACGCACCATGCACGATGCAGGAGGGCGACACTTTGTCCACCGGGATCAAATCCTGATTGAAACGTACCACCCCCACCCACGCGGTGCGGTTCGGCGAAGTGAACAGCGTTTCGTTCGCGGCTGCATAAATGCGACCGTTGGTGGGTGCCACGGCTGCTTGTTCTACAACCATCGGTGTGAATGTGGCGTGCAACACGTTTCCGCTTGGATCCAGAACCATGACTGCTTGGTCTGGCGGAATCGGAGCGCCGGTGCTGCCGATGAGGCCTCCGCTACTGTCAACCAGCGCGAGTCCCGCGACTCCGTTCGGTGCCGCGATATTCGCCAAGCAGGGCTGCGAGGCATTTAGGGTAGGGAAGCTAGGTGCCGTGGGTCGTCCGAATAAATAGATGCGGCCCGAGGAGGTAACCGCCATACGCGGCGTGCCTGAGGTAGCATTGGCAGCCAGCGGATACGTCTTGTCGAGCAGGAGGGCTTGGCCCACCGCGGCATACTTCCGCAGTACGAATCCTCCCGCCACGCCCGTGGACGTGCCGGCCAGATGAATGTTTCCAGTGCCGTCAAAAGCGAGCCGTGCCGAAGTCATGCCAATCGAGGTCGAAGAGATCTGCTGCGAGAGTCCTGTATTCAACAACACCATGCTTCCGTCCGCGATGATCAGAATTCCGTTTGACCGGACCGAGACCGCCTCGACGCTCTTGTTGACCGCGCCAAAGTAAGTCGCGGTTTGAAACACGTTGCCCGCCGGGGCCAGCTTCACGACGAAGCCCATATAGTCGCCAATCCCCGCGCCCGCAGCCGGTGCCGGCTTCAGCACGCCCGCTGTGGTGGCAATGTCCTGTGCGTTCGCGGCGCCTACGATGAAGGCCGCTCCGCTGGAATCGATGTCAAACGCCAGAGGGATCATGCTGTTTCCCATCTGCGCGACGTAAGTGAGCGCGTTGCCTGCTGCGTTTAACTTCAGAGCGACGGCCCCATATGGACTCAACGGACTCATCTGCGTCGTCCACGGGAGGTCACGCGAGGTCGTCGACCCTACTAGGTAGAGGTTTCCGGTTGCATCCACTTGGATCCCGCGCAATGATTCCGATCCGGTGCCGCCGATGGCTGCGGCGTAGAGGACCTGGTCGGCGGTCGCGTTTGTCTTGATGACGAAATAGTCCACGTCCCCCAACGGACCCAGTCGCGTTGTGGCCGCATCAAACCCCGAGGAACTCGTGCCAGCCAGGTAAACGTTTCCGGTAGTGTCTACCGTGATGGCCTCAATCTTCATCCCGCTTTGCAGGATGCCGATGGATTTAGAAACGTCCGCGATGGATGGAAACGTTTGAGCCGGAAGGAGTACGGGCGCAAAGAGGGCCGTGAGAAGAAAAACGGAGTGGCGCATGTGGATAGTTTGTAAGCACGTACTATACCATTCGTCTTACGTTGGAAGTACGTAGGATCGGCCATGCGGAGCGGGTCGCATCGCCGCACACGGCGGGTCCACTGGACTCACTGGTGTTATGCTGGTCCGCATGCAAAATCGTTACGCTGGGCGAAGCCTTTACACCTGGATGCTTGGTTTGTTGCTCGCGATGACCGCCTTTGGTCAAACGCAGCGCCCACTTCGCCTCTACATCTTGGACTGCGGCACTATCGGCGCGATGAATCCCTCTCTGTACAATTTGAAAGCGGAAGAGATCAAAGGCCCCATCACGTTGGTGACGCCGTGTTACCTCATCGTCCATTCGCGCGGCACGCTGCTCTGGGATGCCGGCCAGATCGCCGATGAAGCCTTTCCCGCCGATGGCAAACCCGCGACATCGGGTGTCTTCGGGGCCTCAAAGAAGTTGCTGCCGCAGTTGGCCGCCATCGGCTACAAACCCTCCGACATTACCTACTTCGCCCTGTCGCATTATCATTCCGACCACACTGCCAACGCCAACGCGTTCGCCGGTTCGACGTGGATCGTGCAGGAGCCCGAATGGCACGCTATGTTCGACGGCGCTCCCGCGGGCATTCAGCAACGAGGGAGTTATTCCAAGCTGAAAGACGCCAAGACGATTCTGCTCAAGGGCGAAGATAAGGACGTGTTCGGCGATGGAACGGTGGTCATCAAGTACGCCCCAGGCCACACGCCGGGACACCAGATGCTCTTTCTGAAGTTGGCCAAGCTCGGCCCCGTGTTGCTGGCTGGCGATCTCTATCACTATCCCGAAGAGAAGACGCTAGATCGCGTGCCAACCTTCGACGGCGACGCCGCCATGACCCGCGTCACGCGCAAGGCCGTGGATGCATTCGTGAAACAGTCGGGCGCGCAAATGTGGATCGAGCACGATGAGACCACGCACGCGAAGTTGAACAAGGCTCCGGCGTTTTACGAGTAGGCGGTCAGTTGCCGAAAGGTCTCTCCGTTAAGAACTCGGTCCCCGCGTGGTGGTAGGGCTCTGACAGATATGCTTGGATCGCCTCCGCGACTTCGGCGTTTTCAGAACTCGCCATGGTGTCGAGAACTTCCCGAAGTTTCTCAATGTGCGCCGGGTCCTGCGTAGCCGTCCAAACCGCCAGCGTGGACCGTCCCATGACGAGCAGCTCTCGAATGGCATCAGGATCGCTCTGAAACAATTCGTGCGCATAGAATTCCAATGCCTGCTGACCAGGAGCATCGCGCTCCCGTTTTGAGTCGCGCAGAGTGTCGAGCATCCAACGACGCATGTCGAAGTCGCCCACGAAGTCGGACCACCTACCGGAATTCCACTCAGATCCTTGAAGAAAGGCCCCCGCGATTCCGGGAGTTTTCCGCTCCACTGCGCCGATCTTCTCCATGAGTTCGTTTACTGGCGTCACATTCGCCGAGCCATTTTTCATGCACCCCAGGAACAAGCGTCCTAAAGCGTGGGCGGCGGAGGCACGAACTATGTAGCTTGAATGGTCCATCGCGGCCCAGTACACCTCGGCATCGCGATTCCACTTGACGAACGGCCATCGCTCCTCGGGCCAACGATCCATTGCGCGAACTTCTCTAGCGAAAGAAACCGCCAGAGCGATGTTGTCCACGGAAAACTCGCCTTCAAGGCGTCCTAACCGGTGTAGCGCGTAGACGGGTTCCTTGCTTCCCGATCCAATCGTACACCGCTCCCAAACGTTCCAGCAAAAGTCTAATACCTCGTAGTCGTCCTGCTTAGCGAGCCACTCAATGAACGGTCGCGCCGCCGCCTCCACTGCCCCATAAGCAGGTGGGGGCGTGGGCAAACCCGAAGTCACCGCCTGTATCAAGCGGTTCTTGGCCTTAATCGTCACCCAGTCCGTCCTGCCAGTGGGCGGCATCCATTCAAGGTTGGACGTTACAATCGCGCAGAGTGCCTTAACACAAGAAAGCCAGCGATCGGGCGTCATGGAAAAGGAGTGCCTGATGTCCTCAAGCAGCTCTTCAAACTTTTGCGCCTCCGCCTTTTCACTCAGCAGCGCGAGCGCTGCCTCTTCGACGGGGCCCATGCCGCCTACTTAGCCTTGCCCTTCGCCGCACCCACCGGAGCGCCGCCCGGAATCACGCCGTTCAGCCGCGCGTACACCACCATCTGTCCGTAGTGGTCGTAGCTATGCAGCCCCATGAACGCCGCCGTTCCCGCCTTGGTCGCCTGGTTTTCCGGCGTGATGCTCTTCATCGCCTTGTGCGCATACGCGATGGAGCTCTGGAAGTAGGCGAGGATCTGTTCCTTCGTCTGCAGCGTGTTCGCGCCGTTTTCATCCGTGCCCATGTCCACCGGGTTCTTCTCACCGAGGATCGTTGACGAAAGCTGATACATCACCGTCGCGATGTGGCGCACCTGTAATCCGAACGTGCGGACGCCATCAAAGATTCCCGCAGGAGGAGTGCCGGTGGCCGGAGCAAAGTTGTACTTATCGCCCGGCATCTTCTGAGCGAGCCCGAGGACTTCGCGTTCGATGGTGCTGACTTGGCCGTCAAAGACCTGTGAAAGAGTTTGTTCGCGGGCTGGGCCTTGGGCGAAGACAGTGGAGGAGGCGAGGAGGGTGAGGACGATGGCTGTGCGCATACTGCGGATATTGTAGCGCGAGGGGCGCGCACGAAAGCTCCCCTCGCGTTAGATGGACTGTTACTCCGGCAGTGCGAACACGTACACCGCATGGCCCTGCTGGCCCGGTTCGAGTTCCGGCGCCACCCAGCTGGGGACTTGGCGCGGACTGCCGCCGCCCTGACCGGTGGTGACGGCAACGTACTGCTTGCCGCCGACGCTAAAGGTCAGTGGGTAGCCCTGCACGGATGCAATGAGCCGGCTCTTCCACACGATATTGCCGTTGCGCACATCGATCGCCTTAAACTCGCGATTCAGGTCGCCGACGAACGCCAAGTTGCCGGCAGTGGTCAGCACGCTGGTCATGAACGTTGCGCGTTGTTCCAGCTTCCACTTTTCCGCGAGCGTGCGCACGTCGTAGGACGCCAGCTTGCCCATGTTGCCGTTCGAACCCGGCATCTCCATGAACTTGCGCAGCGCGCCGCCACCGTTGCCGCCGCCCGCGACCTTCGCCACTTCTTGCGGGAACCATTCCTGGCACGCCTGAGTTAGCGGAGCGATGATCGCATTGGTCGGCTTGTGATACGACATCGCCTGCCAGTTGTGACCGCCGTCGCTCGACGGGCACGCGGGGTACCAGTTTCCGAGCTGCTGTTCCACCAGATCGTTGCGATAGTGCGGCTCGCCCGTGGTCTTGTCGAACGAATCGTAGACGTTCTGGAACACCATTTCTTTGTGGCCCTGATACTTGCCCGTGGTGCGATCCAGCTTCCACAAGATGCCGACCTTGCCGGCGCTGAAGACCAGCTTCTGGCCCATGTCGTCCACCAGGATGCGCTCGAAGACTTCGTCGAAGTCGAGCGTTTCGCCGGGTGCGTGCGAGTAGTACCACTTCAGCTTGCCGGTGTCGAGATCCAGCGCGACGGTGGAATTCGCGTACAACGTCGAACCGTTGCCTGATCCGCGGCTGATGCGGAACCACGGCTTGGCCTGCGCGACGCCCCAGTAGGTGGTGTTCGCGTCGGCGTCGATGCTGCCGGTGATCCAGGTTTCGCCGCCCGCGCGGAAGGTGGTCGGCAACTCGCCCCAGGTGTCGCCGCCGGGTTGGCCTGCGCGGGCGATGGTCTCAAACTTCCAGATCAACTTGCCGGTGTTGACGTCATAGGCGCTGATGAAGCACTTCTCATCGTCGCGATAGGCCTGGCAGCCGCCGATGCCCTGGATGACCTTGCCGTTGTAGACGATGGGTCCGCTGGAGGTGCTGTAGTTGCCCTGCGAACGATCGCCCATCGTGACGTCCCACAACTGCTTGCCGTTGCGTGCGTCGAAGGCCATCAGGTGCGCATCCGATGTGGACAGGATGATCTTGTCCTGGTAGATCGAGATGCCGCGTTGCGAAGCCGCGTTGGCATTGGAGCCGTAGGTGTGCTCCCAGATCAAATCGCCGGTCTTGGCATCCAGCGCTTGCAGGATGTTCCCGGTGTTGTTCAAGTACATGACGCCGTTGTGAACGATGGGCGCGGGCTGATTGGTGCCGGTGTTGTTCATCGACCAGCTCCACACCAGTTGCAGACCCTTCGCGTTATTGACGTTGATTTGATCCAGCGTGCTGAAGTTATGGGCGGCCTGGTTGCCGCGAATCATCAGCCAGTCGCTGGCCGGAGGATTCTTCAACATCGCGTCCGTCACCGGAACGTAGTTCTTCACTTCTCCGGCACGCGTGATGCCTTTCGGCGCAGCCGCGGCGATTACGCCTCGGCCCTTCGCGTTGGCATCGGGAGCCGCTTTACCTTTGCCGCCTTTTGCGGCAGCGTCACCCGCGGGTTGACCGTTGGCGATCAAGCCGATGGTGGTGGTGTTATTCGCGGCCAGCGCCTGGTTTCCACCGGTCGCGCCATTCCGATCGAGAATGTACGCCGTGATGGCGAGATATGTCTCCGCTCCCAGGCTGTTCGCCGCGGTCGGCGGCATGGAGCTTTGAATGAAGCTGTGCAGTTGGCCCGCATTGCGCGCGCCCCAGCCCGCCATGAACGGCGTGCCGGCCAATGCCGATGCGTCGCCGCTGCCCGCCAGTGTCGGCAGATGGCACGACGAGCAATTTTTCTCGTACGCAGCCTTGCCAGCTGCGACCTGCGCCGCGGTGAACGGGCCTGCAGGACGAGCCTGCTGTGCCGTCAGGTCGCCCGTGAAGAGAATTACGGCCGCGCTCACAACGCCGGCCAGGGTGACAGTCAAAGTCTTATTGATGTTCATGGTTAAATCTCCTTACGGCAACAAGAAGCCCCACAGGTGGCCTTCCGGGCCCGCCTGGGAATGAATTTGGACGTACAATTTGCCAGCCTTCAACGACGTAATCTGCTCCGGCGTGAGATTGACCTGACCGGTGACGGTTCCCGTCGCCGCCTTGGTGACTTCTAGTTCCGCGATTACCGGCCCGTGAATGCCGCGATACTTGGCTTCGTGCAGGCGGGCCACCGTGGCAGGCGATCCCATGCCTTCAAACGTTGCGGCGATGGTCACGCGTGTTCCGTTGAGCGTTGCCGTCGCGTTCCCGACGCCAATAATGATGGGCACCATCTTCGCGTCCACAGGAACTTTCGAAAGGCGTCCTTTAAATACGTTGCCGGTTTGGGCCACACTCGGCACGCCAAACCACACTAATCCAGCACTGATGGCGAAGGCCGCCACCACTTGTCTCCAACTCATTCGTACACCTCCCGGTTCGCGGGTCAGAATACCATACTCTTGGCCCGCCTAGCGCCGCTCGGCTGCCCGGAACGCTTCTCTGGAGGACTTCGTCGCTGCCGCAAACTCCAGCATCTGGGCCGTCAAGTCCCGCGGATAGGAGATTGCCACGTCCTTGACCGATCCATTCTCGCCTGTGACGGCTTGCAGCTTGGGCATCACAAAACCTGTGTACGACGGCAATTTCAGTGCCGCCACCCGAGCCACAATCTCATCCCTCAGTTTCGGCTCAAAGTGCACGCCGTAGTCGTCGAACAATTTCTTGCCCGCTGCGAAATCGCCTTCCGCCTTAATCCGTTGCACTTCAGCGAGCAGCTTGCCCACACCTTCGCGGAACGCCGCCTGATCCCCCATCACGTAGTAAGTCTTGTTGTCGCGAGTTCGCGTTTCGATCGCCTTGGTGTTGGCCATGATCCAGCGCACCACCATTTGCCGATTGCGCATGTGATCTTCTTCAATGGTGGATCCCTCGCGTACGCGGCGCAGTTGCACCAGTGCATTGCGCGTGTAGCTTTCGTATTCGGTCTTCACGATCTCCGCTTGACTCGCCGCGGGCAACAAGCTCAACTCGGCCAGCTTCGGATCGGCCAGGAAATACAGCCCCACCAAATCCGCGCGGCCTTCTTCCAACGCCGAATAATACTCCTTCAGCGCGAGTTCCGGCTTGCCCTGCAGCTTCTCCTCCAACTTGCCCGAGGCATGCCCGATGACTTCGTGCATGTTGGTCACCAGTTCGCTGGCGAGGCTCCCCCACTTCTCGGTGCGAGCGGCTTCATCGGGAGCCCAGCTAAACTCGCTGCGCAGACCTGGATCGGACGACTTGTCATAAGCCTCCACCACGTTCGAGAGCGACACCGACTTGCTGCCGAATTGTTCGCGCACCGAAGAATCGTTGGGCAAGTTGATGCCGATCGGCGTCACTGGACCAGCGTCGCCCGTTTCGATCACGACGCTGATGGCGTTCGCGGTAATCCCCTTCACGCCGGACTTGCGAAACTTCGCGTCCCACGGCATGCGATCTTCAAACCATTGCGCGTCGGCCGCCAGCTTCTTGATGCCTTCCGTCTTAACCGGATCCACGAAGAACACCACCGATTCCCACGAGCCCTTCACGCCGCGCGCGTCGAGATAGACCTCGGTAAAGCCGTTGATTGTGTCGATTGGCGATGCATTGTCGGCCACCCATGCGATGTCATAGTCGCGACGATCCGCAGCGTCGCCCGTCCGGTACCACTTAGCAAGAGCATGCAGCGCCTTCGCCATCGGCTCCGTCGCGAATCCCGCGGCGGCATCCAGGTGCTTCACGATCTCCCGCAGTTGCGCGTCGTAGCGGCCCCCGACCTTGTACGGTTCCTCCACCAGCTTGCCGTTCTTCTTGACCAGTCGCGAGTTCAGCGGATACTTCTCCTTGAATCCCGCCAGATCCTTCAGTGCGACCCCTTGATACAAGTTGTTGTGGCTCGCAGTGAGAATGTCGCTACCCGGCTCGGGCGTCTTCGTCGTGATCGAAGGCTCGAAGGTGGGGTCGAAGAACATCTGCTTCAGCCGATCCAGTAAAGCATCCAGCGTTTCCTTCGGACCCGTGGGGAACACAACTCCGGCAGCAGCAGCGGCTTTCGCGGCGGCCACAAAGGCCTCGGGTGTCGATTCCAACACGAACTTCCGAGCCGTCAGGTTGTTGTACGGGCCGCTATTGACCCAGAAAAGCTTCGCGTATTTCTGGATCGCCTCCGCCGTGGGCTTATCGAACGTATCCGTACGCGAAAGGATAGCCTCGAACGTATCCCGCATGTCCAACGCGTGCGCGTTCTGCTGGTCGTAGTAAATGTCTCGCCCCGCGATCGCAGCCTGATAGAGATGCCACAGCAGCGTCTTGTCTTTCAACGACAACTTCTCGAATCCGTCCGCGTAGAGCTGGACGATAGCCGCGTCGTCCACGCGTTCCAAAAGATACTGGCGGCTGTCGGTCGGGGCGGCCTGCTTTGTTTCCACTGGTGCCGGAGTGGAACAACCTATGAGCGTTATCAAAAAAAGCGCAAAGGGGGCGATGCGTAACAGGGTTGGGCGCATAGCTTGAGCGTAGCAAAGCTCTGCGTTCACACAGCACAACATGACAAAGATCGACGCCGTGTGGCGAACGTTACGAAGAATTTGAAACGCTGCGCGCCAGCGTCATATCCAGGACATATGCAGTACGTCGAGGTGCCTGTAGCTAGTACTAGGGGATTCGCAGTTCCGATTTGCTCGGGTTCCCTGATTGGTCTCACGCGCACCGCGGGTTACTCTCAACTTCGACCTGAAAGGAGCGCTCCGCCTATGGACTTCCGCCGAGCTGTTACACGTACTGGATTCTTTCTATTTGCGAGCATCCCGCTATTAGCGGTGGGGAATGGATTAAAAGGGGAGTATTTCAACAACACTGCCCTCGGCGGAACCCCTTCCGTGACGCGCACCGATGCAACGGTGAACTTCGACTGGTGGGGCACACCCGCGACCGGCATATCCAACAACTACTTCTCGGTGCGCTGGAGTGGAAAAGTAGAGGCACCCGTGACGGGCGCTTATAAGTTGGCGACTTACTCCAACGAGGCGATCCGTGTCTGGTTGGACGGATCCCTGGTGATCGACAATTGGGCCACGCACTGGACGGCGAAAGATACATCCGCGGCGTTGAATCTAACCGGTGGGCAGCAATACGATTTGAAGCTGGAACTGCGCGAGAGCACAGGCTCGGCCGTGGCGAAGTTGCTGTGGAGTTACCCCGGGCAAACGGAGACGGTGATTCCGCAGGCTCGGTTGTACTCGGACGCGGTGAGGCCGTTAGCGGCCCCGCTCTACCTGAGCGAACTGACGCCCGCGCTCGCCGTGAACGGCTGGGGACAGTATGAGAAAGATCGCAGCAATGGCGAATCGCGATGGCGCGATGGCCGCACTCTAGAGATCAACGATGTCCACTACGGGCGCGGCTTGGGCGTGCATGCAAGCTCGGATCTGCGCTACCAGTTGCTGGGAAAGTACAAGTCGTTCTACGCCGACCTGGGCGTGGATGACGAAGTGGGAACTCGCGGCACAGTGGTGTTCGAAGTGTGGCTCGACGGGACGCGCAAGTATGTGAGTTCGATCTTGAAAGGCAGCGATGCCGCAGTACCAGTTTCCCTGGACGTAACGGGCGTGAACGAATTGAAGTTGATCGTACTGGATGGCGGCGACGGCATCAGCTACGACCACGCCGACTGGGCCGGTGCCCGGGTCGCGACCGGCGCGGTATCGAATCCAACGCCGAATCCCAACCCCAATCCGAATCCGATTCCGACGCCGCAACTTCCCGCCACTCCCACCGGACTGACGGCAACGCCCGGCAACGCGCAAGTCTCGCTCTCGTGGACCGCCGTGAGCGGCGTGGCGTCCTACGTCGTCTATCGCGGCACGGTGAATGGAATCGTGAGTCCCTTCGCCACGGGCGTGACGCTCTCGACTTTCAAAGACATGAACGCCGTCAACGGGACGATGTACTACTATCGCGTGGCTGCGGCGAATGGCAATGTGGTGGGCGCGCTATCGAATCAAGCCAGCGCGATGCCACAGGCTCCACCCGCCCCCGGCCCTGTTCCCGCAGTGCCTACGGGCTTGGCGGCGACGCCGGGGAATGCCCAGGTCTCATTGCTCTGGAACACAGTGACGGGCGCGACGGGTTACACTCTCTTTCGCTCCACCGTCGCAAATCTACAAGGCGACCAGATCGCCGCTGGATTAGTCGCCGCAAGCTTCACCAACACCGGCCTCACCAACGGCACAACCTACTTCTATCGCGTAGCCGCGACCAATGGAAACGGCAGTAGCTTGCCATCCTCACCGGTGAACGCGATGCCCACGACACCTCCAGTTCCTCCACCGCCCGCCATCCCCACAGGCCTGGCGGCGACCGCGGGCAATGCGCAAGTCTCGCTGTTATGGAACGCGGTGACCGGTGCGACCGGCTACACTCTCTTCCGCTCCACCGTCTCCAGCGCGCAGGGTGATCCGATTGCTACGGGCCTGACGGTAACCAGTTTCAACAATACCGGGCTGACCAACGGCACCACCTACTTCTATCGCGTAGCGGCCACCAATCTAAATGGCAGCAGCTTGCCGTCCGCGCCGGTGAGCGCGAAACCGGTGGCGCCCCCCGCTCCACCTGTACCGGCCGGCCTCAGCGCAACGGCTGGCAACACAGAGGTGACCCTCAACTGGACCGGTTCGACGGGCGCGACTAGCTACAACGTGTATCGAGGCACCGCATCGGGCGTTCTGGGCGATGCGCCCATAGCCACCGGCATTACCCTGCTGACCTTCAAGGACACCGGGCTGACGAACAACACCACCTACTACTACAAAGTCGCCGCAGTGAACACGAACGGCACCAGCGTGTTGTCGAATCAAGCCAGCGCGAAGCCCGTTCCACCGCCCCCGCCCGGAGCTCCGACGGGTTTCTCGGCTTCACCCGGCGACGGCAAGGTGACCCTCAGCTGGACCGCAGTAACCGGCGCGTTGAGTTACAACGTGTATCGGGCGACGAAGACGGGAACCCAAGTCGACCCGCCTCTGGCGACCGGAATCGCCGGCGTGACGTGGCTGGATAGCACCGTAACCAACGGCACCGTGTACTTCTACAAAGTAGCCGCCGTCAGCCCGTCCGGAGTCGGACAGAAATCGGTGGAGGCCAGCGCCGTCCCCGTTCCGCCGGTGACCGTCCTCACGCCGGAACAAATGAGCGCCTTCAAGTTCCTGCGCCAATCCACTTGGGGTCCGACTCCGGCCCTGGTGAATCACGTTGTGCAAGTAGGCAAGTCGGCGTTCCTCGACGAACAGTTCGCGTTGCCTGCCACTCCCTATCCCGATTCATTAGTCACCATGCCGAACATGGAATTGGTCTCCGAACAATTCTTCCAGAACGCCCTGCAGGGGCAAGACCAGTTGCGGCAGCGTGTGGCTTGGGCGCTGAGCCAGATCTGGGTGGCGTCGGCCATCAAGGTGGACAACACGCACGCCATGGTTCCCTACATCCGGATCCTGGAAGAAAACGCCTTCGGTAACGTGCGTGACGTACTGGAGCAAGTCACGCTGTCGCCTGCCATGGGCGAGTTCCTCGACATGGTCAACAACAAGAAGGCCGCCAATGGCACCATGCCCAACGAGAACTACGCTCGCGAACTGATGCAGCTGTTCACCATCGGACTGGTCCAACTGAATCCGGACGGCAGCACCAACAACACTCCGATCTACGGGCAGAATGACATCCTGGAGATGGCGCGAGTCTTGACCGGTTGGACCTACGGAGACGCCATCGCGGGCGATCCCACCAAAATCAATAGCCGCTTCTACGGCGGCCCGATGGAGCCGGCGGCGATCTACCACGACACCGGAGCGAAGACGGTGCTGGGTGCGACGTTCCTCGCGAACCAGACCGCGCGCGCCGATCTGAAACAAGCGCTGGACTTGCTCTTCAATCATCCGAACATCGGTCCGTTCCTGGTCAAGCAATTGATCCAACGCCTGGTGAAGTCCAACCCCAGCCCCCAATACATTAGCGACGTTGTGGGCGTCTTCAACAATAACGGCCAGGGCGTGCGCGGCGATTTGAAAGCCGTAGTCCGGGCGATTCTGTTGCACGCGGAAGCCTCGGCTACACCGAACTCGGGTAAGTTCTCTGAACCCGCCCTGTTCCTGACAACCCTGGCGCGCGGCTTGAACTCCACCGTCGTGGATCACCCCTACATGACCGACTTCTCGCAAGACATGTCCCAGCGGATCTGGTTCGCGCCCAGCGTGTTCAACTACTTCTCTCCTGGATATCGCTTGAACGGAGTCTTGGGTCCCGAGTTACAGATCTGGTCCACCGCGACGGCCATGACACGAGCCAACTTCGTCGCCGCCCTGGTCAGTGGCGGGTTCGGCGCGAACTTCACCATCGATCTGACACCGTACACGGCAGTCGCGGGAAATCCGGCCGCCTTAGTGGACACAGCGAACGCCAACCTGATGGGCGGCACCATGGGTCCGGAGATGCGGCAGGCTATTCTCACGGCGCTGGCTGCGTCCACCAGCAATACCGATCGGATTCGCAGCGTGCTGTATCTGGTCGGGTCATCGATGCAATACCAAGTGGAGCACTAGGCAGCAATCCAACAAGGAGAATCCAACATGAAATCACGACGAGAATTCCTACAACGTTGCTGCACCCTAGGAGCCGCTGGAGCAGCCGCGCACCTGACGCGCTTCGGTCTGATGACCGCCAACGCCCAGACCACATCCACCTACAAAGCGTTGGTCTGCATCTTCATGAACGGCGGCAACGATTCCAACAACATGATCGTGCCCATGAATGCCAGCGCAACTCCTGGCAACCCGGCCACCTTCAGCGGCTACCAAACCGCCCGCGGAGGTCTGGCGCTGGGGCAGGGAGCTGTCCTGCCGGTCACAGCCGGTGGCGTCGGCTATGGGCTGCATCCCGCGCTGAACAACATCCGTAATCTGTATCAGGCGAACAAAGCCGCGATGATCTTCAACGTCGGGACTCTGGTCGCTCCTACAACGAAGCAGCAGATCCAACAAGGCGGAGTAACGCTGCCGCGCAACCTCTATTCGCACTCCGATCAAACGCAGCAATGGCAGACGGCCAACCCGACAGTCGCGGGCGGCACAGGCTGGGGAGGTCGCATCACCGACGCAATCGCCTCGGGCACTCCGTTTCCAGCCGGCGTCTCGGTGTCCGGTAATTCGGCTCTGCTGACGGGCGTGAATACGGGTGGGGTCACCATCGCCCCAGGATCCAACTTTGGCTTGAACAGCTTCGGCAGCACCGCAGCCACCCAGGCTCGAATCACCGCACTGCAGCAGATTCTCACCTTCGATAGCGGCGTACAGTTGATCTCGGCCAGCGGTGGCGTGTTGGGTAAGGCGCTGACCTCCGCGCAAGAGATCAATGCGGCGCTCAGCGGGGGAACGCCCTTGACCACTGTCTTCCCGAACTCCGGCCTCGGCCAGCAACTGGCCCAGGTCGCCAAGATCATGCAGGTACGCACCGCTCTCGGTATGGACCGCCAGATCTTCTTCGCCAGCATCGGCGGCTTCGACAATCACAGCAATTTGATCAACGATCAAAATGGATTGATGACGACCATCGACGCCGCCGTGGGCGCGTTCCAACTCGCCCTGGCGGAGCTAGGCATCGAACAGAACGTGACCACCTTCACCGAATCCGAGTTCAATCGCACCATGAACTCGAACGGCACCAACGGTAGCGACCATGCCTGGGGCGGCCATCATTTTGTCATCGGTGGCGCGGTTCATGGCGGCAATGCCTACGGCACGTTCCCGAATCCGGCGCTGAGCGGTCCGGACGATGTGGGCAATCGCGGGCTGTGGCTGCCGACAACATCTCTCGACCAATATGCGGCGACCATGGCCTCCTGGTTCGGCGTCCCCGATGCAGCCCTCACCGGAGCGGCGAACGCTGTGTTCCCGAACCTGGTGAACTTCCCGGTCGCCAGCCGCAAGTTGGCCTTCCTCTGAAACCCGTGCAGTAAGATGGTGGCATGAACCTTAAGAATGCAACGGCACTCGTCACCGGTGGAAGTTCGGGAATTGGCCAAGGGATCGCGGAAGCCCTGATCGCCGCAGGCGCGCGCGTGGCCATCACCGGTCGCGACAAGACCCGCTTGGACGCCGCCGCCCAGGCCATGGGAGCCGTTGCCATCAACGCCGACGTCTCCAAAGAAGCCGACGTCCAAAGAACGATGCAGGAAGTTGTGGACCAGTTCGGCCACCTCGACATCCTGGTAAACAACGCCGGCCTCGGCACCTTCAAACCGTTGCTCGAAATGGACCTCGCGGGTTTCGAACGCACCTTCGCCACCAACGTCACCGGAGCAATGCTGATGGGCCGCGAAGCCGCCAAGCATTTCGTCGAGCGCAAGAAGGGCAACATCGTGAACATCGGCTCCACCGCCTCGCATCGCGGCGCGCCCAACGGAACCGCCTACTACGCGAGCAAGTTCGCGCTGCGCGGCATGACCGAATGCTGGCGCGCGGAACTCCGCAAGTTCAATATCCGCGTGATGCTGGTCAACCCAAGCGAAGTCATCACCAACTTCGGCGCCGCCGCCGGCATCGCGATGAAGCAGAACCCCAGCAAACTGCAGTCCTCCGACATCGGACACGCCGTGCGTCAGGTGCTAGAAATGGATGACCGAGGCTTCACCACAGAGCTGACGGTGTTCGCCACCAATCCCATCGACTAGTTGCTAACTGGGTATAATCTCCCAGAAGGACAACTATGCTCAAGCTCTCGCGTCACGCTCTTATCTTCTCTTTGACCGCACTCTCGGCCCTCGCGCAGACCGGCACGCAGAACGGACAGTGGCGTTACTACGGCGGCGACGATCGTAACACCCGCTACTCCGCGCTGGACCAGATCAACGAACAGAACATCGGGCAAGTGCAGGTAGCGTGGCGCTGGAAGAGCACCAACTTCGGCCCGACGCCGCAGGCCACCTCTGAGGTCACGCCTCTCATGGTGAACGGCGTCATCTACTTCACCGCCGGCACTCGGCGAACCGTCGTCGCAGCCGACGCCGCCACCGGCGAGACCATCTGGACCTATCGTTTCGAAGAGCAGAATCGCGGAGCCGTGCGCCAAAACAATCGCGGCCTGGCCTTCTGGACTGATGCGCAAGGCAACGAACGCATCGTCGCCGTGTCGCCCGGCTACCAACTCTTTACCCTGGATGCCAAGACCGGACAGCGCGTGAACAGCTTCGGTACCAACGGCGTAGTCGACCTGTGGCTCGGCCTGGATCGCGATGGCAAAGTAACGCCCGGAACCATCGGACTCACCTCTGCTCCTCTCGTAATCCGCGACGTCATCGTCGTGGGCATGGCATCGGGCGTCGGCGTGGCTCTGCCGAAGCTCGACAACACCCCCGGCTATATTCGCGGTTACGACGTCCGCACCGGCAAGTTAGTGTGGACGTTCCACACCGTCCCGAAAGCGGGCGAGCCCGGCGTCGAGACCTGGGGAGCGGATTCCTGGAAGTTCACCGGCAACACCGGAGCCTGGGGACCCCTCGCCGCCGACGACGAACTCGGCTTGGTCTACATCCCTACCGAAATGCCCTCCGGCGATCTCTACGGCGGTCAGCGCCCCGGCAACAACCTCTTCGCCGATAGCGTAGTCGCCATCGACGCCAAGACCGGCCGCAAGGTGTGGCACTACCAATTGATCCACCACGACATGTGGGATTGGGACATCCCCACCGGCCCCGTACTCCTCGACGTCATGCACGACGGTAAGAAGGTGAAGGCCATCGCGCAAGTCACCAAGCAAGCCTTCACCTACGTCTTCAATCGCGAAACAGGCGAGCCGTTGTGGCCCATCGTCGAACGCCCCGTGCCGCAATCGAATGTGCCCGGCGAACAGAGCTCGGCCACCCAGCCGTTCCCCACCAAGCCCGCCGCCTTCGACTATCAAGGCTACTCGCCCGACATCCTGGCCGACTTCACCCCCGCGATCAAAGCCGAAGCACTAACGATGGTGCAGCGCTACAACCTGGGTCCCATCTTCACCCCGCCCATCGTCAAGGACGCAGGCGGCAAGGAAGGAACATTCCAACTCCCCGGTGCAGGCGGCGGCTCCAACTGGCAAGGCGCGGCAGGCGATCCCGAGACCGGCTACCTCTACATCCCCTCCGTCACCACGCCGTATATTTCGTCGCTGGTGAAGGGCGGCGACCGCTCCGAGATGCCGTACATCGCCGGCGGCGCGCTCGGCGGTCTGCCGCAACCCGGCGGAGTGCCGCTGCTGAAGCCCCCCTACGGCCGCATCACCGCCATCGACCTCAACACCGGCGACCACGCCTGGATGGTCCCCTACGGAACCCCGCCCAACAACCCCGCGTTGAAGGCTCTGAACCTGGATATGACCAAACTAGGCGGCGGCGACCGTTCGCCCTTGCTAGTGACGAAGACCCTGCTAGTAGGTGGCGGCAACATGCTCCGCGTTCTCGACAAGAAGACCGGCCGCACCCTCCGCGAAATCGACCTAGGCGGCGCAGTCACCGGCGGCCCCATGACATACTCCATCAACGGACGCCAGTTCATCGTAGTAGCAGTCGGCGGCAGAGAAGGCCACGAGTTCGTAGCCCTCTCCATCCCCCCACCCCGCGCTCCAGCCCCAGCGAAGGCGAAACCGGCCAACTAGGGAGCCACGGCATTCCGATCCTGCGCTATTGTGGATTTAGGTCCCTATGGCAGTAACTTCACAGACCAAACCGCTCGCCGCGCTTGCGGCGCTCAAGGCGCTCCAGGAAGACGCCAAGAGCACTGGCCGTGACCGCACCACCATGGACGAAATCAACACGGAGATAGCAACGTATCGCCGGGAGAAGCGCGCCGGTGCCGTCCGGTCTCCCAAGCCGCCTGACAAGCGGTAGTCTTGCGCGTCGTTCTCGACACCAACATCATTGTCTCGGCCTGCCTAACGCCAGCGGGCTCTTCGGCGACAATCGTGGCGCTGGTTTTGGCCGGGGCGATCTCGCTGGTTCTCTCTGAGAGCGTGCTTTGGGAGTATCGCGAGGTTCTCGCACGTCCCAAGTTCTCGCTGCAGGCGCACCGAGCGTCACTCCTGCTCGAAGGTTTGACCGACGCGGCTGTCATCGTCAAGCCGGTCGATATCGTTTCCATCTGCCCGGACGATGGCGACAATCGTGTTCTGGAATGCGCCCTCGCGGGAGCGGCGGGGTTTGTGGTCACCGGAAATCTCAAACACTTCCCAAGCGAATTTGGAGACGTACGCATCCGAAGCCCGCGCGAGTTCCTGGTCGAATTCGGCTACTAGGTGGGCAAACTCGCTCGGAAACAATCCCTACGCATCGCACGGCGAGAATGCTCGTAGTCAAGGCGAAACCGGCAACGAACAACTAGCTGGAATGTACTCGCGCTCTGACAATATCCATGAGGGCGGTTAGTCCTTCTGCCATTTGTTCCGAATTCGGCGTGACAACGCCATTAATACCAGTTGAGTATCTGAGGTAGTACGGCTTATTGTGCAAACCGCTCAAGCAGTCAACCCAGTCGGGTGGTGATCGTGAAACGGCAAGCCCAAGCTCGACCGCGCGGCTCCACAATCCACTCAAGTTGTGCCGAAGGTTTAGGCTCGTCACCTCAGTATTGGAAGGATCTCCCGCGGTAATTGCTGCCTTGAGAAGGCACTCAAGCACTTGCGCGGCCAGGAACGCTAGCGCAATGGCAGGTGGTGCTGGCGCGGTCGCAAGGATTTCTACGCCCCTCATTAGGCTCTCCGCTACACCCAGATATGTGTGAGGCGGGGCTGGCCTAGCGACGGTGTCCGGCTCTTGATTGATCGACGCGGTGCCTGTGATTGGTTCCATTGGGGCTATTTCAAGTTTAGAACTACGTCCGCAGCCCTGCTTTCGTACTACACTAGAAAGTTCGATCACCTACCGGCCCCGACTCCCCGTCCGGCCTGCCCGCATTTGGGCTATGCTTGATCGCACTGCGGCTTTTCCGCACTCGCAATCGTATCGTGGAGGTTGGACCTTGTCTTCTATTTCGCCCATTAAACCCTTGACGCAGCCCTTTGACCAGGAACGCCTGGAGGACGTCGGATTCCTCACGGCCATGACGCTCTCCCTGCTCGGGAACTATGCGCAGACCGGGCACTATGGCGGACCCCTCGCCTACACCCCCTACAACATCGCCGTCCATCTCGCGGGACCCGAGTTCGGCGGCTTGCGTTACGACTATCGCCGCCCCAAGCATCCCGCTAGCGACAAGTTCATGCTCGCGGGCGGGCACTGCATCCCGACCTGCTACGGCCTCTGGATCGCCATGGGCGAAGCGATGGAGCGCAAGTTCAAGGCCACCGGCGACCGCAAGTATTTCGTCGATCCCGAAGTCGCCATGCTCAGCGTGGACGCGCTCGGATTCCGTCGCGGCGCAGGCGCACTCGCGACTCTGCTCGAAGACAACAACCTCACCGACCACCCTCTGTTCGAGCAAGCCAAAGCCCGAGGCATCCGTTCGCTCTCCGGCCACGCCGAATCTATCGACGTAACCAATGACGTAAACGGTGGACCCTCCGGCGTCGGCCTCGCACTAGCCGCCGGCAAAGCCGCCTTCTGGGATGTGATGGGTTCGCCCATTACCGGCCCCAAAGTCATCGCTTTCGAAGGCGAGTTCGCGCTCACCGAAGGCCACGCGCAGGAACTGAAGACGCAAGCGCTCGCGCTCAAGAACGGCAAACGGCTGCGCGTCATGATCTCCGACAACAACGCCGGCATCGACGATTCGTTGATCGGCGGCGTGATCGACGCGAAGTACACCGGCTACAACCTGGTCAAACAGTGGACCTCCTACGGCTGGAACGTGTTCGTCGTCAAGAACGGCAACGACTACAAACAAGTAGTCGCCGCGCTGAAGGCCATGGAAGATTGGGACCCCGCCGATCGCCGCCCCATGGTTCTGATCGGCAAGACCACCAAGGGTTGGTGGCCCGCGAAGTTGAAGAAGCCGGTCATCGGCTACCCCAGCCATCCCTACGGCTTCAAGATGAACTCCGAGCACTTCACCATGCTCGCCGCCACCTTCGAAAAACGCTTCGGTGTGAAGTTCATTGACATCAAAAAAGGCGCGCCCAAGGATCAACGCGAACGCCTCATTCAGTTCAAGACCAACATGGACATCGCGATGTCCGTGCTCGATAAGAACGGCCTCGGCGACTGGCTGGCGGATCGCCTCGTCTCCATCGGCGATACCATCACCGACGACTTCCCGCTGCGCGTTCAGAACACGACGGACCCGTTCCAGGACGAGCGTCTGCGTGTCAAGAACCTGCCCGAAGAGCCACAGAAAGTCACTGTCAAGAATCCGATTACCGGAGAGCAGAAGGAAGTCGGCATCACCCTCTTCCGCAAGCCCGGCGAAGTCGCAGGCACACGCCGCGGCATCTCCGAAATCTTGAAGTGGATGAATTACGTCACCGAGAACCGCTTCCTCACCATCGCGGCCGACCTCTCGGAATCCATCAACCTCGAACACGGCAACCTGTGGGGCCACTACGATCCCGAAAACAACCCCGCCGGCACGCGTTTGAAAGCCGCCATTCAAGAAGCCGGCAACGTATCCACCGCCATCGGCCTAGTCGGCCAGAACGCCTCCGTCGATCCCACCAAGTTCTCCGGCGTGTGGGCCATCAGCGGAACCTACGGAGCCTTCACTCCGCTCATGTACCTGCCCGCTCGCGTGTGGAGCCAGCAGAATCAGGACAGCGTGTTCCGCATGGGCGTGTTGCACATCCTCGCCGGTCACTCCGGCCCCGAAACCGCCGCCGACGCCCGCACCCATTTCGGCATCTTCTCCCCGCAAGTGTGGAAGCTGTTCCCCCGCGGACAGACCATCCACTTGAGCTTCTGGGATTACAACGACGTTGCTCCTGGTTACTTCGCCGCAGCCGAGATCGCCGCCCGCGATCAAAAGGTTGGCATCATCTCGATCGAAGTAGCGCGCCCCGATTTCCCCGTCGCCGACCGCTCCAAGTTCGCCGACACTGATCTGCGAGCCGCAGCCAAAGGCTTCTACGTCATCCGCGACTTCGCCCCCGGCCCGCGCCACGGCTACGTGGTCACGCAAGGTTCCAGCTCCACTGTGAACTTAATGACCGCGCTCCCCAAGCTGGAAGCCGCGGGCGTCAACGTCAAAGTGATTGCAGCGATCAGCGAAGAACTCTTCGACCTGCAGCCCGAAGCGTATCGCAACTCGGTCCTGCCCCCCGAAGCCTACTACGACTTGATGGTGGTCAGCACGGGCACCCGCCGCGTGTGGCCGCTCAGGAACGTAGGCCCCATGACGGATGAGTATTCGCTCACCTCCGATTGGGACAATCAATGGCTCACCGGTGGACTAGAACCCGACGTCATCACCGAAGCCCACTTGGACGCCAAGTCCATCCAGACCGCCATCGAGCGCTTCGCCAACGAACGCGAGAAGCGCATGGCCCATCTGCGCGACGCGCTGAAGTAGGAACCAGCTACAAGTTTTCCGGATCGCGGCCCGTGGGATGCAATTCCACGGGCTTTCCGCTTTTGCGCACTTGCAGGTTCAGCATCTCCACAAAAACCGAGAACGCCATCGCAAAGTAGATGTAGCCCTTGGGGATCTCCTGGTGGAACCCCTCCGCGATCAGCGCGGTCCCAATCAGCAACAGAAAGCTCAACGCCAGCACCTTGATGGTCGGATGTTTGTCGATAAAGTCGCTCACCGCCCCCGAGGTGTACATCATGAACGCCACAGCGATCACGATCGCCAGCACCATCACAACAATCTCCCCGGACATTCCCACCGCAGTAATCACCGAGTCCAGCGAGAACACGATATCCAGCAGCGCGATCTGCACCAGCACGCCCGCCATCGAATACTTGGCTTTGGTCTTGTGCTGGCTTTCCTCCGGACCTTCCAGCCGTTCATGAATTTCGCGAGTGCTCTTCCACAGCAGAAATAGTCCGCCGCCCAGCAGGATCAAGTCGCGCCCGGTGACGTCGTGCTCCATCATAGTGACCAACGGCTGTGTCAGCCCCATCACCCATGTGAGCGACAACAGCAGCATGATGCGCGTGCCCATCGCCAGCGCCAGCCCCATCGTGCGAGCCTTGGCCTGCTGCTCGCGCGGCAGCTTCCCCGCCAGGATACTGACGAAGACAATGTTGTCCACCCCCAGCACGATTTCAAGTAACGTCAGCGTGAGGAGCGCGATCCAGGACTCTGGGGAAGTTAGAAAGCTCATAAGGGCGTGAGTCTATCCATTATGCGGTGTAGAATCGTGAAGTGGCTAGCGAGCGCACTGAAGTCCGCCTAGAATTCCGGGGAACGTCCCTCGAAGCGTTGAAGTGGCTCGTTCTGTCCATCATTGGTGCCCTCTTCTTCGTGCCGCTGGCGTGGGTCAACGCCGCCATCGCCCGCTGGATCTGCCGCAGCACCGAATTTAGCGACGGCACTACCGCCGTCTTCCGCGGCACCGGCGGAGAAGTCGTCGTGTGGCACATCTTCATCTTGCTGGTCACCGTCGGCCAACAAGTGCTACTCGCAGGCAATGCCGACATCTTCTCCATCATCCCGATCATGGTCGTTTCCTACATCGCGATACTCGCGATTGTGCTCACCATCATCAAGTGGTTCATCTACAATCTGCAATTGAATCCAGGCCCGCATCTCACCTTCACTGGATCCTTCCCCGCGCTGCTCGGCTGGTATGCGTTGATCGCGATCTCCGGCCTCACCATCGTCGGCTGGGCCTGGGTCGCCGTCGCCATGTATCGCTGGATGGCGAGCCACGTCAAAGGCGAAGGCATCGCTGTCGAATTCCGAGCCACCGGATTGGAACTGCTGTGGCGAGCCCTCGTCGTCGCTTTCGGTTCCATCCTGATCGTGACCATCCCGTGGTTGATAATTTGGTTCACGCGCTGGCTGGTGCAGAACGTCGTCTTGATCCGAGGCGTAGAAACTGCCTGGGGCGGCTTTATCGAGGAGCAGCGAACTCCGCCGAAGCCGTCATGGCCAGCCGTCCCCCCGCTGCACAGGCATTGAGGTGAACCAGGTTCCCCTCGCGCTTACCGCGAACAACGAACGGCTCCGTGTCGAACAAAGGACTCACCGCGCGAAACTGGAACTTTGAGATCGCGCCCGGAACCAGCCCCACCAACATCGTCGCCACCAGCGGACCATGCACCACCAGCCCCGGGTAATGTTCGACGTCCGTACAATACCGCCGGTCGTAATGAATCCGATGCCCGTTGAACGTCAACGCGGAGTAGCGGAACAAGAGGACGTCATCGGGCCGCACCGTCCGCTCCCAGTCGGCTGCGTCAGGAGCGGTCTGCACCACCGGAGCCTCCCCCGCCTGCGGATGATCGCGATAGACGATGTCATGCTCCTCCGTTAGCGCCAGCCCCCGCGAAGTGTGGATCTCATGCCGCACCACCACGAACACCAGCGCTCCCGTGCGCCCCTGCTTCTCCTGCACACTGACAATCCGCGAACTCCGCGTCGCCCGATCTCCTACCCTAAGCGAGTCGTGAAATTCAAACCGCCCCCCAGCCCACATCCGCCGAGGCAGCTCCACCGGCGGCAAAAACTCCCCCCGCCGCCCATGCCCATCCGCCCCCAGCTCACTCTGCCGATGCGTAGGCAAAAAGTAAAGCCAATGCCACAACGGCGGCACAACGTCTCCCACACCAGTCTCTTTATCCAGCGTCGCCGCCAGTGCCGCAAGCGGCCAAGCCGTGATCACATCTTCGTGCGTTTCTGTCTTCCCAATCCAGTCGTCGTAGCGCAAACGACCATCATAGACCCACCGATGCAGAGGCCGCCACGGAACCGCGCGCGTCAGCAAGCGGACGGACGCTCCCTACTTCGAACCCTAGCGCAAGAGAATAGTCGATTCTTGGACGCGGGTTGCCTAGTGCTTACTACGCCGGAGGGTCGTTTGAGTTTTCAGGGGTGTGGTTTGTGTCTGTATTCTATTTGTTTTCAACAATATCGAAGAATTGCTTCTACAGTCCTTCTACAAAGGCATAAATTCGTAGAGTCACGTCAGGTCCTGACAGGACTTGCAGCACGCGGTACAGGAAGTAGGGAGGGCTGATGGACAATGGCTCCGAAATGAGAGATACAGCTTTCGATTGGGACCGGAAGAACAGGCGTTTCCGGGTAGGTGCAAGCGTGCCGCGCTGCGTTGCCGCTGTTGTTCTGGGTTTGGCCGGCGGCTCGGCCGTTATTCCTTCGTTGATACGATACTTGCTGCCATGACCTTCACGGCCTGCGTCAAAAGAAGCGTCTTACCCCCCGCCGCGCGTCGCCATTTCGGCAATCCGCTCGGTCGCGACAACGCTACGTTTAGACTTGCTCGGCATGTGCCTGTTCCCTACCAAACGGACCGCACAGACGACCCCTTAATACGCCCATCTTTACTGATGGCTGGAACACCAAAGTACACCGCAGTCGCCGCCACGATCCTATCCGGCATGTCAGGCACTTCATCGCGGGGAACCTGCCTCATCGCGTTCACGACATCCTTCGTAAACGGAGCTTCTTTGAATACATGGTTGGGGTTCTCCAAGGCGCTTCTCAAATCATCCAAAGCTGACGCTGGAATACGACTCTTTTCCACCAGATAGACGATCTCCGCCAGACTGATGGGAGAAATCTCAATAGAGCGCCGGGAGGCTGCGGCTCGATCGATGAATTCCTTCGCTCGGGTCGAGAGGCGAGAATCGCCGAACAGGTACCACAGAGCGGTGTGAGTATCAGCAACCCCAGCGACCATTAGAGATCTTGTGCGAAGTTGCGGAACATATCTCGCCGGTTTTCGTCGATCTCTTCAGCTGATGGTGCCGGGCCGTATTTGGCCAGCATTCCGTATCCCGTCTCGAACGGTTTGGTAGATTTCTGAGGTTCTACCGCCGCAAGAGTGTTTTCGAGGACACGGCTTACAAAGCGATCAGGCGACATGCCCTCAGCTTGGGCTTGTGCCTTCACTTGCAGCGCCAGCGCATCGGGGAGTTCAATATTCAGGTGCATGACCGTTTCCTAGGCTTCTCTCTTTACAGTAACGGATTCCACCGTCACAATTTCTCCGTTCCCCTCTTCACATCCTGCGATCCCCGAGCCACTCCGCCACCCGACCAGTCTACGCTCATCCCGAGATGAGCTTCGCCGACCACCCCAACCGCCTCGCGAGAAAAACGTCCCACAACAAAACGAACCCAGCTTTTCCCGTCCCACAGACCCGGAACCCCCAGGTCTTGCAACCACATCCCGTTTGCATCCAAAAAACGGACCTTAGACGGAATTGGCCCCAATTACTACTGAATCACCGCCTGCGCCACCAGATTCTCAAAGTCCCGATTCACTTCCTGGTTCGCCGTCTGCACCATCAGCACGCCCACCACGCCTTCCACCGGATCCACAAAGAAATGCGTCCCGTAAACCCCCGACCATCCATACGTTCCCGTCGAAAGCAGCGTCCCGTTCTTCGCGTGATCCGTCACCACCCGCACTCCCAGCCCATATCCCTCGCCAGCCGTGCGCCCCGGAAGCGTATCCGGCACATGCATCGCGCTCATCATCTCGATCGTCTTCTTGCCCATGATCTGCTTGCCGTTCAGTGACCCGCCATTCGCCAGCATCGCGCCAAACGGAATGTAGTCCAGCGGCGTCGAGATCAATCCGCCCGAACCCATGAAGTACACGTTGCTCGACATGCCATTGGGGTTCGCGCGCTTCGTGAGTTTGCCCTGCGCCAAATCGTACACGCTCGCCACCCGAGGCCAGTTCGCATCCGACGGCCAGAAGGCAATGTCCTTCATGCCCAGCGGATCGAAAATCCGCGTTTGGAAGAACTTGTCCAGCGGTATCCCGCTAGCGATCTCCACGATGCGACCCAGCGTGTCGTGCCCTGCCTGCGCGCTATACGCCCAGCGGGTGCCCGGCTGAAACTCCAACGCCGTGGTCCCCAGCCGAGGAATGTAGTCCGCCAGCGTCTCCCCCTGCTTGCGAGCAATAGTCTGCACCGTGCTGTTGCTCATCGTGCCGCTGGCGAGCCCAGAGACGTGCGTCAGGAGATCCTTCACCGTGATCTCGCGCGTAGGCGGCATGGTGTAGAACTGCGGAGCTCCCCCACGCCCACCAGCAGCCGGGGCTACCGCAGGCCCGCTCTGCACAGCGACTTTGATGTTTTTGAACTCCGGTATGTACCGCGAGATCGGGTCGTTCAAGCGGACCTTGCCCTCTTCGATCATCATCATGATCGCCGCGCTGGTCACCGGCTTGGTCATCGACGCGATGCGGAACATCGTGTCCGCCGTAACGGGCTTCTTCGTCTCGCTGTCCATGACGCCTTGATACGTCTGATACACCACCTTGCCCTTGCGCACCACCACGGCCGAAGCCCCGGTCATCTCCCCCGCGGCAATGCGGCGTTGGATCATTTCTTGGATGCGCTGCAAGCGCTCCGACGACATCCCAACGTCTTCGGGTTTCGCGGTAGGCAACGATGCCGCAGTCAGAGAGAGCGCGGCCAGCGAGAAGAGGAGCGTGCGCACAAAGGCTGATTTCATGCGGCCTATGATATCGCAAAGGCTGTTTAATGTTTCGAGGAGAGCTGCTTCGCTAGCCAGCCGTGAAAGTGCTGCAACTCACTCTCGCGAATCAATACGATTTGCCCCGTCGGGTCGCCGGCTTTCGTCGAACCCATCGCGATCAGCAAGCGACCTCCGCTGAGGTGCCGCACGCGCACGCCGTACTCGCGATGCTCGGCGTCAGGGTAGTAATAGACTTTGCTCTCCGCCGCGGGAAAGAATTCGTCCACCGTCCGCTCTTGCTCCCAGTTGCGCGTCACGCTGAGCAACTCGCCGGTGGAAACGCGGAACAGCAGCACGTGTGAGAACTCGTGGTTATCTTCAATCCCGATCTGATACTGCCAACTCTCGAACTCGCCCGCAGGAGCCACCAGTGCGGGCCGTCCCAACCGCTGCACCACCTGCGCGGAAGTCTCATTCAATTGAAACGCCAGAACATACTGCTCTTGCGAAAAAACGGGCGCTGCAATAAGCAGCGCCCCCAGTAGTACAACGTAGTGTTTCATCAAGCTACTTTCCGATGGTCGTCGGGAATCCGCCGGACTTGGTCAATACTTCCAGCGCCTTGTCGATCTCCGCGGTGTCCATCGAAGCCGACGCAGCCATCTTGAAGAAGATGTCGGTCTGATCCATGTAGCCCGTGAACAACAGAGCTCCCGGACCTTCCGCCGTCACCGGCACGCTGGAACCGGTATGGTCGCCCGTGCGGTAACCGACCGCCAAGCGACGCAAGCCAGTGCCGGAGTTCACCGGGTATCCGTTTGAACCCTTCTTGTAGGCCGTGAGACCCGCGTAGGTGGACAACGTGCTTGCCGCCGGATCCAACTGAACGTTGGTTGGCGCAAATGATCCAGGAGGTCCCGCAGGGCCGGTGCTGACCGACGCCGGGGCTCCGCCGCTGTTGACGTAGGGATAGGCGGAGCGCACGTTGGCGTAGGAATCGCCGTACACGCTGAAGGCTTGTGCGCCTGCGGCGGTGCTGAAGCTTACGTCCGACTTCTTGGTGCGGTCGAAGTATTCCGCATCCGGAGTATTGCTCACGCCGTTGATGACCATCGATTGATCATGGTCCGCCGTGACGATCACCAGCGTGTCCTTGCGTTCGCGGGCTGCGGCAAACGTGCGGGCCACGCCGACCGAGCGGTCGAGTTCAATCGCGTCCCAGATGGTGCCCGCGGCATTGTTCGGATGCGACTGCTTGTCGATGGAAGCGGCTTCCACCATCAGGATGAAGTTGTCCCCGTTGGCCGAGAGCACTTCGATCGCCTTGCGCGTCATCAGGTCCAGCATGGGCTGGTCCGTAAACGATCCCAGAGCCGCAGTGGGCTCGGAGGCCGGACGAGTCAGTCCCAGCTTGTCGTACGCGACGTCCATGTTCACGTCCGTAGTCGCGATGCCGTTGCTGCTGGTCGCCGGGGTCGTCGATCCCTTGAACAGCCCGATGAGCGGCGCGGAACCAGTGATGGCGGCCAGGTCCTTCGCGTTCTTCACGCTGCGATAGCCCAGGCCCTGGAATTCGCCGATCAAGTCACGTTTGTCCGCGCGTCCTGCGCTGGTGAACGGATCCGCGCCGCCGCCGAGCATGACGTCAAACGCCGGTGCTCCGCCCAGCATCGGGTTCTCACGATACTGGCGAGCGATTTCGAGACGCGACTGACGGTACCCTGTGTAGCCACCTTGTGCCGCCGGTGTCGCATCGGTGATGGCTGCCGTACTCACGATCCCGGTCTTGTAGTTGTAGAGCCGCTTCAGATACTGCCACAGCGTCTCCACGCGCGGATTGTCGATCATCGCCGGCAGCGTGGTCGTGTTGGTCACGCCCGTAAAGCGCCAGCGGCAGTCGGTGCCGTCTTCAAACACGTTCAAGGCGCCCGAGAACGTCTTGTTTCCCGTGGCCCAGGCCGAGCCTGTGTTGGCGGAGTCCGGAACAATCGCGTCGGTGCCGTAGGTCATCGACATGCCACTCACCGGCATGCGGTCCATTTCGGACAAGCTGTCGAAGAAGCCTTCGCGGAAGGCGCTCTTGCCATTCGCGTCGACCGTCGCGCGGTCCACCAGGCGGATCGAGTCACGATACGCGGTGCCCATCGCATCCCCGATGAAGAGCACGATGTTGCGCCGTTGCGGTTGCGCGAACGGGCGAACTTGGATCGTGCGCGTGTCGGTGAGCGTCTTGCCGTCCGCGGTCACAGTCGCCGTCAGTTCGACGGTCGCGTTGAACGACTGCAGGTTGGCACGATACACCCAGTCAGAGCTGGTGTCGCAATCTAACAGAGCCGCCTTGGCAGCGCCGAAGCGGGACGTCATGCCAATTCCTGAAGCGCTCACGTTGAGACCGCTGACGGCCGTCGCGTTACGCACCTCGATAACCAGATCCAACTGTTGCCCTTGCAACAAACGTGTGCGCTCCGGCAATACGATCCGGATGCTGGGCGCGGAACTTTGTCCGAACGCCGGGATGGTGATGGCCGCGCAGAGAACTGTTGCGGCGAGTGTTTTCAGAAACAAGTAGTACCCTCCTTTGATGAACTCTGATCGTAGGAGGTCGACATCAACTTCTGTTGGCAGTTGCGTGAAAGTCTGGTCAATGTCGAACGCGTGACAGTATAATCGGTCGATGACCGCGCCCTCAAAGATCGCCCTTGTCACCGGAGCTGGGTCCGGCATTGGACGCAATGTAGCTCTCACACTTCACGCTGCCGGCTGGACCGTTGTCCTCGCCGGTCGGCGTCGCGAGGCGCTGGATCAAACCATCGCCCAGGCGGCCACGGCGGATGGTCTGCTCGCGGTGGCCACCGATGTGACGGACCCTCAGCAGGTCCGCAGTCTGTTCGACCAAACGTATGCGTCGTGCGGACGCCTGGACTTACTCTTCAACAATGCGGGCATTGGAGCTCCGGCGGTCCCCATGGACGAACTGACCTTCGAGCAATGGCGCGCCGTGGTAGATGTGAACCTCACCGGGTCCTTCCTCTGCGCGCAGCAAGCGATGCGGTTGATGAAGTTGCAGACGCCGCGTGGCGGGCGCATCATCAACAACGGGTCGATCTCGGCCACGGCTCCGCGCCCGAATTCAGCCCCTTATACGGCGACCAAACACGCCATCACCGGACTGACCAAGTCCATCTCCCTGGACGGACGGGCTTTCAGCATCGCCTGCGGGCAGATCGATATCGGCAACGCGGCGACGGAGATGACGGATGCCATGGCGCAGGGCATCCCGCAGGCGAATGGGTCGATTCTGGCCGAACCACGTATGGCTCTGCGTCATGTAGGCGAGGCGGTGCTCTATATGGCCAGCCTTCCGCTGGAAGCCAACGTCCAGTTCATGACGGTGATGGCGACCAATATGCCTCTAGTGGGCAGGGGGTAAAGATTAGGTCCGTTCCATCCGAATTCTCCTTAGTACGGTCCATAGGCCGTAGTGGGTAAATGGTACCGAAATAAGGAGAAACGCATTTTTGTGATGGAATTAATGGCCTTTTCTTGTTACGGTGTATACACAACCGTAGACATTGTGAGGTAACAGTGGCCAAACTCCCCCGAGGCCTCTGCATCGCCCTCATCCTGTGGTTGGCGCTGTCGCGCCCGTCGACCGCCAGCCGGACCGAATCGCCTGATTCCGCCCAGTGGTGGCGCACAGAGGAATTCTCCGACATCCAGAAGTCCGCGGAAAAACTGCGGCGATCCGGCGATTACGCTGGCCTGGAAAAGCTCTACCTGCAAGCTGTTGCTCAAGCACGTCACGCCGGAAATTTGCGCGCCCAAGCCAGCTATATGACGGCCTTGGGCAACACCTACGTATTTTTGTTCCGCTACACGGACGCATTGGACGCCTATGGCAAGGCTCGCGATCTGGCCCACGCCAACAGTGACTGGCTGGCGGAAGGCGCCGTGGCTCCCGGACTTTCCAGTGTCTATCTTCTGGTGGGGGACTGGCCTGCCGCGCGCGAGAGCGCCAGAGCGGGGATTGAAGTCGCGAGAAGGCTCCCGGCTGCTCCGTATTACGCAGCGCAGCTCAAGTTGCAACACGCCAGGCTGAACACGGGTGCGGCTGAGAATGCCCGGGTGATCCTGGAGGCGATTGAGGCCGCGCGCATGCAGTCGAATGTGACGCTAGAGGCCGAAGGCTGGGACCTGCTGGGCGAAGAACGCATGGGGCTAGAGGATTTGGCCGGCGCGGAAGCTGCCTTGAGCGAGGCGTATCGCCTGCGGATTCTCCACCAGTCGCATGACCTCCGTCTCTCCTATGGTCGGCTTGGCACCTTGCGCTTGGCGCAGGGTCGCTTGGAGGAAGCTGAACAATTCACGGACATAGCGATCGAAGCTCTTCCCAAGCAAGGGACGGCAGTATCGGGGCGCGGGCTGTTACACCAGCGCGGGCTCATTCTCCAGGCCGAGGGGCATTCGGAGTTAGCCCTACAGGCTTTTGAAGTTGCAGCAACTCGAGCCGAACGTTGGCGGCAGGTGGTGCCTCCTCCGTCGCAGTCGTCGCTGGTTGCGGCGGATACCGAAACGGATCGTAGAGTGTTTCGCACATTTATTGAAGCTGCTGCCCGCCGTGCTTTGGCAACGGGCGAACAGAAGTGGGCGAGCAAGGCTTTCCTTGCCGCAGAGCGGAATCGCGCGGCCAGTTTGCGACAATCCGCAGCGTTGGCTGAAGTGTGGCGGCGCAAACTCACACCCAAATATTGGGAAACGCTGGCAAAGCTGCGCGTTGAGGAATCGCGGCAAATTCAAGTGGGAGACTATGCCGATTTGTCCAAGAGCGGACAGGGCGAACAGCTGCATCTGGAATTGACTGAGATGGAGTCTGCAGCCGGCCTAGGGTATTCACCTAACAAGTTGGAGAGTTTTTCTACTGATTCCTCACTTACTCTTTTTCAGCAGGGCCTAGGTGAATCGGAGTTAGTCCTTAGCTTCTACACGGGAGCGGCGGAATCCTACCTGTGGGCTGTGACGCGGGATAGCTTGCATCTTTACAAGTTGCCGGCGGCGGATCGGATCGAAAAAGCGGTGCAAACATTCCGGAATGCGGTGGTTGAGCACGAAAGTCGAGCGGCTAGCTTGGGTGAGGAACTCTACAGGACATTGTTTGGGCAACTCGACGCGGCTGAGGTCAAGCGATCTGCGTGGGCGCTCTCGTTGGAAGGTTCGCTGTTTGAACTTCCGATTGCGGCTCTGCGGACGGGATCCCGGTATTTGGTGGAGAGCCACGCGCTGCAGATTACTCCTGGAGCGAGTTGGTGGCACCAGGGGTCGACTGCGAAGGCAGCCAAAGGTGCCTACGTGGGCGTGGGAGATCCGATCTACAACTGGGCCGACGACCGCTTGCGACCTTCCGAAGGGTTAGTGGGTCCATCCCCGTACCAGATTCCTGGGCAGTTGAATCGGTTGGTGGCGAGTGGAGATGAGTTGCATCGGGTAGCGAGCATTTGGGGGAAGCCGGCGACTGTTCTGCAGGGGGCAACTGCTTCGCGCGCGGGATTCTTGAAGTCGCTGTCCGGATCTGCGCCCAGCACGGTTTATTTAGCGACGCACGTGGTGGCGAAGGACTCCCGCAGCGACCAAGCGTATCTAGCCTTCTCAGTGGGCGAAGGGGGCAGTCCGGAACTGCTGGGTACCGCCGATATCGCGATGTTGCAAGTCCCTGGAGCGCTGGTGGTGATGACAGGGTGCTCTTCGGGTAGCGGAGAAGTTCGGCCAGGAGCGGGATTGCTGGGACTGACCCGGGCGTGGCTCACGGCGGGTGCAAGCACGGTGCTGGCAACAGGATGGGCGGTAGAGGATTCGGGTGGCGATTTGCTCCCGGCGTTTTTCCAACACCTAACTTCCTTTTCGACTGCGGAGGCCCTGCGGAGAGGGCAGGTCGAAATGATTCATTCAGGTACGTGGCAGTCTGACCCCGCCTATTGGGCAGCCTACCAACTCACCGGCGGTGCCCGGTGATCCACGTGACGCAACACAGGCAGGTCTAAAACGAGATGGTGCAGATGATTCAGCAAGTGGAGTTGGCGGTGGACGCGAGCCCCGTCGCGATGTCCGGGATCATGGCGGAGACGACCGTCGAGAACGAATCCGAAGATCAACTCCCGGGTGGCGACGAGACTTACGCCGGCTGGGTGGATCTGGTGCAACGCATTCGGGCGGCCGAAGAGGGCAGTCAAGCCGAAGGAATGGCGGAGCTCTACCAACTCTTTTCACGGGGCATCCGTTTCTATTTGGTACGCCAGTTAGGCGTCCAGGAGCTAGACGACAAAGTCCACGACACCTTTGTGGTGGTGGTCCAAGCGATTCGCCGGGGGGAACTGCGGGAACCTTCGCGATTGATGGGTTTTGTTCGGACAATTGTCCGGCGTCAGGTTGCGGCGCACATCGATAAGGCAGTCCAGGCCCGGCGGGAACAGGCTGAGATCGATACTACTGTACGGATCGCAGATCCTGGGCAGGATCCGGAAGAGATCGCTATTTTTTCAGAACGAAAGGATTTGATCCATCGGGTGCTCTCGGAGATCCCGGCCCGCGATCGGGAAATTCTGACTCGCTTCTATCTGGAAGAGCAGAGTCAGGAACAAATTTGCTCGGAGATGGATTTGTCGGACACGCAGTTCCGCTTACTGAAATCGCGCGCTAAAGCACGCTTTGGAGAACTGGGTAAAAAAAGACTGGCACATAAAAATCTGCAAGCAGTTTTCTTGAGAACTTCTGCAGGTATGTCGCACTAACCATTTGTTGGCCAATTAGAGCCCTGTTATGGAGCCTGACCCCGTGGAAACAATCCAACTCGCCTCGCCTCACGCAACGCAGCATTTGACGGAAGACACGCTTGAAAGTTATTCGCTGGGCTGTCTTCCGGAATCCCAGTTAGCCCGGGTGGAAACTCACCTTTTCGTTTGTCCCCCTTGTCAGGATGCCTTGGCCGTAATGGACGACTATGTCGCGGCAATGAAGTCCGCCTTGGCCGAGCCAGTTCCTCAGGTTGCTCCCAGCCGTTGGGCGACTTTCGTGGGACAGCTCACCTACCAATTACGCTACGCCCGTCCCATACCGGTTTTCGCGGGAGCACTCGCCGCCCTCTCCCTGGCGGTGGTGTTGTCGCAGAATCCTGGTTTGGAGGCGAATGCCGCTGAAGTCACGTTGCGCTCGGTACGCGGCGGTACGGAGAGTGTCGCGGCAAAAGGTCCGGCGCATTCCGCGTTGAGTCTGAAGATTCAGTCGCAACACCTGCGGGTGGACCAAAGTTTCCAGGCTAAAATTGTGGACGCCAAAGGCAGCCCCGAGTGGAGTGGTGCGCCCGAGTTCAGTCACGAGAGCGGGTACGTACTCCATGTCGATACTCCTCTTGCGGCGGGTAGCTACTGGGTTCGCTTGTATGACTCGGAACAGAAGCTGTTGCAGGAATACGGGCTGCGGTTAGAGTAGTCAAACCCGCAGTTCGTATCCCGCGGCGCGCATACCGTCAATCACGGCGGTGCGCACGGCGGTGACTTCTTCAGCGGCAAGTGTCCGGTCGGCTGCTGCCACGGTTAGGCGATAAGACAGGCTGCGGTCCCCGGTGGGCAAGGCGAAATCGCGCAGGAACTCGACCTTGAGCAGTGAATCTCCTGCGAGCTTCTGCATCGCGTTCTGTACGTCGGCGATCAACACGCGCGGACCGGCGACAACGGATAGATCGAAGTCGCTGGAGGGAAAACGACGGAGTTGCTGATACTTCAGCTTGGTCGATCGCAATTCCATCAGGGCGCGCAGGTCGATATCCAACACTGCGGCGCGGCCTTGTTCTACCATCCCTGGATGAAACTCGAAGAGGCGACCGAACACGATGCCGTTGTGGAGCAGCTCGGCGGCTCGTTGCGGGTGCTCAAACTTGCGGACGGTCGCGGAAGGTTTCACTTCCACGCCTGGGAGTAGGCACTCGGCCAGACGCTTGAGTTCCAGCAAGCCGGCGACGCCGTCGTCTTTCGCGAACAGCGCGGCGACGAAGTGGGGCACCTCGCCATCGGGATGCACTTCGCGTCCGATTTCAAACAAACGGAACGAATCGAAGTGGCGGGTGTTGTCGCCGATGTTTTTCCAGATGCCCGGCAGTAGGCTGGTGCGGAGCAGGTTCTGATCCGCGACGATGGGGTTGGTCACGTGCAGGTGAGCGTTGAGGTCCAGCGAGAACTTCTCGGCTAGCTCTTGGCTCACGAAGGAGTAGTTATAGACTTCGGTGAAGCCCTGCGCCACTGCGGCGTCGCGGACCTGATGGTGGAACACGCGTTCGGGGCTGGCCGGGGGGACGTTGGCGGGCGTGAGGGGCGCGGTCGGTGTGATGGACGCGTAGCCGATCATGCGGCCGATCTCTTCGACGAAATCTTCTTTGATGGAGACGTCTTTGGTGGCGCGCCAGCTGGGGACGAAAACGGAGAGCGTGTGTTCGTCGATGCGCTCGACGCGGAACATTAGCGATTCCAGGATGCGCTGCACTTCGTCGACGGGAAGCGCGCGGCCCAGTTTTCGCTCCAACCAGGGGAGCGCGAGTGCGATGGGGGGCTGCTCTTTCGCGGGGCGGTAAGAATCGGCGAGTCCGCCGACCACGCGGATGCCGGGCGATACTTCCAGCAGTAATTCGTAAGCGCGTTCGAGCGCACGCACTGTGTTCACCGGGTCCTGGGCTTTTTCAAAGCGCATGGAGGCGTCGGTGCGGAGGCGGAGCTTCGACGACGTCTTGCGGACGTTCGAGGAGTTGAAGTTGGCGCTTTCGAGCACCAGTCGCGTCGTTTTTTCGGAGATGGCGCTGCCCGCTCCACCGATGACGCCGGCGATGACGATGGCTCCCTTGGGGTCGGCGATGACGAGGTTCGAGGGGTCGAGTTCGTAGGTTTCGCCGTTCAGGGCTTCAACCGTTTCGCCCGCTTGTGCGGTTCGGACCTGGATGGGGCCGTCGTGCAGCTTGTCGGCGTCGAAGGCGTGCATGGGCTGGGCCAGTTCGGCCATGACGAAGTTGGTTACGTCGACGATGTTGTTGATCGGGTTCAGGCCGACCGCTTGCAGGCGGTGCTGGAGCCACGCGGGCGACGGCTTCACGGTCACGTTCTCAAACGCTAGGGCGGAATAGCGCGGGCACAGCGCGTGGTCGTCGATAGTGATCTTTACGGGTGCGTTCTTGTTGGTGAAGTTCTGCGGCATCACCGGATCGCGTAGTGTTTTGCCGGTGATCGCCGAGACTTCGCGGGCCATGCCGAAGTGGCCCCACAAGTCGGGGCGATGCGTTAGAGATTTATTGTCGACCTCGATCACGAAGTCGTCGCCGTGGGCTTCGATGCCTTCGCACTCGGCGGTCTTGATGGTGATCAAGCGCTCCAATTCTTCGGGCGAGGCGTCCAAGCCGTCCACCATGTCGCGCAACCAGTTGTAGGAAAATTTCATCGCGTATTAGAACTGATGTAGGAATCGCAGGTCGCCGCTGGCGAACAAGCGGATATCGTCGATGGCGTAGCGCATCATCGCCAGGCGGGTCAGGCCGAGGCCGAAGGCGAAACCGTTCCACTCATCGGGGTCGAGTCCGCCGGAGCGCAGGACCGCAGGGTGCACCAGGCCGCAGGGCAGGAGTTCCACCCAGCCGGACTGCTTACAGACGGGGCAGCCTTTGCCGGCGCAGATGAGGCATTGAATGTCGAGTTCGAAGCCGGGTTCGACGAAGGGGAAGAAGCCCGGGCGGAGGCGCACGGTGACTTCGCGGTGGAAGATCGCCGACAGCAGCGTCTTCATGAAATAGATCAAGTGGGCGACGGAGACATTGCGGTCGACCATCATGCCTTCCAGTTGATAGAAGGTGTGTTCGTGGGAGGGGTCGACTTCTTCGTTGCGGAAGACGCGTCCGGGGGCGATCATCTTCAGCGGGGCACCGAATTTCTCCAGCGCGCGGATTTGCACGGGAGATGTGTGGGTGCGCAGCAGGCGGCCGTCTTTCAGCCAGAAGGTATCCTGCATGTCGCGCGCGGGATGATCGGGCGGAATGTTCAGGGCGTCGAAGTTGTAATACTCCTGTTCGACTTCGGGGCCGTCCATGATGGCGAATCCGAGAGAGACGAACAAGTCTTCGATTTCGCGCTGTACTTGCGTGACCGGGTGCAGATGGCCGGGACGGATGCCAGGGGCAGGCGTGGTGAGGTCGAACCATTCGCTGGCCAGGCGGGCGTCGAGGGCGACGGATTCCAACGCGGCTTTACGCGAGTCGAGGCTGGCCTCGAGTTCCTGTTTGACGCTGTTGAGTAGCTTGCCGAGGCTCGCGCGATCTTCGGGGGCGAGTTTGCCGAAGGTCTTGCTGACTTCCGCGAGTTTGCCTTTGCGGCCCAGGGCTTCGACGCGCACGGCTTCCAACATTTCGAGCGTGGTGGCGGCTTCCAGCGACTTGGTTGCCGACGCGTGGAGTTCAGAGATGATGGCTTCCGGGTTCACTTAGAGAGTTGCTCCGCAGGATTCGAGGTAGTCGACCATGCTCTGGTGGCCCTTGAGCAAGGCCAGATCGATGGGACGCTGTTGATTGTCGGCGCGGCCGGAGGGGTCCGCTCCGTTGGCTACTAGGACTTTGGCCATCTCCACGTTTCCATGTTGCGAGGCGGCATGCAGAGCCATCCAGCCTCCGGCTTGTTGAGCGTTGGCGGCGGCACCGTGTTCCAGTAGGAGCTTTACGATTTCCAAGTGTCCACCGGCCGCTGCGGCGTGCAGCGGATGATTGTTCATGGCGTTGTTGGAGCGGGTGGACACGACGGCTCCTTTGTTCAGCAGCAGACGAGCGGCTTCGAGTTTGCCGAAGAACGCGGCCAGATGGAGAGGAGTCCAGCCATCGGTACTGACGGCGGTGACCAATGAGCGATTTGCTGTCAGTAGGGCTTCCAAGCGAGGGACGTCGCCCAACATGGACGCCGCGAAGATGGCGAGCGTCGGGTCGGCTGCGATCAGCGCTTCCACGCGAGCCGCATCATTGGCTCGGACGGCATCGAACAGTTCTTTCATAACAAGCTACTTCGTGGGCGCGAAGACTTCGGTGGAATTCGCGACTTCCCAGCCTAAATGGTTTATGTAGAATAGCAGCGGCGCTTGGGCGAACTTGTCCTGGAACTGGGTCCAGGCGGATTCCTGCCAGCCGTCTTTGAGCAGCGCCGCCACGTCGGTATCTTTGGAGAAGAAACCCTCTTCGTGGGGGATGCCCAAGTGGTCCAGGACGGCTTTGATCATGTCGAAGTGCGAGATCAGGATGGCCTGAGCCAGCTCTGCGGTGAACTCTTCGTCGCGCTCTTCCATGCGCTTCCAGATACGCGGGGCGGCATGCCGCAGCGCTTCCGAATTCAGCTTGTTCATGTGCAACCGCGTCTTCATGCGATCGAACAATTGGTATGTCTTGAGGCGGCCGATGGAGACGGAGCGCAAGAGTTGTTCCAAGCGGTCCTGGCCCAGGCCGAGGAAAATATCAGTAACCTGCATCTCAGATTATTGTAGCCGCTAGGCGGATTGAAACGCGCGGTTGCTACAATGATTTGTTGGAGTAGGAACCTTAGCGCACCTGGGGTGCGCGGTCAAAAAACATAAAATGTCCAATGTGATTGTGCTCGGGGCCCAATGGGGTGACGAGGGTAAAGGCAAAGTTGTGGACCTGCTCGCAGAGCGGTTCGATGTTGTGGCGCGCTATCAGGGCGGGCACAATGCGGGGCATACCGTTTATATCGGGCCCAAGAAATTCGTTCTGAAACTGATCCCCAGCGGGATTCTGCGCCCCGGCGTGATGGCCGTGATCGGCAACGGCGTCGTGGTGGACCTGGAAGCATTGGCCGAAGAAATGACCATGCTGGAGGCCGCGGGCATCGACGTAACTAAACAACTGCGCATCAGCAACCGTGCGCAAGTGATCTTCCCGTTCCATCGCTTGGTGGAGAAGATGTCGGAAGCGCGAGAAAATCGCATTCCGATTGGCACGACGGCGCGGGGCATTGGCCCTTGCTACGAAGATAAGATCGGGCGCCGCGGGATTCGCATCGCGGATCTGTACGATCCGGAAAGCTTCCATGAGTTGTACGACACCCTGGTAGAAGACAAGAAGACGCTGGCGGCTACGTTCAAGCTGACGGACGGCGTGGACTACGCGGCTATGCGGGTTCGCATCGAGGAATTGGCGCAGAAGTTCAAACCGCTGGTGTGCGATACGGCTGCGTTGCTGGCGGATGCGATGGCGCATCGGCAGAACATTTTGTTTGAGGGCGCGCAGGGGACGATGCTCGACATCGATCATGGCACCTACCCGTTTGTGACGTCGTCCAGTGCGAGCGCGGGTGGCGCGGCTACTGGTACGGGTGTTCCGCCTACGCGCATTCATGGCGTGATCGGTGTATCGAAGGCTTACATCACGCGCGTGGGTTCGGGTCCGTTTCCGACCGAGAGCCACGATGGCGGCGGTGAGATGTTGCGCCGCGAAGGTAAAGAGTTCGGTGCGGTTACTGGCAGGCCGCGACGCTGCGGTTGGTTCGATGCTCCGCTGCTGCGCTACACGGCGATGGTGAACGGTTTCGATACTTTGATGATCACCAAGCTCGACGTGCTGGATTCGCTGGACGAGATTCCGGTGTGTATCGGCTACCGGTTGAAGGGTCAGGAGATTACGGAGATGCCGGCGACGTATCGCGCGTTGGAAGCGATCGAGCCGGTGTACCAGTTCCTGCCGGGTTGGAAGACTTCGACGCGTGGGATTCCTACGTTCGAGGCTTTGCCGGAGCGGGCGAAGGCGTACCTCAACTTCCTGGAAGAAAAGTCGGGAGTGGAGATCGGCGGCGTATCTACGGGGCCGGAGCGGAACGAGACGATTATTCGTCCGGGTTCCAAAATGGCCTCGCTGATCGCCTAGCGACGGTAGCCGGGGACTACGGTTTGATCCCGTAACTTGGCCAACTCGCGGCGTGCGACGTTGGCCCAAGTGCTGGCGGGGTCCAGCTTGAGGTACATCGTCCAGTGACGGACGGCCTTCATGGCCTGGTTCGATCCTTGATAGAGCAGGGCCAAATTGTAGTGTGCATCCGCGTAGTTCGGCGATATTTTCAGCGCGGCGGTGTAGTGCTCGATTGCTTGCGCACGATCTCCGCGCTCATCGAAGAGATTCGCCAGGTCGAAATGGGCTAATGGGTAGTCGGGGGCGGCTTCGAGCGCCATGCGATAGTAGCGTTCTGCTTCGCGCCAACCTCGAGCGTTGAAGTGGAGCGTTCCCAAATTCACCATGGCTCCCGCGGCGCGCGGGTCGAGCGAGATGGCCTTCTCATACGCTTCGATGACTTCGCCGTGCGGTGCGCCGGTTTGTTCCAGCTCCAAGCCCTTTTGAAACCAACGGTCGGCTGTGGCGCGGCGTTCACGCTCGGCCGAGGCTGAATCGGGCACGCGGAATTCCAGTAGGCGGGAGAGCTCGATCTGGTCGAAGTTGAGCAGTAACTGGCCGGACTCTGCTTCCATGGAGCGACCGTCGACTTCGACTCGGATGCGTTTGCCGTCGGCGTAGAGTTTGAGTTGCGTGAGTGGATCGTGGACGCCGCGCAGTTTCGCGGTGAGCGCTTCCACGGCGCGCCCGATTTGCGGGACCGGTCGGTGCGCTTGGCGCAGCTTGATGATGGCGCGCAGGGCGACTAATTCCTTGAAGCCGTAGTGCTCGCGAGCAGGGACAAGCTTCTGCGCCTCGAAACTGGAGAGCTGTTTCTCAGTTAGCTTCAGAAGACGGCGAGTTTCGGTGCGGGAATACGCTTGCTGGGTTGCCGTGGCGGCCACGCCCAAATTTTAGCAGGATGAGACAGCTATAGATATAGAGAAATACCCGCGACACCCTTAGCTCCAGCCCCTACGCACGATGGGGAGTTTTCGCGCGTGATGCCGCCTAATGCGAGTACTGGTATTTGGACTCGTGCGGCTGCGCGTGCCAGTCCATCGGTACCGTGCGGAGGGAGCGTGGATGTTTTTGAAATCGGCGTGAAGATGGGTGCCAGGGCGGCATAGGTCGCGCCTTCTAGTTGGGCTGCGGCCACTTCCTCCACGGTGTGGCAGGATACGCCTAGAAGAAAGCCGGGGGGCGTGATGCCGCGCCAGCGTTTGGGTTCGGGGGACCCTGCGGGGAAGTGTACTCCGTCGGCGCCGGCGGCGAGGGCCACGTCGACGCGCGTGTTCACGATGAACTTGGTCGCATGCGGATTCGGAAGCGCCATGGCGGAGCGGACTAGGTTGAAGAGGTCGCGGGCGGAGAGATCTTTTTCACGGATCTGGATCCAGGTGACGCCGTTGCGCAGGTTGCGCGCGATGGAGTCGAGCAGTGTTTCGCCACGAAGGGCGTGGCGATCCGTGATGTAGCAATCGATCATGAGGGTCTCTTCAATTTCGCATGGCGACGCTCTGCTCGGCGGACTTGGGCTTCGTCGAGTCCGAAATAATGCGCCACTTCGTGCCACACCGTTTCGGCGACCAGCTCCTCTAAGTGTTCGGGATTACGCGCCATGCGTTCATGCGGACCTTGATAGATCGTGATCTGGTCGGGCATCTGAAAGCTATCGTGCACGCTGCGGTGCGTTAGGGGACGTCCTTGGTAGAGACCTAATAATCCGGGGCGGCGGGGTTCCTGTTCGACGATGATGGCGACGTTTTCGATGCGGGCGCGAAAGTGCGGGGGAATACGTCGCATCGCGCGGACCACCAGAGCGTCGAAGTCGTCCGGTCTCACTGCGGTGGCCTCACTGGGTGATGCGAGTGACGCGGCCTTGGGATTCTCCGCGTAGGAAAACGAATAGCGGAGATTTGGGGGCGGGCGACGGCCAGGGCATCGCGATGCGCAGTGTCTGCTTCGCGCCTTGACCGGCGATGGGGCGGGGAAGTTCGGCGGTCGGCAGTCCCAGGGTTGCGTTCCAACCTGTGCGCTCAATTGTTTCGAGGTCCCAGCCTTCGAGCACGGCGACGTAGCCGCCGGGAGCGGAATCATTGGTGACGGAGAACTTCTCGATACGGGGTACGCGGACTATGGTGCCCAGCGTGAATGGATCGGAAACGCCGAGTAGCTCGCTCTCCATTACTGCGGTTAGTTTGCAGCCGGTGTTTCCGATGGAGCCGGGATCGAGGGAGAAGAACAATGTGCCTGAATCGGGTGCGGTGAAGCTCTGTGGGACTGCGTTGGCTGCTCCCTCACACTTCAAGCTGAAGGTTGACTGAGAAGAGGATTCTACTTTCAATGTGAAGCTGACGAAAGACCCGGCGGGGATTTCCCCTTCGGGCAAGAGGATGGAGAGATCGGCCGGGGCCGCCGTCCGGGCCGCAGTGATGCGCGGGCGTGCGGGGACGACCTGAAAGACGCCGGGGAAGTGCAGCAAGCCCGTGCGTCCATCGACGCGTGCGGCGAGTTCCAGCGTCGCGCCCGCGGCGGCGGTGGGGCGCAAACGAACGGTTGCCTCGCGCTTGGTGGCGTTTGCGGTGGCCGGTTTCAGCTCGATCGTGGCCAGCGGTGATTCCAGCGCCTGAATCTGATCGAGGCCTGTTCCGCTTAGCACGATGGTTCGGGCAGAATCTCCCAGGTTGATCCGCAAGCCCGCGGTTTCGATTCGGGGCGCGGCGGTGAGCAGGCGCACGGGGATGTCGGTGGTGGCTCCGTCAACTCGGGTCAGGGCGAGGAAATAGGATCCCGCGTGCAGGCCATCTGTGTCGACTTCCACGCGCAGGCGGTTTGCTGGGCCGTCCCGTTTGGCGGGCAGATCCACGGCGATGCGGCGTTCACTTTCGGGGCGATGCATCCACGCACGTTCGATGAAGCGCAGATTCGCGCCGGTTAGATCGAGTGCGATTGGTCCAGTGTCGATGACCAGTTTGTCTTGCGACTCCGGCGTCAACTTGGCGGCGCTGAGCGCGTCGAGTTGGTGCAAACGGACTGAGCCGGCTAGCCGTAGCGAGCCCCAATCCCAGCGGCCCTCGATTTGGTAGACACCGGGTAGGCCGGCGAAGTTGCGGAGATCCAAACGAAGTTCGCGGGTTGCCGCTGACGGATAAGCGGTGATGTGCAGAGGCGCGCCTCCGGATGGCGAGACTAAACCCCAGTCTGTAACGCGGCCGAGGAGATCCCAATCCGCACCGGGAGGCAGCTTGAGCGCGACGCTGGTGCGCAGGCCGATAGGGACGTCCGCCGCGCCATCCGCTGTCGCTACGATCTGGGCCGAGGGTGCCTTGGCGTTGGTCAAGCGGTAGGCCCAAACGTAAGCGACTTTGTTGCGTGTGCGTGGTTGGCGTTGGGCGCACAGGGTCATGCTTCCAGCGCCCGTTGCGGAGTCTGCTGCGGCACCGTAGACGCTGCGGAATTCGGTATCGGGCATGAGGAACTGCTTCACCATGGGCAAAGCGCCGCCGCCCGGTATGACGCCTCCGGCATTTTCGAAGAAGAGGTTTGCGCCTTGTCCCATTCTGGAGGTGGGGCCGGCCCGGCGCCCGGTGCCGAAGGGATCGTAGCTGGAGACCGCGGGGTTCAAAGCTCGCACGAGCGCGAGCAACGCAAGTTCGGCTGGCGTGCTGGCGCGGCCAGGTTCCAGGGCGGCCTCGGTATCGTCGTCGAGACTGCGCAGGGCTTCCAGTGTGGACTCCAGATCGTTGGTCTGGTCGGCGTATTCGGCCAGGGCGGAGACGATGGCGGGATCGCGGGTCACCAGGGTGGTGAGGCGCTTTTCTTCAAACCCCTGCGGGGCGAAGATCAGCATCACGACGCTGGTGTCAAAGGGTACAGTCCACTCACCGGTGCTGGCTGCGGGACCGGGCGGCAGGATGCTGAATTGTCCGTCGCCGGTTTTCGGGACCAAGGCGAGCGCGATGGCCGCATCCTTAGCTCATGTCGGGGGGGACGGCGCCGGGCTGATAGCGAACCTTATAGCCTGCGGGCAGGTTGTTTATTTGCCGCATCGGCATCCAGACGGGGGAGCCTCCACTGGAAGGGGAGGCGGAGAGTCGGAAGGTCGTGATCGCGACGCTGCCGACGCATTCGGTTGCCTGGGCGCAGAGGGTCAGGCTGGAGGCCAGGAACAGAGAAACAGCGGCCACGTGCCGGAACATGCTTCTAGTGTACGCGCGTGGTCGATGGGCGCACAGGCGTAAGAACAGCGAAGATGGGGCGGCGGGTTGGGTGAAGCCACGCCGACCGGGCTATAATGTACGCTGGAGCAATCGTGAACAAGCAGGAAATCATTCTCGCGCATCAGAAGCATATTTTCCCCAGCGTTTTCCATTATTTCAAGGAACCGCTGATGTTGACCAAGGCCAAGAACCAATTCGTTTGGGACGCCGACGGCAACCAATACCTGGACTTTTTCGGTGGCATTGTGACCATCAGCGTCGGCCACTGCAACGACGACGTCAACAAAAAAGTCAAAGAACAGATCGACACGCTGGAGCATGTTTCCACTGCTTACGTGACCGAGCCGCAGGTTAAGTTGGCGATGAAGGTCGCGCCCAAGACGCCCGGCAACGGTGCGCTGAGCAAGTTCTACTTCACCAATAGCGGTACGGAAGCGAACGAGACGGCGTTTCTGACGGCGCGCTTGTACACGGGTTCGACGGAGATCGTCGCCCTGCGCCACAGCTATCACGGACGTTCGGCGGCGGCGATGGCCGCGACCGGCGTCGGCACCTGGCGCTTAGGCGGAGCCCCGACGGCGGGCTTCACGCACGCGATCAACGGCTACTGCTACCGCTGCCCGCTTAATCTGAAGTACCCGACCTGCAACGTGCAATGCGCGCGCGACATGGTGGACCACATCCGCACCGCGACCTCGGGCAAGATTGCTGCGTTCATCGCCGAGCCTATTCAGGGCGTCGGCGGCTTGATCACGCCTCCCAAGGAATACTTCGAGATCGTACACGGCATCGTCAAGAAGTTCGGCGGGCTGTTCATCAGCGACGAAGTGCAAACGGGTTGGGGCCGCACGGGCAAGTACTGGGGCATCGATAACTACGGCGTAGAGCCGGACATGATCACCAGCGCCAAGGGCCTGGGCAACGGCATGCCGATCGGTATCACGATGGCTCGTCCGGAAGTGGCGGACGCCTATAAGGGCCTCACGATTTCGACGTTCGGCGGTAATCCGGTCACGACGACGGCGGCGCTGGCGGTGGTCGAATATATCGACGAGCACAAACTCATGATTAACGCGGCCGAGATGGGCGCGTACCTGCGCGGCAAGCTAGACGAACTGGCGGAGAAGTTCACGCTTATCGGCGATATCCGCGGTATGGGCTTGCTGCTGGCCGTGGAGTTGGTCGAAGATCGTGAGTCGAAGGTTCCGGCCTCGGCTGCGACCAACGCGATGCTGGAAGCGGCGCGCGAAAATCGGATCTTGTTGGGCAAGGGCGGTATCAGCGGCAACGTGCTGCGCATTTCGCCTCCCATGAATGTTGGCAAGGGCGATATCGACATGTTTATCGAACGCTTGTCCGCCAGCTTTAAGAAAGTCACCGACGATCGTTTGGCAGCACGCTAATGGAAGAAAAAAGCTTTTACCGGGAGTCGCCGACCACCAAGCCGGCGACGCTCAACTGTCCGTTCTGCCGGACGCAGGATACGTACGATCTGCGCTGGCTGGTCCGGAAAAAGCTGGAGCAGTTACCGCGCGGCGCCGACGAACGTGACCGCGCGCGCTTCGCAAAGTTCCTCAGCTACATGGTCTTGTTGGATGACAAGACCATGTGCAAGAACCTTCGTTGCCGCAAGCAGTTTGAGATTAGCGGCGTGAAGACCACCGCGTTTATTTAGCTGGCTGCGGCGGTACCGGTCGCATGGCCGGGATCGGTTCGTTGCCATCGAGCGCGAAGGTGAACATTCGGTTGTTGGGCACGGCGCGGGCGAACAGTGAGACGTATTGTTTGCCGTCGAGCATGTAGGTGATGGGCGTGACGTAGTTGCCGCCCAGGTCCACTTCCCATAGCTTCTCGCCGGTTTCGGCGTTGAATGCCATGGATCCCTGGAACACCAGGTTGCCCGCTGTGGCCATTGTGCCTCCGCCGCGAAGGAAGTTATTTTCGCCAGAGATGCGCCAGCGGGCCTTTTGCGTTTTGGGGTCCCAGCCGACGAGGAAGCGGCCGGCGACGTTGGGTTGATTCTCGGCGCCTTCGGGTTCTTTGAGGGCGGCGGTTTGTGGGACAGGCGGTGCGGCGACTGCTCCGGCGGGCGTGGCGGGACGCAGATTATTCATGCCGGTGTTGCGCACGCCGGGCTGGAACTTGAAGTTGGTGTCGATGGCGTAGGTGCTGCTTGCTTCATTCACGGGCATATAGACGAGTCCGGTGATGGGGCTGTACGACATGGGCTGCCAGTTGCGCGCGCCTGCTGCGCCGGGGAAGATCTTCGTCGGCTCGGTGCCGTAGCGCGCTCCTTTGGCTTCGATGGGGCGGCCCTTGGCGTCGAGGCCGGTGGCCCAAGTCATGCGTTGGACGAACTTCTCGCCGGAGATGAATTCGCCGGTGATGCGGTCGAGGACGTAGAAGAAGCCGTTCTTCGGAGCATGCATCAAGACCTTGCGTTGGCGACCGTTGATGGGGAGGTCGGCCAGGATGAAGGGCTGGACGGAGGTGAAGTCCCAGTTTTCGCCGGGCGTCTCCTGGAAATACCAGACCATCTTGCCAGAGTCGGGGCGCACGGCCAGCACTGATCCGAGGAACAAGTTGTCGCCGCCGCCGGGACTGCGCAGATCGCGCGCCCAGGGTCCACCGTTACCGGTGCCGATGTAGAGCAGGTCGGCGTCGGGATCGTAGGCCATGGCGTCCCACACGGTTCCGCCGCCGCCCATCTTCCACCATTCGCCGTTCCATGTTTTGGCGGCCATCGCGAGTTCGGAATGTTCAAAGGGTTTAGCGGGATCGCCGGGCACGGTATAGAATTTCCAGGCGAGTTTGCCGGTTTCGGCGTCATAGGCGGAGAACTGGCCGCGCACGGCTTGCTCGGCTCCGCTGGAACCGACGATGACCTTGCCCTTGACTACGCGGACAGCGGAGGTGAGCAGGGTGTCGGGGTTATCGAGGACCTGGGTCTGCCAGAGCAACTTCCCGGTTTCCTGATCGAGTGCGACCAGGCGTCCGTCGAGCAGGCCGGCGTAGACCTTTCCCTTGTATATGGCGACGCCGCGGTTTACGGGGCCGCAGCAGAGGGTGGCGATGTGCTCGCGCTTGATCTCCGGGTCCCAGCGCCACTTGAAGGCTCCGGTGCGGGCGTCGAGTGCGAACATGACGTTCCAGCCGAGGATGCCGTACATGACTCCGCCCGACACCAGCGGGGTGGCTTCGATGTTGGCGCCGGCGGGGGAGTCGGTTTCATAGGACCAGGCGAGGCCGAGGCGTTTCACATTGCTCGCGTCGATTTGCTTCAGCGGGCTGAAGTGCGTTTCGGAGTAGTCGCGGCCGTAGGTGACCCACTCTTCGGCGTTCTTGGCGGCGTTGCGCAGGGCCGCGTCGTCCACTTTGGTCTGCTTGGCTTTGCCCTTGGCTGTGCCTGACTGCTGGGCCGGGACTAGAAACGCCGTCACGGCGATGACCGCGGCGATCAAAGAAACCTTAGCTGCCTGCTTCATGCTTGGCTGCCTCCTGCACAAGGCATCTTATCTCTTTTTGCTGCTAGGTGCGCGGGACCGCGACGCACAGAATCGCGACGGTGTCGTGTAATTCACTGTTTATCGAGTCTGGCCGCTCCCTCACGGTCGCGGTTCTGTGTCGGCATTGTGGTGGCGCGTAGCCCTGCTAGAAGGCAGTGCGATCTTTTTTTGAAATAGCTGTAGAATGTAACTCATGTTCCGGAAACTTTCCCATGTAGGAATCGTGGTTGCGTTGGCGGGCGGCGCGCTCGCGGGTTTGGTTATTGCCCAGGAAGGGCACCCTCTCACAGGCTCCTGGCATGGTGACTGGGGCAGCAGCGCGAAGCAGCGGACTCCCATCGTGATGTTCATGAAGTGGAACAACAAGTCGGTTGAGGGCACGTTGAATCCGGGCAAAAACGGAGCGCCGTTGAAGACGGTGACGCTGAACCCGGCCGACTGGACCGTGCATATCGAGACCGACACCAAAGACGGCCAACACATCAGCGCAGACGGCAAGCTCGGCGACATCGGATCGTACAATCGCACCATCACCGGCACTTGGACCCAAGGCAAAGCCAAGGGCGATTTCAAACTGAAGCGGGATTAACGTGGGGAAAGCCGGAGTTGCCGCAGGAGTGGCTCTAGCGTTTCTGGCAGTGGGGCCAGTGATGTCCCAGGCACCCCCGCCGAAGGATCCTGCGAAGGAATTGTTTGAAGGTGTCTGCTCCGGGTGCCACACGCTGGAAAGAGTCAAGGCGCAGCAGCGGAGCAAGGAAGAATGGCGGGACAGCACGCGCGCGATGATCGATCAGGGCGCTGTTTTGACGCCGGAAGAGACAAACATGTTGCTCGACTACTTAGTGAAGAATTTTGGACCGGAGGCTGGCCAATAATGAAGGCTCGCATTCTTCTCGCGATCGCTGGGCTGGGCGTGGCCGCCGCCAGTTTGATGGCGCACCACTCGATGAGCGCCGTATATAACGACGCGACCCCGGTCACCATTAGCGGCACTGTTAGCAAGTGGGATTGGGCGAATCCGCATGTGTGGGTTTACGTCGATGCCGTGGGCGGCAGCTGGGCCGTCGAATTCGCGAGCCGCACCGAACTGCGCCGCTCGGGTTGGACAGGGGAATCGCTGCACGCGGGCGACGTGGTCACCATCGTAGGCAGCCGCGCGCGGGATGGAAAACGCACGGCGCACGGAAAGACGATCACGCTGGCGGGTGGAGCCAAGTTGAACGAGTCGGCTTCCCCGGTGATCCCGGCGACGAAGACCGGGAAGGCCGCTCCGCGCTGGCCCAATGGCCACGTGCGCTTGGGACCGGAGCCGGGTCAGTTCGGATACTGGGCCAACCCCAGCCGTCCGGCAATGGTTGAAACTTCCGCTGGCAACATCGCGATGAACAGTGAAGGTATCCTGGCGAATATCGCCGATGCCGGCAAGGTTGCTCCGTTCCAACCGTGGGCCAAGGCTCTGTACGAATATCGGCAGCGCAATCGTTTGAAAGACGATCCGATGGCGGCTTGTTTGCCCGCCGGTGGACCGCGTCAATTCCAGGCTCCCTACGGCTTCCAGATTCTGGAAGACGCCGATCGTCCGCGTGTGTTCGTGTTGGCGCGGGGTTCCAATCGGAACTGGCGCAACATCGACCTGGATGGCCGAGAGGTTCCGAACAATGAGGATGTTACGCCGAGCTACTTTGGGTATTCGGTCGGCAAATGGGAAGGCGACACGCTGGTGGTGCAGGCCACTGGCCTCGCCGAGCGCTTCTGGCTGAGCAACGGCGGGATTCCGCACGGCGAAAGCTTGAAGCTCACCGAACGCATCTCGCGCCCCGATTACGACACGTTAAGATATCAAGTAACGGTAGACGATCCGGGTACTTACACCCGGCCGTGGATCGCCAGTTGGGACCTGCAATGGATTGCGGCAGACGACGTCGATGAGTATTACTGCGACGACAACAATCGCGATCTGGAAGCAGGGAATTAAGAGGAGACTCGCCATGAAACTCAGCCTATTAAGCACTCTCGTTCTGGGAATCGCCGTGACCTTCGCGGTGGTGCCTGCCTCCGCGCACCACTCTTTCTCCGCGGAATACGACTCCAAGAAAGTCGTGAATCTCACCGGCACGGTGACCAAAGTGGAGTGGATGAATCCTCATGTCTACTTCTTTATCGACGTTGAGGGCGAAGACGGCAAGGTCACCAACTGGGGTTGCGAAATGGGTCCGCCGAATGGATTGCAGCGTAGTGGTTGGACGCGCAACACCATGAAGATCGGTGATGAAGTGACGGTGAACGCGACGCTGGCCAAAGACGGCAGCAAGCAGGTGAACGCGCGGACGGTAACTTTGTCGTCCACCGGCAAACGGTTGGGCGCGGCTTCGAGCGAAGGCAAGGGTAACTAAACATGCGGCAGCGCTCGGCTTCTGGATTACGTACAATCGGCTTGCTTGCGGCGGCTTCCGGTGCCGCGCTGTTTCTCGCGTTTACGGCTCCTTCGTCGGCGCAACAAAACCAACAGAAGGGCGGCCAGGCTCCGAACCCGGCTGTCGATCTGAACTCCGGTTTTGAGATCGGACCGAATGGCGGGGTCGCGCAGAAGGGCAAGGGTAAGGGCAAGCAAAAAGGTCCTTCGGCGCCCACGCCGCACTGGCCGGATGGACGGGTGAACTTAGGTCCGCTGCCCGGTCAAAAGGGTATGTGGGAAGGCAACGCCGGCGCGACGCTGGCGACGAATCCTCCGGGTGGGCTCGACAACCCGAGCATGTATCTGCCGACGAACATCAAGATTGAGGATGTGCCGTGGCAGCCGTGGGCGAAGGCGGTTTACGAGTTCCGCCAGGCCACGACGACCAAAGACGATCCACACGTACGCTGCAAGCCGTCGGGCGGGTCGCGTATGTTCCACACGCCGTACGGCTCGGAGATCATCGACGTGCCGGCCGAGAAGCGCATGTACATCATGGGCGTCGGCGGACCGCACACTTGGCGCACGGTTTACATGGACGGTCGCACGCATCCGAAGGACCTGGATCCTTCGTTCTCAGGACATGCGATTGGGCACTGGGAAGGCGAGACTCTGGTGGTCGATACTGTGGGCTTCAACGAGAAGTTCTGGCTGACACGTGAGGGGATTCCCAGCACGTCCGCGCTGCACTTGATCGAGAAGTTCACACGGACTGACTACGACACGATGAAGTACGAAGTCACCATAGACGACCCCGGGGCTTATACGCGTCCGTGGACGGGCGGCTGGTATCTGCGTTGGCAGACGGGCGAAGAGATGTACGAATATATCTGCCAGGAAAACAACCGCGACGTCGAACACATGTTCGGCGGGGCACGTAACTAACATTCTTCACAAATAAACAACCTCCGCTGATTCCATGGTTTTCATGGTTCAGCGGAGGTTTTCTTTTGCGCGCTCAGTTCGCCCGACGGAAGCGGATGGCTGCTCCGCCGCCGGATGCCAGTTTGAGGTGGAGGCTTGCGGTCGCATTCACGCGCCGTTGTTCGATCGCTATGTGCTTGGGGTTGGAGGCAGCATCGGGGGCGTCAGCGTAGATTTCGGCGACGTAGTCACCGGCGCCTAAGAACGTTAGCGGCACGTCGATTTCGCGGGCGGTCCAATTGGTGATTGCTCCTAGATACCACTCGTTGCCGCGGCTGCGGGCGAGGGTTACGTATTGCCCGACCTCGCCGGACAACGCTCGGGTCTCGTCCCATGCCGAGGGGACGGCCTTGATGAAGTCGAAGTCACGTTCACCTTTGTAAGCGTCCGGGTCATCGGCGACCATCTGCAGGGGGCTCTCGAATACGACATAGAGGGCCAGTTGATGCGCGCGTGTACCTAGCACCATGGGTCGCTGGCTGCGCGGCTGGAACTCTGCGCGGGTTACGTTGTTGAAGCCGCCGAGGGTGTAATCCATGGGTCCGGCCAACATGCGGGTGTAGGCTAGCATGACGTTGTGCTCGGGTGTGGCGGTCGCGCTCGACTTGGAATATTCCGAGCCCAGAACGGCTTCGCTCGTGAGCACGTTGGGGAAGGTTCGCTGCATGCCGTCGGGTTTGTAGGCGCCGTGGAAGTCGAGCATGAGGTGGTGCTCGGCGGCCTTGGCGGCGACTTCGTGATAGAACTCGACCATGGTCTGGTCGTCGCGGTTCATGGCGTCGATCTTCACGCCGCGGACGCCCCATTTTTCAAACTGCGTGAACGCCTCGTCCATTTGGGATTCGATCGATCGCCAATGCGCCCACAGCCACACGCCGACGTTCTTCTGTTTCGCGTAGGCGAGGACGTTGGGCATGTCGATCTCGGGAACGATGCGTAGCAGGTCCCCCACGTTGCCGTTGCCCTTCGGGGCCCAGCCTTCGTCGATGACCAAGTACTCGAGCTTCGATTCGGAAGCGAAGTCGATGTGGCGCTTCATCGAAGCGGTGGTCATCGCTGCACCGCTCCAGCCGGTTTCCGCGGCCTTGCCCGGCTGAATCCACGAGGTGTCTTTTAGCTGCGTCGGACGATTCAAGCTGACGACGATGTTGGACTCGATCAATTTCGAGGGAGCGTCCGCGATCAGCAACACACGCCACGGCGTCACTGCGGGAGTCTTCAGAATCACGGGCAAAGTGGATCCATCCACACGGGGCGATAGGCGAGCGCGCATGGTTCGTCCGCCTTCGTGGGCTAGATACAATCCGGCGAATTCGTCGAGGTCCGCCTCTGTGACCGCGAGCCAGCCGACGCCGGGCTGTTCCACCAAGAACGGCAGCGCGATCAGCGAGTCGGTATGAATCCCGCTCAAGGTCAGCTTGCTGTACTGGTCGTCATAGCCGGTCTGAAAATCGCGCAGCAATAGAGGATAGGAGTCGCCGTCTTTGGCGAAGACGAACTCGGTAATCTCGCTGGGGATCCGCAAATTCAACAGAGGGGCGGTTTGGGGAATCACGTAGCGGAACGCCACGCCGTCGTTGAAGACGCGAACTTCCATGGTCATGCGGCGGCCTAGAGAGCCGTTTTGCAGATACTCGGCCACAACCTCATTGAAGTGACTGTGGATGATTTTGGTCTTGCCTGCGGGCGAGGTATAGGTCTGGTCCACCGTTTCGGCGGAGGTGGTGATCAGGCCCAGTTTGTGTCCCAGGGGCAGGGCGCTGTCGATTTCAAAGCCGAGGTGCGAGGTGTCGATCAGGCGCTTGCCGTTGAAGTCGACCTGGTAGGTGAGATGCGGGAAGGGCAGACCTTGTTCCCAAGGGGGGCCGTCGAGCATGCGGAACTCGATGCGTCCGTCTGGGGACTTGATGGTGACGAGATCGTCTTGAGCGACGGCACTTGTTGCAGTGAAAAAGACTGCCGCTAAAAACAAAACGGGCGCGATCCGGAAGAAAGTGCGGGACATGATTGTATCCGCTTCCATTCTACCGGGCCGCGCCCGTTTCGAGCTAGTTAGAGCAGGGTGACTTGCTCGGCCTGGAGGCCCTTCGGTCCCTTTTTCACTACGAAGGAGACCTTGGCGCCTTCTTCGAGGGTGCGGTAGCCGCCCGCTTCAATCGCGGAGTAGTGCACAAACACATCCTCGCCGTTTTCGCGCGCCAGGAATCCGAATCCCTTCGCAGCATTGAACCACTTTACAGTTCCGTTTTCTTTCATATCTCTAATTCTTCTTTCTAGCTTTGTTGGGTTCCAAACTCGTTGAGGCGGGTGTAAGCGGGTAGGCTCTAACTGCGGAATTCAAACGTGTTACTGGACTCCTGTTGCTACTGGAACGATATCACGGATTCGAGGCCGGGCGCAATGGGGTAGGGACCGGCTTTCTCCGGGTCGTTCCCTAGTACGTAAGTACGTCAGGCGATACCGAGGCTTAAATAAGAGTTCTCCCGATTGGGGGTTCTGGCACCCGCCCCTAGAATCAAGTTGTAGCCATGCCGCCAACGAGAACCAAGTCGCAATATACGGAAACAGAAGCCGCCGAGGAATTGGGGATCAGCATCGGACAACTCCGAACGATGATCCGTAGTCATGTGGTGGAGCGCGATGAAGATCTCACGAATGTCCCGGTGCATACGTTCCAGGCGTCCGACCTGGTGATCCTGCGGCTGCTGACCAACATGCAGCGGCAGCAGCCCACGCAAGAAACCGTTTCGCAGGTTTCGTAAAGCGCTCGCCCCTGTTAGAATCGTAGCTTCCATCTCAGGAGGCTACACCCTTGGCACAAATCGGATTTCTTGGACTCGGCATCATGGGCTATCGCATGGCCGGGCACTTGCTTCGCGCCGGTCACGATGTCGCGCTATGGTCGCACACGGCGGGCAAAGCAAAAAAGTTGGCCAAGGAAGGCAAGGGCACGGTTTGTGCGACTCCCCGGGATGTCGCCGAACAAGCCGACTTCATCTTCATCTGCGTCGGCGATACCGCCATGGTGCAAGAGGTCTGCCTGGGCAAGAACGGTCTGATCGAGACGGCTCGCCAAGGGGCGGTCATTTCCGATTGCAGTTCGATTGCTCCTGACGCCAGTGTCGAGATCGGCAAGGAGTTTGCGGCCAAAGGCGTCGATTTCCTCGACGCGCCGGTGACCGGTTCTACCGGCGGTGCGGATAAGGCGACGCTCACCTTCATGATCGGAGGCCACATGGCGGCTTACGAACGCGCCAAGCCCTACATGGAAATCATGGGCAAGCTTTTCTTCTACTGTGGCGGTCCTGGCCTGGGGCTGCGCGCCAAAGTGACCCAGAACATGGTCGGGGCGGGGATCTTCCAGGCGTTTTCAGAAGGGCTCGTGCTAGCCCAGAAAGCCGGCATCCCGCCCGAGCTGATGATCGACATCCTCGAAAACAGCGCCGCCAGGAGTGGACTGGCCAGTTTCAAGGCTCCGTTTATCCTCAATCGCGACTTCACCACCCACTTTTCCGCCAAGTGGATGCATAAGGATGTAGGGTTCGCCCTTCAGATGGCCCGGGATTTGAACGTCCCGGTTCCTGCTAGCTCGGTGACAGAGCAGATGTTACGGGCCACGGTGGCCAAGGGGATGGGGGATGACGACTTCTGTTCGGCAATCCGTGTTTTGGAAGATTGGACGGGGGCGGTCGTAAAGAAGTCCTAGGTGCGAGGCATATTCCTCTGCGAATTCGTCCATAGACCCCATAAAAACAATCGATTAGAGCCGTATCCAGAAATTCATACAAAAAGTCTTGCATCCACGGGGGACTTATACTAGTATTGGAATCAAGCCGGGGAGGCAACTCCCACCAAAGCGAGACTAACCTCAGATAAGACCCCTGAAGCAAACCTTCCCGGCGCCCCCCCCCTTTCTTGAATCGCGCACAACGCAGCAGGCCGCGATCTTCCTCCACTAGCAAATGAGCTCGGCCTGCGCTGTGCGCCTCGGACTTCCTTAATAGTCTAGTGCGACAGGGGAGCCAGTGGTATTCTTGAATCGGGTGACTCTCCTTACTGTTCTCGGCTCAACTGGCTCCATTGGTGTCAATACTTTGAACGTGGTCCGGCAATGGCCGGAGCGTTTCGGTATTTACGCTCTGGTGGCTGGGCGCAATGTAGACCTGCTGGCGCAGCAGATCGGCGAATTCCGGCCGAAGGTCGCCGTAGTGGCGGACGAGGCGGCGGCGAAGGCGCTGCGCAAGATCGGAACCTTCACGGGGACGGAGATCGCCTACGGTCCCAAGGCGCGCGTGGATGCGGCGATTGCCTCTGAAACCGGCTTTGTGATGTCGGCGATCGTGGGCGTGGAAGGGCTGAAGGCCACCTACGAAGCGATCCGCCTGAAGAAGCGCGTCGGGCTGGCCAATAAAGAGGTTCTGGTCTCGGCCGGTAAGCTGGTGATGGCTGCTC